>NZ_JAVAYM010000069.1:0-1067 GCF_054185205.1 Bradyrhizobium sp. 14AA | reverse complement strand
GACGACCACGGCCGCGCAGAGCGAGCTGGCCGACGGCAGCTACCAGTTCCGTGCCGTGGTCACCGATCCCGCCGGTAACAGTTCGACCAGCAATGTCGTCGCGGTGGTGGTCGACACGTCGGCGCCGACGGCAGGGACGCTGTCGCTGTCGAACTATGACGACAGCGGGTCGTCGTCTGTGGACCTCAACTCGACCGACAGGGCCTTCGATCTGTCACTGAGCGGCAACGCCGATGCCAACGGCACCAGTGTGGCCTATGAGGTGTCGACCGACGGCGGCGCGAGCTGGTCGACGACCACGGCCGCACAGAGCGATCTGGCCGACGGCAGCTACCAGTTCCGCGCGACCGTCACCGATCCCGCCGGCAACTCCTCGACCAGCAACATCGTCGCGGTGGTGGTCGACACCACGGCGCCGACGGCGGGGACCCTGTCGCTGTCGAGCTATGACGACAGCGGGTCGTCGTCTGTGGACCTCAACTCGACCGACAAGGCCTTCGATCTGTCGCTGAGCGGCAATGCCGATACCAACGGCACCAGTGTGGCCTATGAGGTCTCGACCGACGGCGGCGCGAGCTGGACCACGACGACGGCCGCACAGAGCGATCTGGCCGACGGCAGCTACCAGTTCCGCGCGACCGTCACCGATCCCGCCGGCAACAGCGCGACCAGCAATGTTGTCGCGGTGGTGGTCGACACGTCGGCGCCGACGGCGGGGACGCTCTCTCTGTCGAACTATGACGACAGCGGGTCGTCGCCTGCGGACCTCAACTCCACCGACAAAGCCTTCGATCTGTCGCTGAGCGGCAACGCCGATACCAACGGCACAACGGTGGCCTATGAGGTCTCGACCGACGGCGGCGCGAGCTGGACCACGACGACGGCCGCACAGAGCGATCTGGCCGATGGCAGCTACCAGTTCCGCGCCGTGGTTACCGATCCGGCCGGTAATAGTTCGACCAGCAACATCGTCGCGGTGGTGGTCGACACGTCGGCGCCGACGGCAGGGACGCTGTCGCTGTCGAACTACGGCGACAGCGGGTCGTCCTCGTCCGACTTCAACTCGA
>NZ_JAVAYM010000068.1:0-1273 GCF_054185205.1 Bradyrhizobium sp. 14AA | reverse complement strand
CCCACGGCTGTCCGGTTCAAAATTATTGGACAGAGCGCATGGCGTTGATTCTACTCGATCCTGGACGTCTGCAAGCGTTCCGGGACACGAATGGAGATCAGCGCCATGCCGCACCACAATACAGTATTTCGCGATCTGCTGAAGCTTGTGCCGTGGCACCGGTTTGAAGCACTTGTGGAAGATCATACTGCCGACGCGCGGGTGCGTCGGCTCTCGACCAAAGGCCAGTTTGTGGCGCTGCTCTATGGCCAACTGTCGGGCGCTGCGGGCTTACGCGAGATCGTGACAGGGCTTTCGAGCCACGCGGCCCGGCTCTATCATCTGGGCGCGGATCCGGTCCGCCGGTCGACGATGTCGGATGCCAACGCCAAGCGGCCTGTTGCGGTGTTCAGCGAACTGCTGGAAGTCATGATGAAGCAGGCCCATCGCGGACTGCGCCGCAAGCTCGCCGAGACGACTTATCTGATCGATTCCACAAGTGTGCGGTTGAACGAGCACAGTTCCAGCTGGGCACGGTTCTCGTCCGGGGTTTGCGGCGCCAAGGTGCACGTGATCTACGATGCAGATGCCGATCGTCCAATCTATGCTGCGGTCAGTGCCGCCAACGTCAACGACACCACTGCAGCCCATCAGATGCCGATCACGCCGGGCGCGACCTACGTCTTCGATCTCGGCTATTACGATTATGCCTGGTGGGCCGAGCTTGATGCCGTCGGATGCCGCATTGTCAGCCGGTTCAAATCCAACACCCCGCTCGATGTGGTCAGGGAGTTGCCGCTCGCCCCGGGCAGCAACATCCTGTCTGATCGCATAGGTTTTCTTCCGGCACGACAGGCCAAAAGCCGTCGTAACCCGATGCAGGATGCAGTGCGCGAGGTCCGCGTCACCACCGAGACGGGAAAGGTGCTGCGGCTGCTGTCAAACGATCTCGACGCCAGCGCCGAGGAGATCGCCGATCTTTACCGCCGTCGCTGGGCCATCGAGCTGTTCTTCCGCTGGGTCAAGCAGACCCTCAAGATCAACCGCTTCGTCGGCACCTCGGAGAACGCCGTGCGCATCCAGATTGCCGTCGCCCTAATCGCCTTCCTACTGCTGCGCCTCGCCCAGGCCACCCAGCAAGCCGTTCGAAGTCCGCTCGTCTTCGCAAGACTGGTCCGCGCCAACCTCATGCAGCGCCGCCGTATCGACAGCTTGCTCCAACCACCCACGATCAGCCAAGATCAGCCCCAGATGTGCCTAAGTCTGGCTCAAACCTAAACCGGACACCCGTGGG
>NZ_JAVAYM010000067.1:0-1492 GCF_054185205.1 Bradyrhizobium sp. 14AA | reverse complement strand
ATGTCAATCGGCCCTTTAATTGCGGATTGATGTCAACTCTCTTTTTGAGGCCATACGGCAAGACGGTAGCGCTCGGCCCGTTGAAGCGGGTCGGGGTTGCGGAGACGGGGCGAGCGCGGCTGGTAGATCGATAGCCAGCTCGATAGTATTGGTCGATTAGCCGTCACCTAAATTTCAACGATCCGCTGCCCGTCGCTGGGGTCATGGTCCTTTCCGAGGTCGCACGCGCCTCATGATGATGTCCGGATCGGGCGCCTCATCGTTTGCAACGGCGTGCGGACGAGCCGCCACCAGCCGATTGACCGAGGTCACCACGACCACCGTCCCAGCGGGACATCGCCGGCCCGGCGGACCAGGCCAGGAGCTTACAAAATAAGGTCAGGCCGGCGCGTGGCCCCAGTCGAACGACGTGCCATCGACCCAAATGCAGTGGAGGATCACTGCGATCTTGCGGGCAATGGCGACCTTTGCCTTTTTCATACCGATGCGCTTCGCCAGCTTCATTCCCCAGGCCTTGAGGGAAGACCATTTTTTGGTCCGATAGAGAAGGACGGTCGCTGCCTCGAACAAGTAAGTTCGGAGAAGCCTGTCGCCCCATCTGGATATCTTGCCACTAGTGTCTGTTTCACCAGACTGGTTGCGCCGAGGTGTGAGGCCGAGATATGCGCCGACTGCCGAGGCCGATCGGAAGCGGGACGGGTCATCGATCGTATGGCGGAACGTCAAGGCAGTCACCACGCCAACACCAGGGACCGTCATCAGGCGACGCGTCGTCTCGTCAGACTTCGCCAATCGGCGGACCTCGTCGTCGAATTTGTTCTGCTGCTGGCAGATCTGCTCATGAATCGACAGGAGCGGCGCGATCACGTTGAGGAGTTGATGATCTTCGCCCAATAGCTCGCCGACCTGGTTACGGAACTGTTGGCCAATCGCGCGAGGGAAGAGTAACCCACATTCCTTGATCAGACTTCGGACCTGGTTCTCAATATCCCGGCGTATGGATACGAGGCGGAATCGCGCGACAAGGATCGCTCGAACCTTCTGGCTCTCTTCGCTCTTGATTTTGACTTCTCGATACCATCCAACCCGCACCAGTTCGGCAAGGCCCCGAGCATCATTCCGGTCGCTCTTGTTCATGCGGACCGACAGTGCTGCGTGTGCATGCCTTGCATCGATGCAAACGACGGGGAGTTCAACCCTACGAAGCTCGTGCCAAAGCCAGCTTGCCATCGCGCCCGTCTCAAAGCCGATCCGCTCCGCGAATGGCGCATGCTTGCGAAGCAGCTTGGACAGATCCCCGGGATCAGACTTGGCCCTTCCTTCAAAAATCGCCTGACCAGTCTCGTTGACCACGCGAACCGAAGTCTCTCTTTGCGAGACATCCAGACCGACGTATTGCCTCATGACAGCTCCTCCGAATCGCTTGATTGCGAGAGCTCGACGATAACGGAGCTTTCGTGGCCGCGAGCGCTGACCGCAATTACGTCATCGT
>NZ_JAVAYM010000066.1:0-2632 GCF_054185205.1 Bradyrhizobium sp. 14AA | reverse complement strand
TATCGCGTCATCGAGCGCTTGGCGATCGTAGACCATGCAGACGCCTCGATAATTGTCACCGTACTGTTGCCACATACGCGGACGGCAAAAGCCCCGGCTCCATATGTGGTTCACGCCCATTTCAAGGGCGGCCTCATCGTCAAGGGTAGCGCAGAGAACCTTGGCGCATGCCTTGGCGTAGATTGAACCTTGCTCCTTTATTTCGCGCGCAATACCTTCATCAATCTCGATGCGCGCGCCGACGTCAAAATCCCACATTGCATACTCTTTTGGGTCGTTCAGCTCATCAAATGACGACATCCGGAGCCTGCTTGTTTTCAGCTCTTGGATCGCGCGTTTGGCGGATCGATAACGGTAGACGTATTCGTCAGCTGTCTTCAGAAAGAAGGTGTCGAACTGAGGCGCGGTCCACCACGGCTTATTATCAATGCCTTCTTTGCTTTCACTCATCGTTCCTCAGCTACGCTTTCGCTTGCGTGACAGGAGCCCTCACGATGCCACAATGCAGGGTAGTGCGAAGCCGGGTGACTACGGAGGCGCCTGTGGATAAGGCGGATGACACTGTCGGAAATTACGGCCGCACCAGTGGACGCGGATCGTAATCCTTCGTTTACGCGCTCGGGCTTTAAAGGGAAGTCCCCATGGAAGGGCTCAATCTCCATGGGGCCTGTTTCGCTGACGACCGGATTACCGCTTCAAGTAGTGCATCACCGCAACGGCCAAGTGTGCCGTTGCGATGATCGCAAGTGTGATGGTCAGCGCCTCGCTAAGGTCCATGTGTTTTCTCCAATCAAAGCGCACAGCATGATGCCGCGCCCCTATGCGATGCGGTGAGGCGACTTAAAGGCGGGTAAATTCAATTGTTAACCTGAAGGCGCGCTGTCTGCGGCGCTTGGCGGAGCAGGGTCGAGCTTAGCGCTCCAGCTCTGCCAGCAGCCGATCGCGGTGCTCTAGGTGCAGTGCCTGCGTCTCGCGGAGTGTGGCAAGGAACATCCGCGCATTGACGGTGTCGCGTCCTTTGCATTCCAGCCCAGCGATCAGCGCTTCCTGCTTGGCAAGATGGCCTTCACCGAGCGCGACATGTCGCTCGACCATAGCCAAGTGCCTGCGGAGCATGGTGTGGTCCATGGCCTCTTATGTACCGCGTGGCGGGAGCGGCCGGTTGATCTGGATCACGACGAGCGACGAGCAACAAAAACCCGGCAGCCGATGAAGACTGCCGGGAGAATGCAACTATGCTCGGGTGATCAAATCGATCGTTGCTTTGCCGGGTTCTTCGCAGGACGGCCATCCCGGTCGAGCGCGGTAAGGGTTGATACGTAAGACTTTGTGCGTAGACGGTCGGTTTCAGCCATGTGGCGGCTTGTCCGGTCGCGGGACCTCTCGTGCCTCTTCCTCGGCGAGCAGCTTGCGGATCGTCTCGCGCTTGTGCTCGTCGGTCTCCTCGTCGAGGAGCTTCTGAAAGCGGCGGATGTTCTCGTTGTGAATGTAGCGCTCCATGAGGGCACGCTCCCACAAGTGAGTGACGGGAGCCGGTATCCTAGTCCGACTACGCCGCCGGATCAGGACCGTACAACTACCGGTGCTCCGCTAACGGAACGCTCGCGTTCGCAAGATGTTCGATCGGGGCGGCGCGGCGCGAGAGTGGGTGCGACACCGCTACTTCAGTGAAACGCCCAACTGCGCCAACAGCCTGTCGCGTTCGCTGATGCGTAGCCGCTGCGTCTCGCGCATGTTGGAAAGGAGCGCCAAAGCGTCCGTTGTGTCGCGACCGTCGCGGTCCAGCTTCGCGACCAGCGCTTGTTGCTTCGCAAGGTGGCTTTTACCTTGCAATACGTGCCGCTCAGCGATGGCGAGACTTCGCAAGATCAGGTTGCGGTCCATTGTGCCGCGTACCGCCCGGCGAAGGCAGCCGGTTGATCTGGATCATGACGAGCGATGCAAAAACCTTGGCCGACTACCGGGAGAGTGCAACTTTGCTCGGGTATCTTGGCTAGCTTGCTACTTTCCGGAGCTTGTCACAGCCGTTCCGTTCAGAAACACTCCCACCTTATTTTCAAAAGCAATTTTTAGGCGGGAGGGGCTTCATGCCCGAGATACTGGAAGTGATCCTGTGGTGCGTCGCGCTCGCGACATGGCTGATGATTTTCTTCGCGTTCATCACGGCAGGTCTGAAGCCGTTTGCAAGGAGCATTCGGCGATTGGCGGCAGCAGTCTTCCGGGCCAAGCTAAGGTAAGTTTTCACTGAGCTGGCGCGGCGCGCGGTCGAGCTGATCGCCGAACGACGCCCTGTCGCGGTCGGCGAGGAAGCGTGGTCCGTTGATCCACCTCAATGGTCCCCCGCCGGTCCGTTGCGACTTGTCACCCCATGATCCGCCGCCCGGACCAACCGCCACGGCCACCGAAACCTGTGCCCGAGCCCAAGCCGTGGCAAATGGAGCAGGCGATGAAGAACCTTAAGGAGTACGCGGCCGATCTGCGAGAGCTGATCAGGAAGCTGAAGCGGCGGCTGCTGCATTGACGGCAGGGCGGCGCCGTGCCGTGGATGCCTATGGACGGAAAAATTTTTTGGCGGATCGGATCGCGACACAACGGTGGATACAAACACTAAATCTTATTGATTTAATTGATG
>NZ_JAVAYM010000065.1:0-2953 GCF_054185205.1 Bradyrhizobium sp. 14AA | reverse complement strand
TCATGGATGATCTGTTGCGGGAGTTTTTGACGGAGACCAGCGAGAGCCTGGACACCGTCGACAATCAACTGGTGAAGTTCGAGCAGGAGCCGAACAACGCCAAGATCCTGGATAACATCTTCCGCCTGGTCCACACCATCAAGGGCACCTGCGGCTTCCTCGGCCTGCCGCGGCTCGAAGCGCTGGCGCATGCCGGCGAGACCCTGATGAGCAAATTCCGTGACGGCATGCCGGTGACGGGGCAGGCCGTGACGCTGATCCTGTCCTCGATCGATCGCATCAAGGAGATCCTCGCAGGCCTCGAGGCGACCGAAGCCGAGCCGGAAGGCAACGACCGCGATCTCATCGACAAGCTGGAAGCGATGGTCGAGCAGGGCATGGCCGCGATGGCGGCTGGAAGTGCTGCTCCTGTCGCGGAAGCCCCGCCGCTGGCGCCGGAAGCCCCCGCGGCTGCGCCCGCCAAAGAGATGACCTCTGGCACGCTGATCGACCAGACGCTGGAGCGCCCGCTGCGTCCGGGCGAAGTCTCGCTCGACGAGCTCGAGCGCGCCTTCCGCGAGACCTCGATCGAAGCGCCGGCGCCCGTTGCCAAGGCCCAACCCGCGCCGGCCGCTGAAGCCCCGGCCCCTGTCGCCGCCAAAGAGACAAAACCCGCCAAGGAGAAGGCGGCGCCGAAGAAGTCGATGGCCGACGAGAGCGTCAGCGAGGGCGACCGCGTCGCCAACCAGTCGATCCGCGTCAACGTGGATACGCTGGAGCATCTGATGACCATGGTCTCCGAGCTGGTGCTGACCCGCAACCAGCTCTTGGAGATCTCCCGCCGCAACGAGGACACCGAGTTCAAGGTGCCGTTGCAGCGCCTGTCCAACGTCACCGCCGAGCTGCAGGAAGGCGTCATGAAGACGCGCATGCAGCCGATCGGCAATGCCTGGCAGAAGCTGCCGCGCATCGTCCGCGACCTCTCGGGCGAACTCGGCAAGCAGATCGAGTTGGAGATGCACGGCGCCGACACCGAGCTCGACCGCCAGGTGCTCGATTTGATCAAGGATCCGCTCACCCACATGGTGCGCAACTCCGCCGACCATGGCCTGGAGACCCCGGCCGAGCGCACCGCGAATGGCAAGGGCGAGCAGGGCACCATCCGCCTGTCCGCCTATCACGAGGGCGGCCACATCATCATCTGCATCGCCGACAACGGCCGCGGCCTCAACACCGAGAAGATCAAGGCCAAGGCGATCTCCTCAGGTCTCGCCACCGAGGCCGAGCTCGAGAAGATGTCGGAGGCCCAGATCCACAAGTTCATCTTCGCGCCGGGCTTCTCGACCGCCGCCGCCATCACCTCGGTCTCCGGCCGCGGTGTCGGCATGGACGTGGTGCGCACCAATATCGACCAGATCGGCGGCACCATCGACATCAAGTCGGTGGCGGGTGAAGGTTCCTCCGTCACCATCAAGATCCCGCTGACCCTGGCCATCGTCTCGGCGCTGATCGTGGAGGCCGCCGGCGACCGCTTTGCGATCCCGCAGCTCTCGGTCGTCGAGCTGGTCCGTGCCCGCGCCAACTCCGAGCATCGCATCGAGCGCATCAAGGACACGGCTGTTCTCAGGTTGCGCAACAAGCTGCTGCCGCTGATCCATCTCAAGAAGCTGCTCAAGATCGACGACGGCGCGGCCTCTGATCCCGAGAACGGCTTCATCGTGGTGACGCAGGTCGGCAGCCAGACCTTTGGCATCGTGGTCGACGGCGTGTTCCACACCGAAGAAATCGTGGTCAAGCCGATGTCGACCAAGCTGCGTCACATCGACATGTTCTCCGGCAACACCATTCTGGGCGATGGCGCCGTCATCATGATCATCGACCCCAACGGCATTGCCAAGGCGCTCGGCGCCGCCGGCTCCTCGGCCCATGACATGGGCGACGAGAACGGCGCCCATCACATCGGCTCGGGCGAGCAGACCACTTCGCTGCTCGTGTTCCGCGCCGGCTCCAGCCAGCCCAAGGCGGTCCCGCTCGGGCTCGTCACGCGCCTCGAAGAGCTCCCCGCCGACAAGATCGAGTTCTCCAACGGCCGCTACATGGTGCAGTACCGCGAGCAGCTGATGCCGCTGGTCGCCATGGAGAGCGTCACCATCGCCTCGCAAGGCGCCCAGCCGATCCTGGTGTTCGCCGACGACGGCCGCTCCATGGGCCTCGTCGTCGACGAGATCATCGACATCGTCGAGGAACGGCTCAACATCGAGGTCGGCGGCTCCAGCCAGGGCATCCTTGGCTCGGCCGTGATCAAGGGCCAGGCCACCGAGGTGATCGACGTCGGCCACTTCCTGCCGATGGCGTTCTCGGACTGGTTCACCCGCAAGGAGATGAAGCCGTCGATGCACTCGCAGTCGGTGCTGCTGGTCGACGATTCTGCGTTCTTCCGCAACATGCTGGCGCCCGTCCTCAAGGCCGCCGGCTACCGCGTCCGCACCGCGCCGACCGCGCAGGAGGGCCTGGCTGCGCTGCGCGCGCAGAGCTTCGACGTCGTGCTGACCGACATCGAGATGCCCGACATGAACGGGTTCGAGTTCGCCGAGACCATTCGCTCGGACAACAATCTCGGCTCGATGCCGATCATCGGCCTCTCCGCGCTGGTGTCGCCGGCGGCGATCGAGCGCGGCCGCCAGGCCGGCTTCCACGACTATGTCGCCAAGTTCGACCGTCCGGGTCTGATCGCGGCGCTGAAGGAGCAGACCGCGGGCGCCGCCGGCGCCTCCGAGCTGAACCGGGCAGCGGCTTAAGCGGGACCAAGGAGACAAGCGATGAGCAACAAGACCCAGTCCACCGAAGGCGCCATGGTCGAATACGTCACCGCGATGATCGGCGGCCAGCTGTTCGGCCTGCCGATCTCCCGCGTCCAGGACGTGTTCATGCCCGAGCGCGTCACCCGCGTGCCGCTGGCCTCGCGCGAGATCGC
>NZ_JAVAYM010000064.1:0-3300 GCF_054185205.1 Bradyrhizobium sp. 14AA | reverse complement strand
GGCGAGACGAGATGACGCAGGCACAGCTCGCGCAGGGGACATCGCCCCTGCTCGCGGTTCGCGACGTCAGCGTCGTGTTCGGCGGCATCATTGCGCTCAACGGCGTGTCCTTCGACATGCACAAGGGCCAGATCCTCGGATTGATCGGCCCCAACGGCGCCGGCAAGACCACGCTCTTCAACTGCCTCTCCCGGCTCTACCAGCCGTCGTCCGGCGACATCCTGATGGAAGGCGCGAGCATCCTGACGCGCCCTCCGCACCGGATCGCCGAGATCGGCATCGGCCGCACCTTCCAGAACGTGGCGCTGTTTCCGAACCTCTCGGTGATGGACAACGTCCGCGTCGGCGCGCATTCGAAGACCTCGAGCGACATCATCAGCGACTCGCTGAGACTGGCGTGGGTCCGGCGCAGCGAGAACGACGTCAACAAGAAGGTGCACGAGATCCTCGCCTATCTCGACCTCGAGGACGTCGCACACACTGTCGTGTCCGGCCTGCCCTTCGGCACGCAGAAGCGCGTCGAGCTGGCGCGCGCGCTGGCGGCCGATCCGAAGATCCTGCTGCTCGACGAGCCCGCCGGCGGCCTCAACCACGAGGAAGTCTACGTGCTCGGCGACCTCATTCGCCGCATTCGCGACGACCGCCACATGACCGTGCTGCTGGTCGAGCATCACATGGGCCTCGTGATGTCGATCGCCGACCACGTCGTCGCGCTGAATTTCGGCAAGAAGCTCGCGGAAGGCACGCCGGCCCAGGTGCAGGCGGACCCCGACGTCATCAAGGCCTATCTCGGGAGCAAGGACCAATGACGACATTGCTCAACGTCAAGGACCTGCGCGCCTATTACGGCCAGGTCCAGGCGCTCCATGGCCTGTCCTTCTCGCTCAACGAGGGCTCGCTCGTGACGCTGCTCGGGGCCAACGGCGCCGGCAAGACCACCACGCTGCGCGCGATCTGCAACATGGTGCGCTCCACCGGCGGCATCGAATTCGACGGCAAGCCGCTGAACAACCGCTCCACCGAGAGCATCGTGCGGTTCGGCATCGCCCATGTGCCGCAGGGCCGCGGCACCTTCACCACCATGACGGTGGAGGAAAACCTCCAGCTGGGGGCCATCACCCGCAAGGACAGCGCCGGCATCGTCTCCGACATCGAGCGCATGTACGCGCATTTCCCGGTCCTGAAGCAGCGGCACACGCAGCAGGCCGGCACGCTCTCGGGCGGCGAGCAGCAGATGCTCGCAGTCGCCCGCGCGCTGATGCTGCGGCCGCGGCTGATGCTGCTCGACGAGCCGTCCTTCGGCCTTGCGCCGCTCGTCGTGCGCGACCTGTTCGGCATCCTCGGCAAGATCAACCGCGAGGACAAGGTGTCGATCCTGGTGGTCGAGCAGAACGCCCAGCTCGCGCTCGAGCTCGCCGACCAGGCCTATGTGATCGAGACCGGACGCATCGTGATGTCGGGCAACGCCAAGGACATCGCGAACAACGAAGAAATCCGCAAATCCTATCTGGGTTACTGAGGGAGCCGGGACAATGGAGCTGTTCACCAACCAGGTCCTGGCCGGCATCGCCACCGGCGCGATCTACGCCTGCATGGCGCTCGCCGTGGTCATGATCTACCAGGCGATCGACCATCTCAACTTCGCGCAAGGCGAGATGGCGATGTTCTCGACCTTCATCTCATGGCAGTTGATGCAATGGGGCATCCCCTATTGGGCCGCCTTCCTGATCACGCTGGCATTTTCTTTCGCCGCCGGCATCGCGATCGAGCGTATCCTGTTCAAGCCGCTCGCGAAGGCGCCGGTGCTGACCAACGTCGCCGGCTTCATCGCGCTGTTCGCGATCATCAACTCCTCCGCCGGCCTGATCTGGGACTTCACCATCAAGCAGTATCCGACCCCGTTCGGCTCCTCGCCGTTCCTGGGCAGCCAGCTGATCTCGACCCACCAGGCCGGCATGATCGGCGTCACCGTGCTGCTGCTGCTCGGCCTCTACTTCTTCTTCCAGTACACCAGGATCGGCCTCGCCATGCGCGCGGCCGCTTCGGTGCCTGAATCGGCCCGCCTCGTCGGCATCAACACCTCCTGGATGATCGCGCTCGGCTGGGGCATGGCGACCGCGATCGGCTCGATCGCCGGCATGCTGATCGCCCCGGTCGTGTTCCTCGAGCCCAACATGATGGGCGGCGTGCTGATCTACGGCTTTGCCGCGGCGGTGCTCGGCGGACTGACCAGCCCGTTCGGCGCCGTGGTCGGCGGCTTCCTGGTCGGCGTCTTCGAGAACCTCGCCGGCACCTACATCCCCGGCGTCGGCAACGAGCTGAAACTCCCGATCGCGCTCGCGCTGATCATCTCCGTCCTGGTCGTCAAACCCGCTGGCCTGTTCGGCCGGCACATCGTCAAGCGAGTTTGATCATGAGCGCTGCAGAAGAAGTCGTTGCAGAAGGCCACCAGGCGGTCGAGGCCGTTCCGAAGCGGGCCATGACGCTGGGCACCGGCACCTCGCTGGTGGTGCTGGCCGCGCTCCTCATCGCGCCCGTCTTCGTCAAGAACTTCATCATCTTCCAGATGACGATGCTCCTGATCTACGGGCTCGCGGTGCTGGCGCTGAACATCCTGACCGGCGGCTCGGGCCAGTTCTCGCTCGGCCAGAGCGCCTTCTACGCCGTCGGCGCCTATACGACCGCGGTGCTGATGGAGCATTTCAACGTCAACTATGCCCTGACCCTGCCGGTCGCCGGCGTGGTCTGCTTCGGTTTCGGCTTCCTGTTCGGCCAGCCGGCGCTGCGGCTCTCCGGCGTCTATCTCGCGCTCGCGACCTTCGCGCTCGCGACCGCGATGCCACAGCTGCTGAAGCTGAACTTCCTCGAGCACTGGACCGGCGGCGTGCAGGGCCTCGTCGTCACCAAGCCGGACGCGCCGTTCGGCCTGCCGATGTCGCAAGACATGTGGCTCTATTACTTCACGCTCGTCGTGACGATCGCGATCTACATCTTCGCGGTGAACCTGCTGCGCTCCCGTTCGGGCCGCGCCTTCATGGCGATCCGCGACAACGAGATCGCGGCCTCCGCCATGGGCGTCGACGTCGCGCTGTACAAGACGCTGGCCTTCGGCGTCTCCGCGGCCATTACCGGCATCGCCGGCTCGCTCGGCGCCATCGCCGTGCAGTTCGTCGCGCCCGACAGCTACACCATCACGCTCGCGATCTCGCTGTTCCTGGGCATGGTGGTCGGCGGCGTCGGCTGGCTGCCCGGCTCGATCGTCGGCGCGGCCTTCATCATCTTCGTGCCGAACATCGCGGA
>NZ_JAVAYM010000063.1:0-3336 GCF_054185205.1 Bradyrhizobium sp. 14AA | reverse complement strand
GCAAGTCCTGCTTGCCTCCATCGCGTTCAATATGAGGCGGTGGGCCGCAATCGCCGCGTGAGACGCCCGGCGAGGGCACCAACTACAGTCTCGCCCTGACAATTGGCGCCAACAGTGCCCTCTCTCTCTCGTCTCCTGCCTCAAAAGGCAGTAGCGCAACAGGCCCCTTGTGGGAGAAGGTGGCGCGAAGCGCCGGATGAGGGGTTTTCTCCGCTCACAGGACTATTCGTGAGGATAGAGACCCCTCACCCGTCTCGCCGCTACGCGGCGAGCCACCCTCTCCCGCAAAGGGAGAGGGTCAAGAGACATCTCACCTCGCCGCAGCAACCTTCAGCGACGGCGGCATCAGTCCGCCCATGGGACGGCCGGAGCGCGCCGGGTTGAGCTGATACAGACCGCGGCGATCGGTGATGGGACGGAACGCATCGGTGATGCCGACGACGGATTCGGCAGCGCCGAGCAACAGCGTGCCGTCGGCCTCCAGGCCCTTCGCCATGCGCTCGAAGATCACGGCCTTGGTGTCCTGGTCGAAATAGATCAGCACGTTGCGGCAGAAGATCACATCGAACGTACCGAGATGGGAGAAGTCCTGCAGCAGATTGAGCTGGCGGAACTGCACCATCGCGCGGATGTCGGCGTTGAGCTGCCAGGCCTCGCCGACTTGCGCGAAATACTTCATCAGGTGCTGGATCGGCAGGCCGCGCTGCACCTCGAACTGGCTGTAGATGCCGGCCTTGGATTTCTCCAGCACTTCCTGCGACAGATCGGTGGCGACGATCTCGATGCGCCAGCCGGCCAGGGCTGCGCCCATCTCCTTCACGCACATCGCGATCGAATAGGGCTCCTGCCCCGTCGAGGACGCCGCCGACCAGATCCGCAGCGACCTGCGCGCCGCGCGCGCCTTGATCAGGCCGGGCAGGATCGTCTCGCGCAGATGATCGAACGGGACCTTGTCGCGGTAGAAGAACGTCTCGTTGGTGGTCATGGCTTCGACCACGTCGGTCGCAAGCCGGCCGTCGCCGTTCCTGATCTTCAGCACGAGATCGGGAATGCCGGGCAAGCTCGCCCTGCGGGCCAGCGGCAGCAGCCGGCTTTCGACCAGATATTGCTTGTCGGCGGACAGATCGAGGCCGGAGCGCTCTTTCAGGAACTTGCGCAGATACTCGTAGTCGACAGGCGTCACGAGCGGTCTCCCGCGAACAGGCGGTTGACCTTGGCGCCGATCTGGTTGAGCGGCAGGATCGCTGCGCAGATGCCGGCATTGGCCGCCGCGCCCGGCATGCCCCAGACCACGCTGGAGGCTTCGTCCTGCGCGATGACGCTGCCGCCGGCGGCGACGATGTCCTTGCCGCCGCGCATGCCGTCCGAGCCCATGCCCGTCAGGATGACGGAGAGAATGGCCCCGTGCCAGATGTCGATGGCGGAGGTGAAGAGCGGATCGACCGCGGGCTTGCAGAAATTGACGGCGGGGCCGTCGTCGAGCGCGATCACGACGTCAGCGCCGCTGCGCGTAACGCGCATGTGCTTGCCGCCGGGCGCGAGATAAATCCGCCCCGCCTTCACCGGCTCGCCGTCGACCGCCTCGGCCGCCGGCTTGCGGCTCGTGCGCGCCAGATGCTCGGCGAGAATGGTCGTGAAGGTCGGCGGCATGTGCTGGGTGATCAGCACCGGGACGCGGTCGATCACCGGGCCGAGCTCGGTGACGAGCGCCATCAGTGCCTGCGGACCGCCGGTCGAGGAGCCGATCAGCAGCACCTTCGGCGCCTGGGTCGAGAACGGACGCGTGGTGAGCACGCCTGACGACAGGGCATGGATGGCCGGAGCCGGAGCGGGCGCGGCGGGCCGTGCGACAGCCGGTGCACGAGCGGCCGGCGCCGGGCTCGCGGGCGCCAGCGGCGGGCTCGCGACCGCGGGCTTGCGGCGCAGCCGCGCACCGAGATGGCGGATCTTCTGGATCAGGTCGTGGTGAAAGATGTCCGCAGCCTGCGCCTCGCGCGTGGACTCCGGCTTCGGAATGTAATCGGCCGCACCGAGCGACAGCGCCTTGAAGCTGATCTCGGCGTTGCGGCGGGTCAGCGTCGAAGCCATGATGATGACGAGATCGCGCTTCTTCGCCAGCAGTTGCGGCAGCGCCGAGAGGCCGTCGAGCTCGGGCATTTCGATGTCGAGCACGGCAACGTCCGGATTGATGCGTTCGATCTGGTTGACCGCCTCGAGCCCGGTGCGCAGCGAGGCAGCGACCTCCATGTCGTGCTCGGCGCCGATCCAGCGCGAGATCAGGCCGCGGATGACGACGGAGTCGTCGACGACCATCACCCGCAGCGGCCCGGCTTCGCGCGACGAGCCCGTGGTCGAATTACCTGCGAACGCAATACTCATTACTCACCAACTCAGACTGAAACGGTACAGTTGAAAACAAGCGCCGAAGGATCCGTTCAGCCTCCGGGCGATCGCTCAGATAAGGCCGACTTCCTGGAATTTCGCCGTCACGATGTCCTTGTCGAAGGGCTTCATGATGTACTCGTTGGCGCCGGCATGCAGCGCGCGCGCGATGTGCGCGACGTCGTTCTCGGTGGTGCAGAACACGACCTTCGGCTGGTCGCCGCCGGGCATGCGCCGGAGATGGCCGAGAAATTCGTAGCCGTCCATCACGGGCATGTTCCAGTCGAGCAGCACCGCGTCGGGCAAGCCGCGCTTGCAGGCTTCAAGCGCCTTCTCACCGTCCTCGGCTTCGAGGATCTGGAAGTCGAGGCCTTCCAGGATCCGGCGTGCAACCTTGCGGATGACGCTGGAATCATCAACGACGAGACAAGTTCGCATGTGAACCTCTGCTTCCTCCCCCTTTTGTGGGGGCACTTCCAATTGCAGGCACGTCGGCGGCAATGCCGCCGTATCAGGCCGCCATCATGTCGGGCGCGAGCTCGAGGACGCGATCGACGTCGAGGACGACCATGAGCTGTCCGTCGAGGCGGTGGACGCCGCCGGCGAGCTTGGCCATGCGGGGGTCGAGGTTGACGGGGTTCTCCTCCATGCCGGCCTCGGCAAGCCGCAGCACCTCGCCGATCTGGTCGATCAGGAGACCATAGGATTCACCGCGCAAATCGACGCCGACCGCCATCGGCACCTTGCCGTCCTCGGGCTTGGGCAGGCCGAGACGGGCGCGCATGTCGACCACGGTGACGATGCGGCCGCGCAGGTTCAGCACGCCGGCGATCTCGCGCGAGGCCAGCGGCACGCGGGTGACGCGCTCGGGCATGAACACGTCCTGGACGCGGGAGATCGGCAGGCCGAACAGCTGGCCGCCGATCATCGCGGTGACGTATTCGACCATGGCGC
>NZ_JAVAYM010000062.1:0-3542 GCF_054185205.1 Bradyrhizobium sp. 14AA | reverse complement strand
TGTCTCGTCAAGCTTCGTCTGGAGTCTCGATCGGAATGGCAAATCCAGCCTTTACGCGGTCCATCACGACCATGGTCTTGAAGCCCTTGATGTCGGAATTTTCATAGAAGAAGCGCCGGGTGAACTGCTCATAATCGTCCATGGTGCGAGCGGTGAGGTACAGGACGAAGTCGGCGTCACCAGTGACGTAAAAACCGTTGACGACTTCGGCCGAGGATTTGATGGCCTTTTTGAACCTGTCGATTATGTCTGCGCGCTCCCGCTCCAGTGTCACGAGCACAAGCATTTGAATAGGTCTTCCTACCGCCTTTGCTGAGACGATCGAGACATCGGCTTCGATGATGCCTTCTGAACGAAGCCTCTTCAGTCGGCGTTGACAGGCGGTAGCAGACAGGCCGGCCATCTCGCCGATCACCTCGGACGTGAGGCGGTTGTTCTTCTGTACGATCTCGAGGATGCGGGCGTCGGTTCGGTCATATTGCATAAATGGTCCTCGGGTGAATTCACCGCTAAATGGCCTTGCTGCGCAGGAGTCCGTCCAGAGGACGGTTAAATGCGACGCAAATCTGTTCGCGGATATTAGTATCCTGAACGCCTGAAAAATTTCAATAAGCGACCGCGTGGGAATTCAATTGGCGTTTCAGACGGATCGGGGCCGAACTCCAGACTTGGCCGATCTTGCGGCGAGGTGCCTTGAAGGCCTTCGGCGGCGCGATTTTGTCGCCGGGGCTGCGCTCATCGATGGTCGCTGGATTGCAGGTGAACAACGAGACGCTGTGGTCGATCCGGCGACCGGGAGAGTGATCGCAGAGGTTGCTCGGTGCACAGCGGCCGATATGCACGTGGCGATCGCGGCGGCTGAACGCTCCTTTGCCGCCTGGCGGGAGTTGTTGCCGGCAAGGCGCGGGGCCATTCTCAGGTCCTGGGCCGCATTGATGCGCGATCATGCGGAGGAACTCGCCGTCCTGGTGACGAGCGAGCAGGGCAAGCCGCTCGCTGAGTCGCGGCACGAAATCGCCTATGGCGCCGGCTTTCTTGACTGGTTCGCGGCCGAAGGGGAGCGTGCATACGGGGAGACGATCCCCAGCCACAAGCTTGGAAGTCTGCTCCAGGTGCGAATGCAGCCGATCGGTGTCGCGGCGGCGATCACGCCGTGGAATTTTCCCATCGCAATGATCACCCGAAAGGCCGGCGCCGCTCTTGCTGCGGGTTGTCCGATCATTGTCAAGCCTGCGCCCGAGACGCCGCTATCGGCTCTTGCCATCGCCAGGTTGGCCGAAGAGGCCGGCGTGCCGCGAGGTGTATTTCAGGTGCTCGTCGGTGATCCCGTCGAGCTTTCCGCTCCTCTGTTGCGCGATACGAGAGTGCGCGCGCTGTCGTTCACCGGCTCTACCCAAGTCGGCCGCCTGCTCCTGGAGGGGGCTGCCGAGACCGTAAAGAAGGTGTCGCTCGAACTTGGAGGGCATGCTCCCCTTCTCGTCTTCGATGACGTCGATGTTGAGAAAGCGGTCAAAGGAGCGATGGCCGCCAAGTTTGCGACGTCGGGTCAGGATTGTCTGGCCGCTAACCGCATCTACGTCCAGCGAGGCATCTATGGCGCCTTCGTCGAGGCGTTTGCCAGGGCGGTGGTCGAGCTCAAGGTCGGCCACGGTCTGGAGCCTGCAACAGATATCGGGCCAATGACAAAATTGTCGGTGGTCCATAAGTGCAGGGCTCACATCGACGATGCGGCGGCAAAGGGGGCGCGGGTTATTTCTGCCCAACAGAACGATCGCCTGGGTCCCAACTTCGTTATTCCAACGCTCCTGACCGATGTGACGGACGACATGCTTATCGCCCGTGAGGAAACTTTCGGGCCGGTGGCTGCTGTGCTGCCATTCGACTCTGAGGAAGAAGTCATCGCTCGAGCTAATGCCAGCGAAATGGGGTTGGCTGCGTACGTCTACACGGACAGCCTGCGCCGGGCCCTGCGACTCTCCGAGCAGATCGAGTGTGGGATGGTTGGCGTCAATACGGCTTCATTCACGGGGCCGCCTATTCCGTTCGGCGGATGGAAGCAGTCCGGCCTCGGCCGCGAAGGATCGCGGCACGGGTTGGCGGAATACATGGAACTCAAATACGTCTGCTTCGGCGATCTGGCGGCTCAGGAGAATCGGCATGATTGATATTAAAACCATCTCTGAACTCGATCGCTCAACTGTTCTGCATCCTTTTACCCAGCTCAAGGAATTCGCAAGCGGTCAAAGCGGCGATCCCACGATCGTCACTGGGGGCAAAGGCATCCGCATCGAAGACGCGCAGGGCCGCAGCTACATCGACGGCTTTGCAGGCCTGTACTGTGTAAACATTGGCTACGGCCGCACCGAGGTGGCTGAGGCCATCGCGCGGCAGGCTTATAAGCTGGCCTACTACCACACATACGCGGCCCACACGACCGAAGAGCTGGCGATCCTTTCGGACCGACTTGTTCGAATGGCACCCGGTAAGCCGAGCAAGGTATTTTATGGCCTGTCCGGATCAGACGCGAACGAAACCCAGGCGAAGCTGGTTTGGTACTACAACAATCTCCGCGGCCAGCCCAAAAAGAAGAAGATAATCTCGCGTGAGCGCGGGTACCATGGCTGCTCAGTCGTCTCCGGTTCGATGACCGGTATGTCGTTCTACCACGACCACATGGACTTGCCGTTTCCGGGCATTTTGCACACGGGCACCCCGCACCACTATTGGGGCGCTGAGCCAGGCGAGACGGAAGAGTCCTTTTCCCGCCGGCGTGCAGCAGAACTTGAAGAGCTGATCGTACGAGAGGGACCGGAGACGATCGGTGCCTTTATTGCCGAGCCCGTGCTGGGTACCGGAGGAATCACGCCACCTCCTGCCGGCTACTGGCCCGAAATTCAAGCTGTGCTCAGGCGCTACGACGTTCTTCTGATCGCCGATGAGGTGATTTGTGGGTTCGGTCGAACCGGCGCGGACTTCGGAAGCACGCTCTACGGCATCGAGCCGGATCTGGTGACAGTCGCCAAGGGACTCACCTCCGGCTACATGCCACTCTCGGCCGCGATCGTTGGTGAGAAGGTCTACAAGGTCATGGAGGAGGCGGCCGACCGCGTCGGCGCATTTTCGCACGGATACACCTATTCCGGCCATCCGATTGCCGCTGCGGCTGCCAACGCCGTGCTCGATATCGTCGAGAAGGAGCGGCTCAGCGACCGGGCGAGGACTGTGGGTGCGCACTTCCAAAAACGGCTCGTGGAGCGGTTTGCACAGCTCGAGATCGTCGGAGAAGTTCGCGGCGTGGGATTGCTCGGCGCAATCGAATTTGTCGCCGATCGCCAGACCAAACGGCGATTCGATCCAGAGCTCAAGGTGGGCGCTCGCATCTCGAAGGCGGCGCGCGATCGCGGCCTTATTGCGCGAGCAATGCCGCACGGGGATATTCTCGGATTCGCCCCACCTCTCGTCGTATCCGAAGCCGAGATCGACGAAATCGTCGATCTCGCCTACCGAGCCACTAAGCAAGTCATGGACGAAATCGCAAAGAA
>NZ_JAVAYM010000061.1:0-3688 GCF_054185205.1 Bradyrhizobium sp. 14AA | reverse complement strand
GATGAGCGATACGGTCACCGCCGAAAGCCATGGACACCCCGACATCGTCACGAGCCGCCAAGCTCGCCGCAATGATAGGGACCGCGGCAATCGGATTTCATCAGGGCCAGCGGTCATAAACCCCGCATCAACAGGCCGGACATATGACCGAAGCAGACCAACTCGTTCGATACTTCAAAAAGCGCTTGCCAATAGGGGCCGTCCACATATGACGAGGAGGAGAGTGCGTGCGTCACACTCAGCTTTCGTGTCCGGGCTCTGCGCCGCAACGCTTTACGCGCTGCAGCTTGTCCGGGACACGAGAGCATCAACGACCCCGCTTCGTCCCCTCATCACCATCCACCACCTCCGGCGCCATCGCCGCCCACGCGCTCGACGCGAACTGCCGCCGCCACGTCACCACCACCACGGCCGCGGTGGTCGCGAACAGCACCCAGGGGCTGACGAACCAGCCGAGATAGCCGAGTGCGAAGAAGAAGGCGCGCTGGCCGCGGTTGAAATGGCGGCCGGCCGACTCGAAGACGCGCGAGGTGCGGATCACATGGGCTTCGGCCTCGGGCGTGCCGCGCTGGGAGGCGGGCGGCATGCCGCCGAACAGGATCGCGACATAGTTGAACAGGCGGTAGGCCCAGGCGAACTTGAAGAAGGCGTAGACGCAGATCAGCACGAGGCCGACGCATTTCAGCTCCCACATTGCGGGCGAAGTGCTGAGATCGATCGGCAGCTTGCCCAGGATCGTGATGGCGTCGTTGGTGGCGTGCAGCAGCGCCAGCGCGCCGCCGAGCGCGAACAGGCTGGTGGAGGCGAAGAAGGCGGTGCCGTTCTGGAGCGAGGCCATGATCTGCATGTCGACCATGCGCGTCTCGCGGTCGAGCAGCCGGCGCACCCAGACCTCGCGATAGCGGTTCATGCGCGCCGACAGGCTGTCGCGGCCATAGGCCGAGTGTTCCAGCGTCAGCGCATAGGCCAGCCATTCGATGATGAAGAAGCCGACCGCCGTGATGTCGACCCAGTGCCTGCTCATGTCTCTCTCCTCGCGGATCGCAACGATTGCCACGCATGTATGGGCACGGCAACGATTGATTGGCGGCAGGCGATGGCGTTAAAAGCAGCTCGCTTCAAGACGTCTCGGAAGGACTGATGACATGGCTGCGCTGAAACTCGCGATCGGCAACAAGAACTACTCGTCATGGTCGATGCGGCCCTGGCTCGCGCTCCGCGCCAACGACATCCCGTTCGTGGAAACGGTGATCCCGCTCTACACCGACAATCCCGCGGACAAGGAGCAGATCCTGTCCTTCAGCCGCGCCGGCAAGGTGCCGGTGCTGGTCGACGGCGACATCACGGTGTGGGATTCGCTCGCCATCATCGAATACATCGCCGAGCGCTATCCGGAAGTGAAGCTGTGGCCAGACGACGTCGCGGCCCGCGCCCATGCCCGTTCGGTGTGCGCCGAGATGCATTCGGGGTTCGTGCCGCTGCGCAGCGAATGCGGCATGAACCTGCACCGGCCGGTGCGCGCCGTCACGCTGTCGGCCGACGCGAAGGCCAATGTCGCGCGCATCGAGGAGATCTGGCGCGAGTGCCGGGCGCGCTACGGCACCAAGGGGCCGTTCCTGTTCGGCCGCTTCGGCGCGGCGGATGCGATGTATGCCCCGGTCGTGCATCGCTTGCGCACCTACGCGATCGAGGTCGCGCCGGACACCAAGGCTTACATGGAGACGATGATGGCGCTGCCGGCATTCCAGGAATGGACCCGGGACGGGCTCGCCGAGACGCTTGTCATCGAGCGGTTCGAAACGGTGTAACCCGCGATTGTGATCGGGCGCCGCTTGACGATGCGCAAGCCGGCGGCGCTCAATCGTGGAGGTGCTGCGGCTTGGGAGAGGGACGGTCATGGGAATCCTGGACTCGCTGGAAAACAATCCCGCGCTGCGCAGCGCACTCGGCCAGCTCGGGGCCGCGGTCTTGCCGGCCGTGCTGAACGAGGTGCTCGGCAGCAACAATCAGGGTGGCCTCAGCGCGATCGTCGCCAAGCTCCAGCAGGCCGGCCTCGGCGATCAGGTCAAATCCTGGCTCGGTAACGGCCAGAACCTGCCGATCTCGGCCGACCAGCTCCGGGCCGTGCTCGGCAGCGATACCGTCCGCCAGCTGGCCGCGCGCTACAACATCCCGGTTGACCAGCTCGGCCAGATCCTGGCCCAGGAACTGCCCAAGGCTGTGGATCACGCAAGCCCCGACGGCCATTTGCCCCACACCGCCTGAGGGGCTGCTCCCGGCGGTATCATCGGCTACCCGGTTCCCCTACTATCGCTCTGATAACGCTGTGGCTTTGGCATATTTGCCATAGCTGTATACTGCTGGCCAAAACGCCGCATCGCATGCTATAGGTCGGTTCGGGTTTTCAGCCGGTCCGTCGCAGTGGGACCCTGGGCACGGCCGGCGCTGTTTGAGTGATGGAGATGGGCGTTGAAGCATAAATTCCCCGTGGGAACGCGCGTACTGTTCACGGCCAGCAACGTTGCGCGTCCCGCTGCCAGCGGCTCGTATGAGGTGATTCGTCTGCTGCCGACCGATGGCGACGACTGCCAGTACCGAATCAAGAGCTCGACCGAAGCCTTCGAACGCGTCGCCAAGGAAAGCCAGCTCGCGCAGTCCTGACGGCCGACCGCACCGGCGCATTGGTGCCCTCAGGGGAATTTGTATCTTGCCGCCGTCAAAAGGCCCGCTTCCCCTTCACAAGGTGAGGCGGGGGCAGTTGCCGACTCGCGGTGCTCGCTTTGACCATTCGCTCGCTGCTCGCGTGAGGGGACGTCGCGCATGAACTGGGCATGGGCCACTTCGCTCGACCAAATCTGGCGCTCGCCGGCCTTCCCGATGTGGATGACGCTGGCGGCGGCCGGCTTCTTCGGATTGATCCTCCTGGTCGCGCTGCTGCGCGCCGAAAGGTCCGTCGCCAACGGCGCGCTGACGGTGATCACGTTGCTGTCCATCGCGATCGCGGGGGCTGCCGCGGTGCGCGTCTATGGACCGGCAGGGCAGGACGCGCCGACCGAGGCGCGTGCGCAAGTCACCGCGAGCTTGCCGGCGCTGTCCTGCCTCGACGATCTCGCCGGCGATGCCGTGGCCATTGGCTGCGAGAAAGCCCTGTTCGGCGCGCCTGATGCCGCCGCTGCCGCCGTCTCCTTCACCGCGGCCAGGATCGACCGGCTCACCGCGCTCGGCGATGCTGCGACCGCCGAGGGGAGCCTGACGCTCGACATGAAGGTGCTGCGCAAGTCGCTGGAGCGCGATCGCTACGGCCTCGTCGCGCAGGTGCTGGTCGCGCGCGACGGCTGCACGCAGTTCGATTGCGCCGCCTTCCGCTCGCTGACCGACCAGCAACGGGTCGCGGCCAACATGGATTCCCATCTCTACGACACGCTGGTCGCGCGCTATGCGCCGACCTGGAACGCGCCGGCAACCGCGCCGGCGATGCCGGCCACGGCCGCGCTGGCCGGGATGCCGCCGTCGATGCCGACGGGCAAGCCGACCAACGCCGAGTTCCCGAGCGCCTCGTCGACGCCGCCGGTCAGCATCATGAATCCCGAGCCGCCCACGGCGGCGACGCGCCAGGCGGCGCCCGCCGCAAACGCCGCGCCGGCTCCGCGCGCACCGGCCGCTGCCTCGGCGCAGGCTGCAGCTCCCG
>NZ_JAVAYM010000060.1:0-11318 GCF_054185205.1 Bradyrhizobium sp. 14AA | reverse complement strand
CGTGCTGCACAAATACCCGCACGACTACAAGGTCGTGTTCGTCGGCGACGCCTCGATGTCGCCTTACGAGATCATGGTGCCCGGCGGCTCGGTCGAGCACGTCAACGAGGAGCCCGGCTCGGTCTGGCTCGACCGCATCATCCGCACCTATCCGCATTCGGTGTGGCTCAACCCGGTCGCTCAGAAGCACTGGGACTATTCGGAATCGACCACCATCATCAAACGCATCTTTGCGAACCGCATGTACCCGATCACGATCGAGGGTCTTGAGGGTGCGATGAAGGAGTTGACGCACTAGCTTCTTGTCATTCCGGGGCGCGCGTAGCGCGAACCCGGAATCTCGAGATGATCTACTGCTGCTCGAGATTCTCTGGTGCGCAATTGCGCACCGTAGTTTGCGACGTCGTCGCGCCCCGGAATGACAGCAAAGAAGAGGGAGAACCACATGCCCCAAAACATCACCCGCGGCATCAAGGCGCTGATCGACGAGGCCAATGCCGAGATCGAGACGCTCTCCGCCAAGGATGCCATCGAGATCTCCAAGAACGGCGATGTCGTCATCGTCGACATCCGCGATCCCCGCGAGATCGAGCGCGACGGCCGCATCCCCGGCGCGTTCGCCTGCACCCGCGGCATGCTGGAATTCTGGATCGATCCGCAAAGCCCCTATGCCAAGCCGATCTTCCAGGAGGACAAGAAGTTCGTCTTCCACTGCGCCGGCGGCCTGCGCTCTGCGCTCGCGGCCAAGACCGCCAAGGACATGGGCTTGAAGCCCGTCGCCCACATCGCCGGCGGCTACGCCGCCTGGCGCGATGCCGGCGGTGCGACCGAGCAGTGGGAGCCGAAGAAGAAGGGGTGAGGGGGAGTTACTGCTCTCTCCACCCGTCATTCCCCGCGAAGGCGGGGAATCCAGTACGCCGCGGCTTCTCGGTTGAATCACAGCTGTCTCGGAGTACTGGATCGCCCGGTCGAGCCGGGCGATGACAGCAGAGTTTGACGCGCGCTGCTTCAATCTCACTGGCGGTGTGCGCGCCCCGGAATGACAAGGAAAAGCCAATGACCACCGCCACCGATCCCCTCGTCTCCACCGAATGGCTCGCCGCCCATATCAGCGATCCCAACGTCAAGCTGCTCGACGCCAGCTTCAAGCTGCCGGGCATGCTGCCGCTGCCGAAGGACGACTATCTCGCCGCGCATCTGCCCGGCGCCGTGTTCTTCGACGTCGATGCGGTGTCCGATCATTCCAACCCGCTGCCGCACATGTATCCGAGCGCTGAGCAGTTCGGCCGCGATGTCGGTGGTCTCGGCATCTCCAATGCCGACACCGTCGTGCTCTACGATGCCGGCGGTTGGGTCGCAGCGCCCCGCGCGTGGTGGATGTTGCTGGCCTTCGGCCACAGCAATGTGCGCATCCTCAATGGCGGTCTGAAGAAGTGGCGCGCCGAGGGGCGCCCCGTTGAGAGCGGCGAGGTGAAGCCGAAGCCCGCGACCTTCAAGGCTAGCTATGATCCGAAGCGCGTGCGCAGCATGCAGCAGCTGATCGCCAACGTCGAAAGCCGGGCCGAGCAGGTGATCGACGCGCGCGCCGCCGATCGTTTCGAGGGCCGCGCGCCCGAGCCGCGCGCGGGCATCCGCTCCGGCCACATCCCCGGCGCCCGCAACGTGCCCTATAATCAGCTGTTCGATGCAGCGACCGGCACCATGAAGCCGCTCGACGATCTCCGCGCCGCCTTCGCGAATGCCGGCGTCAAGCTCGACGCGCCGATCGTGACGAGCTGCGGCTCCGGCGTCTCGGCCGGCGTGCTGACGCTCGCGCTCTATCGCCTCGGCATCACCGACACCGCGCTCTATGACGGCTCGTGGTCGGAATGGGGCCAGGACAAAGGCCCGCCGATCGCGACCGGGCCGGCGTAAGCTCGTCGCCATGGCGACGGTACGCTCCCTCTCCCCGTAAGCGGGGAGAGGCGAAGAAGGGGCACTACCGCGTGCGCGTGGTCGTCGTAGCGAAGGTCTGCTGCGGCTGCCCGAACGGATCGAGCTGCTGCTGCAGCTGCTGAGGCGGCGGACGCAGCACCACGCGGTGCCGCTTCTTCGCCTTCGCCTTGCGCTTGGTGGCCTTGCCATCCGGCGTGCTGACGTCCGCCTTGGCCTTGGCCGGCGGATCCTTCCAGGCCGTGGTCGCGGGGTCGTTCAGCGCGGCCAGCTTGGCCGAGGCGACATCGATTGCGGAGGAGACGAGGGCGGCGCTGGGGTCGGCCGGTGCGCTTGCGGCTGGCTTGGCCTCGGGGATCGATGCCGTGGTATCGGCAGCGGTGAGCGTGTCGGTGGGCGCGGGCGCTGCGGCTTCCGCCGTTGTCTCGGTCCTGGCCGGTTCGGTCGCGGGGGTGTCAGTCGGAGGCTGAGCCTCGGCCTCGGTCGTCAGCGCGGCGACCGGCTCAGGCTCGCTCGCAGGCAGTCCGATCGTCGGCACCTGGTCGCGCAGCGACGGCGTGGGCTCGGGCGTGACCTCCGGCTCCGCCCGCAGTACCGCGAGCACCGGCTGGGCCGGCTCGGGCGCCTGCGCAAACACCTGCTCCTGCGGGCCGTTCCGCCAGGCGGGGTTGCTGACATACTGCTCATGGCTCGCCCGCAGCAGCGCGGCGGCGCCCAGGCCGAACACCAGGATGGAGGTTGACAGCAGGATCGCGGCAAACAGGAAGCGAAAGCCGGGAAGCATCGAGGGGTTACGAATTTCCGCCCCGGCGGGTGGCGACCGGGACCCAAGAGCCATCTGAACGCGGTGACGGTACTGCTTGCCGCGTTCGCCACGCGGAATCCGAGCTCAAATCGGTGGCGAATCAGGCTGATTCGAACATATCGCAACGCCTCCGCGCCGTTCCCTTAAATTCGGGGCCGGAGACTCCGGCAATCTACGGCCTGATGCGATTTCCGCCCCGTGATGCAACGGGGCAACTGTGTGCGGGCGCATCACAAATCGCTAACTCAGGCACAAATCAGCCTGTAATGTCTTGAATGTGCCGCTATCTTCGGCCATCTGGCCGTTAACGGTCCGATGGGGTCCGGGGACTATACAAGAGCGATGATGATCAAACATTTTCTGACGATATGCGCTGCCGCAACAGTCGCTGCGGCGGGAACCTCGCTCGCACAGGCTCAGAGCTATCCGGTCCAGCAGGCGCCGGGCTATGGCGCGCCGTCCGAATATCGCCCCGGTGACCGCACGCCGAATTTCGACGCGCTGGAAGATGACGACGACGCGATGCCGCAGGCCTCGCTGCCGCCGCCCGGCCCGGTCGACGATCCCCGCTATGGCCGCCCCGCCGGCCCGCCGGTCTACTCGGCCGCCCCGCCGCAGGGGCCGGTGATGTCGCCGGATGATCCCCGTTATGGCCGTCCGGCTGGCGCTCCGGTCTATTCGGCCGCGCCGCAGCAGGGCCCGGTGATGTCACCCGATGATCCCCGCTACGGCCGCCCCGCCGGTCCGCCGCCGGTGATCTACGCCAACCGTCCGGGCCAGGGACAGGCTCCCGCCAGTGACGGCCTGCGTCCGCCGGAGGCCGTCGGTGGTCCCGCCGCGACCGGAACGGTCCAGGCCGGGCAGCCGCCGGTTGGCGCCGATGGCCGGCCGATGACGGTCGCTTCGCTGCCGCCCGAGGAGCAGCCTGATGCGGCTCCCGCCCAGCTGGCGCCGAACCTGCGCCGCCAGGAGGTCTCGTTCCAGACCAAGGAGCCGGCCGGCACGCTCGTGGTCGATACTCCGAACACCTACCTCTATTACGTCCTCGGCAATGGCCGCGCCGTCCGCTATGGCGTCCGCGTCGGCCGCGACGGCTTCACCTGGACCGGCGTGCAGAAGATCACCCGCAAGGCCGAGTGGCCGGATTGGCATCCGCCGACGGAGATGATCGAGCGCCAGCCCTATCTGCCGCGCTTCATGGCCGGCGGCCCCGGCAATCCGCTCGGCGCCCGCGCGATGTATCTCGGCTCGACCGTCTACCGCATCCACGGCACCAACCAGCCCTCGACGATCGGCAAGTTCGTCTCGTCCGGCTGTATCGGCATGCTGAACGAGGACGTCTCGGACCTGTTCGACCGGGTCAAGGTCGGCACCCGGGTGGTCGTGATGCCGGGCGGTCCGGCGCCGGGAACGGCGACCGCCTCCGCCGCGCCGGCACCCGCTGGGCCGGCTCCGATGGCCGCCCAGGCCGGTCCGGTCCCGGGCACGCAGCCGACCGTGGTGCCGCCGCTGCCCGCGCCGGTCACCGTGCGCTAGGCGCTGCGATACAATTCAAGATTAGCGAAGGGCGTGCCGTCGGCACGCCCTTTTCATTTCAGGCCAGCTTGCGCGGCAGCTCGCTGCCCTTGGTGAAGGCATCGATCGCCTCGACCATCTGACCGTAATGGATGCGCAGGCCGTCCTCGGTCGCGTAGCCGAGATGCGGCGTCAGCACGAGATTGTCGAGCTTGCGGAAGGGATGGTCGACCGGCAGCGGCTCGACCGCGAAGACGTCGATGCCGGCGCCTGCGATCTTGCGCTGCTGCAACGCCTCGAGCAGCGCCTGCTCGTCCACGATCGGCCCGCGCGCGGTGTTGACCAGGAACGCTGTCGGCTTCATCCGCGCGAGATCGGCAGCTCCGACGAGGCCCCGCGAACGCTCGCTCAGCACCACATGGATGGTGATGATGTCGGCCTTGGCGAACAGCTCCTCCTTGGTGGCGTAGCCGACGCCGGCCGCCGCGCACTTCTCCGGCGTGAGATTCGGGCTCCAGGCGATCACGTTCATGCCGAACGCCTTCGCAATGCCGGCCATCTTGCTGCCGAGCTTGCCGAGCCCGACGACGCCGAGCGTCATCCCCTCGATCTCGACGCCGGCGAAGGTCTGCCAGGGCTCGCCCGCATGCATGCGCGCATTCTCGCGGCCGATGCCGCGGGTCAGCTCCAGGATCAGGCCCATGGTCAGCGGTGCCGTGGGATCGCGGGAATATTGCGTGCCGCCGATGACGATGCCACGCGCCTTGGCGGCCTCCATGTCGATCGCGGCGTTACGCATGCCGGAGGTCAAAAGCAGCTTCAGCTTCGGCAAGCTCTCGAACAGGCTCTTGGGGAACGCGGTGCGTTCGCGCATCGCACAGACGATGTCGAAGTCGGCCAGCGCGCTGGCCGCGGCCTGTTCCGAGGTGAAGGGATGGCTGAACACGGTGACGTCGATGCGGTCGGACAGCTTCGGCCAGTCGGCGACGTCGAGGGCGAGATTGAAATAGTCGTCGAGAATTGCACAGCGCAGCCGGCTCATCAGCGTTCATCCATGGCGAGAGGTGACGGCGCTGGGCGGGCGCCATCGTCGGAACCGGGGCCATGGTTGCGCGCAATCAGCCTCGCGCGCAAGCAGCTTGCGTCTTCAAAATTCCGATAGGGGGAAGTGGCTCAGAGGTCGCGGGGCTTGAGCCGGACCGGCGCATCCATGCCATGCTTGGCGCGCCAGGCGGGGCCGGGGCCGCGCATGTAGTGCAGCTCGGGCCGGTAGGGGTTGAAGGCGGTGGCGAAGAAGCGCTTCCAGAAGCCCTTGAGCTCCGAGACGACCGCGGAGGCGCGTCCGGCTTCGGCCGGAACAGGAAGAGAGTGGGTCTCGATCAGAGCCATGACGCTGTCTCGCTGTGCTCCCCGTTCGTTCTGAGCGGGTGGCGCTGTTTCCGCGCGAAACCGAGCTTTGGCCTGCTTTATTAAAAAATGGTTTCAATTGTCCGGATCGGTGGCGGGATGGTGTCCGTCCCGTATTCATCCGTGGTGAACGGAGGGAAAACATTGCCCTTTGGGGGCGGGATCGTTACATCGGCGGCAAGCAAATTTCCTCAAATCGAAGGTTTCACGGGACCGATGGCGCGCCAGTTCATCTATTTCATGCAGGGCCTGACCAAGAGCTACCCGACCCGGAAGGTGCTCGATAACATCCATCTGTCGTTCTACCCGGACGCCAAGATCGGCGTGCTCGGCGTCAACGGCTCGGGCAAGTCGACGCTGCTCAAGATCATGGCTGGCCTCGACAAGGAGTATAACGGCGAGGCCTGGGTCGCGCAGGGCGCCCGCGTCGGCTACCTCGAGCAGGAACCGCATCTCGATCCCGCACTCAACGTGCGCGAGAACGTCATGCTGGGCGTCGCCAAGCAGAAGGCCATCCTCGATCGCTACAACGAACTGGCGATGAACTACTCCGAGGAGACCGCCGACGAGATGACCAAGCTGCAGGACGAGATCGAGGCCCAGGGCCTCTGGGATCTCGACAGCAAGGTCGACCAGGCCATGGACGCGCTGCGCTGCCCGCCCGACGATGCCGACGTGACGAAGCTATCCGGCGGTGAGCGTCGCCGCGTCGCGCTGTGCAAGCTGCTGCTCGACCAGCCCGAGCTGCTGCTGCTGGACGAACCGACCAACCATCTCGACGCCGAGTCGGTGTCTTGGCTCGAAGGCCATCTGCGCACCTATCCCGGCGCGATCCTGATCGTGACCCACGATCGCTACTTCCTCGACAACGTCACGAGCTGGATTCTCGAACTCGATCGCGGCAAGGGCATTCCCTACGAGGGCAATTACTCGTCCTGGCTGGTGCAGAAGCAGAAGCGGCTGGAGCAGGAAGGCCGCGAGGACGCCGCGCACCAGAAGACAATTGCACGCGAGCAGGAATGGGTCGCGTCCTCGCCGAAGGCGCGCCAGGCCAAGTCCAAGGCGCGCTACCAGCGCTATGAGGATCTGCTCAAGCAGGCGAGTGATAAGCAGACCCAGACTGCGCAGATCATCATTCCTGTCGCCGAGCGGCTCGGTGCCAACGTGGTCGATTTCGAAACCCTCAGCAAAGGCTATGGCGATCGCCTGCTGATCGACGATCTCACCTTCAAGCTGCCGCCGGGCGGGATCGTCGGCGTGATCGGCGCGAACGGCGCCGGCAAGACCACACTGTTCAAGATGATCACCAAGCAGGAGACCCCGGACAAGGGCACCATCACGGTCGGCGAGACCGTGCATCTTGGTTACGTCGACCAGTCGCGCGACGCGCTCGACGGCAACAAGAACGTGTGGGAAGAAATCTCCGGCGGCAACGAGCTGATCCTGCTCGGCAAGAAGGAAGTGAACTCGCGCGGCTATTGCTCGTCGTTCAACTTCAAGGGCGCCGATCAACAGAAGAAGGTCGGTGCACTCTCCGGCGGCGAACGCAACCGCGTGCATCTCGCCAAGATGCTGAAGTCCGGCGCCAACGTGCTGCTGCTCGACGAACCGACCAACGATCTCGACGTCGACACGCTGCGCGCGCTCGAAGAGGCGCTGGAGGATTTTGCCGGCTGCGCCGTCATCATCAGCCATGATCGCTGGTTCCTCGACCGCATCGCGACCCACATCCTGGCGTTCGAAGGTGAGAGCCATGTCGAATGGTTCGAAGGCAACTTCCAGGACTACGAGAAGGACAAGATGCGCCGGCTCGGCCAGGACAGCATCATTCCGCACCGCGTGAAGTACAAGAAGCTGACGCGGTGATGGCGGCATGATGCGGCGGGCGCTCATCGCTGCGGTGATCGTGGTCACCTGCGGATGGTCGTCCGCCCGCGCCGCCGACGCCGCCTTCACGCAATTCATCGCCTCGCTCTGGCCGGAGGCGCAGGCCGCCGGTGTGTCGCGGGCGACGTTTGATGAGCAAACGCGCGGGCTCGAGCCCGATTACAAGCTGCCTGATCTGATCCTGCCGGGCCGGCCCGCGACCGGCGCGCCGTCGCAGGCCGAGTTCGTGCAGGTGCCCGCCGACTACGTCAAGGAAGCCTCGATCGCGCGCCTTGCGGGTGAGGGACAGCGGCTGCTTCAAAAATATCGTCCGGCGCTCAGCGAGATCGAAAACAAATCCGGCGTGCCGGCGACGGTGATGCTGGCGATCTGGGGCCGCGAGACCGACTACGGCCGCTACACGCTGCCTTACGATCTCGTGCGCGTGCTGGCGACGCAGGCCTATGTCGGCCGGCGCAAGGACACCTATCGCAACGAGTTCATCCTCTCGCTGAAGATCCTCGGCGAAGGCGTGGTGACGCGCAAGGACATGCGCTCGTCCTGGGCCGGTGCCACCGGGCTTACGCAGTTCCTGCCGTCCGAATATTACAAGCACGGCGTCGATTTCGACGGCGACGGCCGCATCGACATCTGGCGCTCGGTGCCGGATGCATTGGCGTCCGCCGCACAGCAGCTCGTCAACAAGGGCTGGCAGAGCGGCGTGCGCTGGGCCTATGAGGTGCAGGCGCCCGCCAAGGTCGATTGCACGACGGGCGTGCCCGAGGTGACGAAGCCGATCGGCCAGTGGCTGCGCGAAGGTTTTGTGCCGGTGCGCGGGCAGAAGCTGAGCGCCGCTGAACAGGCGCAGCCGGCCTCGCTGCTCCAGCCCGAAGGCATCTACGGCCCGTCGTTCCTGACCACGAAGAACTACTTCGTCATCAAGGAATACAATTTCTCCGATCTCTACGTGCTGTTCGTCGGCCATCTCAGCGACCGCATGACGAGCCCACTGCCGTTCGCCTCATCGTGGTCCGCCTCCAAGCAGCTGCGCACCAAGGACGTCGAGACCATGCAGCGCGGGCTCACGCGCGCCGGGCTCTACAAGGACAAGATCGACGGCAAGGCCGGCATGCAGACGCGCGCCGCGCTCGGCGCCTATCAGAAGTCGGCGGGCCTCAAGGTCGATTGCTGGCCGAGCGAAGAGGTGCTGCGCTCGATCCAGGCGGCGCGATAGCGCGGGACCAAAGAAAAAGCCCGGCCGAGATACTCGGCCGGGCTTCGATCGCGGCGCGCATGCGCCGGGCGATCAGATCAGTAGCAAACGCGAACCGGGCGAACGACCCAGCCGTAACCGTCCCAATAGCGCTGGCGCTGCCAGTAGCAGGGCGCGGGCGGCGGGGGCTCGGCCACGTACACCGGGCCGCCATAGGCGGGACGGCTCGACGCGATGGCGCCGCCGACGATGGCGCCACCGATCAGGCCAGCTGCAAGGCCGGCGCCGACGCCGTCATGGGCCTTCGCGGACGGAGTGGCGGTGACCAGCGAACCGGCGACCGTCGCAACCGTGAGGGCGGCAACTAAAGTCTTCTTCATGCTCTTGGCTCTCCTGGGAGATGGGTTCCTCTTGTTAGAGGCGCCCGGGTTTCAAAGGTTCACGCACACGCTGATGGAATTGGCCTTGCAGCTAGGAAGCGCGCAAATGGTCAATCCACGGTAAACGCACACGGAGCTGTGACGAGAAAAAGCGGTCTTTTTCAGGCCCGGAGATGAACGGCGCATCCGTAGTGAACCGGCTGTTGGCGCCTTAGCCACAGACTCTGACGCGACGGACGCGCCAGGCATAGCCGTCCCAGAAGCGCTGCTTCTGCCAGACGCAGCCGTTGCCGTAATAGTCGTCGGCAACATAACCCGGTCCCGGTGCGTAGTAGCGGGGCGGATAGTAGCCCGGTTCGTAATAGCCAGGTCCTGGTCCGTAATAATACGGAGATGCCAGCGCGCCGCCGACAATGGCGCCGCCGATGATGCCAGCCGCCACGCCCGCAGCGACGCCGCGCTGCGCGTGGGCTGGCGTGCCGGCCGAAAGGGCCAGGACGGCGACGGCAGCGACTGCCAGGAGCGACTTCTTCATCGGTTAGACCTTTCGCACAAACACGCGGGAACTCTTTGGGAGCAGAGTTCCATATTTCGCTTGAATGATCAATGAACGGCACCTTTGCCGGGCCCGACCAATTGGTACGGACCGCAGGTCTGCAAGGAGACGGCGATGGGCAGTGCCATGATGAATACCCTGATCGCGGCGGGGGTTATCTTCGCGATTGGCTTCGGTTGGTTCACCCACGTCCATAATCGTGGCCAGCGACGTTCACGGGCGGCGGCCGGCGGCGAGGGCGGAGGTGGCGACAGCTATTCCGGACCGAGCGACGGCTTCTCGCTGGGGAGCTGGTTTTCCAGCGACAGTTCGGGCAGTTCGACTGACAGCGGCAGGTGCTCCAGCAGCGATAGCGGCAGCAGCGGCGGTGATTGCGGAGGCGGCGGCGACGGTGGGGGAGGTGGTGGCGGCGACTAGGTCCACCGCAACCTTGATCCAGCGCAACACCATGTTTTAGAGCCGTTCTAGGCTGGTTCCGGGGTCAGTTTGGAATAGCTTCAAATACCGGTTTTTCCTTTTGCATCCGGGCGGCCCCTTAAATATCGATGATGACGCATCACCGAAGGGCCTGCCGCTTCCATGATCGTTTGTTCCTGTAACGTGCTGAGCGATGACGACATCCGCGCTGCGGTCGCCGAGTCCGACGACGCCGTGCGCCATGCCAAGCAGGTCTATGGATGCCTCGGCTGCAGCGCCGAATGCGGCCGCTGTGCCCGGACGATCAAGACCATCATCGACGAAGCCCTCGGCCCCTGCGCCAAATCCTGCTGCTCCGGTTGCCCGCACAGCCACACCGTGGCCGCCAATGACGAGACGGCAGAGCTCGCCCAATTCGCCCTCGCGGCCTGCTGAAATCTTCCGCACTATCAGTTGAGCTTTTCCCCGGCTGTGGCCCCGTAGCTGGTTGTCCCCGCGTACAAAGTCATTTAGAAGCGTTCTAAGTTCGGTTTAGGGCCGATTTGGACTGCAAGAGCTGGAGTGAACCATGCAGGGCGACGCAAAAGTCATCGACTATCTCAACAAGGCGCTGCGTCACGAGCTGACTGCGATCAACCAGTACTGGCTGCACTACCGCTTCCTCGACAATTGGGGCCTGCGGGACATGGCCAAGGTCTGGCGCAAGGAGTCCATCGAGGAGATGGAGCACGCCGACAAGCTCACCGAGCGGATCCTGTTCTTCGACGGCTTCCCGAACATGCAGGTGCTCGATCCCCTGCGCATCGGCCAGAACGTCAAGGAGATCATCGAGTGCGACCTCGCCGCCGAGATGAGCGCGCGGGCGCTCTACCAGGAGGCGGCCGGCTATTGCAACAGCGCCAAGGACTACGTCACGCGTGACCTGTTCGAGAAGCTGATGAGCGACGAGGAGCACCACATCGACTTCCTCGAAACCCAGCTCGACCTGATCGGCCGCATCGGCCTCGAGCTCTACACCCAGAAGCACGTCGGCGGGCTCGAGGGCGAGGGGCACTAAGCTCCCGGCTCTGGCCGCACACTCGGCGTCGTCCCGGCCTAGTTGTGGAGCCTCAAGAGGTTGTCCTTGGACAAACCGAGCCTGCTGATCGGCGTTTGGGAGTCTATACCACCGTGGGGTCTGTGCCAGTTGTATTGGTGTAGCCAGACCGGCAGTTCTTGGGCGCGCCG
>NZ_JAVAYM010000005.1:0-340693 GCF_054185205.1 Bradyrhizobium sp. 14AA | reverse complement strand
TAGGCTTCACCTGTATGCCGCTGTGCAAATTCTTGTTGCCACCTTTCGCACAGTGGACCGTGGGTGCCCGGCCGGCACTCGGTCTTCCCTGCGCCCTCTTTCAATGGGCGTGATGCGACGAAGCACAACTCGGGCGAAATGAGCCGCGAGGATGCGATCCCATGTCAGTCATGCAACAAGGGTCTCGTGCCCCGGACGCGGCGCAGCGCTTCTTCAGCGGTGCGCTGCAGAGCCGGGGCCCATGCTGCAGCGATTGCCGTGGCTTGCTGGGTCCCGGCTCTGCGCAGCAGCGTAAGAACGCTGCAGCGCGTCCGGGACACGAGAGTGGGGGCTTACAGATACCGGGTCAGTTCGGTCTTGAACTGCCCGTAGACCGCATCCTCGATCTGGCTGCGGCTGATCCCGATGTCGCGCAGGGCGCGGTCGTCGAGCTCGTTCAGCGTCTTGACGGCGGAGCGGCGCTCCAGGCGGTCGAACAGGGCATGGGCGGCGCTGGCGAGCGTGCTGAAAAATCCGCCCGTCGAGGATGGGCGTAAACTCCGCCCGGCAGTTTGCGATATCGTGGTCATTTTTCTTCTCCGGCCTATGTCCCGCGCGGCGAAGCAGGTGCCGTTGGCGCAACACTCGAAGCGTTGCACCTCATTTGCCGTCGGACTGCTCTCGCTCACCTCGGCTCAATCGCGGAACTTGATGGAACTTAAATGCTCCAGTACATTGCTCGGAGCAAGGAAAACATTGCTCTCGGTGCAATAATGTCCAAGTTCGAGTACGTGAAGCTTGCCGATGCCATTGCCTCGGATATCTCTAACGGCACGTTAAGGCCCGGCGACCGGCTGCCGCCGCAGCGCAATTTTGCCTATGACCGCGGCATCGCGGTCTCGACCGCGAGCCGGGTTTATACGGAGTTGCTCCGCCGCGGCCTCGTGGTCGGCGAGGTCGGTCGCGGCACTTTCATCTCCGGCGACATCAGGCGCGAAGTCGAGGCATTGAGCGAGCCGCGCGATGCGCGGATCGACTTCGAGGTCAATTATCCGCTGCTGCCGCAGCAATGGGCGATGATCGCCAAGAGCCTCGCGGGGCTCGAGCGCGTCGACGCGCTCGAAGCCGCGCTGCGCGTCTCCACCAGCACCGGCACCAAGAGCGCGCGCAATGCCGCCGCCGCTTATCTCGCGCGCAAGGATTTTGCGCCGCAGCCCGAGCAGATCGTCTTCACCGCAAACGGCAAGCAATCGCTCGCGGCCGCGCTCACGGCGCTCGTGCCCACCGGCGGCCGCTGCGGCGTCGAGGCGCTGACCTATCCTTACGTCAAGAGCATCGCCGCGCGGCTCGGTGTGACGCTGGTCCCGATTCCCATGGACGAGCACGGCGCGCGGCCCGACGCGATTCAGAAAGCGCATCGCGAGGCCCACCTGTCGGCGCTGTATTTCCAGCCCATCATCCAGAACCCGCTCGGCGTCACCATGAACGCGACGCGGCGCGCCGACATCATGCGCGTCGCCGAAAAGCTCGATCTCACCATCATCGAGGACACCGTCTATGGCTTCCTCGCCGACGACACGCCGCTCGCCGCGCTCGGGCCGGACCGCTGCATCGTGCTCGACAGCCTGTCCAAGAAGGTCGCGCCGGGCCTCGCGCTCGGCATCCTCGTCGCGCCGCCGCACTTGCGCGAGAGCATGATGAGCGCGGTCCGGACCGGCGGCTGGATTGCCTCCGGCCACGCGCTGGCAGCCGGGCAGCGGCTGATGGCCGACGGCACCGTCGCCGAGCTGACGCGGCTGAAGCGCATCGACGCCACGCGCCGGCAGCAGACCGCGGCAAGGCTGCTGGCCGGATACCAGATCTCCGCCGACATGCGCTCCTATCATCTCTGGCTCACGCTGCCGCCACACTGGCGCTCGCAGACCTTCGTCGCCGCGGCAGCCCGGCGCGGCATCGCGCTGACGCCGTCCTCCACCTTCGCGGTCGCCCATGGCCATGCGCCGAACGCGGTGCGCCTCGCGCTCGCCCCGCCCACCTTCGAGCAGCTCGATTCCGGCCTGCGCACGATCGTCTCGCTGCTCGGCACCAAGGAAGAAGATTTCGACTCGACGGAGTAGCCCGGCGCCTATGGCAGCAGCGACCGAGGAACGCGATCGAAGCTGTAGCTCTGCGGCTGGTTGCGACGCACGAAGCCGCCGACCTGCCAGGTGAACAGTGCGGCAAAGCCGAGGATGAACAGCGCGCCGGCGAATTCGCCGATCATCAGCGCGCGGATCAACAGCCCCGTCATCGCCACCGTCAGCACCGCCAGGAAGGCCAGCACCGCCGCATAGGTCTTGCGGCCGAGGCCCGCGGTCAATTCGGCGCGGCTGCCGGCCTGCGCCATCCGTGCATGCAGCGCGACGATGAAATCGCGAAAGCCGTTGTCCTGTGGCGCCATCAGCGCCGCGGTCTGCCAACTCGTCGACAGGATCGCGATACGGCCGCCCTTGGTGTGGCTGACATCGGCGCGAAAGCGGTGCTGCTGCATCGACACCGGACGGAACGACAAGCGGATTGCACCGATCTCGTCATAGCGCCACAGGCCGGAGCGGCCGGCGATGTGCCAGGACAGCCCCTCCTCCGTCAGCTCGAAACGATGCGCCGAGCCGATCAGCGACGCCTTGTAGGCGTAGCTCGTGGCCGCCTCGGCTCCGGAAACCTGCATCTCGAAATCAATCCCGTCCGCGATCCGCTTGCGCGATCGCCCTCGCCCATCCTACAAGCGAGGCATGGCTGAGACGACCTTTTTTCCGCGCCGCCTGATTCTCGGCGCCGCCGTGATCTCCGGCGTGCTGCTCGCGCTCGCGGTGCACATGCTGGGCGCGCGCTACGGGCTCGACCTCGGCGGCCTCTGGCGTTCCGACACGCACGAGTTCATTCCGGCGGGCGCGGCGATCGCCTGGTGGCTGATCGCGACCGTCGGTTTTTCCGGCGGCTATTTCACGGCGACATTGATGCAGAGCGCCGTCTCCGGCCAGATCCCGCAACGGATGCGGCAATTCCTGATCGCGGTCGGCGTGCTGCTGCTTGCGGGTGCGGGCCAGGTGGCCTCGGCGCCGAGCCCGGTCCCGACGGTCTCGGGCGTGCTCGCCGGGCTTGCCGCGCTGTGCCTCGGTGCCATGATGGCGTTCTGCGGCGCGCATTTCGCACTGCGCCGCGGCTAGCCCCTACGCCGAAGCGCGCAGCCGCGGCCGTTCCAGCATCATCGCCACGTCCGAAGCGGGCCGCGGCTTGCTGAACAGATAGCCCTGCGCCTGGGTGCAGCCCTCGCGCCGGAGCAGCTCGAGCTGCGCGTCGTTCTCGACGCCTTCCGCGGTGGTGACGATGCCGAGGCTGCGGCCAAGGCCGGTCACGGCGCGGATGATCGCCATGGAATCCTCGCGCGTCGCCAGCTCCGAGACGAAGGAGCGGTCGATCTTGATCTTGTCGAACGGGAAGCTGCGCAGATAGCTCAGCGACGAATAGCCGGTGCCGAAATCGTCGAGCGAGATGCGCACGCCCATGGCGCGCAGCTCATGCAGGGTGGTCAGCGTCGTCTCGCTGTTCTGGAGCAGCACGGATTCGGTGATCTCGAGCTCGAGCCGGCGCGCGTCGAGTCCCGAGGCGGCGAGCGCCCCGATCACGGATGCGATCAGGTTCGGGCTCCTGAATTGCACCGGCGACAGGTTGACGGCGACGTCGACATCATCCGGCCAGGTGGCCGCATCGGTGCAGGCGGAGCGCAGCACGAACTCGCCAAGCTGGACGATGAGTCCGGTCTCCTCGGCGAGCGGAATGAAGTTGATGGGCGCGATCAGGCCGCGCTGCGGATGGTTCCAGCGCAGCAGCGCCTCGAACGCGACGACGCGACTGCTGGCGACGTCGCGGATCGGCTGATAGTACGCCTCGAACTCGTCGCGTTGCAGCGCCGCGCGCAGGTCCATTTCCAGCAGGCGCCGCGCCTGCGCGCGCGCATCCATGCCGGTCTCGAAGAAGCGATAGGTGCCGCGGCCATCGGCCTTGGCGCGGTACAGCGCGAGGTCGGCGTTCTTCAACAGCTCGTCGGGATTGTCGCCGTCCTGCGGCGACAGCGAGATGCCGATCGAGACGCCGATCACGATCTGATGGTCGTCGATCTCGTAAGGCGCCGAGATCACCTCGACCAGGCGGCCGGCAAGAGACCGCGCGGCGGTTTCCTCGGAACGTCCGATCTGGACCACGGCGAACTCGTCGCCACCGAGCCGTGCTACCGTGTCGCTCTCGCCGACGGTCGCCTTCAGCCTGCGGCCGACCTCCTTGAGCAGCGCATCGCCGATGGGATGGCCGAGCGAGTCGTTGATGTCCTTGAAGTGATCGAGATCGAGACAAAGCACCGCGAGCTGGTCGCCCGAATTCGTCCGGCGCAGTCCCTGCTCGAGCTGCTCGTGGAACAGGACGCGGTTGGGCAGGCTCGTCAGCGCGTCATGGCGCGCCATGTGCGAGATCTTGGCCTGTGCATCCAGCCATTCGGTGATGTCCTCGAAGGTCGCGACCCAGCCGCCGCCCTGCATCGGCTGGTTGACGACCCGGATGGAGCGGCCGAACCTGCTCACGAGATCGGTCGTGGTGCGGCCCTCGCGCGCGTCGGCGACGAGGCGCGCGAAGAATTCGCCCGCATCGCCCTGCCACTGGCCCTTCGCCTGCTCCTCCCGCAGCACGTCGACGAGCGCGCGGCCGGTGAGCGGAATGCCGGTACGGCCTAGCATCGCGGCGTAGCGCTCGTTGAACAGAAGGATCTTGCCGTCCGCGTCGAACATGCACAGCCCCTGCGACATGTTCTCGAGCGCGGTGTCCAGCACGATCTGCTGGCGCCCCAATTCACCCTTGGCGCGGCGGTCGAGCAGCGCGGCAACAAGCGCGATCGCGATGATCGCGACCGCGGCGCTGGCGGTGAGGAAGGACATCGAGGCCGGCGCGATCGACAGGCCGCTGATCGCAAGCGTCGGATCCGGCGTCAGCAGCACCGCGCCCATTGCGGTGAAATGATGTGCGACAATGGCGACAGTCAACAGCGTCGTCGCCGCCAGCGCATGACGAATATCGTCGCGCCGCGCGGCAACGAACAGTGCCAGCGCGGCAAAGACGATACCGAACAGCACCGAGGCGGCAACCGTGCTTCCGGTCCAGTCCACGCGGGCCGGCATCTCCAGCGCCGCCATGCCGGTGTAGTGCATCGTCGCGACGCCACCGCCGACGATGGCACCGCCGACGACGATCCATATCGCGCGCAAGGACGAAACCGCGATGCTCAGACCCACGAAGGTGACGGAGATCGCGAAGATCAGCGACAGGATCGTGACCGGGATGTTGTAGGCGCCGGCGCCGCCCGGCCCGTAGGCCAGCATCGCGATGAAATGCGTCGCCCAGATGCCGCATCCGCTGACGGCAGCATCCAGCGCGATCCAGGCCAAACGCCCCGAGCCGTGCGTCGCGCGCGCCCGGTGAAACAGGCTGATCGCCGCCGCGCTGGCGAGCAGACACACCGCGCCGCCAAGCGCGACCAGTCGCCAGTCGTGCTCCTCGGTGAGACAGTAGAGAACTTGATACATTGCAGGCCCCTATCGACCCGCACTTGAACCGACAGAAGTGGACAGTCGGTAACCGGCTACGCGCCTGTTTCGGGAATGGTGAACGGGAGATGTGTTCATTCACTCGGATTGTTCATCCTCGCGCCGGTGCCGATGACCGCGGCGGCGAGCAGCAGGACGGCCGCGGACACGACCAGCGACAGATGCAGGCCCGCCATGAACGCGCCCTCCGGGGCCACCAGCGAGCCGAACAGCGCGACGCCGAGGACGCTGCCGGTCTGCCGCGTCGCATTCAGGACACCCGCCGCGACGCCGGAGCGCGCCTTCTCGACGCTGCCCAGCAAGGTCGAGGTCAGCGGCGGCACCAGCAGCCCAAGTCCGCCGCTGATTGCGATCATCTGCGCAAAGATCGCCCAATAGCTCGTACCGGCTTCGATCCACAGCAGGCCGAGACAGCCGAACGCCGAGATACAGGCGCCGACGACGATGGTCGGACACGGGCCGATGCGCTCGGCGAGGCGTGGCGCCAGCAGATTGACCGGCAGCACCGCTGCCATCATCGGAACGAAGGCGAGACCGGTCCACCACGCCGACAGCCCGTTGACCCTCTGGAAGTACAGGCTGAGCACGAAGATCAGTCCGTAGATCGCGACGTTGACGAGCAGGCCTACGATGGTCGTCAGGGTAAACAGCCGGTGACCGAACAGCGACAGCGGCAGCATCGGCTGCGCGGCGCGGCTCTCGCGCCAGACGAACAGCACGGCGAGAACGGCGGCTCCGGCAAAGGCTGCGATCACGGCCGGATGTCCCCAGCCAAGCGCGCCGCCTTCGATGATCGCACCGGCAAGCGCCCCCAGCGCGCCGATCGCGGCAAGCTGGCCGGGCAGATCGATCTCGCGCGAGCGCGCCCGCGTGGTTTCGCTGGCGTACCGCCAGCTCAGCCACAGGCCGGCAAGCCCGATCGGCAGATTGACCAGGAAGATCGCCCGCCAGCCGACCAGCGTGATCAGCGCGCCGCCGACGAAGGGGCCGGCGGTCAGCGCGAGGCTGGCGCCTGCGGCCCAGACCGCGACGGCGCGGCCGCGCGCGCGGTCGTCCGGATAGGCGTGGTTGAGCAGCGCAAGGGAGTTCGGCACCAGGATCGCTGCCGCCAACCCCTGGACCAGCCGTGCCGCGATCAGCACGATGGCGTTGGGCGACAGCGCGCAGGCGAGCGAGGCCGCGGTGAAGATGGCGAACCCCGCCATGAAGATGCGCTTGGCACCGATCCGGTCACCGAGCGCGCCTGATGTCAGGATGAAGGCGGCAAACGCAATGGTGTAGGCGCTGACCACCCATTGCAGCTCGGCGACGCCGCCGCCGAGCGTCTTGCCCATCGCATCGAGCGCGGTGTTGACGATGGTGACGTCGAGCTGCACCACGCCATAGCCGAGGCTCATCGCGGCGAGCGTGAGGGAGGTCGCAGGACGCGAAGCGGCACGCGAGGCGCCGGCTCCCTCGTCGAGGGTTTCATATTTGATGGTGCTTGCTCGCATGCTGCCACCTCGGTTGCAGCCCCATGCGGGATATACGCTGCCGTCGCGCGATCATGTTTCGATAATGAACGAATGATGGATGCGCTGGGAACGCACTCGCCTTACATTCAGTGTCATCGCCCGCGCAGGCGGGCGATCCAGTACTCCGCGGCGGCGCGGGGATACGGAGAGGCCGCGGAGTACTGGATGCCCCGCCTTCGCGGAGCATGACACCGGACGGTGGAGAAGCAAAAGCGCCGCGCGAATGACCGCGCGGCGCTGCCGTCGTTACACCTCGCCTCAGCTCGCTGCGCGCAAATTGACCTTACTCTCGGCGAGCACGGTCAGCTTCTTGTCGGTCGCCTTCTCTTCCTCCAGCGTCTTGGCAAGCACGCTGGCGCAGTCGTTGCGGCCGAGCTGCTTGGCCCAGGCGATCAGGCTGCCGTAGCGGACGATCTCGTAATGTTCGGCGGCCTGCGCCGCGTTGATCAGCGCGGCATCGAGCACAGCCTTGTCGGCGACTTCGCCGGCCGTCTCATCGGCTTCCTCGATGATGCCGTCGATCGCCGGGCAATCGATCGCCTTCACGGCGACACCGTGCATCTTGAAGACTTCCTCGAGCCGGGCGACATGCTGCTTGGTTTCCTCGAGGTGCGTCAAAAAGCCCTGCTTCAGCTGCGGATCGGTGGCCTTACTTGCCATTTTCGGCAGCGCCTTGGTGAGCTGCTGCTCGGCGTAATAGATGTCCTGGAGCTGATGCACGAACAGGTCGTTCATGGTTTTGATGTCTTTTGTGAACAGTCCCATCGTTCCGATCCTCTTTCGGTTTCGGGAACACGGAGGCATCGGCTTGCACGAAAAGCCGCGTATTCCGCCATGTTCGATTGCTGATGGGCGCTAACGAGCACGTGACATCGACGTTCCAAAAAACCGGTCGTGCTTTGCGCTGGAACAATGCCGGCGAGCTCAGGATTTGAAATTGTGTCAACATACGGACGCGCGATCCGGGCCGGTCTCGCGACTCATATGCTTAACGCGCGTCCGATGTGAACCGCATATGACAAAAGTAGCGGGTCCCGCGCAGAACCTATCCTTGTCAAGGGCTGCACAAGCCGCTGTTTTTGCCTTAAATGAGCTGGATCATGCTAGCGATCGACGTAGTGATCGCACCCGACCGGCCAATGTCTGGCCACGTCGGCTTTGCCCCCCGCCGGGAGGATGAATGCACGGACTGCTGCCCGCGCTGAAACGCGGCTTCAAGAGATGGATCGGCTGGCGACGGCTGGGAATTGCCGCGAGCGTCTTCATCATCGCCTTCGCGATCACGACACTCGTGCGGACCCTCCACGGGATCGACAGGAGCGCCATCCTCACCGCGCTGGCCGACATCCCCCGCGGAAATATCGGTCTGGCGGCGATCTGCGTGTTCTTCGCGTTCTGTACGCTGACCTTCTACGACTTTTTTGCACTGCGAACGATCGGCAAGAAACACGTACCCTATCGCATCGCAGCACTGTCGAGCTTCACGTCCTATTCGATCGGCCACAACATCGGCGCCACCGTGTTTACCGGCGGCGCGATCCGCTTCCGGATCTATTCGGACTACGGGCTGAACGCGATCGACGTCGCCAAGATCTGTTTCCTCTCCGGCCTGACCTTCTGGCTCGGTAACATCTTCGTGCTGTCGATCGGCATGGCCATCCATCCGGATGCGGCCTCCTACATGGATCAGCTCCCCTCGTCGATCAACCGGCTGATCGCACTTGGCGGTCTCGCCTCGATCGGCGCCTATCTGGTCTGGCTCTGCATGGGCGAGAAGCGCCGCGAGCTCGGCCAGAAGGGCTGGAAGGTGGTGCTGCCGTCGGCGCCGCTGACGCTGGTTCAGATCCTGATCGGCGTGGTCGACCTCGGCTTCTGCGCCTTGGCGATGTATCTGCTGATACCGGCCAATCCGCCGATCGACTTCCTGTCGCTCGCCGTGGTGTTCATCCTGGCGACGCTGCTGGGCTTCGCCAGCCATGCCCCCGGCTCGATCGGCGTGTTCGATGCCGCCATGCTGCTGGCGCTGCCCGAATTCGGCCGCGAGCAGCTCCTGGCGACGCTGCTGGTGTTCCGCATCCTCTATTTCGTGATCCCGTTCGGCCTCGCCATCTCCATCATGGGCACGCGCGAGCTCTGGATGAACGTGGTCGAGCCCTGGCAGGAGCGGCGGCGGCTGGCGGAGGCCTGCGCGCAGGCCAACCTGCCCAAACAGGTGACGCCGATGGAACGCGAGCGGCTGCTGCGGCAAGCCAACAAGCGGTAAACCACGATCTGGGTCCGGAAGGGGTTGCGGGCGGGAGAGCAATCCTCTCTTATTTCCGCCTCAACTTTGCCGTTGAAGACGCGGGCAATGATCCCTGTATTCCTTCGCACCCTCTCCGCAAGCGCCCTGCTGCTTGCCGGGATTCTGACCGCCTTGCCGCCCGAGCGCGCCGCTGCGCAGGACGCCGGCGCCATGCAGATCAATTGGGAGGTGCGCAACCGCTTCCGGCTGTTCCGCGAGGAGCGCGACTTCCTGCTCCACGTCGAGAACGCGCGCAACCGCAGCATCCTCGCCGCCGAGCAGTCGCTGGAGCTCCAGAGCGAGGGCCGCGGCTGGGCCCGCAACATGGTCAACCGGCTCTGCATCGACCTCCAGGGCCGGGTCAACCAGCCCTGCACCCGCGACAACACCAAGGAAAACTACCTCACGCCGATCGACCACCCCGTCACGGTGCGCCTGGCCGGCGCAGTGCCGGTCGGCGCCACCTGCGCATGGTCGTTCGACGACGGCGACGGGCCGCAACAATCGACCTTCGACTGCGCCGAGCCGATCAACCTGCGGGTCCGCTACGGCAAGCAGACGGTAGCGAGCGTCGATGTCTCGTCCGGCTCCGATCCGACCCAGCGGGTCCAGACCGAGATCCAGGTCCGCGACGTCTTCGTCGCCGGCCTCGGGGACAGCATCGCCTCGGGCGAGGGCAATCCGGACCGTCCGCTGGCGCTGTCGGACGAAGGTTTCTGCTTCCGCTCCTATCTCGGCACCGCCGGCGCGCAGTACTACCGGCCGAGCCGCGCCGGCTACAAGGGCGGCCGCGCCTGCGAGGCGCCGGACACGCTCGCGAACTGGCAGCACTACAGCGCGCTCTGGTTCAATGCGCCTTGCCACCGCTCGCTCTATAGCTACCAGGCCCGCACCGCACTGGCCCTCGCGGTGCGCTTCACCCACATCGCGGTGACCTTCCTGCCGCTCGCCTGTACCGGCGCCAGCATCGGCGACGGGCTGCTCGGCTCGCAGCGCGCCCGCGAATGTCCGCCCGGCAAGACCGGCGTCTGCAACACCAGCGTGAATGCCCAGGTCGCCGAATTGCGCGAGGCGCTGACCGCGGCGAAGAAACGCCAGCCCGACCGCACGCTCGATCTCGTGCTGCTTTCGGTCGGCGCCAACGACGTCTATTTCTCCGGCCTCGTCGCCGACGTCATCGTCGAGACCGCGACCGAGCGCGCGCTGTTCCGCCGCTCCGGCGTGATGGCGAGCGTCGACGATTCCCGCGATGCGCTGGCGCACGAGCTGCCGCAGAACTTCGTCAAGCTGCGCGAGGCGCTGAAGCCGCTGGTCGGCGGCGACCTCTCGCACGTGGTCTATGTGTCCTACGCCAATCCGGCGCTCGCCGACGGCGGCGTGCCCTGCCGCGGCGGCCGCGCCGGTTTCGATATCCACCCGTCCTTCAACGCCGATCCGCAACGCCTCACCCGCGTCTCAACCTTCGTCGACACGGAATTTCTGCCGCAACTGAAGGGGCTCGCCACCTGCACGCGCGGCGCGCTGTGCCGCGATCCCGAGGCCGACCGCATGACCTTCGTCGATGCGCATCAGGCCGCGTTCGCCGATCACGGCTTCTGCGCGCATTCGGGCAACGATCCCGAATTCGACCGCACCTGCTTTGCCGAGAACGGCCAGAGCTTCAACCCGGATATCGTCAGCGCGGCGAGCCAGCCGATGCTGTGCGGCCGCGGCGCCTCCGAATACCGCGCCTATCTGCCGCGCGGGCGGTGGATACGCGACGCCAACGACAGCTATTTCGCCGCCATGACCTATCCGCAGGGCCTGCCTGCGGCGAGCCAGCCGACCGACATCCACGACGCGACCTGGGGCGTGCTCTCCGCCGTCTATGGTGGCGCCGTGCATCCAAGCGCCGAAGGCCACGCCGCGATGGCGGATGCGGCCTTGCCCGCCGCAAGCGCCGTGCTCGGGCTCGATGCGGTGCCACCGGGCGTCACGCGCGGATTTCTGCCGCAGTTGCTGCCGAGCGCGCGGCAGTAACGCAGGCTACCTCCGCACGATCGGTGTCATCGCCCGCCTAGTGCGCAATTGCGCACAGGGGCGGGCGATCCAGTACTCCGTGACGGTCGTGGTCGAATCGAGAAGCTGCTGCGTACTGGATTCCCCGCCTTCGCGGGGAATGACAGCGGAGTGCGTGATGCGACCTCGCCTACGCATCCTCCACCACCCGCGATCGTTCCTCCTCCCAGCCGTTCCATCAATCCAAAAACGGCATCGATCGATACTCCCTTGAACTTGGACACTTTGCCGCGCGCGCCTCTAGGAGTCGCAGTGAGGAAACTTTTCGAGTTCTAAGGAGGCGCGTGATGAGCGCAGTGGTGTCCGCAGCGGACGTGAGGAGGTCTCGCGTCAGGCTGTTCATCGTGACCATGTTGTTCCTGGTCACCACCGTCAATTATGCCGACCGTGCCACGCTGTCGATCGCGGGCCCCGCGCTCTCCAAGGAGCTGCATCTCGATCCCGTCGCCATGGGCTGGATCTTCTCGGCTTTCGGCTGGTCCTATGTCGTGGCGCAGGTGCCGGGCGGCTGGCTGCTCGACCGCTACGGCTCGCGCCTCGTCTATGCCTTCAGCATCATCATCTGGTCGCTGTTCACGCTGCTGCAGGGCTGGGTCGGCTTCCTCAGCGCCGGCACTGCCATCGTCGTGCTGTTCGCGCTCCGCCTCCTCGTCGGCGTCGCGGAAGCACCGTCCTTCCCCGCCAATGCCCGCATCGTCGCGGCCTGGTTTCCGGGCAACGAGCGCGGCACCGCGTCGGCCTTCTTCAATTCGGGGCAGTATTTCGCAACCGTGATCTTCGCGCCCCTGATGGGCTGGATCGCGCACGACTACGGCTGGCGCTACGTGTTCTTCGTGATGGGCGCGCTCGGCGTCATCATGGGCCTGGTCTGGCTCAAGACCATCTACGGTCCGAAGGAGCATCCCGGCATCAACGAGGCCGAGTTCGACTACATCAAGGAAGGCGGGGCGCTTGTCGATCTCGATGCCCCCAAGGAGGAGCGTGCGCCCCAGTCCGGCTCCGGGTGGGATCACATCCGACAGCTGCTCTCCAACCGCATGATGCTCGGCGTCTATCTCGGCCAGTACTGCATCAACACGCTGACCTATTTCTTCCTGACCTGGTTCCCGGTCTACCTCGTCAAGGAGCGCGGCCTGTCGATCCTGCAAGCCGGCTTCGTGGCGACGCTTCCCGCGCTGTGCGGCTTCATCGGCGGCGTGCTCGGCGGCATCATCTCGGACGCCATCCTGCGCAGGACGGGCTCGCTGACCATGGCGCGCAAGATCCCGATCGTCGGCGGCATGCTGCTGTCGATGTCGATCATCGCCTGCAACTATGTCGACGGCCAGGCGCTGGTGGTCGGCTTCATGGCGCTCGCCTTCTTCGGCAAGGGCATCGGCGCGCTCGGCTGGGCCGTCGTCTCCGACACCTCGCCGAAGGAAGCCGGCGGCGTCTCCGGCGGCCTGTTCAACACGTTCGGCAATTTGTCCTCGATCACCACCCCGATCGTGATCGGCTACATTCTGGCCGCGACCGGCTCCTTCAACGGCGCGCTGGTGTTCGTCGGCGCCAACGCGCTGGTCGCCGCGTTCGCCTATCTCGTCATCGTCGGCAAGATCGAGCGGGTGGTGCTCAAGCGTTCCTCCTGAGCGTTCCGGGCAACCGGAACGGGACCAGGCAACTTAACGGCGGCTCAAAAAGCCGCCGTCTTTGTTTTGGGGGTGATCGATGCTAGAAGTGCCGGGGAAACGCCTTATCCATCTAAGGCATGTATCGATGTTCGACCTCAACCAACTCCGCTGTTTCGTCACGGTGGCGGAAGAACTGCATTTCGGCCGCGCCGCCGCGCGGCTGAACATGACCCAGCCGCCGCTGTCCCGGCAGATCCAGGTGCTCGAGCACATCATCGACGCGCCGCTGCTGGAGCGCACCAGCCGCTCGGTCCGCCTGACGCCTGCCGGCCGCAGCTTCCTGCCGGAGGCGCGGCGCATCCTGAAGCTCGCGGAAAGCGCCTCGCAGGTCGCCCGCCGCATCGCGCTCGGCAAGACCGGCTCGCTGAAGATCGGCTTCACCGCCGCCGCGGCCTACGGCTTCCTGCCCGAGCTCGTCGCGGCCTGCCGCGCCAAGCTGCCCGAGGTCGACTTCTCGCTGAAGGAGATGGTGTCGGGCGACCAGTTCGAGGCGCTGACCTCCGGCCAGATCGACGCCGGCCTGCTCAGGCCGCCGATCGCGCGCCCGGAGCTCACCAGCCGCCGCGTCGTCGCCGAGCCCCTGCTCGCCGCGATCCCGAAGAAGCATCCGCTGGCAAGCGCCGACAGCGTCACCATCAAGGATTTCGACGACCAGCCCTTCGTGATGTATTCGCCCTATGAGAGCCGCTACTTCCACGACCTGCTGGTCGCGCTGTTCACGCGCGCCGACATCCTGCCGCGTTACGTCCAGCATCTGAGCCAGATCCACTCGATCCTCGCCATGGTCCGCGCCGGCCTCGGCCTTGCCATCGTGCCGGCAGCGGCGGCGAGCCTGAAGATCGCAGACGTGCGGCTGCGGCCGCTGAAGCTGCGCACGCGCGTGCCCGTCGAGCTTTTCATGGTCTGGCGGCGCGACAACGAGGATCCACTGCTCTCTGCGTTGGTCAAAATCGCGAGCGAATTGTCCTCCGCGGAGATGCTGGAAGATTGATGCTGATTTCGCATCGGTCGATATAGGCTTTGGCTTGGACGCGCATCGAACGGTCTCCTAAACCACGGCGCATGGACGTGCAGGCTTTGGCCCGCGTCCTCCACAACACGAGACAAGGGAGCAGCGCCCATGAGCAAGATGACCCCGCAGGAAATGGCCCAGAAGATCGGATCGGGCCTCCTGTCCTTCCCCGTCACGCCATTCAAGGCTGACTACTCCTTCGACGAGGCGACCTACCGCGCCAACATGGACTGGCTGTGCGGCTATGACGTCGCCGGCCTGTTCGCCGCCGGCGGCACCGGCGAATTCTTCTCGCTGACGCCGAGCGAAGTTCCTGAAGTGGTCAAGGTCGCCGTCGACGAGACCAAGGGCCGCGTGCCCGTGCTCGCCGGCACCGGCTACGGCACCGCGATCGCCCGCGAGATCGCGATCGGCGCGGAAAAGGCCGGCGCCGACGGCCTGCTCCTGCTGCCGCCCTACCTCACTCATGCCGAACAGGACGGCCTTGCCGCCCATGTCGAGGCGGTCTGCGCCTCCGTGAAGATCGGCGTCATCGTCTACAACCGCGACAACGCCATCCTCCAGCCCGACACGATCGCGCGCCTCGCCGAGCGCTGCCCCAACCTCGTCGGCTACAAGGACGGCATCGGCGACATCGAGCTGATGACCCGCGTCTACACCAAGCTCGGCGATCGTCTCACCTATGTCGGCGGCCTGCCTACCGCAGAGACCTTCGCACTGCCCTATCTCGACATGGGCGTGACGACCTATTCCTCGGCCGTGTTCAACTTCGTGCCGGAATTCGCCACCAACTTCTACGCCGCCGTGCGCAAGCGCGATCACGCGACGATCCATGCCGGACTGAAGGATTTCATCCTGCCGCTGATCGCGATCCGCAACCGCAAGAAGGGCTATGCGGTCTCGATCATCAAGGCCGGCATGAAGGTGATCGGCCGCGATTCCGGCCCGGTTCGCCCGCCGCTGACCGACCTCACCGAGCAGGAGGTCGCGGAACTGACCGCGCTGGTGAAGAACCTGCCCGCCATTCGATCGACACAACAGGCGGCAGAATAACCGACGACAACAGGGAGGAGTGCACGATGGCCCAGACTGAAATCTCTGGCGCACCGGTCGTCACGGCGATGCAGGTGATCCCGGTCGCGGGCCGCGACAGCATGCTCCTCAATCTGAGCGGCGCGCATGCGCCGTTCTTCACCCGCAACATCGTCATCCTCACCGACAATGCCGGTCACACCGGCGTCGGCGAGGTGCCGGGCGGGCAAAGGATCTGGCAGACCCTCCAGGACGCCCGCGATCTCGTGATCGGCAAGACCGTCGGCGCGATGAACAATATCCTCGCCGACGTCCGCACCGCCTTCGCCGACCGTGACGCCGGCGGCCGCGGCAAGCAGACTTTTGATCTTCGCGTGATGATCCACGCGGTCACCGCGATCGAATCCGCGCTGCTCGATTTGCTGGGTCAGCATCTCAACCTGCCGGTCGCAGCCCTGCTCGGCGAAGGCCAGCAGCGCAAGAGCGTCGAGACGCTCGGCTATCTCTTCTTCGTCGGCGACATCAGCAAGAGCAAGCTCAGCTACATCAAGGGCGAGACCGGCAAGGCGGAATGGTTCAACCTCCGCCATCAGGAGGCGATGACGCCCGAGACCGTGGTGCGGCTCGCGGAAGCCACCCATGACCATTACGGCTTCGCCGACTTCAAGCTGAAGGGCGGCGTGCTCCGCGGCGAGCAGGAGATCGAGGCCGTCACCGCCATCGCAAAGCGCTTCCCCAACGCGCGCGTCACGCTCGACCCGAACGGTGCCTGGTCGCTCGACGAGGCTGTCAGGCTCTGCAAGGACATGCACGGCATTCTCGCCTATGCCGAGGACCCCTGCGGCGCCGAGGCCGGCTTCTCCGGCCGCGAGATCATGGCCGAGTTCCGCCGCGCCACGGGGCTGCCGACCGCGACCAACATGATCGCCACCGACTGGCGTCAGCTCTCCCATGCGCTGCGCCTCGGCGCGGTGGACATTCCGCTGGCCGATCCCCATTTCTGGACCATGCAAGGCTCGGTGCGCGTCGCCCAGACCTGCCGTGACAACGGCCTGACCTGGGGCTCGCACTCCAACAACCACTTTGACATTTCGCTGGCCATGTTCACCCATGTCGGCGCCGCCGCTCCCGGCAAGGTCACCGCGATCGACACCCACTGGATCTGGCAGGACGGCCAGGCGCTCACCAGGGAGCCGCTGCAAATCAAGGGCGGCAAGATCGCCGTCCCCGACAGGCCGGGCCTGGGCATCGAAATTGACAGAGCCGCTATCGACGCCGCGCATGACCTCTACAAGCAGCATGGACTCGGTGCCCGCGATGACGCTATTGCCATGCAGGACCTGATCCCCGGCTGGACGTTTGACGACAAGCGTCCCTGCCTCGTGCGTTAAGCTTAATTCTCGGAGGACTAGATGACTGCGATCCTGAAGAACTTCATCGGCGGCGAATGGGTCGACGGCTCCGGCGTCACCAGGAACATCAACCCCTCCAACACCAACGACCTCGTCGGCGAATACGCCAAGGCCGACAAGGCGCAGACCGAGAAGGCCATTGCGGCCGCCAAGGCCGCCTTCCCCGCCTGGGCGCAGTCGACGCCGCAGGTGCGCTACGATGCCCTGAACAAGATTTCCCTCGAGATCCTCGCCCGCAAGGAAGAGCTCGGCCGCCTGCTCGCCCGCGAGGAAGGCAAGACGCTGCCGGAAGGCATCGGCGAGGTCGCCCGCGCCGGCCAGATCTTTGCGTTCTTCGCCGGCGAGGCGCTGCGCCTGATCGGCGAGAAGGGCGCCTCCGTCCGTCCCGGTCTCGACGTCGAGCTCACCCGTGAGCCAGTGGGCGTCATCGGCATGATCACGCCCTGGAACTTCCCGATCGCCATTCCCGCCTGGAAGATCGCGCCTGCGCTCTGCTACGGCAACACGGTGGTGTTCAAGCCGGCTGAGCTCGTGCCGGGCTCGGGTCACGCGCTGGCCGAGATCATCACCCGCTCCGGCATTCCCGCCGGCGTGTTCAACCTCGTGGTCGGCTCCGGTTCGGTGGTCGGCCAGACCCTGCTCGATCACCCCGATGTCGCCGCGATCTCCTTCACCGGCTCGGTGCAGACCGGCCGCAAGATCGCGCAGGCCTGCGTGCTCTCGAACCCGATGAAGAAGTTCCAGCTCGAGATGGGCGGCAAGAATCCGCTGGTCGTTCTCGACGACGCGGACCTGAAGACCGCCGTCGAGGTCGCCGTCAACGGCGCCTACTTCTCCACCGGCCAGCGCTGCACCGCCTCCTCGCGCCTGATCGTCACCGAGGGCATCCACGACCGCTTCGTCGCCGCGATGTCCGAGCGGCTGGCGGGCCTGTCGGTCGACGACGCGCTCAAGGCCGGTGTGCACATCGGCCCCGTGGTCGACCAGAGCCAGCTCGACCAAGACCTTCGCTACATCAAGATCGGCCAGGACGAAGGCGCCAAGCTCGCCTTCGGCGGCGAGCTGCTCAAGCGCGAGAACCCCGGCCACTATCTCGCGCCGGCGCTGTTCACCGAGGCCAACAACAACATGCGCATCGCGCGTGAAGAGATCTTCGGACCCGTCGCCGCCGTCATCCGCGCCAAGAACTACGAGGAGGCGCTCGCGATCTCCAACGACACCGAGTTCGGCCTCGCTTCCGGCATCTGCACCACCAGCCTGAAATACGCCTCGCACTACAAGCGCAACAGCGAGTCCGGCATGGTCATGGTCAACCTGCCGACCGCCGGCGTCGACTATCACGTGCCGTTCGGCGGCCGGAAGGGTTCGAGCTACGGCGCCCGCGAGCAGGGCTCCTATGCCCGCGAGTTCTACACGACGGTGAAGACGGCTTATACGTTCCCCGGCTGATCCGGGACGTAGGACATCGTAGGGTGGGTTAGCGCAGCGTAACCCACCTCTTCTGCTTCCGCAGACACAGACATTGGTGGGTTACGCTGCGCTAACCCACCCTACAAATCCGGAGTCCTCCTATGGACCAGGACGTCGCAGCGAAGGAACAGCCCCGCTACATCAAGCTCAACGAGCGCGACAACGTCGCGATCGTGGTCAATGATTTCGGGCTTCCCGCCGGCTCCCGCTTCGCCTGCGGACTGACGCTGCGCGCCTTCGTGCCGCAGGGACACAAGACGGCGCTGGTCGATATCGCGCAAGACGCCCCGATCGTCCGCTATGGCGAGATCATCGGCTACGCGCTCTCGCCGATCCTGGCCGGCGAATGGGTCGATGAGGCGCGCATCCGCATGCCCGAGGCCCCGGCCCTCGACAAGCTGGAAATCTCGACCGCCGTCCCCGCGCCGCTGCCGCCGCTCGAAGGCTTCACCTTCGAAGGCTTCCGCAATCCCGACGGCTCGGTCGGCACCAAGAACATCCTCGGCATCTCCTCCTCCGTGCAATGCGTCAAGGGCACGATGGAATATGCGGTGAAGCGCATCCGCGCCGAACTGCTGCCGAAATATCGGAACGTCGACGACGTCGTGCCGCTGACCCATGCCTATGGCTGCGGCGTCGCCATCACCGCGCCCGATGCGGTCGTCCCGATCCGCACGCTGCAGAACATCGCGCTCAACCCCAATTTCGGCGGCGAGATCCTCGTCGTCGGCCTTGGCTGCGAGAAGCTCGCGCCTGAGCGACTGGTGCCGGAAGGCGTCAGCGATGCCATCGTGCGCATGCAGGACGAAGCCTTCGACGGTTTCGGCGCAATCGTCGATGCGATCATGACCCAGGCGGAAGCCCGCCTGAAGATCCTCAACAAGCGCACCCGCGAGACCTGCCCGGCTTCCGATCTCGTCATCGGCCTGCAATGCGGCGGCAGCGACGCCTTCTCCGGCGTCACCGCGAACCCCGCCGTCGGCTTTGCCGCGGACCTCTTGGTGCGCGCCGGCGCCACCGTGATGTTCTCCGAAGTCACGGAAGTGCGCGACGCCATCCAGCTGCTCACCCGCCGCGCCATCAACGAGGACGTCGGCCGCGCGCTGGTGCGCGAGATGGCCTGGTACGATTCTTATCTGGCCCGCGGTGGCGCCGATCGCAGCGCCAACACGACGCCCGGCAACAAGAAGGGCGGCCTCGCCAACATCGTCGAGAAGTCTCTCGGCTCGATCGTCAAGTCCGGCTCGAGCGCCATCACCGGCGTGCTGTCGCCCGGCGAGAAGGCGACGCAGAAGGGAATGCTGTTCGCGGCAACCCCCGCCTCCGACTTCATCTGCGGTACGCTCCAGCTCGCCTCCGGCATGACGCTGCAAGTGTTCACCACTGGCCGCGGCACGCCCTATGGCCTCGCCGCCGCGCCCGTGATCAAGGTCGCGACCCGCACCGAACTCGCGCGCCGCTGGAAGGACCTGATCGATTTCGACGCAGGCCACATCGCCACCGGCGAGAAGACCATCGAGGAAACCGGCTGGGACCTGTTCCGCCTGATCCTCGACGTCGCCTCTGGCCGCACCAAGCCGTGGTCGGACCGCTGGGGCATCCACAACGACCTGACGCTGTTCAATCCGGCGCCGGTGACCTGAAAACCGCCAGCCGGCTTTACTGGCTGTCCATCAGATGCATGTCGCCCAGCGTGACCGGCAGGCTGCGCGTAATGAGGTCCGCAATCGCCGCGCGCAAGCGTTCGCTCGCAGCCGGCCCTTCAAACGTCTCGTCAACCGGCCCGCTGGGACCTGCGAGCCGCATGGTCCCGGTGTTGTCGAGCGGCGCGGCTGCCCGCTTCTCGATCACGTCGAACGACTTGCCTTCGATGACCCGGACCTCGTAAAGCGCGTGGATCAGGCCATAGTCTGCCAGCAGCGTCCGATATTGAGCCCGACGCCCTCGACGTTGCGGCCGTTTCCGAGTTTCGATCTTGCCCGGGTGATGACGATATACGCATCCAACCCCTGCGGTGCGACATCGCTGCGAACCAGCTCCTTGAAGGGATCGCTGCGCAGCAGATTGACGGGCGCTACCGCAGAATCCCGGATCGCGGCGAACGCTGAGCGCCTGTAGCTCACCGGCTGTACGCGATAACGACCGCTCAGCAGCCTGGTCGCCTGCTGGACGATCAGCTCGTCCAGCCCCCATGCGCTGATCGGAGCACTTTGCCCGGTGTTGCCGAGCCCGGTCAGGCCGGCTTTTGTCAGGCTCATCTCCTCGCCGATGGCCGAGACGATGCCGATGGTCTTGATCGCCTGGAGTTTCGTCGCGCGTGTCTCGAACGCCGCGGCGGCGCTGAGAACGGCGCATGCGATTGCGCAGGCGAGACCCAGGATAACTCTATGGCGCATAGCCTATCGGATCCTGAAATCGAACGAATAGGACGCACCGAGGCCAATAGTGGTCTGGTTCGACGATCCCCGCAGCTTCACCAGCGGACTGTCCGCGGCATCGCCAAGCAGCTTCTCGTACTCGACATAGGCATGGACCTCCCACTGCGGATTGATGCGATAGGAGATCTGGCTGCCGAAGCCGACCGAGTGTGCGCCGCCCCTGGCATTGTAGGTGGGCAATACCGACGCCAGCGCCTGCGCGGCATCGACGCCGAAATACGGCGCGGTCGCCTTGGTGCTCTTCCAGGTGAAGCGCGGGCCGGCCGAGATCGTGAGCCGCTGGATCAGCGGCACGATCACGTCGGCGGAGACATCGGCGACCGTACCGGTATGGCCGTCCATGCCCTGGCGCAATTCGCTGCGCAGGCGCAGCCAGTCGACCGGATAATATTCGACGAAGCCGCCGAGCTCATATGCGGCCTTGACGTCGCCGAGACCGGTCAGCTCGACATATTTGTCGCTCTTGCGCGACGTGACGTATTTGAACGCAGGCCCTGCGCGAAAATTTCCGACGTCGAGCAGCGCAATGCTGGCGCTGTCGCGGGGCCCGCGAAACTGGTCGACCGATCCGGCACGGCGAATGGAGAAGATCGGGATCGGCATGAACTTGCCGTTCTTCGATCCGACGAAGTCCGGCATGTACTCGCCGCCGATGCCGACCATGACGGTCCAGTTGCCGGAGGGTGAGGGCAGCATCGGCAGTTCGAACGGCGGGGCCGGCAGCGTGAATGCGGTCTGCGCCGATGCGGACTGCGCAGACGTCATGATCGCGCCGAGTGCGGCAACACAGGCGGTCGTCCGCCGCGCATTCGCCGTGAGGCGGAGAGCGGCTTCGTCAATATGCTTCATTACGGGGCCCCGGACCGGCCTTCCTGGCTGGTCGACTGATGTGGTTGGTAGCCACAGCATGTGGTCCGGCAAAATTGCCCCAAGATTGCAAGGCGCAATCGCCACCGCGACATTCCGCGCGCCGGGTGCGCGGCCGGATCAACATTGCCCGAACATTGCCGGGCCGCGCTCACGCCGCCGAACTTTAACCGCCGGCGCGCGCCAGGCCCCGCGTTCCTGCCTTTTATTCGCCAAGCTCGCTGCCTTAAAGGGAACCTCGCGCAACGAACCGAAACGCCGGAATTCGGCCAGGGAGCGTCAAGGTCGGGGTTCACTGCCCCAGCAGAGTCAAGGACGACCCGCGTGCGCTCCCTCGTGATCGAAGACGAACCGCAGATCGGTGCCTATGTCAGCCGCCTGCTCGGGCAATTGCACGGCGTCGTCGACGTCGTCGGCTCGATTGCCGACGCCCGTCAGGCGCTGGACAACTTCAAATATGATCTCGCCATCGTCGATCGTATGCTGCCCGACGGCGATGCGCTCCAGGTGGTCGCTGCGCTGAGCCAATCGCCGGACCGCCCCGCGATCATCATGCTGACGTCCAAGGATGCCAAGGAGGATGTCGTCGATGGCCTCAATTGCGGCGCCGACGACTATCTCGGCAAGCCGTTCGAGCCGCAGGAGCTGATTGCGCGGGTGCGCGCCGTGTTGCGACGGCCCCGGCTGCTCGCACCCTCTGTGCTGTCGCTCGGCAATGTCGAGCTGCATCTCGGCAGCAACGAGGCGGTGGTCGCCGACACCAAGATCCTGCTGCGGCGGCGCGAGGCGCTGATCCTCGGCGCGCTGCTGATGCGGCGCGACCGCGTCATCACCCGCGCCGCCCTGATCGAGGAGATCTACGGCTTCGACGACGAGATCGAATCCAACACGCTCGAAGCGCAGGTCTCGCGCCTGCGGAAGAAGTTGACCGAGCTCGGCGGTGACGTCGAGATCCGCAGCATGCGCGGCATCGGCTACATCCTGCGGCTGGCAACACCGCGATGACGTCGATCGCCCGGACGTTTGCGCTGTCGCTCGGCATCGCCGCCACGACGATCTTCCTGATCATGCTCGGCATCTTCATCTGGCGCTATCCGATGGAGGAACGCGAGTTCAGGGCTTGCCGGGTCGTCGTGGCTGTTCTGGAGCGTGCCACTGTTACCGAAGGGCAAAACCTGACGGTGCGCCCGACTCCCTCCCTCGAGGAGCTTAAAGCGGACAGCCCGAGCCTCTGGTACGTCGTCTCCGCGGGTGATATGGTCAGCGAGTACGGCAGCGAACGCCGGCCGCATCTCCCCTTCGCGTTTCCCTATCACGGGCCGGTCGGCTCGTCCGTCTTCAGCACACTCGACCAGAAGAGCACCTTCTGTCTTGCCGTCGTGCAACGGGGTTCGTTGCAGCTTACGATGATGGTCGGCGAACCCAAGGTCCGCTTCGGCCGGATTGCCAGGAACTTCCTTGTCCGCAGCAGTTTCGGGATCATCACGCTGGCGCTGGCCTTTGCGGCGACGGTGGCCATCGGCTCAATGCTGGCCGCACGTTTCGTCTCGCGCGGCATCGAACGAGTGGCGCGTCGCGCGCTCGCGATCGACCCATCGGCCCCGCAGGGCCTGATATCCCTGTCCGAAGTCCCCACCGAGCTGAAGCCACTGGTCGAGGCGCTGAACCGCGCCTTCGGCGAGATCGACGCCTACATCAGGAGGCAACGCCGCTTTCTCGGCAATGCCGCACACCAGCTTCGCACGCCGTTGACGCTGCTGCGCGCAAAGATCGAGGACCTGTCCGAACCGGCCCTGAGGGCCGAATTGGTGCGAGACGTCCGCCGCCTCACCTCGCTGGTCTCCGCCATGCTCGATCTTGCGCGGCTGCAAAACCACGCGATCGAGAAACGGCCGATCGATCTTGCCCGGATCACGCTGGACGTGCTCGCCGATTTCAGCCCCTCGGCGCTCGACGCCGGCATTGAGCTTGCGCTCGAACGCGCCGAGGAAGGCCCGCTCCTGGTGCAGGGCGTGGATGCCGCCGTTCGCAGCGCGCTCGCCAATCTCGTCGGCAACGCACTCATCCACGCCCATGGTGCGCGGCGTATCGTCGCCACGCTCAGCCGTGGAAACGTCTCGGTCGACGACGACGGCGCAGGCCTGCCCGATGGCGCGGAGCACCGGCTGCTCGAGCCGTTCCAGACCGGCAACAGCGCGGGTGACGGCGCGGGCCTCGGCCTGTCGATCGTCCGCGAGATCATGGCTGCACACGGCGGCGAGCTGATCATCTCCTCCGAGCCGGGCCGTGGCACGACGATGAGCCTGCGCTTCCCCGAGGCAAATGCGACGACGAGATCTCCACAACTCGATCTGCAGGCGCTCTAGCGAGGCTCCGCGGTCTTTCCACGAAACCGTCCGGAAACATTTGCGCGAAAAACGTCTTCCGCGTTTCATCCCTTCGCATCAAGCAACCAAATATATCCGCCGGCGGCGATGGAATGTTCGCATACGAGCGAACCTGTCGCGGCATTGAGGCGACCAAACCTCCGATTGACATCTTCCACGGAGATTTTCCAATGCGCGTTCTTTCGATGATTGCCGTTGCCGGCGCCATGATTGCGGGCTCGACCAGTGCTTTCGCCGCCGAGCTTCCCTCTTACGAAGTGAAGGCGTTTCCGATCTCGGCGACGCAGGTCCAGGTGCTCGGCGGAGCCGGGGTCGAGGAGCAGTCGGGCGCGTCCGCGATGGTCGTTGCCGGCATGCCCGCCTCACCGGCGCAGATCTCGGTGCTGGCGCCGCGCGTCAAGCGACTTGCGAGCGCCAACACAACGAGCGAGCCGCGTTGACCGCCAGCGCCGAGGCGCACCACGCCATTCTCTCATTCACGCATTCGCGCGCCGACATCAATCGGCGCGCGCTCGATTTATATGAATACTAATTCCAAATCGGATGATTGAGGGACCATTGCGTCCCTCCTGCACTTCAAGCTCCAGACCGCGCTTGTTAGTCGTCCCGTCGCAAATGATGGGGTCGCGAATGACAAACTATCTGAGGACGACAGCGAGATTGATCGGTGGCGCACTGCCGCTGTTGGCAGGCTTGATGGACGCGCCGCCGGCCGAGGCGCAGTCATCGTCGCAGGAACTGCCCGCCGTCGTCGTGCAGTCATCGTCGCGGCCGGCGGCACGGACACGTCCGCCTCGCTCCCGGCAGACCGCGCAGGCGGCAAGTCGCCGTCGTCAGGCCCAGCATGCGCCGTCGAACGCCGATGCGCCGGCGGCCGGCGCGGGCACGGAGACCGCGACAAGCCCGGTTCAGGGCTATGTCGCGACCCGCAGCGGCACCGGCACCAAGACCGACACGCCGCTGCGCGAGACGCCGCAATCGATCAGCGTGGTGACCGCGGATCGCGTCACCGACCAGGGCGCGACCACCGTTCAGGAAGCGCTGCGCTATGTCCCCGGCGTGTTCGCCGACGCCTACGGCGCCGACACGCGCGGCGACTATCCGCGCATCCGCGGCCAGGACCCGAACATCTATCTCGACGGCACGCGCATGGTGAACACCAACAACTTCAACGAATGGCGGCCCGAGCCCTATACGCTGGAGCGCATCGAGGTCTTGCGCGGCCCCTCTTCCGTGCTCTACGGCGATACCTCGACGGCAGGCCTGTTGAACCTGATCTCGAAGCGCCCGCAGGCGGAGGCCGCCAACGAGATCGGCGTGCAATATGGCAGCTTCAACCGCAAGCAGGTGCAGCTCGACTCCACGGGAAAGCTGACCAAGGACGGCGAGTGGCTCTATCGCTTCATTGGCGTGTTCCGCGACAGCAACACCCAGACGGACTATGTCAAGGACGACCGCATCCTGATCGCACCGTCGCTGACCTGGCGGCCGACCAACAACACGAGCTGGACCGTGCTCGGCACCTATCAAAAGGACACGACCGGTTCCTCCACGGCGTTTCTACCGCATGAGGGCACGCTGTTTGCCGGCCCCAACGGCTTCATTCCGGTGCAGCGCTTTGCCGGTGAGCCTGGCTTCGACAAATATCAGACCGAGACTGGCGCGATCAGCAGCCTGTTCGAGCACAGCTTCAGCGACGGCCTGAAGATCCGGCAGAATCTGCGTTACGCCCATGTCGAGGGCATCTACCGGTCGACGTGGCCGGATCTGAACTTCGTCGATCCAAGCAATCCGGATTATCCGTTCCTCGATTCCAGCCGACGCACCGTGGCACGCAGCGTATGGAGCCGCGCGACGACCAAGGACAGCCTGACCTCGGACAGCAATGCCGAGCTGAAATTGCACACCGGGCCGGTCGCGCACAAGGTGCTGTTCGGCGCCGACTACCGCGAGTTCAGGGAACGCGCGCAATCAGGCTTCGCCACAGATCCAACGCCGTTCGATCTCTACGCCCCGGTCTACCGCGGCGTGACCGCGCCGACGATGTCTCCCGAGCCCGATCTTCGCCAGAGCCAGCTCGGCCTCTACGCCCAGGACCAGTTGCGGCTCGGACCGTGGCTCGCAGTGCTCGGCCTGCGCCACGACTACGTCACCAGTGACACGCAGGGCTCTCCGATCGAAAATTACCAGGCGACCACGGGCCGCGCCGCACTGATGTACGAGCTGCCGTTCGGCGTCACGCCCTACGTGACCTATGCACAATCGTTCAACCCGGTGTTCGGCAGCGGTGTCTGCGCGACGGGGGTCTGCGCGCCGCAGCGCGGCGAGATGGTCGAGCTCGGCTTCAAGTACAATCCGACGCCGGGCAATGCGATCAACGGCGCGATCTTCGACACCACCGAACGCAACCGGCTGGCCAATGACCCCGACAATCCGATGTTCTCGATCCAGACCGGCAAGGTCCGCATCCGCGGCGCCGAACTCGAGGTGCTGACGCGCGTCACGCCGGAGCTCGATCTGATCGGCGCCTACACCTACCTCGACGCCCGCGTGGAGAGCGGCGACAATTCCGGCAAGCATGTCGAGACCGTGCCGGATCACCAGGCTTCGCTCTGGGCGAAATACCGCCTCACTCTGCTCGGCCTGCCTGGCGTCACGCTCGGCGGCGGCGTGCGCTATATCGGCCAGTCCTGGGACGGCACCGACACCATCCGCACGCCCGACTACACCCTGTTCGATGCGATGGTTCGTTACGACAACGGCCCCTGGCGGCTTCAGGTCAACGCCAGCAATCTCTTCGACAAGCGCCATCTCACCACATGTTTGGCGCGCGGCGATTGCTTCCTCGGCATCGGCCGCACGGTGCTCGGCAGCGTGACGTACAAATTCTAGCGACGAACTCTACGTCACGCTGCCCGACATGAAGCAGCGATCATTCAGGCGATCATGGCCGCACGCAGAACCGGGAGCTGATCATCACTTCGCCCCCGAAACGCGGGACGACGACCTGCCTTGCTGTCCCGGAGCATGCGCCGAAACCTGCGCTTGAATCTTCGCACCTTCTCCTGCAAGTCATTCGGCAGACCGCGCAGGATTTTCATGCCATGACCCAGATGAAAGCAGCAGTGATACGCGAACCCGGCGGACCGGAGGTGCTCCGCATCGAGAGCCGGCCCGTGCCGACGCCTGCTCCGGATCAGGTTCTCATTCGCGTCAAGGCCTTCGGCCTCAACCGGTCCGAACTCTTCACCCGGCGCGGGCTGTCGCCGGGCGTGAGCTTCCCGCGCGTGCTTGGCATCGAGGCGGTCGGCCTCGTCGAGGAGGCGCCGGGTGGCCGGTTTCGCAAGGGCCAGATTGTCGCGACGGCCATGGGCGGCATGGGACGGCAGTTCGACGGCGGCTACGCGGAATATGTTTGCGTACCGGCCGCGCAGGTCCAGTTACTCGAAACCACTCTGCCCTGGGAGACGCTCGGCGCACTGCCCGAGATGCTCCAGACCGCCTGGGGTTCGCTGTTCACCGCCTTGCAGCTCAAGCGAGGCGAGCGACTTCTGATCCGCGGCGGGACGACCTCGGTCGGGCTTGCGGCCGCGGCGATCGCGAGCAAGCACGGCGCCGAGGTGATCTCCACCACGCGCAACCCTGCACGCGCGGAGCTGATCCGCTCCGTTGGAGCGAACCTTGCCGTGATCGACGACGGCCGGATCGCCGAACAGGTCAAGGCTGCGAGCAGTGGCGGCGTCGACAAGGTGCTCGAGCTCGTCGGCACGACCACGCTGGCGGACTCCCTGCAATGCGCGCGGGCGAACGGCGTCGTCTGCATGACGGGGATGGTCGGAGACAAATGGTGGTTCGATCAATTCAGTCCGATGGACGTCATCCCCAACGCCGTCAACCTCACGGTCTATTCCGGCGGGCCCGGCGACTTCATGCAGACGCCGCTGCAGGAGCTGGTACGGCAGATCGAAGCAGGCGCGCTTCGCGTCCAGGTCGGGCGGGTCTTTCGCCTCACGGAGATCGTGGGAGCTCACCGCTGCATGGACGCGAATGCGGCCGGCGGCAAGATCGTCGTGCTGACCGATTGACGATGCGCCTTGCCGCGAACGACTGAGCCTACGTCATGCTGCCCGGCATGAAGCAGCGCACCCGCGGGTGACCGTCGACATAGTGCTTCCACACCATGGTGCGGCCGATCTTGTTTGGCTCGGTGATCACGGCTCCCTCTGGCACGACCACCCATTCACCGTCGAGATGCACGCGGTAACGCCCCTTGTCGGATTCCCAATCGACGTCGGCGACCACGTAGCCGTCGGCATCCGAGCAGCACTGCCCGTACTCGCTGTGCAGGCTCTCGAACCAGGGTTTGAGCGGCGAGTTGGCGTAGCGCCCGTCGTCGCGCGCCAGCGCAGATGTCGCCAGCAGCACCGTCAGGCCGAGCAGCGTCGCCGCACACGGTCTTGCAAGTGTCATGTTGTCTTCCCGCGGATCGAAGTCAGCGCCGCGAGGGACAGGCGCCACCGTTCGCCTCTCGCACCGGGGCGGCAGGCGGTGAGACGGCGACTCGTTCCCCAGCAGCTTTGCGACAGCTATGCAAATCCGGCGCCAGCGCGCATTCCGGAGAACTACTGCCGCACGCTGTTGCCCACATCGGCAGGCGCGTCCTGCATGTTCTGCGCACCGGCGATTTTTGCCGCGCATTTTCGAGGCTTTTCTTGTCGCACCTCAACGTGTACGAACGTGGCGGCGAAACCTTATCGCATTGTTTAACCGGCTGTTTCGATTAGAGAATCAGGTGACGGCGTGACTGGCATTGGACCGGCAGCGCTATGAGTTCGAGAGAGTTGCTCCCTGGCCAGCAGGACGCGACCGATTTGCCCGCAAACGAGGTGCAGTTTGCGCTGGTGATTTCGCGCATGCTCGAGACCATGAAGGACGACGCGGAAGCCAGGCGGCAGATGGTCTACGACCTCGCCCGCTACAAGCTCCAGGAGCAGTTCACCTACGCCGACGCCAGGAACATCGACCAGATGAAGCGGGCGCTCGAGGTCGCCATCGAGGAGGTCGAGAAATTCTCGCGTGAAGAGGCGCCACTGGAGCGCCTGCCGCCGCAGCAACTCACCTCGTCCAGGGAGACTGGCGGCGTTCTGATGTCCGGCGATGCCAGCGTTCTGCGATCAGGGATCGGGACGTCCCGCAGCAAGCTGCCCGCGATCTCGGGCCCGCTTCTCCCGGTGATCAAGCGTACGGCGGCCATCCTGCTTGCCGCCGGCGTCGTCATTGTCATCGTCTCGCAGCGAGACAACATCGCCGCGCTGCGCCGGCTGATTTCGTCGCAGCCCCCGGAGATCGCACTGGTTGCGCCCAAGCCGGAGACGACGATCACGGTCGCCAAGCCGGAAATGGTCACTCCCGCCGCGCCTGCCCCAACGCGCGTGCTTCCGACCGACTACGGCATCTACGCCTTGATCGACGACAAATCGCTGGCGGAGTTGAGCGCGATCGGCGTGATGGCGCCGGACATGCGGATCGCGATTTCGCCGGAGTTCAGGAAGCCCGATCGGCCGCGTCTGACGAACGGCCGCCTGAAGTTCATCGTCTTCCGTCGCGACGCCGCGAACGTGATTCCCGAGCGCGTCGAGGTTCGGGTCGTCGCGAAGATCGCCAGAGAGTTTTCGACCGACGCCGCCGGCAAGGCGCTCGGTGGCGGAGACGATGTCGGGGTGATCCGCAACTTCGCCTACCCGTTCCGGGTGTCGCCGATTCCGGGGAAACCGGAAATGCATGAGCTTCACACCGGCGATTCAGAACTCGAGCTTCCGCCGGGACATTACGTCCTTAGCCTTGGTACACAGGCCTATTATTTTCAGGTCGATGGCGAGATCACCGATCCCCGGCAGTGCCTGGAGCGGGTCGTCGCCAACAACGGCACCTTCTATGCGCCGTGCAGGAAGGCGCGGACGTATTGATGGTCTCGTAGCCCGGCTGAGCGCAGCGATATCAGGGAAAAGCGGCCCCGCATATCGCTTCGCTCATGCGGGCGACAAGAGGCCGCTGCAAGCCTACTGCTTCGGTGCCGGCGCCATCATCGCGCCGCCCTTCTTGGCCGCAGGCGCGGACGCCGGTTTCGTCGCCGCCGCAGGGGCCTGCGCAGGAAGATATTTGGCGACGATGGCGGGATCGACCTGGGCGATGTTGGCGTCGGGCAGGCGCGTCCAGGTCTCGTCCTTGCCGAACAGCGAAATACCGAGGAAGCCGCGCATGGTCAGCGTCTGGCCATCAGGGCTCACCGTCATCTTGGCCTTCCAGATGTTGCCGTCGCGCGGATTGACCACGTTGCCGCCGTCATACTTCAAACCGTCGCGCTTCATGTCGCGGATGAAAGAGAGCCCGAGCACCGGCGCGTTCTTGCGATCGTCCGTGCATTTCGTGCAGGCCTCGTTCGGGTCGTCGCCGGGGCGCGGAAAGGTCTTGGCGATGACGCCCTCGAAGACGCCGTTGTGGTCGATGAAAAGGAACCATCCCACCGTCTTGCCGTCTTCGACCTTCTGCCAGAGGCCCGCGGCGGTCGGCTGGGCCGGTGCCGCAGCCGGGACTTGCGCCGCAGCCTGGCTCGCCGCGCCGAGCAACAGCGCGAGGAGCGAGAGCAGCCGAAAGCTGGAAAAGAGATTCCGCATTATGATCACCTTGCTAACCCGCGACTGGAATGGCCGCAGACTACGGCGATTTCGCGAACGGTTCCAGCACCAGAAACATGGGGCATCGCCTCCCCGCTGCATCCCGTCAGTTGACTCCGAGCTTCTTTTGCAGGCTGGACGACGAGGTCGTGTACTGGAACACGAGCCGCTTATCCGGATAGACGTAGCGATGGGCTTTTTGCGACATCAGCGCGCCCTCGTGGAAGCCGCACAGGATCAGCTTGATCTTGCCGGGATAGGTGTTGATGTCGCCAATGGCGAAGATGCCTGGCACGTTGGTCTCGAACGCCGACGTCTCGACCGGCACCAGATTGTTCTCCAGCGCAATGCCCCAATTCGCGACCGGGCCGAGCTTCATGGTCAGTCCGAAGAACGGCAGCATGGTGTCGCAGGCGATTTCGCTGACGTTGTTGTCGTTGCCCTTGACGGTAGCGCCGGTCAGCTGGCCGGCGGCGCCGGAGAGCGCGGTAACCTGGCCGAGCCGCAGATCCATCTTGCCGGCGGCCACCAGCGCGCGCATCTGCTCGACGCTGTGGGGCGCGGCGCGAAAATCGTCGCGGCGATGCAGCAGCGTGATGCGCTTGGCGAGCGGATGCAGATTGAGCGTCCAGTCGAGCGCGGAATCGCCACCGCCGACGATCAGCACGTTCTTGTCGCGGAACGTCTCCATCTTGCGCACGGCGTAATGCACCGAGGTGCCTTCATAGGCTTCGATGCCCGGCACCGGCGGACGCTTGGGCTGGAACGAGCCGCCGCCGGCCGCGATCACCAGCACCTTGCATTCGAACACCTTGCCGGCGTCCGTGGTGCAGCGAAACAGGGGATCGCCGATCTTCTCGACGGTCTCGATCATCTCGCCGAGATGGAAGGTCGGATGGAACGGCTTGATCTGCTCCATCAGCGCATCGGTGAGGCCCTGGCCGGAGACCTGCGGAATGCCGGGAATGTCGTAGATCGGCTTTTCCGGATAGAGCTCGGCGCACTGGCCGCCGACCTTGTCGAGGATGTCGACGAAATGCGTCTTCATGTCGAGAAGGCCAAGCTCGAAGGCGGCGAACAGACCGCAGGGGCCGGCGCCAATAATCAGCACATCGGTTTTGATCACGTCGCTCATGTCGTCTCTTTATCGGTCGTTATCGGTTGGACGGCGCCCGGCGGGCAGAGGTGACCCTGCCTGTCTAGCCAACGGGGGTGGATCAGGGAAGGCATAAAAGCGGGAGCGCCCCGCAGCCGCGCCCACTTGCCGGGTCAGGATAACTGGGTTGTAACGAGCAAGGATATGACGGAGATCAATCGGTGAACGCACCAAGCCGCCTCGATACGACGCCGCGCCTGGAAGACTACCCCTATCGCCTCGGTGACAACGTCCGCTTCGGCGATCTCGATCCCAACCAGCACGTCAACAACGCGGTCTACGCAACCTATTTCGAGACCGGCCGTGTGACGCTGATGAAGAGCCCGGAATACGGGCTGACGCCGCCGGGCCTCGCCTGGATCATGGTGCGGCTCGACATCCATTTCCGTGCCGAGCTGCACTGGCCGAACACGATCGAGCTCGGCCTCGGCGTGGTCAAGCTCGGACGAACGTCAGTGACCTTCGAGCAGGTCGTGTTCTCGCAAGGAAAGTGCATCGCGTCGGCGACATCGGTCGGCGTCATGCTCGACGAGGCGACGCGGCGGCCAGCACCGCTCACCGCCGAGATCGTCGAGAAGCTCAGACCCTGGCACAAGCGCGGCATCGAGGTCGCGCCGCCGAGCGCTTGATATAGTCGGGGAAGATCAGGCCTGGCGTTCCGGCGTCCCCACAACGAGCCCGTCGAGCTCATCGGAGACCTTGATCTGGCAGGACAGCCGCGAATTCGGGCGCACGTCGAAACCGAAGTCGAGCATGTCCTCTTCCATCGGCGTCGGGCTGCCGACCTTCTCGCGCCAGGCTTCGTCGACATAGACGTGGCAGGTCGCGCAGGCACAGGCGCCGCCGCATTCGGCCTCGATGCCCGGAATGCTGTTGCGGATGGCGGCTTCCATCACGGTCGCGCCGTTCTCGACTTCCACGGTGCGGGTTTCGCCCTTGTGGTCGACAAAGTGAATCTTGGCCATGTGTGCTCGTGCTGCCGCGATGTTGGGAATGAAGGAGGGTCCGGGCTGTCCTATAACGGGTCGATCAGCCCGGCGCCATAGCGTTTTCGAGCCGGGCGGATCCCGGCCGGCGTGAAGAAAACGCGTCAAAACAAAAGACTAGCCACCCGCATCCTGCGGAGGTTACGGACCCTAGGACTTCAGGATCGCCTCGATGGCCATGCGGGCCTCGGCCACCGCCTCTTTCAGCGCGGCGAAGGCGTGGGGCCGGTTATGGCCGGTCTGGATCGCGATCTCGAGGCTGGCTGCGGCATCCGCCACCGCAAAGGCGCCGATGCCGCGCGCCGAACCCTTGAGCTTGTGGGCAAGCGCGCCGGCCTCGGCCGGCAGTGCCGCCATCGCCGCGATCAGGCGGACCGCCTGCTCGGCGAACATTGCGAGCACTTCCTGTTCCAGTTCGGCATCGCCGAGCGTCATCCGGGAGAGGTGATCGAGGTCGAGCGGGCTGTCGATGGGTGCAAGCGGGGGCGAGGGCATCCAGTCCATCCGTTGCAGTTCAGGCGTCATGGCGCAGGCCCCGGCATCGCGCGACGGTTCCGCCGGTCCGGCGGCTCGGTTCACCCCACCCAAGCATGGAAATGGTTAACGAAATGTTTGGTCCGTTTTACGTAAATCCGCCTGCTTATTGACGAAAAGTTGCCGCAATCGGCCGGGTTCGGTGGAGAATTGCATTTGTTGCTAAGGCGTTACGGCTCGATCCTGTTAACGATGATTAAGATTGTCTTAATCGCAGGCATTTCATTCGCGACGCTCTGCCAATAGGATGTTGCGGAAATTGGCGGACAAGCCGTCCGGGTGGGGACGGCTCGGAGATCCGCGCAAGCGGCATAATCATCCGGTCTGTGGGCTTGCGTAGCGCGCAGGGCTCGCGGGGGGACGCGTACAAGTAACGAGGGCTCGGACTGAACATGGCGAACACTCCGAAAAAGGTCAAAGACCCCACAGAAGTTGCGCTTTCTGCGATCCAGGAAGCCCTGAACATCAGCGACACCGCTGCGGACACCAGCCGCAACGCCTCGATGCGCAACGAGACGCCTCCGGTGGCCCCGCCGGCGTCCCCGATCTTTGACGAGCCGAGCTTCGAGCCGCGCCCCGCCGCCAACGAACGGGCGGTGTTCGAGCCGATCGAAGAGCCGCGCGCCGCGCGCCGCGCCGCCAACGACGACCGCGAGACCATCGGCCAGCTGCTCCAGGCGCTTCAGACGGGACGCCCTGCCCGCAGCGTCTACACCGGCGCAACGATCTTTACCGTCATCTGGCTGGCCGCTTGCGCCGCGCTGACGGTCGGCTTCCTGCCCTCGATCCAGGCCGCCATGGGCCAGAGCGGCGGCGTGCTGGCCATTGCCGGCCTCATCACCATGTTCTTCGCGCCCATCATGCTGTTCTACTTCCTGGCCAGCCTGGTCTGGCGTGGCCAGCAGATGAGCTCGGTTGCCCAAGCGATGGCGCAGGTGGCGATCCGCTTCTCCGAGCCGGAAGGTTCGGCCTCCGATTCCATGGTCACCGTCGGCCAGGCCATCCGCCGCGAGGTCGCGGCGATGGGCGACGGCATCGAGCGCGCCATTGCGCGCGCCGGCGAACTCGAGACGCTGGTCGCCAACGAGGTCGCCGCGCTCGAACGCGCCTATTCCGACAACGAGGTGCGCATCCGCGCCCTGCTCCAGGACATCGCGCATCAGCGCGACAACCTGGTCGGCCAGGCCGAGCAGGTCCGCAGCGCCATCTCCGGCGTGCAGATCGACCTGCGCCACGACATCGCGCTGATCTCGGACGCAATCGCCTCGCGCGTCGACGAGGTCGCCAAGTCCATCACCGGCGCGCTGGAAGAGCGCGGCGCCCACATCACCGGCGCGCTGAGCAATGCCGGCGACAACATGATCCTGGCGCTCGGCGAGCGCGGCGGCGACCTGCTCGACCGCCTCGAGGAGGCCAGCAACGAGACCACGCGCGCCGTGCTCGACGCCAGCGAGCGGCTGACCACCAGCCTCAACTTCAAGACCGGCCACGTCCACGACGAGTTCGTCGACCTCGCCGACCGCGTCCACGAAATGCTGAACGAGCGCATCGACCGCATCACCGGCGAGTTCGAGCAGCGCTCCGCCGCGATCGTCGACGGCATCTCCGAGCGCACCGAGCAGGTGCACGACAGCCTGAAGAACTCGTCGGACTCCCTGCTGCTCGAGCTCGAGCTGCGCTCCAACGACCTCTCCGCCAAGATCGACGACGCCGGCAGCCGCCTCGCCAACCACATCATGACGAGCGGCGACAAGGCGAGCGAGGCGCTCGACGCCACCGTCAACACCCTCGTCGCCAAGGTCGTCAGCCAGACCGAGACCGCGCACGACTCGCTGTCGCTGCAGATGAGCGCCTTCGACGAGCTGGTGAAGAACCAGGGCACCGAGCTGGTCGAGAAGTTCGCCCGCGATTCCGGCACGCTGGGCGCGCTGATCACCCGCCACATCTCGGAGTTCGACCGCACCGTGAAGACGTTCGGCGGCGAGATCGTCGAGCGCATGGGCCAGCGCACGGAGGACATCCACGAGTCGCTGAAGACCTATGTCGACAATTTCGACACCCGCTTCACCTCGAACGGCGGCGAGATCACGGCCGTGCTCGACCAGCGGCTGGTGCAGTTCGAGAACACGATCGGCGAACGCGTCACCAACCTCGATGCCTCGCTGAACGGCAAGATCGCCGGCCTCGACAGCACGATCGAAGGCCACATCAAGGCCTTCGACAACCAGTTCGGCGGCCGCGTCGCGGCGCTCGAGCAGTCGTTCGACACCCGCGCGACGTCGGTGACCGAGACCATCGACGGACGCCTCAACACGCTCGCCACGACGCTGACCGACGGTGCCGCGCAGGCGATCCAGTCGATCGACTCCCGCCTCACCCATCTGACGACGTCGCTCACCGACGGAGCCACGCAGGCCGTCGAGTCCATCGACTCACGCCTCACCCACCTCACGACGTCGCTGACGGATGGCGCATCGCAGACCATCCAGTCGATCGACACGCGGCTGACGCACCTCACGACGACGCTCACCGGCGGCGCCTCGCAGGCGCTCGAGTCCATCGATACCCGCCTCACCTACCTGACCACCGCGCTGACGAACGGCGCCTCGCAGGCCGTGCAGTCGATCGACACGCGCCTCACCCTGCTGACCTCGACGCTCACAGACGGCACCGCCCAGGCGATCGAGGCGGTCGACCGCCGCATCACCGGCGTCACCGAGGTCATCGACGGCCGCAGCACGCATCTGACCGACACGGTCACGGCGCGCTTCCAGGACATCCATCAGGCCATCGAAACCAAGGTCGGCTCGGTCGCCAACGACATCGACGTGCGCGTGGCGCAGTTCGAGGACCTGCTCGGCTCGCGCGTCGAAGCCGTCGCCGGCCGCATCGAGAGCAGCGGCCGCCAGGCCAGCGAGGACATGATGTCCCGCGCCGAGATGATCTCGACCGCGATCCGCTCGCATGTCGAGGACGCCGAGCGCTCGCTCACCAACCTCGTCGTCAACACCAGCGAGACCATCCAGACCGGTGCGCGCACCGCGCAGCAGTCGCTGATGACGGTCTCCTCCGACGTCAACGCCCAGCTCAAGATGACCTCCTCCGAGGTCGAGCGTGCGCTGACCGCGGTCGGCACCGGTGCCGCGAACTCGATCCTGAGCAGCGCCCGCGAGGCGCAGTCGACGCTGGTCGCCGCCTCGGGCGATGCTTCCAACCAGATCAAGGGCCTCGCGACCGACGTCGAACGCACGCTGTCGGCGGCCGGTTCCGCCACCGCAGCCTCGATCCTGGCCGGCGCCCGCGAGGTGCAGACCACGCTCGTCACCGCCTCTTCGGACGCGGCCAACCACGTCAAGACGCTCACCGCCGACGTGCAGCGCTCGCTGTCGATGGCCGGCACCACAACGGCGGAATCGATCACCGCCGGTGCCCGCGATGCGCAGAGCGCGCTGATCGCGGCCTCGAGCGAGACCGCCAACCAGATCAAGGCGCTGTCCTCTGACGTGCAGCGCTCGCTCTCGATGGCGGGCACCGCGACGGCCGAGACCATCACGGCCGGCGCCCGCGAAGCCCAGAGCACGCTGGTCACGGCATCCTCGGATGCGGCGAGCCAGGTCAAGTCGCTCGCGGCCGAAGTGCATCGTTCGCTCTCGCAGGTCGGCCAGACCACCGCCGAGACGATCACCACCAGCGCCCGCGACGCCCAGAGCACTCTTCTTGCTGTCTCCGCAGAACAAACCGGCCAGGTCCGTTCGCTCGCGGCCGAGATGCAGCGCGCGCTGGCGACCGCCGGCGGCGCCACCATCGAGGCGCTCACCGGCGGCGTGCGCGAGGCCCAGGGCACGCTGATCTCCGCCTCCACCGAGGCGGCAAGCCAGATCAAGTCGCTGACCACGGACATCGAGCGCACGCTGACCGCGGTCGGCGCCGACACCGCCTCGACCATCCTCAACAGCGCGCGTGAGGCCCAGACCTCGCTGACCTCGACCTCGGCGGATGCCGCGAGCCAGATCCGCACGATCTCGACCGAGATCGAGCGTGCGCTGAGCGCGGCCACCGCGAACGCGACCAACGACATCCAGACCAGCGCGCTCAACGCCCAGAACGCGCTGATCTCCGCCTCCAACGAGGCGAGCTCGCGGGTCAAGACCAGCTCGGCCGACGTCGAGCGCTCGGTGCTCGCCGCCAGCTCTAGCTTCGGCCAGGCCATGACCGGCAAGACCGACGAGATCGTCACCTATGTGCAGCAGCAGGCCGACCGCCTGTCGAACATGATCGACTCCAAGCGCGGCGCGCTGGTCGATGCGATCGGCTCGAAGACCAGCCAGCTCACGCTCGACATCGACCGCGTCACCTCCGACGCGCTGAAGTCGATCGAGACGCGCGGCCATGCGTTCTCGCAGACCATGATGGGCAACGGCTCGGAAGTCGCCCGCACCATCAACGCGGCGAGCGAGATCGCCACCAGCGCGGTCGGCAAGTCGCTCAAGGACCTCGAGCAAGCCTCGCGTTCGGCGATCGACCAGTCGCGCCAGGTCTCGATCGCGGCCGTCACCGAGATGCAGGAAACCAGCAAGATCCTGCGCACCGACACGGTCGCCCTGTTCGAGCGCCTGCGCGAAGGCAACATCCTCCTGCAGGAGGTGCTGACCGGTGCGCACGACAACCTCAACTCGCTCGAGCGCGCGCTGGTGACGCGTGTCGCCGACTTCGTCTCGGCGATGAACGACGTCACCTCGCGCAACGGCGCGGCGACGCAGAACCTGGAAGACCAGCTCAACGTGTTCAATTCAAAGACCACGAAGGCGCTCCAGGATCTCGGCGAGCTGTCGACCCAGTTCGACGCCCACGGCAAGGCGCTCGTCGATGCCGCGCAGGTCGTCGAGCAGAGCAACAAGAACACCACCGCCTCGCTCGCCGAGCGCAAGCAGGCGCTGGAATCGCTCGTCACCACGATCGACCTGCGCACGGCCGATCTCGACCAGCGCCTGTCGCGCTTCACCGGCCTGCTCGATGAATCGCTGGCCGCCGCCGAAGAGCGTGCCCGCGACATCGCCCGCGTCGTCGCGGAGACCGCCGGCGCAGGTTCCGCCGCGATCACCCGCCAGTTCGAGGCGGTGCGCGCGGCGTCCGAGGAGGAGCACCGCCAGACCGTCGAGGCCATGCACGACATCTACCGCCAGACCACGGACGAGGCGGACACGATGTTCAAGCAGTCGACCGAGCGCTTCACCAACCTCGTCTCCAGCATGAAGCAGATGGCCTTCGAGATGCACAACGAGCTCGAAGCCACCCGCAACGAGCTGCGCCGCGGCGTGCTCGAGATGCCGCAGGAGGCCGCCGAGAGCACTGCGCAGATGCGCAAGGTCATCGTCGACCAGATCGAGGCCCTCGCCGAGCTGAACCGCATCGTGGCCCAGCACGGCCGTGGCCTCGACGTCTCCACGGCGGGCCGCGCTTCCGTCGCCGTCCAGCGCCAGGAAGAGCCGATGATGGCAACTGCGGGCAGTCGGGTTGCCGAGACCCGCATGCGCGACACCGGTAGCGCCTCGACGCTGCCGCCGCCGGACCTCGGCATGCCGGCACCCTCGCGCCGCACCGAAGCGCCGCCGGTCGCGCCCGCGGGCAACGACCAGGGCCGTGACGGCTGGCTGTCGGACCTCTTGAACCGCACGGACGCCAACCAGGGCGCGCCGACCGGTCGTGAGGCTCCGCGTGGCCGCGCTGCCCCCGCTCCGCAGCAGCCGCAGGCCCCGCAGAGCAGCGGCAATCCGCTGGAATCGCTGTCGCTCGACATCGGCCGGCTGATGGACCGCAACCTCGCGGCCGAGATGTGGGACCGCTACCAGCGCGGCGAGAACAAGGCCTTCACCAAGCGCCTCTACACGCCCGCCGGCCAGAAGGCCTTCGACGAGGTCTCCCGCAAGTACCGCGCCGACCGCAACTTCAAGGGCACGGTCGACCGCTACGTCGCCGAGTTCGAACGCCTGCTCGACGAAGTCGCCCGCGACGGCCGCGGCCCGCAGGAGCTGCGCAGCCACCTGACCTCGGAAACGGGCCTGGTGTACACGCTGCTCGCGCATGCGGCGGGGCGGCTGGGGTAAGCGGCAAGGCTCACTAATCGCACAATGAAGACGGAGGCCTCGCGGCCTCCGTTTTTGTTTTGCAGGAGAAGCTCAGGTGGCGCCGGGCTGGCCGAATGACAGCCGCTCGGCGAGGACTGCGGCCTGGGTGCGCGAGCCGACGCCGAGCTTGCGCAGGATCGTCGAGACATGGCCCTTCACGGTCTGCTCGGCGATGTCGAGCTCGCCCGCGATCTGCTTGTTGAGCTTGCCCTCCACGATCATCGCGAGAATGCGCAGCTGCTGCGCCGACAGCGAGGCCATGCGCGCGGCGAGCTCGACATCGGCGCTCTGGATCGAGCCGCGGCCGCCGACATTCGGCGGCATCCAGATTTCACCGGCGAGGATCCTGGTGATCGCCTCCGCCATCTCGGGCAGGCCGAGCGATTTCGGAATGTAGCCGGATGCGCCATAGGCGATGGCGCGGCGGATCGTGGTGGCGTCCTGCCGGGCCGAGATGATCGCCACCGGCACCGTCGGGAATTGTGCCGACAGGATGAACAAGGCGGCAAATCCCTGGATGCCCGGCATGGTCAGGTCCCAGAGGATCAGGTCGATCTCGCCGGACTGCGCCGTCAGCACGCCGATCGCCTCGTCCAGCGACTGGCAGGCAATGATGTCGAGATCGGGCAGCACGGCCGACAGCGCGCTGCGCAAGGCAGCCTGCACCAGCGGATGATCGTCGCCGATCAGGATGCGCATTGTCAGGAAGTCCTCTGTTTCGTCCCGAACTGCCGGCTCAAGGCTTCGCTGCCGAGGAAGCGCCGCAGGGCCGCCGGCTTGACCGGCTTCGACAGGATCTCGCAGCCGCGCGCCCTCGCCTCCTCGCGCACCGCCTCGCTGCGATCGCCGGTGACGACCAGCGCGCGGACCTCGCGGCCCGCCTTCTGCCTGAGATCGTCGAGAAAGTCCAAGCCGCTGCGGCCGCCATCGAGATGGTAGTCGAGCAGCACGACGTCCGGCGCATCAGCCGCCGCCGTAGTCATCGCGCCGGCGGCGTCAGCGGCGACCAGCACGCGATGTCCCCAGCCGCCGAGCAGCGCTTTGAGGCCATCGAGGATGGCCGTATCGTTGTCGAGGCACAGGATCGTCAGTGGCCGTTCCGCCGCCGCCGCCGCCGGCGCGGCAATCGCCGGACTGCGCTGAAGCGGCCTGCCCGGCTCGCGCGCAAGCGGCACCGTGACGGCAAAGCACGAGCCGTATCCCGGACGCGAACGGACGTCGACCGCATGGCCCAGCAGCCGCGATACGCGATCGACGATGGCGAGCCCCAGCCCCAATCCCTTGTCCGATCCGGGCGCGAGGCGCTGGAACTCCTCGAAGATGCGCTTCTGGTCCTCGGCCGCGATCCCGACGCCGGTATCCCAGACCTCGATGCGCAGCGCGCCGCCCTGCCGCCGGCAGCCGAGCAGGATACGTCCTCTGGGCGTGTAGCGAAGCGCGTTCGAGAGCAGGTTTTGCAAGATGCGGCGCAAGAGATGCGGATCGCTGCACACCGCGAGGCGGCAATCGACGACGCGGAAGGCGAGCCCGCGCTCGCGTGCCATCGCCGAGAACTCGACATTCAACTGCACGAAGAGATCGGCGATCGGGAAGTCGAAGACCTCGGCGCGAACGGCGCCGGCATCGTAGGAGGAGATGTCGAGCAGCCTGTCGAGCACGTGCTCGGTGGAGCGCAGCGCCGTGACCGCGCTGCTCGCCAGAGTACGCTCCTTGCTGGCATCATCTGTTCGCGACGAGGCATGCAGACTCTCGTCGAGCGCGGACAGAAACAGACGGGCCGCGTTCAGCGGCTGCAGCAGGTCGTGGCTGGCCGCCGCCAGGAAGCGGGTCTTGCCGAGATTGGCCTGCTCGGCCTCCGCCTTGGCCTGCTCCAGCGCCTCGGTCCGCTCGCGGACGCGCAGCTCGAGTCCCTCATTGGCGCGTCGCAGGGCTTCCGCGGCACGGTGACGCTCGGTCACGTCGGTGTAGGTCGAGACATAGCCGCCTTCGGCGACGCGGTCGTAGACGATCTCGAGCACCGTGCCGTCCGGCCGCTTGCGCTCGTAAAGATACGGCCAGCTCTGCGTGGCGACGTTACGATTGACCAGGAGCGCAGCGAATTCGGACGCGGCATATTCGCCGCGCTCGACGTTGAAGGCGATCAGCTCCGCCAGCGGAAGCCCCACGCGCACGAAATCCGGCGGCAGGTCCAAGAGCGCGATGAAGCGGCCGTTCCATGCCGTGATGTTGAAATCAGCATCGAATGCGCAAATGCCCTGCGGCACGCTCTCGAGCGTGCTCTGCAAGAGGCTGCGGTTGAAGCGCAGCGCCTCCGAGGCTTCGTCGAGCATCGCCATCGCCGCCCGTCGCGACAGCGAGTGTCCCTCCAGTGACGCCGCGATCACCACGCGCGCCGATGCCGCACCGATCGCGCCGGCCAGCAGGTTCTCGGTGAACCGGATCGAGTCGAGATCGACGAGCCCGGACGGATCGAGGCGCGGCCCGGTGCCGGAGATGCGAGCGGCAAGATAGCTGTCGAAGGACGCCGCGCCGCGCTCGGCGCCGACAAAACGCAGCGCCAGCGCCCGGAGATCGTCGAGCCGGATCACCACGCGCGACGACAGCGTCGGGATCTTTTCGCGGACGACGCCATCGGCGAACGCGGCCGCCTGATTGCGCTCGACGGTCGATTGCCGTCCGAGCGCCGAGAACAGCAGGAAGCAGACGAGATTGGCGCCGAGGCTCCAGAGCGTGGCATGCGAGATCGGATCGATACCTTCGAGACCGAACAGCGCGTTCGGCTTGAGCCAGGCGAGCTGCCACGGGCCCTGGCGAACGATCTCCTCGATCCCAGGCCACAGCGGCGCGGCCGAAGGGAGCAGCAGCGTGTAGGCCCAGATGCAAAATCCGGCTGCGATCCCGATCGAGGCGCCGGTCTTGTTGGCACGCGGCCAGAACAGCCCACCGACGAACGCCGGGCCGAATTGCGCGACCGCGACGAACGACAACAGGCCGATCACGGTGAGCGGATAGGATTGGTTGACCAGGCGGTGCATCAGATAGGCGAGCAGCAGGATGCCGAGGATCGAGAGCCGGCGTACCGCGACCAGCACCGACGTCATCGGCCGGCTCTGCGCACGCAGCCCGAAGACCCGCGAGCGCAGCAACAGCGGCATGATGACGTCGTTGCAGAGCATGGTGCTGAGCGCGACTGATGTCATGATCACCATGCCGGTGGCGGCCGACAGGCCGCCGAGGAAGGCGATCAGGCTGACGGTGCTCGCATCCGCCGCGATCGGCAGCGAGATGACGTAGGTGTCGGGGTCCATCATCGCGCCGAACCGGGTCAGCCCGGCCGCGGCGATCGGCAGGATCAGCAGGCTGAACAGCGCAAGATAGGCCGGATAGAGCCAGGCTGCGGTGCGCGTGTGGCCCGGGCTCTCGTTCTCGACGACCGCGACGTGGAACGCCTGCGGCAGGCACAGGAAGGCGATGGCTGAGATGATGATCGTCGCGGGCCACACCGGCTGCGTCGGATCGAAGGCCAGAATCCCCGCCAGTTGCGGCTCGGACTGGAGCTGTGACAACAGAACGGCCGGTCCGCCGGACAGGCCGAACAGCACGAACAGCGCGACGATCAGGAACGCGAGCAACTTGACGACGCTCTCGAACGCGATCGCGAGCATCAGGCCGCGATGATGCTCGCTGGCATGGACGTGCCGGACGCCGAACACGATCGCAAACAGCGCCATCGACGCGGCCACACCGAACGCCGAGTCCTGCCAGAACAGCAATGCCTCGCCGCCGGCGCGCTCAGGCTGCAGGATCAGATAGTCGAAGCTCTTGCCGACCGCCTTGAGCTGAAGCGCGATATAGGGAAGCACACCCAGCAGCGATGCGAGCGTCACGAAGGCCGCCAGCACCTGGCTCTTGCCGTAGCGCGCGGCGATGAAGTCCGAGATCGAGGTGACGTTCTGCGCCTTCGCGATCGCGATCACCTTGGAGAGGAGCCTCTGCCCGAACAGCAGCACCAGGGTCGGGCCGATATAGATCGTGGCGAAGTCCAGTCCGCTGGTGGCGGCACGCCCGACCGATCCGTAAAAGCTCCACGAGGTGTTGTAGACCGCAAGCGTCAGGCAATAGCTGATCGCGGCCGTCCAGGAGTTTGGGGAGACCAGCGGTCCGCCGGCGCTCCGCCGGTCGCCCCACCAGGCAACCAGGAACAGCGTGGTCACATAGCCGGCAGCGACCGCAAGAACGAACCACGCCTGCAAGATATCCTCACCCGAGACCGTCTGATCCGCCCGCGGCGAGCGGCCGGGGCGCGGGCGGATACTAGAGCGTTTTCAATCGCATGAAAGGTTATTCATTCCGGAGAGAGCGGCGGCCGGAGGAGCCCCGGCCGCCGCTGGCAGTCCCTCAGGCTGCCTCGCGGGACAGCCGTTGCTGCGGCATGCGCTTGAGCACCAGGTTGACCGCGACGGCCACCACGATGTTGAGCGCGAGCGCCAGGAGCCCCGTGTAGATCGCGACCGGACCGGCACCGAAGTCGATGCCGTGCAGCGGCTTCAGTCCATCCGACCAGGCGAGCCACGATCCGCCTGCAAGGCCGACGGCCCAGCCGGCAAGCAGCGCCGTGCTCGAGAACCAGTTCAGGTAGAGACCGAACACCAGCGCCGGCAGCGTCTGCAGGATCCAGAGGCCCCCGAGCAGCTGCAGGTCGAGCGCGAACTGCGTCGGCATCAACAGGATGGCGAGCAGCGCGCCGACCTTCACCAGCATGGAGGTGATCTTGGCAACCTTCGCCTCACCGGCCGGCGTCACCTTCGGATCGATCCACACCTTCCAGAAGTTGCGGGTGAACAGATTGGCCGCGCCGATGCTCATGACGGCGGCCGGCACCAACGCGCCGATCGCGATCGCCGCGAACGCGAAGCCCGCGAACCAGCTCGGGAACAGCGTCTTGAACAGCTCGGGCACGACGTCGTTGTTGCTGGCAAGCTTGAGGCCCGCCGCATGGCCCATGTAGCCCAGCAGCGCCAGCAGGCCGAGCAGCAGCGTGTAGGCCGGCAGCATCATCGCATTCTTGCGGATGGTGTTGCCGCCCGAGGACGCGAAGATGCCGGTCAGCGTGTGCGGATACATGAAGGCGGCGAGCGCCGAGCCCAGCGCCAGCGACGCATAGGGCAGGATCTGCGCCGGTGACAACAAGGTGCCGCCGGAGCCTTTCGCTGCGAATGCCGCATCCGCCGCGGTGAAGATCGCTCCGTAGCCGCCAAGCTTCGAGGGCACGATCGCGATCGCGGCGATCACCACGATGTAGATCATGATGTCCTTGACGAAGGCGATCAGCGCCGGCGCGCGCAGGCCCGACGAATAGGTGTAGAGCGCCAGCACCAGGAAGGCGAGAACGAGCGGCACCTCACCAGTCAGTCCCAGCGCCTTGATCGCCACCTCCATGCCGATCAATTGCAGCGCGATGTAGGGCATCGTCGCAAGCACGCCCGTCGCCGCAACGGCAAGCTCGAGCCCGCGCGATCCGTAGGCGCCGCGCACCACGTCGCCGGCGGTGACGTAGCCGCGCTCCTTGGCGACCTTCCACAGCACCGGCATCACCGCGAAGACGAAGGGATAGACGATGATGGTGTAGGGCAGCGCGAAGAAGCCGTAGGCGCCGACCGCATAGACCAGCGCAGGAACGGCGATCACGGTGTAGGCGGTGTAGAAGTCGCCGCCGACCAGGAACCAAGTGATCCAGGTCCCGAACTTGCGGCCGCCGAGACCCCACTCGTCGAGATGGGCGAGCGTCTCCGGCTTGCGCCAGCGCGAGGCGACGAAGCCCATGCCGGTGACGAGGACGAACAGTGCGAGGAATACGGCGAATGCCGCGCTATCGACATTAGTCAGCACGGCGCGCGCTCCTGTAGACGATGTAGGTGAGGAGCGAGGTCAGCGGCACCCAGGCGAGCTGATACCAGTAGAAGAACGGGAAGCCGAACAGATGCGGCTCCCGGATATTGTAGAACGGCACGATCATCAGGCCGATGAACGGCAACAGCAGCAACAGACGTATCACGCTCGCCTCCCCTGTGAGTGAAGTCGACGCGCCTTTTCGTGGGCGCGACTTGAGCGCGATATAACTGACAATGACGGCCAGCCCCTCCCCCTACCTTGGCTCGGCCAGACCCCCATACTTTCGTATCGGCTAGGGTGAAGCGTTGCTTTCGGACCCTCATCGCGGCCCCACAAGCACCGTCGTTGCGAGGAGCTCTTGCGACGAAGCAATCCAGGCTGTCCCTCCGGAGACAGTCTGGATTGCTTTGTTTCGCTCGCGATGATGAATGGAGAGATCTGTGGGCTCAGAAGACCCGGATCGCGTTTCGCTCCATCCAGGCCACGAAGACGGCTTGTCGATTAGAACGGAACGCTCGACCACGCATTCGGTGTCGTCCTGGCCTAGCGCGCAATTGCGCGCGGGGGGCCAGGACCCATAACCCCAGGGAGAAGTTTGGCGAAGACTCGTCGTTCGGTACGCCCACCGAACGCAATCGATGGACCTCGCGGTATGGGTCATGGCCTTCGCCAGGACGACAGCGGAGAAGCTATTGCCGCCGGCGCTCCGGAGTCGCCGCCGGCTTCGGCGGCTCGGGCGGCGGGGCTGCTTGCGATGAGTTACTGGCGCCGAACAGCACGCGGGTGGGGTTGCGGTCAAAATTGTTCACGGCGCGGCTGATGTCGCCGAGGGTGCGGCGGCCGTCGGTCATCAATGCGCCGGAGCGCTTGTCGAAATCGTCAGCGAGTTCGCGGATCGACTTCACCGCCTGGAACAGCTCACCGCCGTCCTTGCCGCCGGCCAGCGTGTTGAGGCCGAGCATGAGGCTGTCGGCCTTGAGCATCACGCCGTCGACCTTGGCCATCACGCCGTCGATCTTCTCCGAGTTGCGCGCGAGCGAATTGGTGAAGGTCTCGAGATTCTTCAGCGAGTTCTTCACCGATTCCTGATTGTCGGCGACGATCTTGTTGATGTTCTGGAGCGTGCCGCGGATCGCCTCGGTGACGTCCTGGAGCTTGTTGGGATCGGCCGTCAGCGTCGGGATGCCGTCCTCGTCGAGCGGCGGCGCAGGCGCAGCTTCCTCGCCGCCCTTGAGCGAGATGGCGGCGACGCCGGTCAGGCCCTGGAATTCGAGGCCGACCAGGGTGTCCTTGCGGATCGGGGCGTTGTTCTCGACCATGGCGAGTGCGACAACCCGCCGCGGGTTGTCGAGCTTCACCGAGACCACCTCACCCACCCTGATACCGTTGAAATTGACGCTGCCGCCGTTGCGCAGGCCCGCCGCCGGGCCTTCGAACACGACGCGCAAGGGACTGCGCTGCTTGGTGGTGTGCAGCGACTGGAACCAGAGCACGAAGCCGATCGCCGCGGCGATCACCGCCAGCGTGAAAGACCCGATCAATACGTAATTCGCCCGCGTTTCCATCAGGTGCTCCGGCTACTCAACTCATGACCGCGCGGGCGCGCTTGCCATGGAAATACTGCCTCAGCCAGGGATGCTGCGAGGCCTGCATGTCGGCGATCGACCCTGCCGCAATGATCTTACCGTTCCCTAAAACGGCGATGCGGTCACATGCAGTGTAAAGGCTGTCGAGGTCGTGGGTTACCATGAAAACCGTCAGGCCCAAAGTGCGCTGGAGCGTTCTGACCAGCTCGTCGAAGTCGCCGGCGCCGATCGGGTCGAGACCCGAGGTCGGCTCGTCCAGGAATACGAGATCGGGATCGAGCGAGAGTGCACGCGCCAGCGCGACGCGCTTGATCATGCCGCCCGAGAGTTCCGAGGGGAAACGCTCGGCGACTTCAGGCTTGAGCCCGACCATGGCGAGCTTGGCCATGGTGATCTCGTCCATCAGCCGCTGCGAGACCCTGAGATATTCGCGCATCGGAAACTGGATGTTCTGCCGCACGGTGAGCGAGGAGAACAGCGCGCCCTGCTGAAACAGCACGCCCCAGCGCCGCTCGACGTTGCGCCGCTGCGCCGTATTGGAGGAATCGAGGTCGACGCCGAACACCTCGATGGAGCCCGCGACCTTCGGCACGAGGCCGATGATGGTGCGCGTCAGCACCGACTTGCCGGCGCCGGAAGGGCCGACGAAGCCCAGGATCTCGCCACGCTTGACGTCGAGGTTGAGGCCATCGAGCACGCGCGTCGCGCCGAACTGCACGGTGATGTCGCGGACGCGGATGATGGGATTTTGGATCTCGCTTTGAGCTTCTTTTGCCATCGTCACATCCCGATCGAGGCGAAGAAGATGGCGAACACGCCGTCCATGACGATGACGAAGAAGATACCCTTCACCACCGAGGCCGTCGTGTGTTGTCCCAGCGATTCCGCGCTGCCCTGCACGGCGAGCCCTTCGACGCAGGCGACGATGCCGATCACGGCGGCCATGACAGGCGCTTTCACGATGCCGACGATGAAATGATCGATCGAGATGGCATCGCGCAGGCGCAGCAAAAAGGCTTCGGGATCGACGCCGCCATAGAGCCAGGCGACGAGACCGCCGCCATAGAGCGCGGCCATGGCGCCGAGGAAGGCCAGGATCGGCAGCGCCAGCACCAGCGCCAGCATGCGCGGCAGCACCAGCACCTCGATCGGGTCGAAGCCCATGGTGCGCAGCGCGTCGATCTCCTCGCGCATCTTCATCGAACCGAGCTCGGCGGTGTAGGCGCTGCCCGAGCGGCCCGCGACCATGATCGCGACCAGCAGCACGCCGATCTCGCGCAGCACCAGGACGCCGAGCATGTCCACGACGAAGATGTCGGCGCCGAAGCGGCGGAAATGGAAGATGCCCTGTTGCGCGATGATGCAGCCGATCAGGAAGGTGATCAGCACGATGATCGGCACCGCGCGCCAGCAGACCTGCTCCATGTGGTGCACGGTCGAGGTCAGGCGGAACGAACGCGGATGGATCAGGATACGAAAGCCCGCCGCGAGCACCGCGCCGAGCATGTCGATCAGGCCTGCCACGGTGCCGCCGACGCCGGCCACGGCGCGGCCGATCTGCTCCAGCATGCCGGTGATGGTGATCGTGCTGGTCTCGATCACGGGCGTCGCCCGGACCCGCCGCACCTCGTCCACAAGGCTCGAATAATTGGCCGACAGCCCCGCGATCTGTGCCTCGACCGCGCCTTGCGTCAGGCTGCGGCGCAGCCGCTCGATCAGCCAGGCGCCGAAAGTGTCGAGCTTGGCGACCTCGGAGACGTCGATGAAGATGCTTTGCGGGCCGCCGGCAAGCTTCTCGGCATCGGCCACCATCCGCTCCAGGACCGGCGCGAAGCTCGCGGTCCAGGTTCCCGTGGCGCAGAGTGCCAGCGCATTGCCCTTGGCAATCCGTTCCAGTTTCGGATCGCCGCTCAAGATGTCCGCTCCCGCGCCGGGGCGCAAGAAACAGATGGAATCAGATAGTTGCGCACGCGCCCTTACCCAGAAAAGGTATCCCCAACTGGTTAATGTTAGTTGCTAGAGGTAACCAGCAGGTTCAGATTTCGCCAGAGTTCAAAATGACTTCCAGCAGAGTTCCTGCCCTGATTGCGCGAATCGAGCGCTTTCCCATCGCCGGCAGTTTCACGATCAGCCGGGGCGCCAAGACCGAGGCCGTCACGGTCGTGGCCGAAGTGAGCCGGAATGGCCTGACCGGCCGCGGCGAATGCGTGCCCTATCCCCGCTATGGCGAGACGCCGGAGGCGACCCTTGCCGCCATCCAGGCCATGCAGGCCGCCGTGGCGGACGGGATCACCCGGCAGGCCCTCCAGGCCGCCATGCCGCCTGGAGCTGCCCGCAACGCGCTGGATAGCGCCCTGATCGATCTGGAGGCCAAGGCGACGGGCTTGCGGGCCTGGAAGCTGCTCGACCGCCCGGTGCCGGGCGAGCGCACCACGGCCTACACGATTTCGTTAGGTACGCCCGAGGCCATGGCGGCCGCGACCGCCAGGGCCGCGCACCGGCCGCTGCTCAAGATCAAGCTCGGCGGCGACGGTGATCCTGAGCGGATCGCCGCGGTGCGCAAGGCTGCGCCCGAGTCCGAGCTGATCGTCGACGCCAACGAATCCTGGACCGAGGCCAATCTGGCGCACAATCTCGCCGCCTGCGACGCCGCCGGCGTCACCCTGGTGGAGCAGCCGCTGCCGGCAGGCAAGGACGAGGCGCTGGCGCGGATCAAGCGGCCGCTGATGGTCTGCGCCGACGAGAGCGTGCACGACCGCAACTCGCTCGCCCCGTTGCGGGATCGCTACGACGCCGTCAACATCAAGCTCGACAAGACCGGCGGCCTCACCGAGGCGCTGGCCATGGCGGATGCCGCGCAGGCACTCGGCTTCGAGATCATGATCGGCTGCATGGTCGCGACCTCGCTGTCGATGGCCCCCGCGATGCTGGTGACGCCGCAGGCGCGCTTCGTCGATCTCGACGGCCCGCTACTGCTGGCGCGCGATCGTGATCACGCCCTGCGCTATGACGACAGCCTGGTCTATCCGCCGGAGTCCTCGCTCTGGGGATGAGCCTTCAGCCGGTGCCGCGCCGACCAGATCACCAGCGCGCCGGCCGCGGCCATCCCCGCCATGACGTAGTACACACCCTCGCCAAAGCGGGCATAGATCGCGCCTGACGCGATCGAGGTCGCAGCGCCCAGCAGCCCGTTGCAGGCGGCGTAATAGCCCTGCCCGCGCGCGATCTGATGCGAGGGCACGCGCTGCACCAGGAGATTCATGGTGCCGAGGATGGTCATGCCGAAGCTGAGGCCGTGGCCGAGCTGGACGATCGCGAGCAGCGCGAGCGGCGGCTCGCTGGCGGTGACGATCCAGCGCAGCACGGCGCTCACGCCGCCGATCGCCATCAGCGTGGACGGATGCAGCGAGAAGCGCGGCGACAGCGCGAAGACGACGATCTCTGCGATCACGCCCAGCGTCCACAGGCCCGCGATCGTCAGCCCACTAAGGCCATGGAGCTGCCAGTTGATGGCCGAGAACGTGTAGAAGGCGATGTGGCTGCTCTGGATCAACGCCGCCGAGGCGATCACGGCCCAGAAGCCGGCATCGCGCAGCAGCGCCTTGCCGGCATGCGTCCCCGTCGTCCGCCGCCTGAGGTCGTCGAGCGGCCGCAAGCGCAGGCTGGCGAGCACCGCAACGACGGCCCACGCGACGATGACCCAGATCAGGTCGCGCGGCGCGATGCTGTCGACGAGATAGCCGCAGGCGAGCGATCCGGCGGCGAACGCCGCCGAGCCCCACAGCCGCAACGGTCCGTAGTCGAGTCCGTAGCGGGCGACGCCGCGCAGCGCATAGGCATCGGTCAGCGGCATCGTCGGCGTCCACATCATGCAGGTCAGCGCGTAGATCAGGAACAGCGCCAGCGGCTGCTGCTGCAGGCCGACGGCTGCAAATCCGATCGCCGTCGCCAGCACCGACACCATGATGCCGGCGCGAATGGCATGTCGCCTTTCGGCAAAGGCGGTGATCTGCGGCAGCGTGGTGAAGCGCGTGATCGCCGGCAGCGCGTTGATGAGGCCGATCCAGGCCGCGTCGATGCCGATCGCCTTCAGCCACACCGGGAAGAAGGGCATATGCGTGCCCAGGACCGCGAAGAACGCCGAGTAGAACAAGGCGAGGCTCACGGCGAATCGCCGCTTCACGGCCGCTGGTGTGGGGATTTGTGATTCGGGTGCCATCAAACCAATTGCGATTCGGTCGATATCGTGGTGATCGTTACTGTAACGCGCACTGATTTGCGCGACGAGATTGTCATGGCCAACGAAGCATTCGCCCTTTCGCCCATGTCTGCCCGCGCGGCCGAGCCGAACGAGCAGGATTACGACGCGATCCGCGAAGCCTTCATGGAGACCGCGCGCGGCCGCTGGTTCCTCGGCGAATACGCCAAGCGCAACCGCAACGCCGACACGCGCATGGTGCTCGATGCGGTCGCGAAGATCGAAGAAACCCTTGCGGCACAGCGACAACCCGTCGTCGAGGACCGTCTGCCCGAGGCGCTGGTGGAGATCCGCCGCGCCATCCGCGAGGCCGAGACGATCGCCATCGCGGCGTTCGATCCCGCGGCGATCGAGGCGAGCCTCGCCGCGATCCCGCGCGGCGTGCGCATCATCAAGGAGATCTCCTGGCGCTGGCGCGAGATCGGCGCCGACGGGCGAATCTGCGACCTCATTGATTCGCAGCTCGCCTCGATCGAGGCCGCCTGCGGCCAGATTTCGACCATCGACCCCCGCGTCGAGCTCAAGGTCGCCTTCGATCTCTTGAGGGATCGGGTCGACCAGACCGACGCTGACGGCGACACGGTGCCGCAAGCGGCGGTGCATCCTTCCCCGGCGCCGGTGCAGGAGGCGCCGCCGCCCGTCGCGGAAGCTCCGCCTGTCGAGACCGCGCCCGCGGCGATGACAAGCGAAGCGCCCGTGGCTTTTACGGAGCCGCCGCAGGACATCGCCGAGGCTGGCGCGCCCGAAGCCGCCGTTGAGACGTCCCTCGCCGCTGACGCGTTCGCCGCGACCGAGCAGGCGATGGACGTCGCCATCGCACCGGAGATCGCTGCCGAGAGCCAGATCCCTCTCGAAAGCCCCGCGCCCGAAGAGGAGGTCGCCGAACCCGCCGCGTTCGCGGAGGTGACCGACGAGTTCTCGCTCGACGCCGCGGCGGAAGCCGAGGACGAAGCCATCCTCGAGGCCATTGCGCTGGAGATGGCCGCGCCCGATCCGGAGTTCGACGAGATCATCGAGCCGGTCGAGATGGAAGCGGCCGTTCCCGAACCGATCGCCGCGGACGTCGCCGCCCCGATTGCAATGGAGATGCCGGAGCCGATCGCACCTGAGCCGGTCGTCGCTGCGGTCGCGGAAGAGCCCGTCGCCGACGCGCCGATCGCGATGGACTCGCTCGCGCGCCTCACCGACGCCATTGCCGAGGCCGCCGCCGAAGTGATGGAGCAGCCGGCCCCGGCCATGGCCGCCACGGCAACATTCGCCGCGGCACCGGCGACAACGCTGCCCATGCCCTCGCCCCTGTCGGCGTCCATGTCCGCGTCCTTGCCCGAGCCCTCGCTCGGCGCCACCATCCTCGCCAGCGGCATCCTGCAGAAGCCCCGCGCGCCGGCCAACGACCCGCTCGCACCGATCCGCCGCATGACCCAGGCCGAGAAGATCGCGTTCTTCTCGTAAGGGTGCGCTTGTCGCCACAACATCATTGCGAGCGCAGCGAGCAATCCAGAGTCTTTCCGCGGAGGGATTCTGGATTGCTTCGCTGCGCTCGCAATGACGGAACTGAGCAGCGAGCGTCACTCTATCACCGCGGTAATCGAGCGGAGGAACGCATCAGTGTATGTAGGAACTCACTAGAACCCGGTCATCACAACCATGCCCTCCACCTCAGACACCCTCACCCTTTGGCGTCCCGTTGGACCGAAAGAACTGGAGCTGATCCAGCAATCCGGCATGCGCGCGTTTCCGCCGCGCCTGCCGGACCAGCCGATCTTCTACCCGGTGCTGACCGAGGACTACGCCGTCAAGATCGCGCGCGACTGGAATGTTCCGGCGAGCGGCTCGGGCTTCGTGACGCGCTTTGCGGTCAAGCGCGACTTCATCGCGAAATACGACGTACAGGAGGCCGGCGGGCGCTCACATCTGGAGTACTGGATTCCGGCCGACGAGCTCGATGCGTTCAATGCCGCGATCGTCGGCTTGATCGAGGTCGTCCAAAGCTTCCCCTGAGCGCCGCCCGCCCCATCACCCGCAATTCCACACCGCGCCGATCGGCGTGCGCGTCCAGCACGGACCAAAACTGCCGCCGTTGTAGCGGCCGCCGCCGAAGCCGGGGCGGCCGAAATAGTGCCACTCGCCGTCCCAGCGGTAATATTGCGGAACCGGGTCGATGTACCAGTGACGGCGGTCGTTGCGCGCGAGGCGCCGCATCGCGTCCTTCTGCTTGTAGAGCGGAATGCTGTTGCTCAACGGCTGACGATAGCCCGGCAGGAAGCCGTAGCCCTTCCAGACCGGCTTGGGACGCTTTTGCACGGGCTCGGCGGGCGCGACAGCCGGCAGCAGCGACAGGATGACAGCAACGAATAGACACACAAGGCGAGACATCGATCGACCATAGACGCTCGCCTGTTCGAAGGCCATTCAAATTCGAGTGCAGGCTGATCGTCGCCATGCACAGGATCATCGCACACGATGATCGCATCCGCTTTGCGTCAAGCCGTGCGTCGATCGAACGCAGCCACCCTAGCTGATCACGCCCTTCCTGATCAGGAAGCATCCATAACCCCTGCTGTCGCCGACCTGCACGACACCAAAGCCCATCGCCGCTGCGCGATAGAAATCCGGCCGCGAGAGCTTGCCGGGCGCAACGGCGCGGCCAACGGCACGCCCGATCTCGGCGAGCACCGCGCGCTGCACGTCGGGCACGCGATCGGGATCGTCGACCGGCATCATCACGCGCACCGGATCGGGATCGAAATCGTCGAGCGGATACACCGACATGATGGCGCGCATGGCGGTCTCCATGCTCATGCCCGGCAACCGGATCAGGCGCTGCGACGTCGTGCTCTGCGCAATGCGGGTTGCGGGATGATTGGCGTCGACGAAAACGAGGTCGTCGCCATGGCCCATGGCGGCGAGCAGCCAGAGCAGGTCGGGCGTCAGGATCGGATCGATCGATTTCAGCATGTGCTCACCATGACAGGGTTCCAAGCGTGATTCAGATCACGCAGCCTACCATGGTGATGGCGATCACGGACCACGCCCTCGAACGCGGCCAAGCTTCCTCGCAACCAATCTCGCATCGAGATCAGTGCCAAAGGAGCACGCCATGTTCCGCCTAAAGCCTTTCCTGATGACTGCGGGTCTGTTGGGAAGCCTGTTTGGCTTCGCCTGCGGCCCTGTTTCCGCGCAAGTCGCCCCGGTCCAGCCGGCCCCCACCGCACTGCAAGGCCCGGAGCAGCGGGTCGCGCTGGTGATCGGCAATTCGAACTACCAGAATGCGCCGCAGCTCGAAAACCCCGACAACGACGCCCAGTCGATGGCGAAGTTCCTGAATTCGGCCGGCTTCGAGGTGGTCGCTGCGACCGACCTGACCCAGAACGACATGCTCCGCGTGGTGCAGGACTTCTCCGCTAAAGTGTCCGCGCGTGGTCCGAACACGGTGGCGATGGTCTATTATGCCGGTCACGGCGTACAGCTCGCCGGCGAGAACTATCTCGTTCCCGTCGACGCCAAGGTGTCGAGCCAGACCGAGCTCGTCAACAACTCGGTGCGTCTGGTCGACGTGATGTCGACGCTGGAGACGATCCCGAGCCGGATGCGCATCGTCATCCTCGACGCCTGCCGCAACAACCCGTTCCCGAGCGTGAACGACGCCGGCCGCGGCCTTGCCATCGTCGATGCGCCGAACGGCTCGATCGTCGGTTACTCGACCGCACCGGGCGCGGAAGCGCTCGACGGCACCGGCGGCCACAGCCCCTATACGCAGGCCTTCCTGAACGTCGCACGCGAGCCCAACGTGCCGATCGAACAGCTGTTCAAGCGCGTGCGTCTCGAAGTGAACCAGACCACCAGCGGCGCGCAGATCCCGTGGGAGAGCTCCTCGCTCACGTCAGACTTCACCTTCTTCGGCGACACCGCCGTGGCCGCCAACCGCGCACCGGTGAGCACGCCGGTCGTGCAGATGGCCGCCAACCTGCCGAGCCGCTCGACCCGCCAGGCCTATGACTACGTCGTGTCCGAGGGCCGGCCGGAATACTATCAGGAGTTCATCCAGATGTATCCGCACGACCCGCTGTGCGACCACATCCGCTGGCTGCTCTCGAACCTCCTGATCTCGCAGGCCTGGCACAAGGCGGTGCTCGCGAACTCGCCGCTCGGCTACCAGACCTTCTACGACAGCTACGGCAGCAGCCCCTATGCTGTGTCCGCGCTGAAGCTCGCAGCGCAGCCGAAGCTGGTCCCCCTGATGCAGGCGACCAAGTTCCTGGCGCCGCAGAACATTGCCCCGACCTTCAAGATCGGCAATCTCGGCCAGCCCAAATACATGCCCTTGCAGCAGGGTAATGGTGGCGGCCAGATGGGCGGCAACCTTCCGGTCGTGCAGAAGCCTGTCGACGGCAACGTCATCGGCAAGCTCGGCAATGGCGGCCAGATCAATGGTCAGGTCAATGGTCAGGTCGGCAACCTCCCGGCCGGCAACACCCAGCCGAACGGCACGCCGTCGCAGACCCCGGGCAAGATCGTCACCCTGCCCGCGCCGACCAACACGACCAACAACAACGGCGGCATCGGCAAAATCGTGACCTTGCCCGCGACCAACAACACGCAGACCGGCGGCAACAATGCCGGCACCGGCAACGGCACGACCAAAGGCTCGACCAACGGCACTCCTGGCAAGATCGTGAGCATGCCGGTGAATGTCGGCAAGGGCGGCACGAATGTCGACGTGAAGCCTGTCCAGACGCAGAACAACCCGATCCGCGTCAATAACGGCAACACCGGCATCGTGAAGCTCAACAACAACCCGGTGAACAAGGTGCAGGTCCAGAACCAGCAGAACAACCGCCCGCAGCTCAACACGACCAACCGCACGGTCAGCAATAGCGGCAACAACTTCCGCCAGTCGATGAACCAGGCCCCGAGCATGGGCGGCGGCAACAATCACCGCGGCTTCATGCACTAATCGCGGCGAGCCGTACAACGACACAGGGGGCAGAGCGGAAACGCTCTGCCCCCTCTTCATCTTCGTGGTATGAAGCTCTACGGGCCGGCTAGAACCGCACCGCTGCGATAGTCAAAAAGGTACACTGATCGATTGAAATCGATGACCTCAATGCCGTTAGCCAGGCATCTGAACCCTTCCGAGAAAATGTCTGCGCCTGTTGCACTCCAAATCTCATCGCCTGTCAGGGACAGACGAGAAATCTGTACTTCACCGTGGGATATGAGCGCTTCGTGAGGGCGATCCCAATACACGCCGAAGCATGTCGCCGGATCAACGCGTCGCGACCACGCCCTCGAACCTGTCGCAAGGTCCAAGCAGACCACTCGGTCACCCACCGCGAGATATAGATGACGATCCACTTCGACGGCGGAGTGTTGATGGATGCCAGAACGCCCTCCGCTGGCGGCAAAGACCGCGGACCACTTCCCGTCGGCCTTCACTCCGTGAACGGAGTTGAGATCAGCGCCGTCAAGACGGATTTCCGCATCGTACTTTCGCAGATGATCCGCGGAGCCGAACGAATATGTCGGCTCATCGACAATCTCTATTTGGCCCTCGCGGGTCTCTAGAACGAGGCTACGCTGCAGTGCCAGCCTCCCCGAAGATTAGGCCACCAGCTCGGCGAACAGATCGGCATCCACGTTGCCGCCCGACAGCACAATGACGACGTTCTTTCCGGCAACGTCGAGACGTCCCGCAAGCAGCGCAGCGAGGCCCACGGCGCCGCCCGGCTCGACCACCAGCTTCAGCTCGCGATAGGCAAAGGCGACGGCGGCGCCGACTTCCTTGTCTGATGCCGTCACGCCACGCGCGAGCAGCTTGCTGTTGATCGCAAACGTCATCTCGCCGGGGATCAGCGCCATCAGCGCGTCGCAGATGGTGCGGCCCGCGGGCGGATGCGGTTCGCGATGGCCGGCGGTCAGCGAAATGCCGTGATCGTCGAATGCCTCGGGCTCGGCCACCACGATCTCGGCTAGCGGATAGCGCGCCTTCACGGCCGTTGCGACGCCCGCGATCAGGCCCCCGCCGGAGGCCGGCGCCACCACGATGTCGGGGCTGAGGCCCAGCGTTGCCATGTCCTCCGCGATCTCGCGGCCGGCGGTGCCCTGCCCCGCGATCACGAAGGGATCGTCATAGGGCCTGACCAGCGTCGCGCCGCGCTTCTCGGCGATGCCGCGCGAGATCGCTTCGCGGTCGTCGCGGTCGCGATCGTAGAGCACGACTTCGGCGCCGTAGGATTTGGTGCGCTCGCGCTTCGACAGCGGCGCATCCGCAGGCATCACGATGGTCGCCTGCATGTCGAGGATCTTTGCCGCGGCCGCCACGCCCTGGGCGTGGTTGCCGGAGGAGAACGCGACGACGCCGCCGGCGCGCTTGTCCTGCGGGATCGAGAACACCTTGTTGAAGGCGCCGCGGAACTTGAAGGAGCCGGTGCGCTGGAGCATCTCCGGCTTCAGGAACACTTTGGCACCGACGCGCTCATTGAGCACGGGAAAGGACAACAGCGGGGTGCGGATGGCGTAGGGCGCGATTACGCGCGCTGCGGCATCGATGTCGGCAGGGCCGATCGGGAGGAGCTGTTCGGTCATGGCGGAATGTTATCGCGGCCGATGAGGCCCGGGCAAGACACCTCCGCGAGAGGATTTTGCCTCTCAGGCGACGAAGCGCGGCTGTTCCGCGCCGGTCCGGCCGGGCAGCACGGCCCCAACCGCCTGGATACTGTCCACGAACGCCCGGGCCGAGGCTTCCCGGTGTAATTGGCGGCGAACGCGACGCAGTCCTGCCGGGAGACGCCGAGCGCGGCGAAGCAGGCGTTGCGCAGGTCGTGATCGAGGGCGCCGACCGGGGCATCGCCGATCACGTCGCGGGGTCCCTTCACCGGGAAGGCGGCCACCGGCAGGCCGCTCGCGAGCGCTTCCAGCAGGACCAGGCCGAACGTGTCGGTCTTGCTGGGGAATACGAACACGTCGGCGGCCGCATAGATTTCCGCCAGCGCATCGCCGTGCTTCTCGCCGAGGAAGATCGCATCGGGATAGGCTTCTTCGAGCGAGGCACGCGCCGGGCCGTCGCCGACGATGACCTTGGTGCCGGGCAGATCGAGGTCGAGGAACGCCTCGAGATTCTTCTCCACCGCGACCCGGCCGACCGACAGGAACACCGGCGCCGGCAGGCAGAGGTCGATGGCGCGGGGATGAAACAGCTGGGTGTCGACGCCGCGCGGCCACAGCACCACGTTGTCAAAGCCGCGTTCGCCGAGCTCGCGGGCGAGCGCAGGCGTTGCCGCCATCACGGCGCGGCTGGGCGCATGGAAGCGGCGCAGCGCCCGCCAGATCAGCGAGCCCGGAACCGGCACGCGGGCGCGGACATATTCGGGAAAGCGGGTGTGGAAGCTGGTCGTGAACGGCAGCTTGCGCTGGCGGCAGTAGCGGCGGACCATCAGGCCGATCGGCCCTTCGGTCGCGATGTGGATGCTGTCCGGGCGCGCATCCTCGATCAGCTTCGCGATTCTGGCGGGACGCGGCATCGCCAGCCGCACGTCGCGATAGCTTGGCATCGCGAAGGTGCGGAACGATTGCGGCGTCAGGAACGTGAACGTGACGCCAAGACCTTCGACGCGAAGCGTCTCGGCGGCGTCAGCGAGCTTGGTCAGCGTCCGAACCACACCGTTGACTTGCGGGTGCCAGGCGTCGGTCGCGACCAGGATGCGCATCATTCAGCTCTCGTCATGCAGCTCGTGCTGCGACCTGCGGAACTTCCGCCGGCTTCTGCAAATGGTCCGCCCAGGTGATGATCTCGAAATGGCCGTCGTCGTGTTCGACCAGCGCGGTACAGCTCTCGACCCAGTCGCCGCAATTCATGTAGCGGATGCCGGCCTCGTCGCGGATCACCGCGTAGTGGATGTGGCCGCAGATCACGCCGTCGGCGTCGTGGCGCCGCGCCTCGGCGGCGAGCGCCTGCTCGAACGCGCCGATATAGTTGACGGCGTTCTTGACCTTCTGCTTGGCCCATTGCGACAGCGACCAATAGGGCACCTTGAACATGCGCCGGAAGAAGTTGACGAAGCGATTCATCTGGATCGCGAAGTCGTAGGCCTTGTCGCCGAGATGGGCGAGCCAGCGCGCGTTCTGCACCACGAGATCGAAGATGTCGCCGTGGATGACGAGATAACGCTTGCCGTCCACGCCGGTGTGGACGGTGTTCTCGACGACGTCGATGCCGCCGAAATGCGTGCCGTAATAATTGCGCAGGAACTCGTCGTGATTGCCGGGGATGTAGATGACCTTGGCGCCCTTGCGCGCCTTGCGCAAAAGCTTCTGGACGAGGTCGTTATGCGACTGCGGCCAGTGCCAGCTCGACTTCAACGCCCAGCCGTCGACGATGTCGCCGACGAGGTAGATCGTGTCGGCATCATGGTAACGCAGGAAGTCGAGCAGAAGGTCGGCTTGAGAACCGCGGGCTCCGAGATGAACGTCGGAGATGAACAACGTGCGAAAGCGCCGCTCGGGGCTCTCGTCACTCACATCGTAACTTCCCATGCGCCAGCCTGTAACAATGTCCCGTGACAGGGGGATGACCAATTGAACCTTTGAGGCACCTTCAAATACGAATCACGCCTTGCCTCGCCCTCCCTGCGAATATCAGTCGCATGCGACAATCAGGCGACATGGCACGGCAGCGGCTACCGGAACCGCGGAACGGCAACGAGGATGATGAAATTTGCCCCGGTCGGCTCTTACCCTCCCCTGGAGGGGGACGGTCGATCGCGCGCAGCGCGAGCGGGGTGGGGTGATCTCTCAACACGGGCACTGTTGGTTGCGGAGAGACCGTCACCCCACCCCGTCTCACATTTTCGCTGCGCTCAATGTGAGCCGACCCTCCCCCTCCAGGGGAGGGTGAAACGGGCCGCCGCACGGACTGTCCTGAACGGAAAAACGGCAGCGGTTCTGCGCACCGCTGGTGCACACTCCCGGCAGCGTCAGTAAAACCTGTGGAAATGGTGGATCGGCCCGTGGCCGTGACCGACGCTGAAACGGTCGGCGGCTGCGATCGCGGCGCTGATCCAGGCCTTGGCATTGCGCACGGCCGGCTCGAGAGCTTCGCCCCTGGCGAGCCCGGCCGCGACCGCCGAGGACAGCGAGCAGCCGGTGCCATGGGTGTTGCGCGTGGCAATGCGCGGCGCGGCAAGCGCAATCGTTTTCCGGGCATCAACGAGATAGTCGATGCTCTCGGCGCCCTCGCCGTGCCCGCCCTTGATCAGGACCGCGCGGCAGCCCAGCGCCAGCAGCCGGCGCCCCTGGCTTTCGATCTCGGCCTCGCTTGCCGCGACCGGCTCGCCGAGCAGCGCCGCGGCCTCCGGCAGGTTCGGCGTGATCACCGAGGCCAGCGGCATCAGCCTGATGCGCAGAGCATCGACGGCCTCGGACGCCAGCAGGCGATCGCCCGATGTCGCCACCATCACGGGATCGAGCACCACATGCCCCGGCTTCCAGCGCGACAGCGCGGCCGCAATCGCATCGATGCTGGCAGCCTGCGCCACCATGCCGATCTTCACCGCGCCGATGTCGAGGTCGGAGAACACGGAGTCGATCTGCGCGGTGACGAACTCGGCGGGCACCGCGTGAATGCCGGTGACGCCCCTGGTGTTCTGCGCCGTCAGCGCCGTGATGGCAGAGGCGCCATAGACGCCGAGCGCGGCAAAGGTCTTGAGGTCGGCCTGGATGCCGGCGCCGCCACTCGAATCCGAGCCGGCGATGGTGAGTGCGACCGGGGTCGTCATCGCGGGATACATCTGGTTGATACGGACACCGCCATAGCCTGTCCTACATCGCCTGTCCTAGCGCGACCGTGGAACGCCAGCAAGCGCTGGCGGGGGTGATTCGCGACGGGGGCAGGCCTTTGCGAATCAAGTGAACGCGATCGGGCGCGGCATGGGCCTGCAAAACGGAGTCTTGCCATAGCCTTGAGGCTGCCCCTTGGCGTTCACACCGATGAGTGCGAGTCTAGGCGGTGGAATCGTCCAGCGACACCAATGTTGCGGGCCGGCCCCGGCCCGCACGTCCCCCGGGGTGGAACCATGTGGGCCTTTTTCGAACGTCTCCTCGACTCGTCGATGCTTTCGCCGCACGGCATCTGCCTGTTGTGGGAGCCCGAGCTGATCTGGCTTCACGTCGTCTCCGACGCCTGCATCGCCGTCGCCTATTTCTCGATCCCGTTTGCCCTCGCCATCCTCGTCACCAAGCGGCGCGATCTCAAGTTCGGCTGGGTCTACTGGGCGTTCGCGATCTTCATCATGGCGTGCGGTCTCACCCATGTGCTGTCGATCTACACCCTCTGGGTTCCGGTCTATGGCATCGAGGGCATCGTCAAGGCGATGACCGCGGTCGCTTCCGTGGTCACGGCCGGCGCGCTCTGGCCGCTGCTGCCGAAGATCCTGGCGATTCCCTCCCCGTTCGAGCTCCGGCAGGTCCAGGCCGCGCTCGAGGAAGAGGAAATCAAGAGCCGGGACGCGACGCTGCTGCTCCAGCAGGTAAGCGACGCACAGCGCGCAATGCGCGAGAGCGTGACGCGCCTCACCGCAATCGTCGAGACCGCGGTCGATGGGGTCATGCTGTTCGATGCGCAGGACCGCATCCTGCTGTTCAATCCGGCCTGCGAGCGATTGTTCGGCTACCGCGCCGACGAGGTGATGAACCGGAGCGTCAGGATGCTGATGCCCGAGGCGGGCGCCGTGCGCGACGGCCACGCAGGACATTTCGCGACCGCCGGCGAGGCCATCGGCCTGCGCAAGGACGGATCGACCTTTGCGATGGACGTGTCGGTCGGCAAGGCGCGGCAGGATGGCGAACTGATCTTCGTCGGCATCGTCCACGACCTGACCATGCGCAAGCTGACCGAGCAGCAGCTGCAGCAGGCGCAGAAGATGGAGACGGTCGGCCAGCTCTCCGGCGGAATCGCCCATGACTTCAACAATCTGCTGACGGTCATCATCGGCAACGCCGAGCATCTGAGCGAGCAGCTCAAGGCCAGGCCCGACCTGCGGCGGTTCTCCGAGGATATTTGCCTCTCGGGCGAACGGGGCGCTGAGCTGACGCAGCGACTGCTCGCATTCAGCCGCCGCCAGCTGCTGCAGCCTCAGACGATCGATTGCCGCGGCCTGCTGGAGTCCATGTTCAAGCTGCTCAAGCGCACCTTGCGCGAAAACATCGAGATCCGGACGACCTCCGGGCCCGGCACGATCATGGCCTTTGCGGACCGCGCCCAGCTCGAATCCGCCGTGCTGAACCTTGCGCTCAACGCCCAGGATGCCATGCCGGCCGGAGGACATCTGACGCTGAGCACCGAGCTGGCCGCGATCGACGACGACTATCGCGCCCTTCACCCTGAAGTGGCATCCGGCAGCTACGCGTTGATCTCGGTCACCGACGACGGCGAAGGCATGACGCCTGATATCATCGAGCGCGCGTTCGAGCCGTTCTTCACCACCAAGGAAGTCGGCAAGGGCTCGGGCCTCGGCCTCAGCATGGTCTACGGCTTCGCAAAACAATCCAATGGCCATGTCTCGATCTACAGCGAGACGGACCTTGGAACGACGGTCCGGATCTACCTGCCGCGCACCGAGGCGGGACACTCACTGACCGATCTTTCGGACGGCGAGGACTCAGCGCCGCGCGGATACGAGACGATCCTGGTCGCCGAGGACGATCCGTTCGTCCGCTCCTCCGCCATTCGCAGGGTCGAAGCTCTCGGATATCGCGTCGTTGCCGCGGTCAACGGCAAGGAGGCGCTGCAGCTGCTGCGCACCGACCCCAGCATCGACATGCTGTTCACCGATATCGTGATGCCGGGCGGCATGAGCGGCTGGGAGCTCGCCGATCAGGCCCGGCGCATTCGTCCCGGTCTGCCGGTCCTGTACACCTCGGGCTACGCGCTGGACACCCTGGTCGAGCAGGGCCGCGCCCATGCGCAATCGGTCCTTCTGACCAAGCCCTATCGCAAGGTCGAGCTCGCCCAGCGCATCAGGGATGCGTTCGCCGCGGCGGTCGTCACCACCTAGGACGGCCGCCGCAGGTTCCTCACCATGAGTTTCGGTATCTCGCCGCAAAATGCGACCTCATCCCGAGGGCCGGCGGGCGTCTCGAAGGTTGGCTGCAGCCGTGCTCCCCGGCCCAGCAAGTTCGCTTGCCAAATCTGGCCGGTTTTGGCCTATTAGCCGTCAGATACGCCTTCGGAGTGACTGCAATGGTTCCCTTTTTCGTCCAGATCAAATGCAAGCTCGGCCAGTCCTATACGGTCGCCAATGCGCTTGCCGAAGCCGAGATCGCCTCCGAGATCTACTCCACGGCCGGCCATTACGACCTTCTGGTGAAGTTCTACGTCGACAAGGACACCGACATCGGCCACTTCATCAACGAGAAGGTGCAGGTGCTGCCGGGCATCCAGGACACGCTCACCATCATCACCTTCAAGGCGTTCGGCGCGAGCTAAAGCTGGCAGCGCTAGCCGCCCTCCTTGCGTTTCGGCCGCGGCGGCCCCTCAACCGGGGGCAGCGACTTCAGATAAGCGGCCATCGCGGCGCGATCTTCCGCGGTCAGTTGCGCCAGATTCTTGATCACCGGTCGCATGGCGCCCGAGGCGCTGTCGCCCTCGGGCATGTCGCCGGTCTCGAGGAAATCGGCAATATCCTTCTCGCTCCAGCTGCCGATGCCCTGCTGGGTGATGTTCGGCACCCAGCCCTCGCCTTCCGGATTGGGGCCGCCGGCGAAGCGCTGCGCCGTGACGATGCCGCCGAGCAGATTGCGCGGGCTGTGGCATTCGGCGCAATGGCCGAAACCGTTCACCAGATAGGCCCCGCGATTCCATTGCGGCGAGCGTGAAGCGTCCGCGACGAACGGCCCGGTGTCCATGAACAGCAGTTTCCAGATCCCGACATTGCGGCGGATGTTGAACGGAAACGGCAGCGCGTGGTCGCGCACTCTGCCCGACACCGGCGGCAGCGTCTTCAGATAGGCGAAGAGATCGCGGACGTCATCGACATTGGCCAGATGATAGGACGTGTAGGGAAACGCCGGGAAGTAGTGCGTGCCCGCGGGCGAGATGCCGCGCATCACGGCGTTGACGAAATCAGCCTCGCTCCACCGGCCGATGCCGTCGGCCGGATCGGGAGAAATATTGGGAGCGTAGAACGTCCCGAACGGCGAGCCGAGCGCGAGGCCCCCGCCGAGCCGCAGGCGATCGGGCTGATTGGGCACCGCATGACATGACGCGCAGCCGCCGGCGTTGAACAGCTCCTGCCCGTTGGCGAGATCGGGGTTGCGCGTCGTCGCCGGCAAGGCCAACGCCGCCGGGACGGTCAACCACCAATAGAGGCCGAACGCCGCGACGGCGGCGATCAGGGCGGCAAGAAGCATTCGTCGCAGCATTCAAACATTCCATCGTGAGCGCGCGAACTTAAGGGGCATGCCGAGCCCGATCCAGCCACGAATATTTTAGATGGTCCGGCTGTAATACGGGAATAAACTGCAAGACGTACTGTTTGGAGATTGACAGCAATCAGGCGTCAACAGGGAGAGACTCATGACCAAAGCCGTTTTTGCCACACTGGCACTCGGAGCTGCCGTTGCGTTCGCCGCCCCGGCCAGTGCGGAGAAACTGAAGGCGACGCTCGACGGCAAATCCGAAGTGCCCGCCACCACCAGCAGCGGCACCGGAACGGCCGAACTCGACTACGATGCCGCCAGCAAGAAGCTGTCCTGGAAGGTCACCTATTCCGGCCTGTCCGGCCCCGCCACCGCCGCCCATTTCCACGGGCCTGCCGAGGCCGGCAAGAACGCCGGCGTTGCTGTGCCGATTCCCGGTGCCGCCTCCAGCCCGGTCGAGGGCTCGGCGACGCTGACCGACGCGCAGGCCGCCGATCTGCTCGCCGGTAAGCTCTACGTCAACATCCACACCGCCGCCAATCCGGGCGGCGAGATCCGCGGTCAGGTGACGAAGTAAGTCTCGAAGCTGCTTTGTCGGCGAAGGCCGGGCGCTGGAGAGGCGTCCGGCCTTTTTCGATTCCGACCCGCGCCTAGGCCGCGTTCAGCGACTGCGCGAGATCCGCGATCAGGTCCGACGGGTTCTCGATGCCGATCGACAGCCGGATCGTGGAATCGAGCACGCCGATTTTTTGGCGGATGTCGGCGGGCACGCCGGAATGGGTCATGGTTGCCGGCAGGCTCGCAAGCGATTCCGTGCCGCCAAGGCTCACCGCAAGCTTGAGGATCTGCAGCGCGTTGAGGAATTTCACCGCCGCCTCCTTGCCGCCGACGATGTCGAACGAGAATGTGGAGCCGGCTCCCAGGCATTGCCGCGCGAACACGCGTCCGGCGGGCGAGGCCTCCTCGTGATGACCGAGGTAGTGGACCCTGGCGACCTTGGGATGGTCGCGCAGATAGTCCGCCACGAGGCGCGCGTTGCCGTTGGCCTTCTCCATGCGCAGGCTCAGCGTCTCGAGCGAGCGGTTGATCATCCAGCAGGAATGCGGATCGAGCTGGGTGCCGATGGCGCCGCGCAGCGCCTTGATGCCCTTCATGATCGCCTTCGAGCCGAGCGCGGCACCTGCGATCAGGTCGGAATGGCCGCCGACATATTTGGTCAGCGAGTACAGCGAGACGTCCGCGCCGTGCTCGATCGGCCGCTGAAACACCGGCCCGAGCAGCGTGTTGTCGCAGGCGATGATGGGAACGTGCCCCTGGGCCTTTCCGATGGCGTCGGCGATGCGGCGGATCATTGCGATATCGACCAGGCCGTTGGTCGGATTGGCCGGGGTCTCGATCAGGATCATCGAAACCCGGCCCTTGCGCATCGCCTCCTCCGAGGCCTGCTTCACCGCCGTCTCGTCGACGCCATCGGCGAAGCCGACCGCGCCGATCGACAGACGCGCCAGCGTGTTCGTCAGCAGCGTTTCGGTCCCGCCATAGAGCGGCTGGGAGTGCAGGATGACGTCACCGGGGCGGACGAAAGCGAGAATCGTGGTCGCAATCGCCGCCATGCCGGACGAGAACAGCGCGCAGCTCTCGGTGCGCTCGTAGACCGCGAGCCTGTCCTCGACGATCTCGCTGTTGGGGTGGTTGAAGCGCGAATAGACGAGACCCGCGCCCATGCCTTCCGGCGGCTCGCGCCGGCCGGCGACGTAATCGAAGAAGTCCTGCCCGTCCTCGGCCGTCTTGAACACGAAGGTGGAGGTCAGGAACACCGGCGGCTTGATGGCGCCTTCCGACAGCTGCGGATCGTAGCCATAGGTCAGCATCAAGGTTTCGGGATGCAGCATATGGTTGCCGATGTGGGTCTTCGACGGAAACGGTTTTGCCATGGTCTGTCTCGCTGTTGATTCAGGCCCTCGCCGCGCGCTGGAACTTTCGGGCGTCATGAGACAGTCGGGAAGCAGACGTACCGACTCGCATCAACGCCACGGCCGTTGCCGCAAAGATAACCGCTCGGACAGCGATCCGTCAGACCTTGCGAAGAATTTCTCTGCGGGCCGACTCAAAAAAGGCGGCTGCTTTCGCAACCGCCTTTTCTCGATCCGGCCTACGGCCTGGAACCGCGTCCCGCTATTTCAACTTCAGCCGATACGTCTCGTGGCAATCGGTGCAACGATCGTTGATCGCGGTATAGGCCGCTTTCAGGCTCGCGACATCGGTGATCTTGCCTTTGACGTCGCGGATCGCCTTCTGCACCGGCGGAATCTTGGAGTCGAAATCGGCCTTGTTCTGCCACACCTTTTGCGAGGCGCCATAGCTCGCATTCACCACGTCCTGCTTGGGATTGACCTCGAAGGTCTTGGCGATCTTGGCGACGTCGGCCTCGAGGTTCGTCAGCGCCTCGTCGACGGCCTTCTGGTTGTAGGGGATGTCGCCCTTCGTCATCTTCTGGATGACGGTGTAGAGGCTTTTCGCCTGCGAGCGCATCAGATTGTCCTGCTGAACGGCGACCTCTTGCTGCGCCATAACGGCGCCGGCGCCCAGCAAGAGGGTACCCGCGACAATCATCATTCTTTTCATTGGCTAGCGTCTCCGGCTCGCAGAGGTGAGGATGGGCCCATTGATGGATAGAACCCCGCAGCGGGCGTTTATTCCCGCTGCTGAAAAATCGCCGCCTTAGAGGCTGTGACGGCGGTGATGCTCGCTGATGGCGATCCACACCCGCTCGGGGGTTGCGGGCATGTCGATGTGGTCGATCTTGTACTCGCGCCAGAGGGCGTCGACGATGGCGTTGACGACGGCGGGGCAGGAGCCGATCGCGCCGGCCTCGCCCGCTCCCTTCACGCCCAGCGGATTGGTCTTGCAGGGCACGTTGGCGGTCTCGAACACGAAGGCGGGACCATCCGCCGCGCGCGGCAGCGCGTAGTCCATGAAGGTCGCGGTGATGAGCTGGCCGTCGCCCGCGCCATAGACCACCTGCTCCATCAAGGCCTGGCCGATGCCCTGCATGGCGCCGCCATGCACCTGGCCGGCCAGCAGCAGCGGATTGAGCGTCTTGCCGAAATCGTCGACGATCACGTAGTTGACGATCTTGATGATGCCGGTGGCCGGATCGAGCTCGACTTCCGCCAGATGCGTGCCGTTCGGATAGGTGCCGTCGGCGCTGGCAAAGGTCGCGCTGCCGTTGAGCTTCGTTGGATCGGCGCCGGGCCGCTTGGCGAGATCGGCGAACGAGATCGAACGGTCAGTGCCGGAAATGCGGACCACACCGTCGGTGATCTCGAGGTCGCCTGCGCTCGCTTCCAACGCCTGCGCTGCAAGCTCCTTCAGCTTCTTGCCCAGATCTCCCGCAGCGCGCTCCACGCAGACGCCGCCCGTGGGAATCGAGGCCGAGCCGCCGGTCCCGAGGCCAGTCGCGATCTCGTCGGTATCGCCCTGGCGAATATGCACCCGCTCCGGGGGCAGGCCGAACTGCTCGGCGACGATCTGCGCATAGGCCGTCTGGTGCCCCTGCCCGCTCGACTGCGTGCCGATCAGAACGGTGACGTCGCCGCTGGGATCGAGCCGCACATTGGCGGTCTCCTCGCCCATCACGCCGCAGATCTCGACATAGCTCGCAAGGCCGATGCCGCGGATCAGCCCGCCCTTCTTGGCCGCCTTGGCGCGCTTTGCAAACTCCTTCCACTCGCCGATCTCCATCGCGCGCTTCAGATGCGCGGCGAAGTCGCCGGAGTCATAAACCTTGCCCGTGGCCGTCTTGTAGGGCAGCGCCTTCGGCGGAATGAAATTCTTGCGGCGGATCGCGTCCGGCGTCGTGTCGAGTTTTCGCGCGCAGGCGTCCACAAGCCGCTCGATGACGTAGGCCGCCTCAGGCCGGCCCGCGCCGCGATAGGCATCGACCGGCACGCTGTGGGTGAAGATGGTGCGCACCCGGCAGTGGAAGGCCTGGATGTCGTAGAGGCCCGGCAGCATGCCGGCGCCGCCATGCGGAATGTAGGGCCCGAAGGTCGACAGATACGCGCCCATGTCGCCCATCAGGTCGCAATCCATCGCAAGGAACTTGCCGTCCTCGGCCAGCGCCATCTTCGCGGTGGTGACGTTGTCGCGGCCCTGCGCGTCGCCCATGAAATGCTCGGAGCGGTCAGCCGCCCATTTCACCGCCTTCTTCAGTTTTCGCGCGGCAACTGCCATCAGCGCATATTCCCGGTACGGAAACAGTTTTGTGCCAAACCCGCCGCCGACGTCGGGGCAGATCACCCGCATTTTGTCGGTGGGGATGTTGAGCACGTTCTGGCAGAGGATGTCGCGCAGGCGATGGCTGCCCTGGCTGCCGACCGTCAGCGTCAGATGGTCGCGCTTGGAATCGTATTCGCAGACCGCCGCGCGCGTCTCCATGAAGCTCGCGACCACGCGCGGATTGACGATGGAGATTTCGGCCACCGCATGCGCTTTCGCAAAGGCAGCTTCGGTCGCGGCCTTGTCGCCGATCGAGACGTCGAACAGCACATTGCCTGATTTGTCGGGCCAGACCTGCGGCGCGCCCTTCTTCACGGCGTTGACGACGCCCGTCACCGCCGGCAGCGGGCTCCATTTGACCTCGATCGCCTCGATCGCGTCGCGGGCCTGGTCGATGGTCTCGGCAACGACGAAGGCGATCGAATCTCCGACATGGCGCACCTCGTCCTTGGCCAGGATCGGGTAAGGCGGGCCGGTGAACGGATCGGTCTCGAGATTGAACAGGCAGGGCAGATTGCCGAGATCCCCAACGTCGTCCGCGGTCAGGATCAGCGCGACGCCCGGCAGGCCGCGGGCGCGGCTTGCATCGATGGTGTATTTGGCATGCGCATGCGGCGAGCGCAGCATCAGACAGCGGAGCGCAGCCTGCGGCGCATAATCGTCGGTATAGCGGCCCTTGCCGCGGATGAGCGCGTCATCCTCCTTGCGCAGCACGCTTTGGCCAACGCCGAACTTGATGGGAGCCGCCATTTTATCGTCCCGTCCTATGGTTGTTTTGCCGACATATTGCCGTGGAAAAACTGGCAAGGCAAACGGGTTTAGGCGGGCACACAGGCCGCCGGCCGGGAAAGCGCAGCGCACCCGTCACCATGCCGTCCAGATTGCGCCGCGAAACAAGACCTCATCCTGAGAGCCCGCCAAAAGCGGGCGTCTCGAAGGATCGGCCGCGAAGACCCAGCCCAGCACTTGACGAGTTACATCCAACCGCGCCCCCACGGATCGATCGCGCGATCTCTCAGCCTGTCGAGAGCCCTTGCCGACGTGAAGTAGTCGATCTCGGCACGCGTCAAGCCGATATCCATCAGCTCCCTGTCGCTCAGATCGTGCAAGGTGACCCGCTGGCCCTGGCGCCGTTGCAGAAACACACGCCTGTATCGCTTGAGCAGGCTCAAGACGATGGAGAGGTCGAGGCCGCGCCTTGCGGCATCGCCCTCAATTTCAGGTGAGATGTTCGTCAGTTGTGGTGGCATCGGATGCTCCTGCTGTTGTGCCGGCAGGGAGCGTGGCCACGAAAAAGGCCCCGTCCGATGCCGGCGGGGCCTGGTGGAAAAGATGTCGTCGTCGAATTCCTAGCGCACGACTCCTCCCACGGCCCAGCCGAAGCGGGTCATGTGGTTGCGGTTGACGGTGCGCGAGCATTTAATCATGAGCCGCGGATAACACGGCAATCGCGCAAAATCAAGGGATGTGTGGGGGTCGATCACATCCTGGAGGCGAGCCCATCACCGGCGCATTCTGGACGTCAGCCAATCCGGAAACTTGATGCGTCGTTTTCATTGTCGATCGCAATCGTGCGATCGTTGTCAAAATAGAAGATGACGCTGCCGCCAGCGACAGCGGTTTCCATCCTGTACTCCCTGAGGCGATGACCGACAACGCCGGCGATGATGCCTACGTCAACGTGAGGATACTCCCAGCCCTCACTAGTTATGGTCGACGGGCTGGGCTGACCCGGAAATGGCCGCCAGATCATGACGCCACAGTCGATGACAAGCTTGTGCCAGACACCGTCGAAACGAACGTAAACGACGTTGGCATTGGCTATGAGCTTGCCTTTGAAGACGAAGCCTTCACAAATGAACGCCTCACACAAGAGTCCGGTCAATTCAGGCGCTTGACCAACTAGTTCCATCACCACTTTTGCCCGTTGTTAGCCGCGCACCAGCGAGACCAGCCAGCGGCGGCCGAACAGCACGATGATCGCCAGCGCATAGACGATCGTGCCTCCGACGGCGAGCAGCGCCAGCGTCACTTCGTCCCGGAAGTGGATCGCGCCGAGCCGGGAACCGCTGAAGCGCGCGATCAGCCAGAACGCGGCGGCGAGAATTACACCGGTCAGCAGGAATTTGGCGAGCGACATGAGCCAGGCGCGATCCGGCACGAGGAAGCCGCGCCGCACGGCGAAGAAGAGTACCAGCAAGAGGTTGGTCCAGACACCGACGGCGGTGGCGAGCGCAAGGCCGATCTGGGCCAGCGATCCCATCAAGGCGACCTTCAGCGCGACGTTGACCGCGATGCCGGTCAGCGACGCGCGGACCGGCGTTGCCGTATCCTTGCGCGCGTAGAAGGTCGCGACCGCGCTGCGGATCAATACGAACGGGATCAGGCCGATGGCATAGGCCGCGAGCGTGGCGCCGGCAGCGGCGGCATCGGCCTTGGAGAACGCACCGCGGGCGAACAGCGCGCGCATGATCGCGTCGGGCACGGTGAGGAACGCCGCGACGAAGGGCACGGAGAACAGCAGCGTGAAGTCGAAGGCGCGGCGCTGCGCCTTCAACGCGCCGTCATGATCATTGGCGGTGATGCGCCGTGACATCTCCGGCAGCAGCACGGTGCCGATGGCGATGCCGATGACGCCGATCGGGAGCTGGTTGAGACGGTCGGCATAGTACAGCGCCGACAGCGCGCCCGCGGGCAGGAAAGTCGCGATGATGGTGTCGGCGAACAGCGCGACCTGCGTGCCCATCGAGCCCAGCGTCGCCGGCCCGAGCGCCTTGAAGAATCCGCGGACGTCCTCATCGAGCTTGAGCGGAGCAAAGCGCGGCAGGCCGCCATGGCGCGCGAGATCGCCTGCGAGCAGGAAATATTGCAGGAAACCGGAGATCAGCACGCCCCAGGCGGCGGCGTGGCCCGCGGTCGGAAACCAGACGGCAACCGCCAGCGTCATCATCATCGCGACGTTGAGGAAGATCGACGCCGCCGCCGCGCTGGCAAAGCGCTGCATCACGTTGAGCATGCCGCCATAGAGCGTCACCAGCGTGATCAGCAGCAGGTAGGGAAAGGTGATCCGGGTCAGCTCGATCGCGAGCTTGCGCTGCTCGGCATCCTCGCTGAAGCCGGGCGCCAAAATGCTCATGGCTTGCGGCATGAACAGCCAGGCGACGATCAGCAGCACGATTTGCGAGGCCAGCAGCAGCGTGAAGATGCGGTCGGCGAACAGGTGCGCCGCCCCCTCCCCCTTCTCGCCATGGACATGCGCATAGGCCGGCACCCAGGCGGCGTTGAAGGCGCCTTCGGCAAAGATCGCGCGGAAATGATTGGGCAGCCGCAGCGCCACGAAAAAGGCGTCGGCCACGGGCCCGGCGCCGAGGATCGCCGCGAGCATGATGTCGCGGGCAAACCCCGTCAGCCGCGAGAGCAGCGTGTAACCACCGACTGTGAAGATGCGTCCGAGCATGCGGACTGTTCTAGAGGCTTATCGAGCAGAGGTCGATTGCATCTTGCGATGCGCATTGCTGTGCCCTCTCCCCTTGTGGGAGAGGGCAGCGCTGCAGGTAGATACAAACTCAATCGGGTGAGGGGTCTCTCTCCACATCGAAAGCGCGGAGAGAGACCCCTCACCCGTCTCGCCGCTGGACGCGGCGAGCCACCCTCTCCCACAGGGGGAGAGGGTAAAGATCAGCCCGCAATCGCGCCGCGGACGGCGGCGATGACTCGCTCCTGGTCGGCTTCGGTCAGATAGGCGTGCATCGGCAGGCTGATGACGTCCTGCGACAGGCTCTCGCAACCCGGCAGGCCGCCGTCCGCGACCGGATACTGCTTGTAGGCGGTCTGCTGGTGCATCGACTTGCCGTAATAGATCGCGGTCGGCACGCCCTGGGCCTTCAGCGCGGCGGCGAAGCCGTCGCGGTCGGTACCTTTGGGCAAGCGGATCGTGTACTGCGCCCAGACCGAGGTGTTGCCGGAGGCAAGGCGCGGCACGGTGACCACGTTGCTGAGCCCTCGCGCGTAGCGCTCGGCAACCCTGTTGCGGGCGGCGATCTCGTCGTCAAAGATCTTCAGCTTCTCGATCAGGACCGCGGCCTGCATGGTGTCGAGCCGGCCGGTCAGGCCGAGGCGGACGTTGTCGTATTTGTCCACGCCCTGCCCGTGCACGCGGATGCTGCGCAGCGTCGCGGCGAGTTCGTCGTCATCGGTGAAGATCGCGCCGCCGTCGCCGAAGCAGCCGAGCGGCTTTGCGGGGAAGAAGCTGGTCGCGGTGGCGAGCCCGAAGGTGCCGAGCTTGCGGCCCTTGTAGCTGGCGCCAAAACCCTGTGCGGCGTCGTCGAGCACGAACAGGCCCTCAGTCCTGGCGATCTCGGCGATGGCATCGTGATCGGCGGGCTGGCCGAACAGGTCGACCGGAATCACCGCGACCGCCTTGAGGCCGGCCTTGCGGGCCGTCGCGATGCCGCGCTTGAGCGACTCCGGGCTCATGTTGAAGGTCGTCTCGTCGACGTCGACATAAACCGGCGTCGCGCCGGTCCGCGCCACCGGCGAGGCCGTCGCGATGAAGGTGAAGGACGGACACAGCACGGCATCGCCGGGCCCGACATTCTTCGCCATCATCACCATCAGGATCGCGTCGGTGCCGCTGGCACAGCCGATGACATGCTTCGCGCCGCTATAGGCCGCGAGCTGCTTTTCGAGTTCGGCGACTTCAGGCCCGTTGACGAACTGGCAATGGTCGAGCACGCGCTTGACCGCGGCGTCGAGCGAGGCGCCGAGCCGGCGGCGCTGCGAGGCGACGTCGATGAAGGGAATGGGTTCGGAACGCAGATGCTGGTTCATGGCCTGATTCTTGGCGCCTTCTTGAGTGGTCGGCATGGAATAGGACTAGCCGGCGACGCGGCGCGGGCCCTTGAGGGCGGGCGCGGTGGCTGCGGGCCGTGACGGCGTTTCCAGACACTGCGTGGCGATCTCGAGGCTGGCGACGCCTTCATCGCCGGTCACTGCCGGCGTCTCACCGTTGCGCACGGCCTTGAGGAACGCGATCAGCTCGGCGCGGAGCGGCTCGTCATGGCCGACCGGCAGATGCCGCATCGAGTAGCTGCCATCCGGCTTGAAGCCGAAGCATTCGGTGACCTGGCGCGTGAGCAGATCGCCCATCACGTATTTGCCGCGGGTCGCGACCGTGACGCTGCGCGCCTTGAACGGCGTCAGCCAGTTGGTGTTGATGTGGGCGAGCACGCCGTTGGCGGTGCGGAACTGCAACAGCGCGATGTCCTCGCGCTCGGCGACCGCGCTCGACAATTGCGGCTGCACCTCGACGATGTCGGATTCGGTGAACCAGCGGATCAGATCGATGTCGTGCACGGCGAGGTCGATGACGACGCCGACATTGGACATGCGCGGCGGGAACGGGCCGACGCGCGTGATCGCGATGGAGAGGATGTCCTCGCCCGCGATCGCCTGCTTGACGGCGGCGACCGCCGGATTGAAGCGCTCGACATGGCCGACCATCAGCGTGACGCCGGCCTTCTGCGCGGCGGCCACGATCTCGCGGCCCTCTTCGACGGTGGAGGCGATCGGCTTCTCAACCAGCACGTGGATGTTCTTGGCGATGCAGGCGAGCGCGACCTCGTGATGCAGATGGGTCGGCGCCGCAATGGTGACGGCATCGACGCCTTCGGCGAAGAGCTGGTCGAGCGTCTCGAAACTCGCGCAATTGGCGAGTTCCGTCGCGCGCGCGCGATGCGCAGGCGAAGGATCAACGACGCCGACGAGGCTGACGCCGGGCAGACCGCTGAGCACGCGCGCATGGTTGCTGCCCATCACGCCCGCGCCAATGACGCCGACTCGCAAGCCGGCCTTTGCCGGTGCAGACCCTTTGGAACTCATCTGAGAAACCCCGATTCAACGCAAATCCCCGGCGCCGCTTCTAGCACGGGCGCCACATTTGTGGCGAATGCCGCGCTAGCGGTCCGGACACGATTTGATTCAAAAAGTTACACGTTCCCCGGGCCTTAACCCTCTGAAAGAGAGTGCTCTTTTGGCCCGGGTCGCGTGATTCGGAGCCTGCTGGTTACGACCTTTGATAGTCGTCTTCAATCCGGATGATGTCGTCTTCCCCGAGATAGCTGCCGGTCTGGACCTCGATCAGCTCCAGCATGATTTTACCGGGGTTCTCCATCCGGTGCACCGCGCCCATCGGGATGTAGATGGACTCGTTCTCGTGCACCGTCTTCACCGTCTCGTTGACGGTGACGCGGGCTGCGCCGCGGACCACGATCCAGTGCTCGGCCCGATGATGGTGCTTCTGCAGCGACAGCCGGCCGCCCGGCTTCACCACGATGCGCTTGACCTGGTGGCGCTCGCCATTGTCGACGGACTGATAGCTGCCCCACGGCCGATGCACCTTGAGATGCTCCTCGGTGACCTTCGGTGCGACCGCCTTCAGCTTCGTCACGAGACGCTTCAGGCCGTTGGCGTCCTTCTGGCGCGAAACCAGCACCGCATCCGCAGTGGCGACCACGACGAGATCGTCGACGCCTTCGAGCGCGACCAGCGCCTGGTCGGTGGTGACGTTGCAGTTGCGCGAGTCTTCGAACACCGCTGCGCCATGCGCGGCGTTGCCCTGCGCATCCTTCGCCGACAATTCCCACACCGCGTGCCAGGAGCCGACATCGGACCAGCCGCAGGACACCGGCACCACGGCGGCGCGCGAGGTCTTCTCCATCACCGCATAGTCGATCGAGATCGCCTTGGCCGCGCCGAACGCCTCGGGCTCCAGCGTGACGAAGCCGAGATCGCGGCCGGCATTGGTGACGGCGTTGGTGATCGCCTCGACGCTGGCCGCATCGACCTTGCGGTACTCGTCGAGCAGGACGGCGGCGGGGAACATGAAGTTGCCGCTGTTCCAGAGATAGCCCGAATTGACGTAGTCGGTCGCCTTCACGGCGTCCGGCTTCTCGACGAAGCGCGCGACCGCGTGCACCTCGCCGGAGATCACATCGCCGGGGCTGATATAGCCGTATTCGGTCGCCGGCCGCTCCGGCTTGACGCCGAAGGTGACGATGCGCCCCGCGCTCGCGGCGACAAGGCCTTCGCGGCACGCGGCGACGAACGCCGCTGTGTCCTGCACCACGTGATCGGCGGCGAGCGCCAGCACGATCGCTTCGCTCGCCCGGTTCTGCGCGAACACCGCGCCCGCGGCGATCGCGGGACCGGAATCGCGGCGCATCGGCTCGAGGATCACGTCGGCCTCGATGCCGATCTCGGCGAGCTGCTCCAGCACCATGAAGCGGTAGGACGCGTTGGTGATGACAACAGGCCGATCGAACAGCGCGGCGTCGGAGACGCGCAGCAGCGTATCCTGGAAGGTCGAGCGCGTGCCGAACAGCGGCAGGAACTGTTTGGGCCGCACCTCGCGCGAGGCGGGCCACAGCCGCGTGCCGGCGCCGCCGCACATGATCAGGGGGATAATGCGTTTGTCCATCGTCATTTCAAACCTTGAAGTAGTCCCGATACCAGGTGACAAAATTACGAACCCCCTGCGCGATCGGCGTTGACGGTGCAAAGCCGGTGTCGCGCATCAGATCCTCGACATCCGCGAACGTTTCCAAGACGTCTCCCGGCTGCATCGGCAGCAATTCTTTGATCGCCGTCCGACCCAGCTCCTGCTCCAGAAGTCCGACGACATGCATCAGCTCCTCGGGGCGGTGGTTGCCGACATTGTAGACCTTAGACGGCGCATTTGCGGCAGCCGGATCATCCGCGGGCACCCGATCAATGAGCTTGGACACCACACGGGTGACGTCGTCAATATAGGTGAAGTCGCGGCGCATCCTGCCATGGTTAAAGAGCCGGATCGGCCGGCCCGCGATAATGTCGTTCACGAACAGAAACATGGCCATGTCGGGCCGTCCCCACGGGCCGTAGATGGTGAAGAAACGCAAGGCGGTGACCGGCAGCCGGTAGAGGTGGCTGTAGGACTGCGCCATCACCTCGTTGGCCTTCTTGGTCGCCGCATAGAGGCTCACGGGATGATCGGTCCGGTCCTGCACGGCAAATGGCAGTTTTGTGTTGGCGCCGTAAACGGAGGATGACGAGGCGTAGACGAGATGACGACAGCCGCTGTTGCGGCAGCCTTCGAGCACGTTGAGAAAGCCCTCCAGATTGGCATCGGCGTAAACGTGCGGTTGCTCGATCGAGTAGCGCACGCCGGCCTGGGCGGCCAGATGCACGACTTTGGCAAATCCATGTCGCGCGAACAGCGCCGCGATCGCCTCGCGGTCGGCAAGGTCGGCCTCGACGAAGGAGAAGCGGGGGTCGCCGCGCAACAGCGCAAGGCGCGCCCGTTTCAGCGCCGGATCGTAATAGCTGTTGAGATTGTCGAGCCCGACGACGGGCCGGCCTTCGCCCAGAAGCTGCCGGGCAACGTGGAAGCCGATGAAGCCGGCGGCACCCGTAACCAAAATCGCCTGATCCGTCATCCTGTTCCCAAGGAATCCTTCGCCCGATCCTTTGCTCGATCCTTCGTTTTGCGGCACCTCTGTAGCCGCATCGAGGGGGCCGCAATAGCCCCCCGCCCCGCATGAGGGCTCTTCACGACAGCTATTGCAAGATCGGCGCCAAAACCATACCAAAGCGGCCGAATTCGGCGCCTCGCGTCGGGTTGCCACAAATCTTCGCAAACCCAGTTCATGCGGGCGAGATGCGCCGAATCCTGCTGTCGACGGCCAAAATCCTGATTTCCGGAGCGCTGCTCTATCTGGCGCTGCGCAAGGTGGATCTGTCCGAACTGCTCTCGCGCTTCACCCTGACCAGCGTGTTCTGGATCGGCGCGGCGATCGCGGTCACGTTCCTGCAGATCTTCGTCGGCGTGCTGCGCTGGCGGCAGGTCTCGGCCGAATGCGGTGCGCCGATCGAGCTCGCCCGCGCGATGCGCTACAACGTGATCGGCGCCTTCTTCAACCAGACCTTGCCGTCGGCGATCGGCGGCGATGCGGTCCGCCTGTGGCTCGTCGCGCGCGCCGGCGCCGGCTGGCGCGCGGCGACCTATTCGATCTTCGTCGACCGCGCGATCGGCCTGGTCGCGCTCGCGATCCTCATCGTCGCGAGCCTGCCCTGGAGCTACCGCCTGATCACCGATCCGAACGGGCGCTCGGCGCTGCTGCTGGTCGATCTTGCGGCGCTCGCCGGCGGCCTCGGCTTCCTGATTTTCGGCGTGCTGAAATGGCGCTGGCTGAAAGCCTGGTGGGCCACGCACCACATTCACGCCTGCGCCGTGATCGCGAACCGCGTGATCTTCAGCCGCAAGCGCGGGCCGATCGTCGCAATCCTGTCGTTCGCCGTTCACGTGCTCGCCACCGTCGTCGCCTGGTGCGTCGTGCAGGCGATTGCGGCCCCGGTCAGCTTCAGCGACGTCTTCCTGCTCATCCCGCCGGTGATGCTGATCACGATGATGCCGATCTCGATCGCCGGCTGGGGCCTGCGTGAGGCCACGATGGGCCTGGCGTTCGGCTTCGCGGGCCTTGCCGCAAGCGAGGGCGTCAACATCTCGCTGCTGTACGGCGCGGTCTCCTTCATCGTCGGCGCCGTCGGCGGCCTGGTCTGGATCCTCAGCGCGGAGAAGGCCGCGCAGGGATCGGCGCCGATCGGAGTGCCGGAGTGAACCCGGCCACCGACGCCCTTGCCGCCATGCCTGCGCTGCTTGCCGTTGCGATCGCCGCGCTGATGTCGGCGCTCATCACCTGGACCAGCCGTCCCCTGCTCCAGCGCTACGCGCTGGCGCGGCCGAACGCGCGATCCTCGCATCGCATTCCGACCCCGCAGGGTGCGGGCATCGCGGTGATCGCCACGACGCTCGCGATCGCCTCGCTCTGGGCGGCCTGGACGCATGTCGCGATCCCACCGGTGCTGGTCGGCGCCACGGTGCTGATCGCGCTGGTCGGCTTTGCCGACGATATCAAGTCGCTGCCGGTGATCGTGCGGCTCGTGCTGCAAGCGGCCTGCGTCGGCGCGATCGTGTTCACCTCGCCCGAGACCGCGCGCATCGTGCCGGCGCTGCCGCTCGCGCTGGAGCGCGGCCTCGTCCTGCTCGCCGGAATCTGGTTCGTGAACCTCGTCAACTTCATGGACGGGCTCGACCTGATGACGGTGGCCGAAGTGGTGCCGGTCACCGCGGCGCTGCTGCTCCTCGGATGGCTCGGCGAGGTGTCGTGGCCGGCGGCGCTGATCGCCGCTTCACTGTGCGGCGCCATGCTCGGCTTTGCGCCGTTCAACAAGCCGGTCGCAAAAGTCTTCCTGGGCGACGTCGGCAGCCTGCCGATCGGCCTCCTGCTCGGCTGGTGCCTGCTGGAGCTCGCCTGGCGGGGACAGCCGGCCGCGGCGCTGTTGCTGCCGGCCTACTACCTTTCGGATTCCACCATCACGCTGTTCCGGCGCATCGCGCGGCGCGAGCAATTCTGGTCGGCGCATCGCACCCACTTCTACCAGCGCGCCACCGACAACGGGTTCGCGGTCCGGCGGGTGATCGGCGAGGTTTTCGCGCTCAATCTCGTGCTGGCGCTGCTCGCGATCGTCACGGTTCGCGCCGGCTCGACGGCGGTCACCTCGCTCGCGCTGCTCGCGGGCGCCATCGCGATCGCATTGGTCCTGCGCCGCTTCTCGCGCCCTCAGGCCTCCTGAGCCGACAGCGCGAGCAGCAGGCCCTCGTCGAGCGAGACCTGCGGGTGCCAGCCGGTCGCGATCGCCTTGGCGAGGTTGAGCTCGAGCGAGCCGATCAGGCTGTCATGCGTATCCTGCCGGCCGATCACGCTGAGCAGCGTGCCGAGCAGCTCCGGCGGCATGCCGAACAGCCGCGGCTTCTTGCCCGATGCCCGCCCCAGCCGCTCGATGAATTCAGGCGTCGAGACCTGCTCCCTGTCGGCCACCAGGAAGATCTCGAAATTGCTCGCGGGGTCGGGATGAGCGAGCCTGTGCAGGATGAACGACGACAGGTTCTGCACGGCAAGAAAAGCGCGTTGATTGCGGATCGCGGCAAAGGGCAGCGGCAGCCCCAGGCTCACGGCACGCGTCAGCAGCGCGAAATTGCCCTTGGCGCCCGCACCGTAGACCAGAGGCGGCCTGATCACCGAGATATTCATGTCGCTGGCGCGCGACAGCGTCTTCAAGCCCGCCTCGGCCGCGGCCTTGGACATGCCGTAGAGGCCGCGCGGCGTCAGGACGTCGTTTTCGCTGAACGGAGCCCGGCCTTCGTTGCTGCGGCCATGCACGAGAACGGTGCTGACGAAGATGAACTGGCGTACGCCGGCCGTCGCCGCGCTGCGCGCCAGGTGCAGCGTGCCGGCGATGTTGACGTTGCGGTAGAGCTGGACCGCGTGCTCCTCGTGCTTGTGATGCACGCGCGCGGCGAGATGGACGACGGCGTCGACGCCGTCGAGCGCGGCCCGCCAATCGGTCTCGGCGCCGATCGTTTCGATCACGACCTCGTCGCCGAGCCCCTCCGGGCTGCGGACCGCGCGGCGGACCGACCATCCATCGAGCGCCAGCGCGGGCGCGACATGACGGCCGACGAAGCCGCTTGCTCCCGTCACCAGCACGATCGGCTTGCGCTCGCTCATCGCTGCTCCGAAAGGTTCGGGTTGCGCAACAATTCCTCGATCACCTCGGCATATGCATTCATCGCGATCGTCCGGTCGAACCGCGAGGCCGCCGTCACCGCGCGCTCCGCCATGGCAGCGTCGTCGGAACGGGAGGCCGCACGGATCGCCTCGGCGAGCCGATCGGCGCGCCCCGGCGTCACGACCCAGCCGAGCCCGTTCTCCACCACCGTCAACGCGGCTTCGGCCTCGGGCTCGGAGACCAGCACGACGGGACGGCCGACCGCCAGCAGATTGTAGAACCGGCTCGGCACCGACACGCCCGCGACGTTCTTCCGGTACGGAATGATCCAGAGATTGGCAGCAGCCAGAAACGCCTCGAGTTCGGAATCCTCGACGCGCCCGACGAAGGAGACATTGGGCAGGTTCGCCGCCGCCTGCAACTGCTTCAGCCGCTCGAAACCGATGCCCCAGCCGGAGAGCAGGAAGTGAATGTCCGATTCGTCCTTGAGCAGGCGCGCCGCCTCGAACACGATCTCCGGATCATGGGTGAAGCCGAGATTGCCCGACAGGCCGACGACGAAACGCGCGGGAACCGTGTTGCGGAACGGGTTGTCCGGCGACAGGGGACGCGGCCCGGGCACGAGCGTCGCCCAGTTCGGGATGAAGCGGATCTTGTTCCGCGTCATGCCGGAATAGCTCAGCAGCGGCCGTTCCGCGTCGCGGCCGATGGTGATGACGGCGTTGAGGGCGCGGAACATCAGGCTGTTGACGGCGCGCATTGTCCGCGTCGCGAACGAGCCGGGCTTCAGCAGGCCCGCCATCACCATCACGTCGGGAAACAGATCGTGCATGATCAGGGCCGAGCGCGCGCCCCTGAGCCGTGCGGCCGCCACGACCGCGTAAGGCAGCATGAACGGCGCGGTGACGGTGAGCACGACGTCGCCTCGCCTCAGCTCGCGTATCAATGCGAAGAAGGTGCGCGCCGCGAACAGCAGCTCGGAGGCGCCGCGTCGCACCAGCGCCGCCTTGCCGGCCATCCGGTTCTTGATGGCGACGACGCGCGGCTTGCCGGGGCCGGTCTGCGCGGCCGGCAAAGCCCCGGGCGAGCCCGACAGCACGACGACATCGTGGCCCGCGGCGAGCCGGCAGGCGATCTCGGCCATGATCGCCGCAGTCGTGCTGGGATCCGGCGGATAATGCTGGCTCGCGACGACGATCTTGCCTTGAGACTGCATGGTCAGGCCGCGGTCGACCCGAATTCCGGAACGGCATCCTTCAGGATGGTCCTGATGGTGGCCCGGTCGTCGCGCGCGATCGCCTGCTCGAGTGCCGCCATCCATTTCCGCAGCGTCTGCATCGGCGGCTCGTTCGGCTGCGCGGCCATGATGCCGGCGACGCCGATCTCGCGGGTCGGCTCCTCGGACGCGAACAGGATCTCGTGCAGGCGTTCGCCCGGCCGCATGCCCGTGAAAACGATCTCGATGTCGTAGCCCGGCTGAAGGCCGGACAGACGGATCATGCGCTCGGCGAGATCGACGATCTTCACGGGCTGGCCCATGTTGAGCACGTAGACCGAGACGTCCGAACGCTGCGTGCCGAGCGCATGCGTTGCCGCGGTGATGACGAGATCGCAGGCCTCGCGGATGGTCATGAAGTAGCGGACCATGTCGGGATGCGTCACCGTCACGGGGCCGCCGGCCTCGATCTGGGCCTTGAACTTCGGCACCACCGAGCCGTTCGAGGCCAGCACGTTGCCGAACCTGACCGAGATCAGCCTCATCGGTCGCCTGGCGCCGCCGCCCGCCGCAAGATCATGGTCGAGCGCCTGGCAGTACATCTCGGCGAAGCGCTTGGTCAGGCCGAGCATCGACACCGGTTCGATCGCCTTGTCGGTCGAGATCATCACCATGGCTTCGGCGCCGGCGGCATGCGCCGCATCGGCAACGTTGATCGAGCCGAAGATGTTGGTCTTGACGCCCTCGCTCCAGTCGCGCTCGAGGATCGGCACATGCTTGAGCGCGGCGGCATGGAACACGATGTCCGGCTTGAACTCGGCCATCAGGCGCGCGATGCGCTCACGGTCGCGAATGTCGGCGATCCGCCCCTCGATCGCGGCAACCGAGCCGTGCGCGGCGAGCGCTTCGGTGACCGCGTAGAGCGCCGGCTCGGAATTTTCCAGGATCAGCAGCCGCGCGGCACCGAAGGCGACGACGCGCTCGCAGATCTCGGAACCGATCGAGCCGCCGCCGCCGGTGACGATCACCGCCTTGTCCCTGATCAGGGCTTCGAGCCGCGCATAGTCGATCGTCTCGCTCGGCCGCAGCAGGAGGTCCTCGACCGCGACGGCGGTGAGCCGCGGCGCATCGCCGCTCTCGAGCGAAGGCATGCGGCTCACGATCACGCCCAGCTTGCGCGCCCGCATCAGGATCGATTCCGGATGCGCGTCCGGCTCGAACGCCGACGGCGTCATCACGAGGCGCGCGATCGCCTTGTTGCGCTTGGCGAAGTCGGCGATGACGTCCTCGATGTCGTCGATGCCGCCCAGCACCGGCACGTTGCGGATGAACTGGCCGAGATCCGAGTTCGATGGCGACAGCAGGCCGACGGGCCAGATGCGCTTGATGGCCCCGCTCTCGATGCCGCGGAGCAGCACCTCGGCATCCGCGGCGCGGCCGATCAGCAGCGTCGGCGCGGCATCCTCGGTCCGTGCATGACGCCGCACCCGCGTATAGCGGAAATAGCGGTAGGCCATGCGCAGAGCGCTGAGGAAGGAGATCTCGAGGAACCAGTAGAGGACGATCGTCACCTTGCCGAGAAAGAAGGCGCCGCGGACGTTGGGGGCGACGAAGATGTAGTCGAGCACGAGGAGTGCGACCGTCAGCACGGAGGCGACGCGGATGATGTTGAGCGCGTCGGGCAGCGAGATGAAGCGCCATTTCGTCGTGGTCAGGTTGAAGAGGAAGAACACGACCACGCTGAAGGCGAGGAAGTACGGCAGGATCTGCAACAGCAGCGGCAAGCGGTCGAAGAAGCCGTCGCCGCCCTCGAAGCGCAGATAGAAGGCGGCAAACAACGCCGCCGCGGTCGCCAGCAGGTCGTGGAGCGCGATGAGGAAATTGCGCAAGGTGAGATGCGAAAGACGCGTCATCCGCCGACCGATGAAAATCCAGTTTGTTGCAACCTGACCGCGCTGATAGCCCATATCGACAGCAGTTGCCAGCCGCGCGGCCGTTCAGGAACCGGCTTCCCCCACCTTCGCCCCGGCCCGTTGTGCCCGGATCACCATGCCGCCGGCAACGCCGACGCCGATGACGTACATCCAGCCCTCGTGGAAGTCGAACAGGTGGGAGTTGAACAGCGAGGTGAAGACGTTCTGCACCACCACCAGCAGCCCGACCCAGTTGGCCAGCCCGTCGCCGCGAAACAGCAGCAGATGCAGGATCCAGATGGCGTAGAGAACGGCGATGCCGATGACGCCCCATTGCACGGCGACGTACAGCGTCTGGTTATGCGGGTTGCCGATGACCTCGGCGGAGGCCTTGTACAGGCTGTCGCCGGGCGCCGCGACCTTTTCGAACAGGCCTCGCGTCGAGCCCGTGCCGTGCCCGGCGATCGGAGCTTCCACGAAGAAGCCGATCGACTTTCGCCAGAATTCGAGCCGCAGGCCGACCGACGTCGGCTCATCCTTTTCCGAATAGCGCTGGTACTGGCTGGCAAAGCTGTCGGCGGTCTTGCGCAAATGCGGCGAGGCCTGCCAGGCGACAATTGCGGCGACGAACAGGGCGGCGGAGATGAGTCCGATGCTGCGCCATTTCAGGTGGAGCAGCGCGAACACGCCGAACATGATCGGAATGGTGACGAGCGCGGTGCGCGACACCACCACGAAGGCCATGTTGACGAAGAAGCTCAGCGCCAGCGCCGTGAGCAGTCCGGCGAGCCAGTAGCGCTTCTCGCGCAGGAGCATCACGATCGGATAGGCGAGCGCGACCGCGCAGAGCGTGAATTCCTGGCTCTGGTCGATGTAGTTCTTGACGAAGATGCCGCGTTCGCTGGGGGCGGGCTTGAGCGTCAGGTCCGGATAGAAGGCGACCAGCCACGACATCACCGACAGCAGCGCACAGGACACCAGGAAGGCGACGAACACCCAATGCCCGCGCCGCGAGCGCTCGAAATGATACAGCAGGACCGGAATCATGAGCAGCTTGGCGGTCGGATTGACCGCATAGAAGCGCGCGCCCCAGGCCGCATCCGACCACAACGTTCCCACCAGCGCGAGCAGGACCAGCGCGATCGGCGCGGCGCAGATCGGACGCTTCAGCGACTGCAGGAACGCACGGACGTCGAGAAACGGCGCCATGCAAAGCAGCATCAGGACGTTGAAGATCCCCGCAAGCGACGTCGACCAGGGCAGCGAGGCCGCGGTCAGGATCGCGAACAGATCGACCGTGTCGCCCCAGGCTGCCGGGCTGCGAATACGCCGCCCCAGCATCTGGAAGGCCGTCTCCCGGGCCAGCGCCGTCACTTGCCCCCTCCCCGCGCGCGATGGACCAGCGCAGTCGTGCTGAAGCCCTGAAGGATATCGACCAGCACGACGGTTCCGCCGGCGGCCTCGACGACCTCGTGGCCGACCACTTGTTCGCGGGTGTAGTCGCCGCCTTTCACCAGCGCGCTGGGCTTGATCCGGGTGATCAGGTCGATCGGCGTGTCCTCCTCGAAGATGACGACGAGATCGACGGCTTCGAGCGCCGCGAGCACTTCCGCGCGCGCGCGCTCGTCCTGGACCGGGCGGTCCGCGCCCTTCAGGCGCCGCACCGAGGCGTCGCTGTTGAGGCCGACGATCAGGCGGTCGCAGGCGGCACGCGCCGCGGTCAGCACCTTGACGTGGCCGGGATGCAGGATGTCGAAGCAGCCATTGGTGAAGCCGACGCGCTGGCCCTGCCTCTTCCATTCCGCGAGCTGCGCCTCGAGCGTATCAGGCTCGAGCACGATCTTCTCCTCGGCCGCGAGATAGGCGTGCGGCAGGATCTTTCGCCGCAGCTCGGCCGCGCTCACGCTCGCGGTGCCCCGCTTGCCGACCGCAACGGCGGCGGCGGCATTGGCCATGCGCAGCGCCGTGTCCCAGTCCGCGCCCGTGGCGAGCGACACTGCGAGCGCGGCGGCGACGGTGTCGCCGGCGCCGGAGACGTCGCGGACCTTCACCGGGAAGGCGGGAACGTGGACCGCCTCGCCATTGCGCGGCACCAGCGTCATGCCCTGCTCGCCCTGGGTGACCAGGATCGCCTCGCAATCGGCGAGCCGCATCACGTCCTCGCTGGCATCGACGATGCTCTGCGGCGTGTCGGCGCGGCTGCGCGTGGCCTCGGAAAACTCCTTGCGATTGGGCGTGAGCAGGCTCGCGCCGCGATAGATCGCCCAGTTCAGGCTCTTGGGATCGACGATCACGGGCTTGCCGAGCTTTCGCGCAGCGTCGATGGTATGGCGGATCACGCGCGCGGTCAGCACGCCCTTGGCGTAGTCGGAGAGCAGCACGATGTCGGCGCGCGCGAGCTGCGGCAGGATCGCCTCGATCAGCCTGGTCTCGATCGCGTCGGACGCCGCTATCGCCTGCTCCCAGTCCGCGCGCAGCATATGCGTTGAAAAATGCTCGGAGACGAAGCGGACTTTTCGCGTGGTCGGCCGCGACGGATCGCACACCAGCACGCTTTCGATTCCCGCCTGCTCCGCAAGCGCCGCGGCGAGCTGCTTGCCGGCCTCGTCCTCGCCGACGAGACCGATGAAGATGCAGCGCGCGCCGAGCGAGGCGACATTGCGCGCGACATTGCCGGCGCCGCCGATATGGATCTCGCTACGCTGGGCGGCGATGACGGGCGCCGGCGCTTCCGGCGAGATCCGCGACACCTCGCCGTAGACGAACTCGTCCAGCATGATGTCGCCGATGCACAGCACCGTACGGCGCGCGATGTCTTGCGCAAGCGCATCGAAATCGAGAATGGGGGTCGCCATGATCCTGAAACCTCAGCGGAAGCGATCGGGCCGGTCGAGATAATCCCCGACATAGGCCCTCACCGCGTCCTCGAGCGTCGTGAAGCCGCCGTTATAGCCGGCGCGGTGGAGCCGATCGACCTCGCTCTGGGTGAAGTATTGGTAGCTGCCGCGAATCTGCTCGGGCATGTCGATATATTCGATGTTGGGCCTGGCGCCGAGCGCCGCATAGGCCGCCAGCATCAGGTCCTTGAAGCTGCGCGCCTTGCCGGTTCCGACATTGAAGAGGCCGGACACCGACGGCGTTGCCAAGAGCCACATCACGACGCGCACGACGTCGTCGACATAGATGAAATCGCGGCGCTGATCGCCGTCGGCGATGCCCTCGCGATGCGACTTGAACAATTGCACGACGCGGCCTGCCTTGACGTCGTCGAAGCGCCGCGCCAGCACGCTCATCATCGAGCCCTTGTGGTACTCGTTGGGGCCGAACACGTTGAAGAACTTCAAGCCCGCCCATTGCGGCGGCAGCGGATCGCCGTTCGCGACGCGCCCGGCGACCGCGAGATCGAACATGTGCTTGCTCCAGCCGTAGAGATTCATCGGCCGAAGCTTCTTCAACGCAGGGATCGAGCCGTCGTCGTCAAAGCCCGTCTCGCCATCGCCATAGGTCGCGGCCGACGAGGCATAGATGAACGGCACGGCGCCGGCCGTGCACCAGTCGAGGAGGCGCATCGACATGCGAAAGTTGGTCTCGAACACGAGGTCTCCGTCGGTCGCCGTGGTCGCGGAGATCGCCCCGAGATGGATCACCGCGTCGAGTTTGCGGCCCTTCAGCCAGTCCAGCAGCTCGGCCGGCGGCACGATATCCACAAGCTGCCGCTTGGCGAGGTTCCGCCACTTGCCGTCATTGCCGAGCAGATCGCACACGACGACGTCGCTGCGGCCGGCGTCATTCAGCGCGGCCACGACATTTGATCCGATAAAACCGGCTCCGCCGGTCACCAGCAACATTCCAACTACCCTGCCCGATTTTTGCGGCCCGATACCTGCCGTAGCGCATCGTCCGCCAAAGTGTAAGCATTTTGGGCAGGCGCTTTTGGACTCGCGCTCTCCCGGCTTTACGTTCCAGCCCGGAGCGGCTAACCGAACCGCCAGATCAGTTCGCCCTCGGCCCTATTAACGAATGAATCAATATTCGCAACTTAGTGGAGATGCAGATCGGAGCGACACAAGCCCGATTCTGATCATTCCCTACATGTGGATCGGCGATTTCGTCCGGAATCACACGGTCGTGCGGGTCCTGAAGGAACGCTGGCCGAACCGGCCGGTCGATCTCCTGACCACCTCTCTGTGCGCTCCGCTGGTCGATTATATGCCCGGCGTACGTCAGGGCATTGTCTGGGACCTGCCGCGCGGCCGGCTCGCCGTGAGCCGCCAGCTGGCCTTGGCAAAGCTCCTGCGCGAGCGGAACTACGGCACCGCCCTGGTGCTGCCCCGGACCTGGAAGGCAGCCATCGCGCCCGCTCTGGCCGGGATCCCTGAACGGGTCGGCTTCGTCGGCGAGTTCCGGTTCGGCCTGCTCAACCGCTGGCGCTGGGGCGAAAAGAAGCTGCCGCGCTTCATCGACAAGAACGCCGCCCTCGCCCAGCCCGACGGCGCCCCCCTGCCCCCCGAATGGCCGGTACCGCAATTGCGGGTTCCGGCCGACGACATCGCCCGCTGGCGGCAGGCCAATGGCCTCAGCGCCGGTGCAGCGGTGGCGTTGGCCCCCGGCTCGGTCGGGGTGTCGAAACGCTGGACCTATTATCCGGAAGCCGCCCGGCTGCTGGTCGCGCGCGGGCTGGAGGTCTGGGTGGTCGGCGGCCCCGCCGAAAAGGGCCTCGCCCAGGAAATCGTCGCGGCCGGCGGCCCTGGTGTCCGCGACCTCACCGGCACCGATCTGCGCAACGGCGTGCTCGCCATGGCGGCGGCCGGCGTCGCGATCTCCAACGATTCCGGCCTGATGCACATCGCGGCCGCCCTGGGCACGCCCACCATGGGCATCTTCGGCCCGACCAGCCCCTATCTCTGGGCCCCCCTCAACGGCCTCGCCGCGACCGTGGTGCAGGACAAGAGCGTGCTCTCGTGCCAGCCCTGCCAGAGCACGATCTGCAAGATGAACGACCACCGCTGCATGCGGGATATCGCGGCGCGCGAGGTGGTGGGGATTGCGGAGAAGGTGCTGGGGGAGGCTGGGGCGCGGGTTGTGACTTGAGGCCATTGGGGCTGCGCCGATGATGACATCCTGCCAGTGTTTTGCCCGACGAGTCAATTGCCAATTCGTAAAATCCGCAAGGACGATTACGCCCGCGTCAAGCCATTGATTTTGCTATTCCCGGCTACTGTGCATGGGGTTGTTTTCGCGTTTTGTTTGCCGCTCTGAAAAGAGGCCGTTCAGAGCAACGGCCGATAGACCTCACCGATCCGCGCCGCTTCCGCATCGAGGCTGAACTGCGCGAGCACCCGCGCCCGCCCCCGCTCGCCCATCGCCGTCGCAGCAGCCACGTCGCGCATCAGCGGCTCCAGCGCCGCAGCCAACGCATCCGCATCGCCCGTCGGGACCAGCACGCCGCTCAAGCCATCCTCGACCACGAGCTCGGCCGCGCCGGCACGCGCGGCGACGAGCGCGCTGCCGGCCGCCATCGCCTCGATCAGCGTCAGCCCAAATCCCTCGTTGCGCGAGGTGAAGGCGTAGATGGTCAGCCGCTGATACCAGCACTGCACCGCTTCGATCGGCAACTCGCCGGTGATGACGATGCGTGATTGCAGGCCGGCCGTCTCGATCCGCTTTTTCAGGTCGTTGGCAAAGGGCGTCTGCTCGGCCGTGACCTGCCCGACGATCACGGCGGTGAAATCGGGATGGTGCGGCAACAGCCGGCACATCGCATCGACGAACACGTCCGTGCCCTTCTGCGCACGCACGCGGCCGAAGCAGCCGATGGCGTAGCGGCCCGGCAGCGCGGCTTCCGCGAAAGCAGCAGCGCGATCGACCGGCGGCGCGTAGACGTCGGTGTCGACGCCATGCGGGATCACCGTCGCCTGCACCTTCAGGAACGAGGCCGAGATGTCCGATGTCGCGATGATCGCGTCCATGCGCCGGATCAGCCAGCGCGTGATCCAGCTGTGATGGCGCTGCGCCGCCGAGGTGAACACGAGTTTGAGCGGCCAGCCGAACGCGCGCAGCAGCACGCCGGCGATCATCTCGTTGTTGCGGCGCGCGTGCCAGATCAGCGGCGCCTTACGGCGCCACAATTTCAGGAAATCCGCACCGCTCAGCCGCGCGATCCCCTCCGGCGCGTCCGAGCCGAACCACGCGGCGCGATACAGTCTGGCCAGCCGCGGCGCGACCATCCGGTTGGTCGCGGTGACCCCGGAATAGCGCCTGTGCAGATTTGGCACGATCACTTCGAGATCGCCGGGGGGATTGGCCACGTCATGCTCCGTTTAGCAGGCCCCCTATACGCAACATTAAGCATAGTGACCAGTTCAGTCGCGCCGATACCCCCTCTTCACCACGCAAACGCTAGCTTGAAGCGTTGATCGAGGACGGGTGAGACCATGACTGTGCTAGTCACCGGCGGCGCCGGCTATATCGGAAGTCACACGGTTCTGGCGCTGGCGGAAGCCGGCGAGGACGTCGTCGTGATCGACGATCTCTCCACCGGTTTCTCCGCGTATCTGCCCGAGGGCGTACCGCTGTTCATCGGCGATGCCGGCGACGAAAACCTGCTCGAAGGCGTGATCGCCCAGCACAACATCGAGAGCATCATCCATTTTGCGGGCTCCGTCGTCGTGCCGGATTCGATGCGCGATCCGCTCGGCTATTACCGCAACAATTTCATGACCGCGCGCAACCTGCTCAACGTCGCGGTCAAGCGCGGCATCAACCGCTTCATCTTCTCCTCGACCGCCGCCGTGTACGGCAATCCGGACCAGGTGCCGGTGCCCGAGCACGCGCCGACGCGGCCGCTGTCGCCCTACGGCTCGTCGAAGCTGATGACCGAGATCATGCTGCACGACGTCGCCGCCGCCTACGGCATGCAGTACGTGACCCTGCGCTATTTCAACGTCGCCGGTGCCGACCCTCAGGCGCGCATCGGGCTTGCCACCGTCGGCGCCACGCATCTGCTCAAGATCGCCGTCGAAGCGGCGACCGGCCAGCGCGCCAAGATCGACGTGTTCGGCACCGACTATCCAACCCAGGACGGCAGCTGCATCCGCGACTTCATCCACGTCACGGACCTCTCGCAGGCCCACCGCTCGGCATTGGCGTACCTGCGCAATGGCGGCGCCTCGACGACGCTGAATTGCGGTTATGGCCGCGGCTATTCGGTGCTGGAGACCATCGACGCCGTGCGCCGGGTGTCGGGCCGCAGCTTCGCCGTGCAATACGCCCCGCGCCGGCCCGGCGACATCATGACCATGGTCGCCGACACCAGCCGCATCCGCGGCCTGCTCGACTGGAAGCCGCAATACGACGACCTCGAGACCATCGCAGCCCATGCGCTGGCCTGGGAGGACAAGCTGTTCCGCGAGCGCCACGGCGAGCTCCGTCACGCCGCCTCGGCCTAGAATCATCCCAAGCGCAAGCCCTTAATTGGGCTTGAAAAACCCCGCTTGAGCGGGCACAGAGGCCCATCGATCCCTGACGCGCGGGCAGGCTTTTCCCTGCGCCGTCAATGGACACCGGATGGCCCAGTTTCCAAAGAAAATCACCGACGATCCCTATGCGGCAGCGGTCCTGATTCGCCGCCTGGTTACGGAACAAGGGCTCGTCTACTGGCGGCGCTACCTCGTCGCCTTCGCGCTGATGGCGCTTGCCGCCGGATCGACCGCGGGCGCGACCTATGTCCTCGGCCAGGTCATCAACCAGGCCTATGTCGACAAGAACATCCCGGGCATCGCGATGTTCTCGGGCATCACGGTGGTCCTGCTTTTCATCAAGGGCGTGGCGACCTACGGCCACATGGTGATCCTGACCAAGATCAGTAACGCGATCCTCGCCACCAACCAGCGCCAGCTGTTCGCCAAGCTGATGCGCGAGAGCGTCGGCTTCTTCTCCGAGCGCCATTCGTCCGAGTTCCTGGCGCGGCTGACGGCCGGCGCCAAGTCGATCACCGACGTCCTCAACATGCTGGTCAACGCCATCGGGCGCGACCTCATGATGCTGCTCGCCATGATCGGCGTGATGGTGTGGCAGGACCCGCTGATGTCCTTCATCGGCCTCGTCGCGGTGCCGCCGGCGATGCTGGTGCTGCGCAAGCTGGTCAAGCGCATCAAGGGCCTCGCCTTCAACCAGTTCACCGGCACCGCCGACATCATGGAGACCATGCAGGAATCGCTGCAAGGCATCCGCACAGTCAAGGCGTTCACGCTCGAAGACACCATGCAGAAGCGCATCGACGAGAACATCGCGATCGTCGAGCGCAACGCCAACAAGATGGCGCGCGTCGCCAACCGCTCCAATCCGCTGATGGAGATGCTCGGCGGCTTCGCGGTCGCCGGCTGTTTGCTTTACGGCGGCTACAGCGTGGTCGCACTCAACGCCACGCCCGGCGCGTTCTTCTCCTTCATGACCGCGTTCCTGATGGCGACCGAGCCGGCCAAGCGGCTCGCACGGCTCAACATCGATCTCAACAGCCAGCTCGTCGGCGCGCGTATGCTGCTCGAGATCATCGACAGCCCGGCGAGCGAGCAGTCCGACGACGACAAGCCGCCGCTGAAGCTCTCTGACGCGCGCATCGAGCTGCGCGACGTCAGCTTCGCCTATCGTGCCAATGAGACCGTGCTCAACCGCATGAGCTTCGTCGCCGAGCCCGGCAAGGTCACCGCGTTGGTCGGTCCCTCCGGCGGCGGCAAATCGACCGTGCTGGCGCTGCTGCTGCGCTTCAATGAGGTGACGCAAGGCGACATCGTGATCGACGGCCAGTCGATCTCTTCGGTCTCGCGCAAATCGCTGCGGGCGCAGACCGCCTATGTCGGCCAGGATGTCTATCTGTTCCGCGACACCATTCGGAGCAACATCGCCTTCGGCAAACCGGGCGCGAGCGAGAACGAGATCATCGAGGCCGCGAAAGCGGCCTGCGCACATGATTTCATCATGGGCTTCCCGCTCGGCTACGACACGCCGGTCGGCGAGCACGGCACGCAGCTCTCGGGCGGCCAGCGCCAGCGCATCGCGGTGGCGCGCGCGCTGATCAAGAACGCGCCGATCATCCTGCTGGACGAAGCCACCGCCGCACTCGATTCCGAGTCCGAGCGGCAGGTGCAGGAGGCGATCGAGCATCTCTGCCAGAACCGAACCACCATCGTGATCGCGCACCGCCTGCACACCATCATGCATGCCGACGCCATCCTGGTGGTCGAGGGCGGCGAGATCGTCGAGCAGGGCCGCCACGACGAGCTCTTGCGCCGCGGCGGGCGCTATGCCTCGTTCTTCCGGTTGCAGCATCGGGACGCCGGCGCTCTGGCGCCGATCAGCGCAACCGCATAGAGTTCCTTATCCCTCAAGAGCAGCGAGACCACTCCATGAACGCCGCCTCCTACGTCATCCCGCTTCCCACTCAGCCGTCGCTTCCCGTCGTCGGAGAGAGCGGCCGTTATCCGGTGCGCCGCATCTGGTGCGTCGGCCGCAACTATCTCGAGCACATCCGCGAGATGGGCAATGACGAGCGCGCCCCGCCGTTCTTCTTCGCCAAGCACGCCGACATGCTGGTCCCGGATGGCGCCACCATTCCCTATCCGCCGCTGACCAAGGACTTTCATCACGAGGTCGAGCTGATCGTCGCGATGAAGAGCGGCGGGCTCAACATTCCCGCCGACAAGGCGCTCGACCACGTCTACGGCTATGCCGTCGGCATCGACCTCACCCGCCGCGACCTCCAGATCGCCTCGCGCAAGAAGGAGCGTCCGTGGGAGATCGGCAAGTCGTTCGACGGCTCCGCGCCCTGCTCCGCGGTGCAGCCGGCCTCGAAGATCGGCCATCCCGCCAAGGGCAAGATCTGGCTTACGGTCAACGGCAAGGAAGCCCAGAAGGGCGACCTCACCGAGCTGATCTGGAACGTGCCTGAGATCATCTGGCAGCTGTCGCAGCAGGTGAAGCTCGCAGCCGGCGACATCATCATGACGGGCACCCCGGCCGGCGTGTCGCAGCTCCAGGTGGGCGACAAGCTCGAATGCGGCGTCGACGGCGTCGGCACGCTGAAGGTCTCGATCGGCCAGCCCGAGTAAGCTGCGCAACGACCGAAAATCGAAAGGCCCCGGACGTGTCCGGGGCCTTTTGCGTTTCGAGCACGTGATCGCGGACGGCTTCGGTCTACCAGGCCTTCACCGGGCGATTGGCATGGCTCGCCTGCGGCACACCGCGATTGAGCGACATGTGCGAATGCACGCACAGCCAGCCGTCACCACTTTTTGAAAACACCATCGTCGCCCGGCCGGGCCGCGGAAACGCGCTGCCGTCGGGATTGTATCCCGTGCTCGTCCACGGCGCGATCACGGTCGCCATCGTGCCGTCGGGAGATGCCAGAATGGACAGCTGCTCGAGCACGAACCGAAAGTCGGTCGTCTTTGGCCAGACGTTGTTCCACTGCGATGACACCCATTGATCAAGGCCGGGGATGACGTCGTTATGCGTGCCGAAGGCGAGCACGTCCGGATGGAAGAGCGGCCTTGCCGAGGCGTAGTCGACCTCGCGGACGTAGCCCGCGAAGGTTTCCAGCCATTGGCGGAAGAACTGCGTGATCTCTGTGTTTGCGGTCGGCAAGGGCGCCATTGCCTGCTCCATGTTTGGCCGCTCGAGCAAGGCAATCTTGTTGCCATGGGGCGAACCGTCCATCAAGATATATGCCTTGAGAGCGCCGGTGGACGTCAATCGACGAACCGGGCTGATTTCATGGAGCCTGAGTCATGAGACGTCTTCTCCTGGTTGCGGCCGCCCTTGTCGTCATGTGCAACGCTGCCAGTGCGCAATCCAGCCAGCCTTATGCCGGCCTCGAGCAGCGCCCCATCAAGGCGCTGTCTCAGCAGCAGATTGATGATCTCAAAACCGGACGCGGTATGGGTCTGGCGCTTGCCGCCGAGCTCAATGGATATCCCGGCCCGAGTCACGTTCTTGAACTCGGCGATCGGCTTGATCTGACGTCGGATCAGCGCATCCAAGTTCAGCGCCTCTTCGATGCCATGAAGCAGGATGCCATCCCGCTGGGTAACAAGCTTGTCGAGCAAGAGAGGGAATTGGACCAGCTTTTCGCTGCCCGCGTCGTAACGTCGGAGTCGCTCAACGCGACTCTCGTTGCCATCTCGGAAACCCAGGCACTGCTCCGCGAAAGCCACCTCAAATATCATCTGTCGACCGCCGCCCTGCTCAATCAGAGCCAAATGCAGCGATATGCGGAGCTGCGAGGTTACCAGCGCCCCGACAGCTCTGAAGGACACAAGCACCGTCACTAGAAAATGCTGACTGCGTGCTTCGCCCTCGTTTCGCTTCTCTACGCAACAGTCGGCCAGGCCGGAGGAACGGCATTTCTGGCCCTGATGGCCTTTGCCTCGTTTCCTGCAAACGAAATGCGGCCAACGGCTCTGCTACTGAATATCGTGGCGGCCACCTACTCCACGTGGCTCTTCAATCGCGGCAGCCATATCGATTGGGGCAAGCTTAGGCCGCTTCTGATCGCCTCACTGCCGACCACCCTGCTCGGCGCATCCATTGTTCTTGCCGAAGAGATCTACCACGTCGTAACCGGGATCGTGCTCCTGGTCGCCGCTGGCGTCCTGATGGTCGGACGGAGCGACGGCGATGCGCCGGATCGCGTTACCCCGCTTTGGGCGGCGATATTTACGGGCGCAGGCGTCGGCTTCATTTCCGGGCTCACCGGCGTCGGCGGCGGCGTGTTCCTCGCTCCCATTCTGGTTGGCATGCGCTGGGCATCACCTAAACAGACGGCGGCGCTTTCCGCGCCATTTATCCTGGGAAACTCCGCTATCGGATTGGTTGGCGCGCTCCACGTGGGACAGATGCCGGCAACCCAGACTTGGCTGTATGCCTTGGGGGCGCTTGCCGGTGCAATGGCCGGAACCACGATCGGTCTGCGGTGGCTCTCGCAAGCAGCAACGCGTTACATTCTCGCCGCGGTCCTTGGGTCCGCCGGCGTTCAACTCGTAGCCTTCGCTGCCAGATGAAGGCCCGGAATTGAAGGGTGGATTGCGCTTCCGCGTTCGCTCTTCGAGCTACGGCGGACAAGTCGCTGATCCACCCCACGCACCTAGCGCAGCGCCGACAGCACGATCAGGCCGAGGATCAGCGCCGTCAGCGAGTATTTCAGCGTGTAGTAGACGTTGCGATTCCACTCCTTGACCTTGCGGCTGCCGAGGTGGATCTCGTAGAGCTTGCCGAACACCTTGTTGAGCACGCCGACACTCTCGCCATCGACGTTCTGGGTCGCCGACGCCTTGACGATGTGGTGGCTGACCCAGCGATTGATCGCGGTCATGAAGCCGTACTTCATCGGGCGCTCGACGTCGCAGAACAGGATGATGCGGTTGACGTCGGTCGCATTCTCCGCGCTGTGGATGAAGGTCTCGTCGAACATGAAGGCCTCGCCGTCACGCCAGACGCATTCGACACCATCGACCAGGATGCGGCACTTGTTCGAGTTCGGCGTGACGAGGCCGAGGTGATAGCGCAGCGAGCCGGCGAAGGGATCGCGATGGGCTCCCAGCTTGCCGCCCGGCGGCAGCATCGCGAACATCGCGCCGTGCACCGACGGGATCGAGTTCAACAGCTCAACCGTCTTCGGGCACAGCGTGCGCGCCGACGGCAGGAAGTCGTCGTACCATTTCAGGTAAAACCGCTTCCAGCCGCTCTTGAAGAACGAGTAGAAGCCCCAGTCGTTGTTCTTCGCAGCGGCGCGGATAAAACCTTCGTCGAACAGGCGCACGGCCTCGTCGCGAATGGTTTCCCAGTTCTCGCCGAGAGGTTTCAGCTCCGGAAATTGCTCGACCGAGATCACAGGCTTGTTCGGCACCGCCGAGCCCGCATACATCAGCACGTTGTAGGGTGCGAGATAGGTCGAGTGATCGCCGAGCTGGCGCGCGAAGCGCAGCCGCTGCTTGCCGCGGAAGTGAACGTAGATCGTCGATGCCGCAAGCACATACAGAATGACGAGTTGCGGAGCAAAAAGCTGTTTCAGCATTTCCCCAAGTTCCCCAGTGACCCAGCCGGGGACGTCATCTACTCCCGCCCGGCCCGAGCGGCAAGGTATTCACCGTTGGGTTGCAATCACGCTGGGGAGAGCGCGAGACCGGAACCTGGGGTTGGAAATCGGCCGAACCGGCCGAATCAAGCCCGTGACAGCGCCTGGAGACCCTTGAAGGTCAGGCGCTTGGGGTCGGTGACGCCGGCAAGGTAGAGCCGGCGGATGAAGGCGATGACGGCGTCGCGGTCGCAATCGGTCAGCGCGACGACGGCGTCGACCGCGATCTTCTGGGCTTCCATTGGGCTTACCTCGGCCTCGCGAGTAACCCCGGCCGAGACAGGCTAGGACTCATCCGTTAATCCGGCGTTAACCGTTTGGCCAGCATGGCCGATTCACCCCGGCGGCCGTATACGCAAAACCGCGCATTGCCGGGCGTGCAGCGCCTCAGCGCGCCTTGATGCTCTTCTTGAGCAGCGCAAAATGCTTTTTCAGTCGCGGGACGGCAAAGTCGGTGAAGGCGCGCACCTTCGGCACCGAAAGCCGGCCCTGCGGACAGATCAAATGCGCGGGCATCTCCGGATCCTCGTCGCCGGCCAGCACGATCTCCAGCTCACCGCGCGCGACCTGCTCGGCCACCTGGTACGAATACATCCGTGCCACGCCGCGTCCGGCCACAGCGGACGCCACTGCGGCATAAGTGCTGTTGACCACGAGCCGCGGAGTGAACTGCACCGTGCGCGGCACCGACGAGCCTGCCTGCGACGCAAAGGTCCACGAATTGGGCAGATGCGCCATCGCAACGATCTGATGCTTGGCGAGATCGCCGGGCTCGATGATGCGCGGATGCTGCTTCAGGTAGCGGGGAGCAGCCACCACGACGCGGCTGATCTCGCCAACCCGCATCGCGATCATCGCTGAATCCGCAAGGGGGCCGATGCGAAGCGCAACGTCGATCCCCTCCTCGATCAGATTGACCGCGCGGTCGAACAGCAACAGCTTTGCCGACACCGTCGGATAGGCGTCGAGAAACGCATCGAGGATCGGCCGTAGCACCATCTCGCCCGACACCACCGGCGCCGTGATCGTGAGCAGGCCGCGCGGCGCCGTGCGCGGTCCGGCTGCGATGTCGTCGGCTTCCTCCAGCTCGGTGAGCACGCGGCGGCAGATCGCGACATAGCGCTCGCCCTCCTCGCTGAGCTTGATCGAGCGCGTGGTCCGGTGCAGCAGCTCGGCGCCGACCCGCCCTTCGAGAAAGGCGATGGCGCGGCTGACCGCGGCCGGCGAGCGGCCGAGCTTGCGCCCCGCGGCCGCCAGGCTGCCCTCGTCTACCGCAAGGACGAACACTTTCATCGCATCCAGACGATCCATGCGCTTCCCGTCGCCCCATCAAATTCCGGTGACAAGCTAGGCGTTCATCCCCGCCGCGACAACTGCCGCCAAAGGCCGATCCGCATTCGTTCGCGTCCCGTAACAGTGTCTGCCGGACAACGTGTATTCGCAGCCGGGCCGTCGCGGCGTACCTCACTGCCCAAGCCAGCCGCTGCTGGCGCAGGTTCTGAAAGCCAACAACAGGAGCCCGTCATGGGTATCGAACAGAAGGTTGCCATCATTACAGGTGCATCGCAGGGCATCGGCGCCGCCCTGGTCCAGGGTTTTCGCGATCGCAATTATCGCGTCGTCGCGACGGCGCGGTCCATCAAGCCGTCGGGCGACGACGATGTCCTCGCCGTCCCCGGCGACATCGCCGACCGTGCCACCGCCGAGCGCGTCGTGTCGCAGGCCGTCGCCCGCTTCGGCCGCGTCGACACGCTGGTCAACAACGCCGGCATCTTCGTCGCAAAGCCGTTCACGCAATACACGGCCGAGGACTATGCGGCGGTGATGGGCACCAACGTCGCCGGCTTCTTCAACATCACGCAGCTCGCCATCGCCGAGATGGAGAAGCAGGGTTCCGGCCACGTCGTCCAGATCACGACCACGCTGGTCGACCACGCCAATTCCAACGTGCCATCGGTGCTGGCCTCGCTGAGCAAGGGCGGGCTGAACGCCGCGACCAAATCGCTCGCGATCGAATACGCCAGGCGCGGCATCCGCGTGAATGCTGTGGCGCCCGGCATCATCAAGTCGCCGATGCACCCCGTCGCGACGCACGCGCAGTACGGCGCGATGCATCCCCTGGGCCACATGGGCGAGATGTCCGACATCGTCGATGCCGTGCTCTATCTCGAACGTGCCTCCTTCGTCACCGGCGAGATCCTGCATGTCGACGGCGGGCAGAGCGCCGGCCATTGAGCAGAGGAGAGACACCATGCCGATCGTCACCATTCAAGTGACCCGCGAAGGAACGACGCCGGGAGCGGCGTCGCTCACCGCGGAGGAGAAGGCGGCGCTGATCAGGGGATCGAGCCAGCTCCTGCTCGACGTGCTCGGCAAGCCGCTCGATTCCACCTTCGTCGTGATCGAGGAGGTCGACACCGACAATTGGGGCTGGGGCGGCCTGCCCGTGCCGGAATTCCGACGCCGCCGCGCCGCCAAGACAGGATGACCCGCGCGCCATCGCGCGCAGGAGGATGAGAGCATGATCCGGAAACGTGCGCAGCGGTCTTCCGAGAAAATAATGCTCACAAAACCTAAAGCGCGATGACGTTCATCCTATTCTCATCGCGCTTTAGAGCCGCCACGGCCCGCTCTCGTCGTCCCCGGGGATGGCAACCGGCTTGGGTGACTTCTCAACGAGACCCTCGTCGATGGCACGGCTCGCCGCCCTCGTCAGCTCCACCAACGAACGACGCCTGGCGCGCGCGCCATCAGCAGGCTTTTTCAAGCGCAGCTTGCTCATGATGATCCAGCTCCACGAAGAGGCGCTCCGAAATCCAACCCCAAAGCGCAACAATCTCGTCCGAGGCTTTTCCCTCCGGCGCGAACTCGGTCACACCCAACCCGACCCCGAGCGCATCCTGATGGTCGTTGCGCTGTCCGATAAAGGGGAGCGCAAGCAGGCCGAGCGAGTTGAGCGACGTGGCAGCTTCACTCAGCCGGCACCCCCGTGTGGGCGTCTGATTGAGGACGAAGGCAAATCGCCGGTTGAGCTTGCGAATGGCGATCAGCGTCGGGATGGCGGCCTCGATATCCGCCGGGCTCGGACGCGCCGGAATGAGACAGAGGTCGGCGTTGGTGATGGCACGCGTCGCCAGGCTATTGGTCGTGGCAGCGGTGTCGATGATTGCGAGCCAAATCCCGTCGGCCTGGAGGCGAGATATCACAGGCTCGATATCGGCGGGATCCGCAACGCATTCGACGCGAGGATAGGAATTCTCGCGACGCTCTTTCCATTTCGAGATAGTGCCTTGCGCGTCCGCCTCAATGAGAGCGACGCGCTCTTCGCGTTCCATCGCGGCTACCGCAAGCCCGATGGCCAGTGTACTCTTACCGCTTCCGCCCTTTTGCGTGACCAGAGCAAGGACGTGCATGCCCCGCGCTCCCTCAAGACGGCAACAACGACGCGGAACTCAAACGTTGTCGGAAATAAGTTGCATATTGCGCAGCAAGACTACCGCAAGTCGCGATTCGTCTCAAGGGATCGGGACCTCCCCCGATCACATACGCAGCGAGATCAGGAATACTGCATCACACCGTCATCAACCTTGCCGAAGCGCAGCGTGACGATGTCGAGGGCGTAGTTCTGGTAGAGCCGCCACGGCTGCTTCGAGCCTTGCTTCGGCATTTTGGCGACCGAGCGCTGCACATAGCCCGAGGTGAAGTCGAGCGACGGCTGCGCGGTGATGGTGGGATCGTCATTGTGCGGCATGCACTGGCGGAAATTGTGCCGGTCCATGTAGTTGATGAGACGGCAGACATATTCGCAAGTGAGATCGCATTTCAGCGTCCACGACGCGTTGGTGTAGCCGAAGGCCGACGCCATGTTCGGCACGTCGGCATACATCATGCCTTTGTAGGTCAGCGTGTTGGCGAAGTCGACGGCGCGGCCATCGACGCCGACGTCGAGACCGCCGACCACCTGAAGCACCAGGCCCGTCGCCGTCACGATGATGTCGGCGGCAAGCTCGCTGCCGTCCTTCAGGCGGATACCGTCGCGCGTAAATCTGTCGATCTCGCTCGTGACGACGGAGGCGCGCTCCTCGCGGATCGCCTTGAAGAGGTCACCGTCCGGCACGAGGCACAGCCGCTGGTCCCAGGGATTGTAGCGCGGGGTGAAATGGGTCGCGACGTCGTAGTCGGGGCCGAGCGCCATCTGCACGCCCTTGAGGACCAGCTCCTTCACCTTCGCCGGCCGGCGCCGGCTGAGCTGGAAGAAGAACATCCCCCACATCACGTTGCGCCAGCGGATGACATGATAGGCAAGCCGCGTCGGCAGATTGCGGCGCAGCTTATTGGCGACGGGATCCTGCGCCGGACGCGACACCACGTAGGTCGGCGAGCGCTGCAGCATGGTGACCTGCGCCGCCGTCTTGGCGAGTTCCGGCACCAGCGTCACCGCGGTTGCGCCCGAGCCGATCACGACGACGCGCTTTCCCGCGTAGTCGACATCGTCAGTCCATTTCTGCGGATGCACGATGCGGCCGGCGAAGTCGGCCACGCCCGCAAACTCCGGCGTGTAGCCCGCCTCGTATTTGTAATAGCCCGAGCACATGAACAGGAAATTGCACGTGAAGCGCACGAGCTCGGCTGCGCCCTCACCCGTGATGCGCTCGACCTCGACGGTCCAGCGCGCATCCGGCGTCGACCATGCCGCACGCTTGACGCGATGGCGGAAGCGGATGTGCTTCTCGATGCCGTTCTCGGACGCGGTCTCGCGCACATAGTTCAGGATCTGCGGCCCGTCGGCGATCGCCTTCGGATCGGTCCACGGCTTGAAGGAATAGCCGAGCGTGAACATGTCGCTGTCGGAGCGGACACCGGGATAGCGAAACAGGTCCCAGGTGCCGCCGATGCAGTCGCGCCCCTCGAGGATGACGTAGCTCTTGGTCGGGCACTTGCTCTGCAGATGATAGCCCGCGCCGATGCCGGACAGGCCGGCACCGACGATCAGCACGTCGAAATGTTCTTGTTGCATGGTTTCCTCCGCCGAGGAGGATTGTCGGGCCGGTGACGACAGGCGTCAACCACCAATCGCGCTCGATACAACCGGAAGGAGAACCACGTTTTTCGCCCGATAAGCAAAAAGCCCCGGATCGCTCCGGGGCTTCTGATGTTTCGAGGCGGTCGGCTCAGTACCGGTAATGATCCGACTTGTACGGACCTTCCTGCTTCACGCCGATGTAGTCGGCCTGGTCCTTACGCAGCTCGGTGAGCTTGACGCCGATCTTGGCGAGATGCAGCCGGGCGACCTTCTCGTCCAGCGACTTCGGCAGCACGTAGACTTCCTTCTTGTACTTGCCGTCCTTGTTGTTGGCGTAAAGCTCGATCTGCGCCAGCGTCTGGTTGGTGAAGGAGGCCGACATCACGAAGGACGGATGGCCCATCGCGTTGCCGAGGTTCACGAGGCGGCCTTCCGACAGCATGATGATGCGGTGCTTGTCGGGGAATTCGATCTCGTCGACCTGCGGCTTGATGTTGGTCCACTTCAGGTTACGCAGACCCGCGATCTGGATCTCGTTGTCGAAGTGACCGATGTTGCAGACGATGGCACGATCCTTCATCGCGCGCATGTGCTCGATGGTGATGATGTCCTTGTTGCCAGTCGCGGTGACAAAGATGTCGGCGCGGGGCGCGGCGTCTTCCATGGTCACGACCTCGTAGCCTTCCATCGCGGCCTGGAGCGCGCAGATCGGATCGACTTCCGACACCATCACGCGGCAGCCGGCCTGGCGCAGCGAGGCGGCCGAACCCTTGCCGACGTCGCCGAAGCCCGCGACCATCGCGACCTTGCCCGACATCATCACGTCGGTGCCGCGGCGGATGCCGTCGACCAGCGATTCACGGCAGCCGTAGAGGTTGTCGAACTTCGACTTGGTGACGCTGTCGTTGACGTTGATGGCAGGCCACAGCAGCGTGCCGGCCTTCTGCATGTCATAGAGACGATGCACGCCCGTGGTGGTCTCTTCGGAAACGCCCTTGATGCTCTTGGCGATCTCGGCGAAGTAGCCCTTCGGCTTTTCCTTGAGCTGCTTCTTCAGAAGCGCGAAGAAGACTTCCTCTTCTTCCGAGCCCGGCTTGTCGAGGAAGGCGGTGTCGCCGTTCTCGGCGCGCAGACCGAGATGGACGTACATGGTGGCGTCGCCGCCGTCATCGAGGATCATGTTCGGGTGACCGCCGCCGTGCCAGTCGAACAGCTTGGCGGTGTAGTCCCAGTACTCGGTCAGGCTCTCGCCCTTGACCGCGAACACCGGGATGCCGGCGGCTGCGATCGCGGCGGCGGCGTGATCCTGCGTCGAATAGATGTTGCAGGAGACCCAGCGAATGTCGGCGCCGAGTGCTGCCAGCGTCTCGATCAGCACGCCGGTCTGGATCGTCATGTGCAGCGAGCCGGCGATGCGCGCGCCCTTCAGCGGCTGCTTCGGGCCATACTCTTCGCGGGTTGCCATCAGGCCGGGCATCTCGGTCTCGGCCAGCGAGAGCTCCTTGCGGCCGAAATCGGCGAGCGAAATGTCCTTGACGATGTAATCGGTGAAGCCTGGCTTCGCGTTCATTGCGGGCGTCCTGTTGTTGAATTGGTCATTCCGGGACGGCCCGAAGAGCCGCACCCGGAATCTCGATGTGATGGATTAGGAATCCCGGTTCGCCCGCTCTCGCGAGCGCCCCGGAATGACGCTCGGAAACTAGAGCGCGCGCTTGAGCGGCTCGACGAGGTCGGTCTTCTCCCAGGAGAAGCCGCCCTCGTTGTCGGGCGTGCGGCCGAAATGGCCGTAGGCCGAGGTACGCGCGTAGATCGGACGGTTGAGGTCGAGATGGCTACGGATGCCGCGGGGCGTCAGATCCATCGCCTGCGCCGCCGCCTTCTCGAGCTGCTCCTCCGGCACCTTACCGGTGCCGTGGGTGTCGATGTAGATCGACAGCGGCCGCGCCACGCCGATGGCGTAGGCGAGCTGCAGCGTGCAGCGGTCGGCAAGACCGGCCGCGACGATGTTCTTGGCGACGTAGCGCGCGGCATAAGCCGCCGAACGGTCGACCTTGGTCGGATCCTTGCCGGAGAACGCGCCGCCGCCATGCGGGGCCGCGCCGCCGTAGGTGTCGACGATGATCTTGCGGCCGGTCAGGCCGGAATCGCCGTCGGGACCGCCGATGAAGAACTTGCCGGTCGGGTTGATGTGCCAGATGGTCTTCGGCGTGATCCAGTCCTTCGGCAGCGCCTCGCGCACATAGGGCTCCACGATGTCGCGAATCTGCTTGGACGAGATGTCCTCGACCAGATGCTGGTGGGACACCACGATCTCGCGCACGCCGACCGGCTTGCCGTTCTCGTACTGTACGGTGACCTGGCTCTTGGAGTCCGGGCCCAGCACCTTCTCGCGGCCGGAATGGCGCGCTTCGGAGATGAGGCGGAGGATCTTGTGGGCGTAGAAGATCGGCGCCGGCATCAGATCGGGCGTCTCGTTGGTGGCGTAGCCGAACATGATGCCCTGGTCGCCCGCGCCTTCTTCCTTGACCTCGCCCGGCTGCAGCGCGTCGACGCCCTGCGCGATGTCGGCCGACTGCGGATGCAGCAGGATCTCGATGTCGCAGGTCTTCCAGTGGAAGCCTTCCTGCTCGTAGCCGATGTCCTTGATCGCGCCCCGGACGACGCTCTCGATCTGCTCGTTGGTGACGGACTTGGGCCCGCGGGTCTCGCCGGCGATCACGACCTTGTTGGTGGTCGCGAGCGTTTCGCAGGCGGCACGAATTTGCCAGGGATCGATGCCGGCTTTCGGCCCTTCGCGGTAGAACAGATCGACGATCTCGTCGGAGATCCGGTCGCAGACCTTGTCCGGATGGCCTTCGGACACGGACTCGCTGGTGAAGAGATAGGACGCGCGCATCAGTAACCCCTTGTTCCGCCACTCGTCGGCGGTCGTTTGCGATGTTTACCCGTGAATTGCGTCAATCTCGCCGGCGCGAGATCACGTAGGATTCGTCGTAGAACCAGAGCCCGTTGTACTTGCGCAACACGTCCCTGGCGGCATCCAGAGTGCGGCCGTTTTGAGCCATTTCTGTCAACCGGTCGTCCTCGATCTGAGCGACGTACACCGCCGCATTCCATGCTGCAAAGGCCGTTGAGGTTCCGATGGTACCCGTCACCTCGTTGGGCAGCGCTTCCATATCATACCTGAAGATCGAACGGTTGTCCGCGTATGCATTAAAATTTAGGTCCCGGCCCAACGATCCGAGCTCGTACTTCACCGCGCGCAATAGCTCATGTCGGCTCACCGAGAAAGGGTTTTCTCCGGGCCAGATCGCCTGGATCATTTCCATGCCCGGATCCTGGCCGTGGGAGTGAATACCGATCAGGCGACCGCCTCCCCGCAGGGCCCGCGCCAGGGGCGCGATGATCCGTTTTGCCCGAAAATTGACCGAGGACAGCGCACGGTATGGCTGGGATGCAATAACGAGGTCGAAATTGGCCTCGGTCTGGCCCGGCCGCGGAATGGTCGAATCGAGCAGAAACCGGTGGTCTTCGCGATAGAGCACCAGCACGACCGGCCGCTCATACAGCGGCATGCCCGTGCGCGGGCTGACCGCCGCGCGCCAGTTCTGCTCCAGGAACGGCTTCAGCTCCGCGATCTGCGTCTCGAACTCGCCTGACGAGCCGCCGCGCAGCGGAACTTCGTGCCAGACGGTGGCGGCGGCCGCCGCAGGCGATGCCGGCGTCAGCCAGGGCGCCTCCGAGTAGAACATGTTGGTGAAGACGAACACCGACGCCGGATGCTCGAAAATGCGATCCGGAACCTTCTCCAGCGTCAGGCGCAGGTCCTCGAGGCTGAGCTCCTTGCCGGCAACATAGAACGGCATGTGCGGAAAGCGCTGATGCATCGAGCGCAGCACGCGCGCCAGCACCGTGCCGTCCCCGACGCCCGCGTCGAAAACCCGCAGCGCCGGCGGCCGCGGATGGATGCTGGCCAGCTCCAGCGCCACGCGCTCGGCGATCACCCGCTTCTCGCTGCAAGTGTGGACGAACAGCAGGTATTTCTGGCGGTTCTCGAAGAAGCGGAAATTGCCGCGCGGATCGCGCTTTTCCGGCGGCACCTGAAGTCCGCGCGGCGGCGGCATGCCGCCCCCCATCGATGCGGCCATGTAGGCCTGTATCCGCTCCAGCGTATCGATGGTGATGCGCTTGCCCTCGCGCAGGCGCTGCACGAGCTTCCCATCGTTCACCGCGCGCCGGCCAAACGTCGATTCCGCCATATCCGCCTTGCGGCAGAACTCGGTGATCTGGCTCAGGATTTCGTCGTTTTTCATGAGTGGGAAGCGAGTGGGAAGTGAGTGGGCAGACGAGTTGGGTTCTGCCTCCTAGCAAAATCTGCCCACTAAGGGAATAGCGGATCGCGGCGCCTGGTTCGCGGTGTGCGTAACGGAGCCGTGAACCCCTGCACCCCGCCGGGCAACAAACTAGCGCATTCTCCTGTTTCGGGACCGCCGCCATGCGCCGCCTGCTCGTCGCGCTCTGCCTGCTCGTTGCAACCCTGGGGTCCGCGCCAGCATTCGCACAGGCGCGCAACCAGCTCGGACCGCTCTGCACCACCGACACGACGCCGGCGGACCAGATGATCGATGCCTGTACCAAGATCATCGCGCTGAAGGTCTTCAAGGGAGAGCAACTCGCCACGGTCCATTTCTGGCGCGCGGTGGGCTGGAACAAGAAGGGCGATTACGCCAAGGTCATCGCCGATGCCACGGAAGCGATCCGGCTCCAGCCAAGCCAGGCGGTCTACAACTTACGGGGATCGGCCTATTACGACAAAGGCGACTACGAGATCGCGATCGCCGATTTCGACGATGCGCTGAAGCTCGGCCCGCCGAGCGGCATCATCTTCCACAATCGCGGCAATGCCTGGCGCGGAACGCACGACTATGCCAAGGCCATCGCCGACTACGACATGGCGATCAAGGCCGATCCGAAATCGGCGTTCTCGTTCCAGAACCGCGGCATCTCGAAAGAGGCGCTCGGCGATCTCGACGGTGCTCTGGCCGACATCAACCAGGCGATCCGGCTCGACCCGACGCTGCCGCAGCCGCTGATCAACCGCACCGCAATCTGGCGCGTCAGAGGCGATTTCGATCGCGCCATCGCCGATGGCAGCGAGGCGATCCGGCTCGCCAGGGAGAAGCCGCCGGTCAACATCATGACGCCGCCGAACAGCGTGCTAATCTCGGGCTACACCCATCGCGCGCTGGCCTATGAAGCCAAAGGCGACTATGGGCATGCGCGCGACGACTACAAGGCGACGCTGGCGATCGTGGCTTCCGATGCCGGCAGCAAGGCCAATCAAGCCACCGCGAAGGTGCGGCTGTCGCTGGTGACGGATTCGAGCGCGCCGATCCCGCGCGATGCCCCCTCGCCGACGATGCAGCCGGCGCCGACGCCCGCTCCGCAGCAGACAGGCGCAGCACCGGCGCCCTCGCCTGCTCCGGCCGTTCGCGGCACGCGGATGGCGCTCGTCATCGGCAACGGCGCCTACGCACATGTCAAGGCGCTGCCCAACCCACCCAACGATGCGCGCGCCGTTGCAAAGAGCCTGCGCGACATCGGCTTCACGGTGTCGGAGGGCGTCGATCTCGATCGCGCAGCGATGCAGAAGACGACGCGCGACTTCCTCCGCGACGCGGCGCGGGCACAGGTCGCGCTGGTCTACTATGCCGGCCATGGCGTGCAGGTCGACGGCCGCAACTACCTCATTCCCGTCGACGTCGAGCTCAAGCCGGGCACTGGCATGACGGAGGCAATGATCGACATGGATACGATCATGGCCGGCCTCGACGACCAGGTCCGCACCAACATCCTGATCTTCGATGCCTGCCGCAACAATCCGATGGCGCAGCAGGTCGCGTCCGCCGGCACCAATCGCGCCATCGAAGGCGCCTCGGGCCTCGCAGCTCCAACGAGCCTCGGCACGGGCGCGACGTTAGGGGCCGGCACGCTGATCGCCTTCGCCACCGCACCGGGCCAGGTCGCCCTCGACGGCGAAGGCGCCAACTCGCCGTTCTCGGCCGCGCTGTCACGCCACCTCGGGACGCCCGGGCTGGAAGTGCAGCAGATGCTGACGCGGGTACGGGCCGAGGTGGTCTCGAGCACGAAGAACAAGCAGGTGCCGTGGTCGAACTCGTCGCTGCTGGGCGAGGTCTATCTGGCGGAGAAGTGAAGGCACACAGCGAGCCAAAATTGCAACAGCCCGCGAGATAGTCCTGCGCAACCTGCGGCTGCTCTATTTTGTCGCATATCGTTATCCTACAGTGCCGGCAACGCCGATCATCGGCGGACCGATTTGCTGGGGAAATCTGGTGAGAAAATTCATTGCCGCCGTCGGCGCCATCGTCTTTGTCATATTCGGGTCACAGCCCGGCTTGTCCCAAAGTGCTCCGTCGAGCGAGGCAGCGCGCAAGGCAGAGCTGGCCGCCGCGTGGCAGGCCGCCGGCAAGGCCGGCACCGCCGGTCCCGCCGACATTCCGCTGATCGACCAGGCCACACTGAAGATTCCGGCGGGCGACTTCTTCGTGCCGAAAGCCGAAGCGGCGCGGGTGATGCGCGCGCTCGGCAACACGGTTCACGATACGAATTTCGTCGGCCTCGTGCTCGGCACAAGGCAAAGCGACCAGTGGCTGGTCGTGATCAACTACATCAAGGAAGGCTACATCAAGGATGACGCCGCCAAGGACTGGAACGCCGACGATCTCCTGAAGAATCTCAAGGAGGGCGTCGAGGAGTCCAACAAGGATCGCGCCGCCCGCGGATTTCCCGAGATGGAGGTGATCGGCTGGATCGAGCCGCCGAATTATGATGCCGCGTCCCACCGTCTGGTGTGGTCGGTGCTCGGCAAGGACAAGGGTGCGCCGAACGATGCCGACAAGGACGTCAACTACAACACCTATGCTTTGGGACGCGAAGGCTATTTCAGCCTGAACCTGCTGTCGGATTCGACCAGGATCGCCACCGACAAGTCCGCCGCCCACGAGCTGCTCGCCAACCTCGCCTATCATTCCGGCAAGCGCTACGAGGACTTCAGCGCCTCGACCGACCGGATCGCCGAATACGGGCTGCTCGCGCTGGTCGGCGGCGTCGCCGCCAAGAAGCTCGGCCTGCTCGCCCTGGTGCTCGCCTTCGTGCTCAAATTCGCCAAAGCCATCTTCATCGGCGCGGCCGTGTTCGGGGCCGGGATACTGAAATTCTTCCGCCGCAAGCCGCGGGACGATTCCGCCGGCGGGGCGGCATGAAGACTCTCTTCCTGCTGCTGTTCTCCGGCCTGAAATGGGGAAAGCTCGCCGCCAGCGGCGGCAGCATGCTGCTGTCGCTCGCGGTCTATGCAACGATATGGGGCTGGCGCTATGCGGCGGGCTTCATCGCGCTGCTGTTCGCGCACGAAATGGGGCACTATGTCGCCGCGCGCCAGCGTGGCCTCGACGTCGGCGCGCCGGCTTTCATTCCTTTCGTCGGCGCGTGGATCGCCCTCAAGGACAAGCCGGTCGACGTCGAGACCGAGGCTTATGTCGCGCTCGCAGGTCCCGTGGTCGGGACGGGCGCCGCGCTCGCGGTGTATCTCTGGGCAAGATCGGAGGACAGCGGGCTACTGCTCGCGATCTCCTATGCAGGGCTGTTCCTCAACCTGTTCAACCTGCTGCCGATCTCCCCACTCGACGGCGGACGGGTGACCGCCATCCTCAGCCCGCGGATCTGGCTGCTCGGAGCGCCAATGCTGGTTGCGCTCATGATCTACCGACCGAGCCCGATGCTTCTCATCGTCGCGATCATGGCCGTCCCGCAACTCATCAGCGCGTGGCGCTACGATCCCCATGCGCCGGAAAACGTTGCCTATTACGGCGTACCGCTTCAGACCAAGCTCGAATATGGCGGCGCCTATCTGGCGCTCGCAGCACTGCTCGCGGTCATGACCTATGATGTCCACGAGATGCTGGGGCCGATGATGCGGACGGGGTAGCCACTGCGTTACATACACAGTGTCGTCCCGGCGCAGGCCGGGACCCATAACCCCAGGGAGGGGTCGTCACGCGAGCTGGTCACCCCGAGTCATCGCCAAACACCACCCTGTGGGTATGGGTCCCGGCCTGCGCCGGGACGACACCGAGGGAGTGGCGAGGCTTTCCTACCTAACGGCAAGAGGACGTGGAGCTCAGTTACCCCACACTTCCTTCGAAATCTCGACCGCAAGGCCGAGCTTGGCCCACTGCTCTTCCTCGGAGAGGATGTTGCCTTCTTCCGTCGAAGCAAAACCGCACTGCGGGGACACCGCGAGCTGCTCCAGCGGCGCGAATTTCGAGGCCTCTTCGAGACGACGCTTGATGTCGTCCTTCTTCTCGAGCTCGCCGAACTTCGAGGTGATGACGCCGACCACGACGACCTTGTTGCCCTTGGGCAGGAAGCGCAGCGGCTCGAAGCCGCCGGCGCGGTCGCTGTCGTATTCGAGGAAGTAGCCGTCGTAATTGGTGCCGGCGAGCAGGGTCTCGGCGACCGGCTCGTAGCCGCCCGAAGAAATCCAGGTCGAGCGGAAATTGCCGCGGCAGACGTGCGTCGTCACCACCATGTCGGCGGGCTTCTCGGCCAGCGCGTAGTTGATGATGCGCGCGTAGATCTGCTGGAGACCATCCGGATTGTCGCCGCGCTCGCGTGCCTTCTGCAACTCGTCCTGCGAGCAGAGATAGGCCCACACCGTGTCGTCGAACTGCAGATAGCGGCAGCCCGCGTCGTAGAACGCCTTCACGGCCTTGCGGTAGGTCTTGCCGAGATCCTCGTAGAAAGCGTCGAGATCGGGATAGACATCCTTGGAGATCGCCTTGCGGCCGCCGCGGAAGTGCAGCACCGCGGGCGACGGGATCGTCATCTTGGCGGTGACATGGGCCTGGTCGGCACACTTCTTCAGGAAGCGGAAGTGATCCAGCATCGGGTGGTCGTCGGGGAAGTCGAGCTTGCCGATCACACGTACAGCGTCGTGGCGGGTCTCGACGCCCGCGAACTGGATGCCGGCGTCGGGGTGGAACAGCTCGCAGCCGGTGAGCTTGGCCAGGAAGTCGAAATGCCACCACGAGCGGCGGAATTCGCCGTCGGTCGCGAGCTTCAGGCCTACCGAGGCCTGCTTGTGCACGACCTTCTCGATCTCCATGTCCTCGATCTTGCGCAGGTCGTCGGCCGAGATCTCGCCCTTCTCGAGTTTGGCGCGGGCTTCCTTGATCTTCGCAGGACGCAGGAGGCTGCCGACCTCGTCGGCGCGGAAGGGGGCTTTGGTTCGCTGCATTCTTGTTTCTCCCGAAATTTCAGTCGGCGCTCGTTGTACTTCCTCTCCCCGCCTGCGGGGAGAGGCGAAGATTAGTGGGCGGCCGCTCCGGCAACGCCGAGGTGGCGTTCCAGGACGGACGGGTCGGCCTTTAGCGCGGCGCTCGCGGCGTCGTGGACGATCGTTCCGCGCTCCAATATCACAACGCGGTCGGCGAGCCCCAGAATCTTTTGGGCATTCTGCTCGACGATGATCGAGCAGATGCCGCCGGCCCGGGTGATGGTGCCGATCGCCTTCAAGAGCTCCTCGACGATGATGGGGGCAAGGCCCTCGGTCGGCTCGTCCAGCAGCAGGACCTTCGGATTGAGGGTCAGCGCACGGCCAATCGCCAGCATCTGCTGCTCGCCGCCGGAAAGCTGGTTGCCGAAATTGCTGCGGCGTTCCTTCAGCCGCGGGAACATCTCGTAGACCTTCTCGACGGTCCACGGGCCTGGCTGCGCCACCGCGGTCATGTTCTCTTCCACCGTGAGCGAGCGGAAGATGTTGCGTTCCTGAGGCACCCAGCCGATGCCGGCGCGCGCCCGCTGGTCGGGACGCAACGTCGTGACGTCGGTGCCGGCGAGCGCGACCGAGCCGGAGAAGCGGCGGGTGACGCCGACGATAGAGTTGATCAGCGTGGTCTTGCCGGTGCCGTTGCGCCCGAGCAACGCCAGAACCTGGCCTTCCGCAAGGCGCAGGGACATGTTGGGCAGCACCACCGCCTCGCCATAGCCGGCGCGAAGTGCGTCGATCGCGAGCAGGTCAGACATTGACCGCCTCCTCGCCGAGATAGACCGCCTTCACCTGCGGATCGCGCGCGACCTGCTCGGGCGGGCCCTCCGTGAGCAGCGCGCCCGAGACCAGCACCGAGATGCGGTCGGCAAAGGAGAAGACGAGATCCATGTCGTGCTCAATCAGCAGCACGGTGACGTCGCGCGGCAGCGCGCCGACGACGGCCAGAATGTCGTGGCGCTCGCTCTCGGGCACGCCGGCGGCGGGCTCATCGAGCAGCAGCACGCGCGGCTTGGCCGCGATCGCGACCGCGATCTCGAGCAGGCGCTGCTTGCCGTAGGGCAGCGTCACCGTCTCTTCGTTCATGACGTCGAGCAGATGGAAGCGCGTGAGCAGATCGGCGATCTCGCCGTTGACGTCGCTGCGCGTGCCCATCCGCCGCCACCAGTCGCCGCCATGGCCGAGGCGCTCGGAAACCGCAAGACCGATGGTCTCGAGCGGGGTCAGGTCGGGATAGAGCTGGTTGATCTGGAAGGTGCGCGACAGGCCGCGCAGCACGCGCTTGTGCACCGGCAGATCCGTGATGTCCTGGCCTTCGAGCAGGATGCGGCCCGAGTTCGGCTTGAGCACGCCGGTGAGCTGGTTGATGACCGTGGTCTTGCCGGCACCATTCGGGCCGATCAGCGCGTGACGGGCGCCCTGCTCGATCTTCAAGGACAGGTCACGCGTGACGCGCAGCCCGCCGAACTGCTTTTCGAGATTCTGGGTTTCGAGCGCGATGGTCATGAATCGCTCTCCGGCACGGCGACGACGGCCTTGCGCCCCATCACCTGCTTGATGATCAGGTTCGGCACATACAGCACCCAGCGGTGCAGGCGCTGACGGCCGACCAGCACGATCACGACCAGCACGAGGCCGATCCAGAACTGCCAGTATTGCGGGGTGATGGTGGAGAACACTTCCTGGAGCATGCGGAAGATCACCGCGCCGACCAGACCGCCATAGAGATAGCCGGTACCGCCGATCACGAGCACCAGCATCAGATCGGCCGAGCGCTCGAAAGCGAACACGTCGAGCGAGGCGATCGCGGTGGTCTGGGTGAACAGCGCGCCTGCGATGCCGGCATAGAACGCCGCGAGCGTGTAGATCGCGATCAGGCGGCGGTTGACTGGAATGCCGATCGCGGCGGCGCGCAGCGGATTGTTCTTGATCGCCCGCAGCGACAGGCCGAACGGCGAATGCACGACGCGGCGGGCGAACAGGAAGAGCAGAAAGAGGACGGCCAGCGAATAGAAGAAGCCGGTCTTGCCGAACATGTCGAACGGTATCTCGCCGAAGATCGGCTGCATCTCGATGCCCTGCAAGCCGTCGGTACCGCCGGTGATGTTGGAGAAGCGCTCTGCGAGCGCTTCCAGCAGCAGCGCAATGCCAAGCGTGACCATCAGGCGGGTCAGATCGACGCCGCGGATCACCAGGAAGCTGGTGGCGAAGCCCAGCACCATCGCGGCAAGCCCTGCGACAACAAGCGCCAGCACGGGCTCGTTGATGATACCATGCAGGGCCAGCAGTCCCGCGGCATAGGCGCCGACGCCGAAGAACGCGGCGTGCCCGAGCGAGACAATGCCGGCATAGCCGAGGATGAGATCGAGCGACATCGTGAACAGCGCGAGCCGCAGGATGTCGGTCATGATCAGATAGCGGTTGGGAAATGCGAAGCCGCAAGCCAGCACGACGAGCCAGAAGACAGCTTCGCCATAGTGCCAGCGCGCCTGGCGCTGTGCGTGATAACCGACGTCGGAGGAAGCGCTCATCGGCAAACTCAACGCGCGGCCGTGCGGCCGAACAGGCCGTTCGGTCGCCAGATCAGGATCACGATCATCATGGTGTAGATCACGAAGGGACCCATCTTCGGCACGTAATATTTGCCGGCGACGTCGCCGATACCGAGCAGGAGTGAGGCCAGGAACGGGCCGGTGATCGAGGACGAGCCGCCGACGGTGACCACGATCAGGAAGTAGATCATGAACTTCAGCGGGAAGTACGGATCGAGGCCGAGGATCTCGGCACTCAGCGCGCCGCCGAGGCCCGCGAGCCCGCAACCAAAGGCAAAGGTGAAGGCGAACACCTGCGGCACGTTGATGCCGAGGCCGCTTGCGGCGCGGGGATCATCGACCGCGGCGCGCAGCCGGCTGCCGAAACGCGTCTTCGCCAGCACCATCTGCAGGCCGATGGTGAGCAGGCCGCAGATCACGATGATCATCAGCCGGTAGCGGCCGATGCCGACGCCGAACAGATCGAACTGGCCCTGGAGCGCGGCAGGCAGATTGATGAAGACCCGCGACGAGCCCTGGATGTAGTCGACGGCCGCGACCGACATGAAGGTCAGGCCGATGGTGAACAGCACCTGGTCGAGATGGCTGCGCGTATAGAGGTGACGATAGAGCGTCCGCTCGAGTGCGATGCCGATCGCGGCTGAGGAAACGAAAGCGAGAGGCAGCGCGGCAAAGAACGGCCAGCCCATGCGGTTGACCAGCACCATGCAGACATAGCCGCCGGCCATGGCGAAGGCGCCGTGCGCAAGATTGACGAAGTTCATCAGGCCGAGCGTGACCGCGAGCCCGCAGGCCAGCACGAACAGCAGCATGCCGTAAGCAACGCCATCGAACAGGTTGGTGAGGATAGAGGTCATCGTCTCAGCTTGGGTTGTCCGTCATGGCCGGGCTTGTCCCGGCCATCCACGTTCTTGTCTGGGCTTCCGCGTGGATGCCCGGGTCAAGCCCGGGCATGACGCGGAGCAAGGGGCATGAGATCCCCGACGCGCGCTAGGCGCGCTCGGGGATGACGCGCTTTCGCGCGTCACTTCTTCGTCTTGCCGAGATCCTTGACGGCTTCGAAGGTCGCGAACTCGACGTTGTAGAGCTCGCCGTCGACCTTCTCGACCTTGCGGATGTAGATGTTCTGCACGATGTCGCGGGTCTCGGGATCGATCGAGATCGGGCCGCGCGGGCTCTCCCACTTCTGGCCCTTCATGGCTTCGACCAGCTTGGTGCCGTCGGTGTCGCCATTGGTCTTCTTCAGCGCCTCATAGATCAGGTGGATACCGTCATAACCGCTCACCGCCATGAAGCCCGGACGGGTGCCGTACGCCTTCTTGTAGGCCGCGACGAAATCCTTGTTCATCTGCGAGGGATGCGCGGCGGAATAGAGGTGCGCGGTGACCGTGCCGAGCACGGCGTCGCCCATGTTGTTGAGCAGATCGTCGTCGGTGACGTCGCCCGGTCCGATCACCTTGATGCCGGCCTTGTCGAGACCACGTTCGGCATACTGCTTCATGAAGTTGCCGCCCTGTCCCGCGGGCACGAACACGAAGATCGCATCCGGCTTGGCATCCTTCATGCGCTGCAGGAACGGCGCGAAGTCGGGATTGGCGAGCGGCGTCTTGACCTCTTCGACGACCTCGCCGCCGCCGGCGGTAAAGTTCTGCTTGAAGAAGTTCAGCGCGTCGTTGCCCGGCGCGTAGTCCGAGGTCAGCGTCGCCACCTTCTTGATGCCGTTCTTCACGGCCCAGTCGGCGATGATGGTCGAGGACTGCGCCAGCGTGAAGCTGGTGCGCACGATATAGGGCGAGCGCTCGGTGATGATCGAGGTGCCGGCCGCCATGACCACTTCCGGGATCTTGGCTTGCGTCGCGAGCGGCGCGGCGGCGAGCGCGGCCGGCGTCACGCCGAAGCCGGCGATGAAATTGACCTTGTCGTTGACGATCAGCTCCTGCGCGGCGGTCTTGGTCTTGTCGGGGATAGCAGCATCATCCTTGAGGATGATCTCGACCTTCTTGCCGGCGACGGTGTCGCCCTTCTGCTGCATGTAGAGCTTGATCGCGTTCTCGATCTGCTTGCCGGTCGAGGCCTGGCCGCCGGTCATCGGCAGGATCAGACCGACCTTGACGGTATCTTCCGCCTTGGCCGGTGCTACGGCCGCGAGGCCGGCGATGGCGGCCGCTGCTGCGGTGCGCGAAAAAATCTTGCGTTCGAACATCAGATGTCCCTCCCCTTCATTCCTGACCTCTTGTGCGCCGGACCGAGTACCCGGTCCTTGCCGCGCTTTAACTTACGGACAAGCCCTGCCGTGCGGCCACATGGCGTCCTCTGCAACCCCGTTGTCAATCGGACGTTGGGCGACCATTCGGCACAAGCCGCGTGGTCGGATCGACGGCGGGGGAGACATTTGTACGATTGTACAAATAATATGGTCCTGTCAACGAAAAAGCCCCTTTCGTTGCACAGGGCAGTTTGTCGCGACCTGGTGGTGCGGCACCCTAAGAGGCCCCTCGGCGGCGTCGATGGAGAGTTCAGCCCCTCACTTGCAGAATTTGAACATCCCGAACGCTTCGTCGCTGCCTCTGCCTGCCGAGGCCCGGCCGAACCTCCAATTCCACTGAATACGCCATGTATACCATATCAGTCACGAAGACCTCCACAAGGCCAAAATTTGCTTACTATATTACCTTTGTGTATACAGATAAATCCGTCTTCGAATAGGCCAATTTTACTTATTGAGGACTAGAGTCCGCGCCTGGCTCCATTCGGCGCCCCCTCATCCGCGCCCGACCGGGCACGACCCAGAAGATGCTCATGCGTTTCCGTTCGCCTTCGATCGCCGCCCTCATCGCCCTGCTGGCGTCCAGCCTTGCAGGCTGTGGCACGGTCAACGAAAAGCTCTCCGCCGGGATGGGCGACTACGTCCCGCAATGGGCGGGCGGGTTGCCGGCCGATGCCCCGCCGAGGCCGGGCACGCCGCAATACGACGCCTACATGAAGGAGCGCGAACGCAAACGGCTGCTGCCGGCCGCCGATCGCGAGAAGGAAGAGCAGGCGCAGAAGGGCACGACGGGATCTGCGTCGGGCAACGCGGTGCGGTAAGACTCAGCCGTCATTCCGGGGCGCGCGAAGCGCGAACTATGGTGCGCAATTGCGCACCTGAGAATCTCGAGATTCTCGGGTGCGCAATTGCGCACCCGAGTTCGATGCTGACGCATCGCCCCGGAATGACTCCCGCCCTAATCCACGAACACCACGGTCTTGCGGCCGTTGAGGATGACGCGATCGTCGAGATGGTAGCGGATCGCGCGCGCCAGCACGCGGCGCTCGATGTCGCGCCCCTTGCGAACCAGATCTTCCGGGGTGTCGCGATGGCTGATGCGCTCGACATCCTGGTCGATGATCGGGCCTTCGTCGAGGTCGCGCGTGACGTAATGGGCGGTCGCGCCGATCAGCTTGACGCCGCGCTCATGGGCCTGGTGATAGGGCTTTGCGCCCTTGAAACCCGGCAAGAACGAGTGGTGGATGTTGATGCAGCGTCCCGACAGCTTGGCCGAGAGATCGTCGGACAGAATCTGCATATAGCGGGCGAGCACGACCAGATCGGTCCCCGTCCTGGCGACGAGATCGAGGATCTGCGCTTCCTGCTCGCGCTTGGTGTCCTTGGTGATCGGCAGATGGTGGAACGGGATGTCGCCGAAATCGAGCCCGGCATAGACCTCGCGCGGATGGTTCGACACGATCGCGGCAAGCGTCATCGGCAGTTCGCCGGTGCGCCAGCGATAGAGGATGTCGACCAGGCAATGGTCGGACTTCGACACCAGCAGCATCACCTTGCGATGCGCGGCGCGGTCGCGCATCTGCCAGTCCATGCCGAAACGCTCCGCGATGGCGGTAAAGCCGGTCTGAAGCGCTGACAGCTCCACGGCGAGATCGGCGGCGGTGAACACCACGCGCATGAAGAACTTCTTGGTCTCGACGTCGTCGAACTGCTGGGCGTCGAGAATGTTCTGTCCGTTGTGGGCAAGGAAAGTCGACACCGCCGAGACGATGCCGGGGCGATCCGGACAGGACAGGGTCAGGACATATTGATGATCGGGCATGGCTGTTGAAGAAATGGCTCTGATGAAGGTTTGGGCAGACGATGCGGAACGACCCGCGATTTGCGACCTGCTCTAGCACTGACGCGACCCTTGCGCCAATCCCGGGCGCAGAGTCAGGATGAACGTACCATTGCGATTTATACTGGAGCACGCCCATGGCCGACCGCTTGAACGGCTACCGCATTCTGATCCTGGAAACGCGCGAAGAGGCGCAGTTCTCGAAGCTCCTGGCCGAACAAGGCGCCGAGGTCGTGCAATGCCCGATGTTCACCATCCAGGATGCGCCGGACCCTGCCCCGATCGAGGCCTGGATCCGCCGCGCGATCGACCAGCCTTTTGACGATCTGGTGCTGATGACCGGTGAAGGCCTGCGGCGGGTCATGAAGCTCGCCCGCGCCCGCGGGCTCGACGGCGCGCTTGTCGCGGCCCTTGCCGGATCGCGAAAGTTCACCCGGGGGCCGAAGCCTGGCAAGGCTCTGCGCGAGGTCGGCCTCGAGGCGCAGCAGACCACGGAGAAGCCGACCACCGAGGGCGTGATCGAGATGCTGGGCAAGCTCGACCTGAAGGGGCATCGTCTCGGCCTGCAGCTCTATCCCGACAAGGACCACGGTGCGCTGACCGGGGCGCTTGCCGCGCAAGGTGCCGACGTCGATACCGTGTTGCCCTATGTCTACGATTCCAAGGCAGCCGATGCCAGCATCGTCACCGCCATCGACGACATGGCGGCGGGGCGGATCGATTCCGTCGCGCTGACCAATCTCGGCCAGGTCCGCCGCCTGATCGAGGCCGCGAAGGCGCATGGCAGCGAGGCGAAGCTGCGCGCAGGTTTCGAGCGGACGCTGATTGCCTCGGTGGGCCCGGCGGTCTCCGGCGAGCTCGCCGCACACGGCCTGCGCACGGACGTCTCGCCGGCGGATGACGCCTATTTCATGCGCCCGCTGATCTCGGCGATGGCGAGTGCGCTCGCGGAGCGGAAGGCGGCAAGCGCAGCGAGGTAAGAGCCGAGCGCGGGGGCGGCCTGCAGCGGCTGCGATTGACAGGCGTCGCGTCACCGCTAGGTTGCCGAACAGCAAGAAGAAACAACAAGGCAAGGGAATCGCCGTGACACGCGTCATCGCGTCGTGAGCGCAGCCGCGCGGCCTTCGGCGCTCGCGCCATTCCGCATCCGCAACTATCGCTTCCAGTGGCCATCCGACCTGCTCACCTCATGGGCGTTCGAGATCGAGACGCTGGTGCTCGGCTGGTACATCCTGGTCGAGACCGGCTCGGTGCTGCTGCTGACCGTGCTTGCTTCGCTCCAGTTCGTCGGGACACTCGTCGCGCCGGTGTTCGGCATGATCGGTGACCGCATGGGTCATCGCGATCTCCTGGTGGCGATGCGTCTTGTCTATACGCTGCTCGCCTCGACCATCATGGTGCTGGCGCTGACCGGGCACCTGGCGCCGCTCAACGTCATGATCATCGTGACGATCATGGGCCTGATCCGCTCCTCCGATCTCGGCCTTCGCAGCGCCTTGCTCGCCGACATCATGCCGGCGGAGCAGCTGGTCGGTGCGATCAGCCTGTCACGCACGACCCAGGATAGCGCCCGCATTGTCGGAGCGCTGACAGGAGCCGGCCTCTTCGCCGTGCTCGGCATTGGATTGGTCTATGCGGCGGTCGCCAGCCTCTACCTCGTGGCAGCAATTCTCATGTTCTGCCTGACCCGGCCGCAAAGATCCGTTGTCACGACCGATCTGCCGGCGAACAGCCACGCCGTTTCAAAATTGCTCGGCGAGCTGAAGGAAGGGATCGTCTACGCCTGGAATGGCCCGGGAATGGGCGCCGCACTGTGCGTCGCTTTCCTCGCCAATCTCACCGCATTTCCGTTCACCGGAGGATTGCTGCCCTATATCGCGCGGGACATTTTCCATACCGACCAGACCGGTCTCGGCTATCTCTCGGCGAGCTTCGCTGTCGGCTCGCTGATCGGCTCGATCACGCTCAGCCTGGTCGGTGGACTGCGGATTGCCCGGCTGCTGATCGGCGCAACGCTGGCGTGGTACGCCATGCTGCTGGTGTTCGTCGAAATCAGGACCATGCCGGTGGCCATGGCCTGCCTCGTGCTGACCGGTATTGCCCAGAGCATGTCGATGATTTCTGCCGCCGTGATCCTGATGCGCTCCGCGAGCGCGCACCTTCGCGGCCGCGTCATGGGCGTGCGCATGATGGTCATCTACGGCCTGCCGCTCGGGTTGCTCGCGGCCGGCGGCCTGATCGACATCATCGGCTATTCCGCGACGGGCTCGCTCTATGCCGCGTCAGGAATGTTCGCGATGCTGGCGATCGCGATCCGCTGGCGTGCCGATCTCTGGCCGGTCCACGCTCCCGCCAATGGGCGGTAACGGATTCTCCACGCCCTAATCTCCGTATCCGCGCAGCCGCTCGATATCGAGGATCGTGACGCCGCCATATTCCAATCGCAGCAGCCCCTCCTTCTCCAGCCGATTCAGAGCGCGGTTGGCGTTCTGCCTGGACATGCCGGAGAGCGCGCCGATCTCCTCCTGGGTGATCTCCAGATGCGCCGTCGATTCGGGATAGAGGATCGGGTTGAACAGCGAGGCGATGCTGCGGGCCAGCCGCGAGGTCGCATCGAGGGTTCGGTTGACCTCGAGCATGCCGATGAACTGGCCGAGCCGCTCGTTGAGCTGGCGTACCAGGAAGCGGTTGAAGCCGACGCTGTTCTCGAACAGCCACATGAAGGCGCTGCGCTCCATCAGCGCGACTCGGCTGTTGCGCAGCGCGACCACGTCATAGCGGCGCGGCTCGTTCTTGAGCACGCTGCCCTCGCCGAACCAGGCGCCTGCCGTCAGCCCGGCAAGGCTCGTCTCCTTGCCGTCGCGCGAGACCCCGCCCATTCGGGCAAGGCCAAAGACCATGCCGGCCCAATAATCGAACGTGTCGCCGCGCATGAACACGGTTTCGCCGGTGCCGTAGGACCGCTCCGTGATTCCAGCTCGAGCGACCGCGATCTCCGCTTGCGTGAGCTCGCGCGACCAGGCGGCGATGCGCTTCAGTTGATCATCTGAGATCATGATCGAGAGGCCAGCCGCACCGTTTCGTCACTCCGCTCTTTCTGCTGCATTGCAGCATAGCCGTTCCCATTCCCCATCCGACGAAAGGTGGAGGCCGCCGCCACCCGAAAACTTTGTCGCAGAATTGTCAGGCGGGAGACATTTCAAAATAGCGCTTTCCCCTATTGAGGACCACCTCGGGCGATGCGGCCTTTGATCCCGAACGGGAACGAAAGCCTTGCCGGTCCGGTCGAGACCAATAGCTGCATGGTCTGGCCGGCACGGTCGTACTAGGATCGCCCGACAGGAACGGACGAAGAGCGCCAATCAAGCGCCATCACCGGGAGGGATTCGTTTGGTGGCTACCAGTCTCGAAGTGCGCGGCGTGTCCCTGCGATTCGGCGGCGTTCGCGCGCTGACCGATGTCGGCTTCGCCATCAAGGAGGGCGAGCTGTTCTCGATCATCGGCCCCAACGGCGCCGGCAAGACCTCGATCGTGAACTGTATTTCCGGTCGCTACAAGCCGACCGAAGGCCAGCTCTTCTATGGCGACCGCGATATCACCGGCCTGACACCGAACGCCCGCGCCTCGCTCGGCATCGGCCGAACCTTCCAGAATCTTGCGCTGTTCCATCATATGAGCGTGCTCGACAACATCATGGTCGGCCGCCACCACCTCCTGAAGAACAATTTTCTCACGGGTTCGCTGTACTGGCTCACCGGCGCGCGCAAGGAAGAGCTGGAGCACCGCCGCAAGGTCGAGGAGATCATCGACTTCCTCGACCTCCAGTCGGTGCGAAAAGCACAGGCCGGCACCCTCTCCTACGGTCTTCGCAAGCGCGTCGAGCTCGCCCGCGCCATGGCGCTGGAGCCGCGCCTCATTCTCCTCGACGAGCCCATGGCCGGCATGAACTTCGAGGAGAAGGAGGACATGGCCCGCTACATCGTCGACCTCAACGAAGAGTTCGGGATGACGGTGGTGATGATCGAGCACGACATGGGCGTGGTGATGGACATCTCCCACCGCGTCATGGTGCTGGATTTCGGCCGCAAGATCGCCGAGGGCGATCCCGCCGCGGTCCTCGCCGATCCCCACGTCAAGCGCGCCTATCTCGGCGAAGAGGACGAGGTGCTGGTCGATCCCGACGACAAGCCCGCTGCCCCGGAGTGCGCGGCATGATGGATTATGCGGGGCGCGTCGCGCAGGCCGACACCTATCCGAAGATGCTCCGGCTCAATGCGAAAGAGCACGGCAACGAGATTGCGCTGCGCGAGAAGGATCTCGGGCTCTGGCGCCTGTTCACCTGGAGCGACTACCAGACGCGCGTGCGCGACTTCGCGCTCGGTCTCGTCGAGCTGGGCCTTGGCCGCGGCGACGTCATCGGCATCATCGGCGACAACCGGCCGGACTGGGTCGCGGCGGAAGTGGCGACCCATGCGATCGGCGGATTGAGCCTCGGACTCTATCGCGATGTGCTCGACGAGGAAGCCTCCTATCTCATGAACTACGGCGAGGCGCAGCTCGTGTTCGCCGAGGACGAGGAGCAGGTCGACAAGCTGCTTACGCTTGCCGACCGCGTGCCCAAACTAAAGCACATCATCTATTCCGATCCGCGCGGCATGCGGAAATATGACGATCCGCGGCTGATGTCGGCGGAAAAGTTCGCCGAGCTCGGTCGCGCACGCGCCGCGCGCGAGCCGGAGCTTTACGACCGGCTCGTCGACGCAACCAAGGGCGAGGACGTCGCGATCCTCTGCACCACGTCAGGCACGACATCGCATCCGAAGCTCGCGATGCTCGCCGCCGGCCGCGTGCTCAGCCATTGCGCAACCTATCTCGCCTTCGATCCCAAGGGGCCGGACGACGAATATGTCTCGGTGCTGCCGCTGCCCTGGATCATGGAACAGGTCTATGTGCTCGGCAAAGGCCTGCTCTGCCGGATGAAGATCAACTTCGTCGAAGAGCCGGACACGATGATGAACGATCTGCGCGAGATTGCGCCGACATTCGTGCTGTTCGCGCCGCGCGTCTGGGAATCCATCGCCGCCGATGTCCGCGCCAAGGTGATGGACGCGACGCCCTTCAAGCAGCGCTTGTTCGACATCGGCATGAAGTCCGGGCTCGCCGCACTCGCACAGGGCAAGCATTCGGGCTTTGCCGACGCGATCCTGTTCCGCGCCTTGCGCGACCGCCTCGGCTTCACCCGGCTGCGCTCGGCGGCCACCGGCGGCGCCGCGCTCGGCCCCGATACCTTCAAATTCTTCCAGGCCATGGGTGTGCCTTTGCGCACGCTCTACGGCCAGACGGAGCTGCTGGGCGCCTACACGCTGCATCCCGAGGGCAAGGTCGATCCTGATACGACAGGCGTGCCGATGGCCGACAGCGTCGAGATCCGCATCGACAATGCCGACGTCCACGGCGTCGGCGAGATCGTGGTGCGACATCCCAACATGTTCCTCGGCTATTACAAGAACCCCGAGGCGAGCGTCGCCGACATCAAGGACGGCTGGATGCTGTCGGGCGATGCTGGCTATTTCAACGCGAACCGCCAGCTCGTCGTCATCGACCGCATCAAGGATCTCGCCGAGACCTCGCGCGGCGAGCGCTTCTCGCCGCAATTCATCGAGAACAAGCTGAAATTCTCGCCCTACATTGCCGAGGCCGTGGTGCTGGGGGCCGGCCGCGACGCGCTCGCGGCGATGATCTGCATCCGCTACTCCATCATCTCGAAATGGGCGGAGAAGAACCGCCTCTCCTTCACGACCTATAGCGACCTCGCCTCGCGGCCGGAGGTCTACGCGCTGCTCCGCAAGGAGGTCGAGACCGTCAACGCCACGCTGCCGCCGGCGCAGCGTATCTCGCGCTTCCTGCTGCTCTACAAGGAGCTCGATGCCGACGACGGCGAGCTCACCCGCACCCGCAAAGTGCGCCGGAGCGTCATTAACGAGAAATACGAAGGCATCATCGACGCGATCTACCGCGGCGATGCCGACATCCCCGTCGACACCGTGATCCGCTTCCAGGACGGGACCACGCAGCGTGTGCGCACCACGCTGCGCGTGGTGGACCTCGGCGGACACGGGCACATGGCGGAGGCTGCGGAGTGAACTCGGTTCCAGTCCTACCCGCGATGTCAGTCGATGCGCCCTCTCCCCTTGCGGGAGAGGGCATCTCCGCTGCCCACCAAACCCTCGCTCGGGTGAGGGGTCCTCTCGCCACACCGTCATTGCCGAGACAACCCCTCACCCGGCTTCGCTTCGCGAAGCCACCCTCTCCCACAAGGGCAGAGGGTGCCCCGTCATCGCTTCTGCAGTTTGCGCGGACATCGACATGAACACCGCCTTCCTCATCCAGCTCCTGGTCAACGGCCTCGTGGTCGGCACGCTCTATGGCGTGGTCGCGATGTCGTTCGTGCTGATCTACAAGGCGACGCAGGTCGTCAATTTTGCGCAAGGCGAATTGCTGCTGGTCGGCGCCTGGGTGTGCTGGGCCTTGCTGGCGAAATACCAGGTGCCGTTCTGGATCGGCATGCCGATGACGCTGGTGTTCATGTTCGTGTTCGGCATCGCGGTCCAGGTCCTGATCCTGCGGCCGATGATCGGCGAGCCCATCATCTCGGTGATCATGGTGACGATCGGCCTCTCCACCGTGCTGCAAGCGACGCTGAAATGGATGTTCGGCGTCAATCCGCAGCCGTTCCCGCGCGTGTTCGAGAGCCAATCCCTCAGCCTGTTCGGCCTCCAGATCCAGACCGTCTATGTCATGAGCCTCGTGGTCTCGGTCGCCATGATGATCGGCATGGCCTGGTTCTTCCGCGCCTCGAAGTACGGTCTTGCGATGCGCGCCACCGCCTTCAACCAGCAGGTCGCGCAGTCGCTCGGCATTTCCGTCAAGAGCGTGTTCGCGATGGCCTGGGCGATCTCGGCGACGGTATCGGCCGTCGCCGGTGTCGTCGTCGCAGTCGTCAACGGCGTGTCCTCCGGCCTCGCCGCCTACGGCATCAAGGTGTTTCCGGCGGCGATCCTTGGCGGGCTCGATTCGGTCGGCGGCGCCGTGCTCGGCGGCATCATCATCGGCCTGCTCGAGAACGTCGCGCAATACGTCGACAGCGAGTACCTGCACTGGGGCAATCTCTACGAGATCGCGCCGTTCTACGTCCTCATCATCGTGCTGATGATCAAGCCCTACGGCCTGTTCGGCACCCACGACATCGAACGGATCTGACCCATGGCCGGCCCCGCCCTCATCCCTGCTGGTGATTTCCGCACCTCCTACGCGGCCGACACCACGATCTTCCCGACCACGACCAGCCGCAACTTTGCGATTGCCGGCGTGCTCGCGCTCTGTCTCGTGCCGCAATTCCTCGGCGGCTACTGGCTCAGCATCCTGATCCAGATCGGCATCTTCTCGATCGCAGCGCTCGGGCTGAACATCCTGGTCGGTTTCACCGGCCAGATATCGATCGGCCATGCCGCCTTCTTCCTGCTCGGCGCCTTCACCTCGGCCTACATCTCCAACAACGCGCCGATCCCGGTATTCTTCGCGATCCCGCTTGCGGGCGTCGTCACCGCGATGGTCGGACTGATCTTCGGTATCCCGGCAGCGCGCTTGAAGGGGCTCTACCTCGTCATCGCGACGCTCGCCGCGCAATACATCCTGCTCGACTTCTTCTCCCGCGCCGAATGGTTCTCCGGCGGGTCGGTGCCGGCGAGCGCCGAGCCGTTCTCGATCTTCGGCTACACGCTGCGCGGCGACAGGCAGTATTTCTACGTCGTTCTGGCCTATGTGCTCGCGAGCTACATCCTCGTCACCAACCTGATGCGCACGCGCGACGGCCGCGCGCTGGTGGCGATCCGCGACCATTATCTCTCCGCGGAAATCATGGGCATCAACCTCACGAAATACCGCACGCTGTCGTTCGGCCTCGCCGCCTTCTTCGCCGGCATCGCCGGCGCGCTCTATGCGCATTACCAGCTCGTGGTCTCCCAGGAAGGCTTCGGCATCGAGCGCTCGATCCTGTTCCTGGCCATGATCATCATCGGCGGCACCGGCTCGATCATGGGCACGCTGATGGGCACCGCCTTCGTGGTGCTGCTGCCTGAAACGATGGAATTCATCAGCCTGTACCTGAAGGGCGGCGCGATCGACAAGGCGCTCTCGCTCAACACCAACATCACCTTCCTGCGCGAGATCGCCATCGGGCTCATCATCATCGCGTTCCTGATGTTCGAGCCCGACGGGCTCGCGCATCGCTGGCGGCAGATCAAGGCCTACTGGAAACTCTACCCGTTCTCGCATTGAGCGCGGGCAAATCTAACCAACGAATAAACAGGAGGAGGCAACCAATGAAGACAAAATCCCTTTTGAGCACCGCTTCGCTTGCGCTCGCGATCGCCGCATTCTCGGCTGGCGCGCAGGCGCAGATCGCGATCGGCCATCTCGCTGATTATTCCGGCGGCACGTCGGACGTCGGCACGCCCTACGGCCAGGCCGTCGCCGACACCTTCGCCTGGGTCAACAAGAATGGCGGCGTCGGCGGCAAGCAGGTCAACGTCGACACCAACGATTACGGCTACCAGGTGCCGCGCGCGATCGCGCTCTACAAGAAGTGGTCGGCGCCCGACACCAAGGTCGCGGCGATCATGGGCTGGGGCACCGCGGACACCGAGGCGCTGACCGGCTTCCTCGCCCAGGACAAGATTCCGGACATGTCGGGCTCCTACGCCGCCGCCCTCACCGATCCCGAAGGCGTCAGCGGCAAGGCCAAGCCCGCTCCCTACAATTTCTTCTACGGCCCGAGCTATTCGGACTCGTTGCGCGCGATGCTGATATGGGCGGCCGAGGACTGGAAGGCCAAGGGCAAGTCCGGCAAGCCGAAATTCGTGCACATGGGCGCCAACCATCCCTATCCGAACGCGCCGAAGGCCGCCGGCGAGGCCATGGCGCAGGAGCTCGGCTTCGAGGTGCTGCCGCCGCTGGTGTTCGCGCTGACGCCGGGTGACTACAGCGCGCAGTGCCTGAGCCTGAAATCCTCGGGCGCCAACTACGCCTATCTCGGCAACACCGCGGCCTCGAACATCTCGGTGATGAAGGCCTGCAAGACCGCAGGCGTCGAGATCCAGTTCATGGGCAATGTCTGGGGCATGGATGAGAACGCCGCCAAGACCGCGGGCGATGCCGCCAATGGTGTGATCTTCCCGCTGCGCACCGCGGTGAGCTGGGGCGGCGATGCGCCCGGCATGAAGACGCTGATGGAAATCTCGAAGATGTCCGACCCCACCGGCAAGGTCTATCGCCCGGTGCACTACATCGCCGCCGTCTGCTCGTCGCTCTACATGAAGGAAGCGCTCGACTGGGCCGCCAAGAACGGCGGCGCCGCCGGCGACAACGTTGCCAAGGGCTTCTATCAGAAGAAGGACTGGGTGCCGGCCGGAATGGAGGGCGTCTGCAATCCCTCGACCTGGACCGACAAGGACCACCGCGGCACGCTGAAGGTCGACCTCTACCGCACCAAGGTTTCGGGCGCGACCGACGGCGACCTCAACGACCTCATGGCCAAGGGCACGGTCAAGCTCGAGAAGGTCAAGACCGTCGAGCTGCCGCGCAAGCCGGAACTGCTGGGGTGGTAAGCCCAGCGCTCACCTCACGCACAAATGTCATCCCCCGCGAAGGCGGGGGATCCAGTACGCCGCGGCCTCTCGGGGAACGTCGGGCGTCTCTGGAATACTGGGTCACCCGCCTACGCGGGTGACGACAGCGGAGAATGAAGACCCATGTCCCAAACCATTGAACCAACCCGTTCAACTCCCACTGCTGTCGCAGCGCCCCCCCTCCTTGCCGTGCGCAACATCGAGGTCGTCTATGACGACGTCATCCTGGTGCTGCGCGGCCTCAGCCTCGACGTGCCCAAGGGCGCGATCGTGGCGCTGCTCGGCGCCAATGGCGCCGGCAAGTCGACGACGCTGAAGGCGATCTCGGGGCTGCTCAAGACCGAGGACGGCGAGGTCACGCGCGGCGAGATCCTGTTCGAGGGCTCCGCGATCGCCGGCATCGATCCCGACAAGATCGTCCGCCGCGGCATCTTCCAGGTGATGGAGGGCCGGCGCATCGTCGCCGACATGACCTCGCTGGAAAACCTCAGGCTCGGCGCCTTCACGCGCAGGGACCGCGAGGTCGAGGCCGACCTCGACATGGTCTTCAACTATTTCCCGCGCCTGAAGGAGCGCACCGGCCTTGCCGGCTATCTCTCCGGTGGCGAGCAGCAGATGCTCGCGATCGGCCGCGCGCTGATGGCGCGTCCGAAGATGATCCTGATGGACGAGCCCTCGATGGGCCTGTCGCCGCTGCTGGTGAAAGAGGTGTTCTCGATCATCCAGAAGATCAACCGCGATCTCGGCGTCACCATCCTGCTGGTCGAGCAGAACGCGCGCGCCGCGCTGTCGGTGGCGAGCCACGGCTACATCATGGAGCAGGGCAAGGTCGTGCTCGACGGCACCGCGGACGAATTGCGCGACAACGAGGACGTCAAGGAGTTCTACCTCGGCGGCGCCGGCGACCAGCGCAAGAGCTTCAAGAACCTCAAGAGCTTCAAGCGGCGCAAGCGCTGGCTGTGACCCGCAACGCTTTCGAGCCTAGCCCAGCACCTGCTCCGCTTCCGTGACTGCGCAGAGAACATGATAGAACGACGACGCAGGGATGGTGTCGATCAGCGATTTGCCGTCGCGGTCGAACTGATCGTACCAGCCGCCCCTCACGGGATGGCTGAGATAGTGCCGTTCGAGCCGCACCAGCGCCGCACGCGCCTCGTCCGCAGCGCCCGCCTCGCCGGACTCGGCCTGCGCGATCCACGCCTTCGCGATCTCGGTCTGCGGCCACAGCCGGCGCGTGCTGCGGCGGATGTTGCCGGCGTCGTCGCCCTCGTCGATCAGGCACCCCGTGGCCGCGTCGCGATAACGCACCGCGGTCGCCAGGAGTTCGGCGCGCCGCTGCCCGGTCGGGCAGCCCGTGATGCGTTCGAACCCCTTCAGCAGCCAGACCCATTCCGCCTGATGGCCGGGCTCGACGCTGACCGGCTCGATCTTCGACCAGTCCTCCTCGAAATACTCCGACAACACGTGTTTCCGCTTGTCGTAGAGATTGGCGAGGAACAGCGCGAAGAACTCGCCGGCGCGGTTCTGGAACGACAAATCGTGGGTCGCGTCGAAACACGCGATCATCGCCTCGAACAGATGCATGTGCGGATTCTGCCGGCGCGGCAGCGACACCGGCAGGCATTCATGGACGCCGCCATGCGGCGAACGCAGATGGCCGTCGAGAAAGGCGAGCAGCGCGTCGATCTCGGCGCGAACCTGCGCGTCCTGGTCGAGCGCATAGACGGTCGCGAGCGCGAACAGGATGAAGGCGTGGTCGTAGGCATCGCGCCGTGCATCGAGCACCGTGCCCTCCGGCGTCAGCCGGTGCACGTAGCCGGGCCGGCCGTCGGGCGCTTTGGCTTTGCCCAACAGATGCTCCAGCCCCTTCAGCGCGATGGCGCGCCCCTCCGGGTACCAGCCCATCTGTGCGGCCTTCGCGTAGCAATAGATCTGGCGGGCCTGCACGAACACGCGCCGCGGCGCGGCCGCGTCAGCGGTGCCGTCGGCGTGCAGCCGGTCGATGAAACCGCCGGTGGCATGATCCCAGCCGACGGTCGACCACAGCGGCAGCGCCTCGTCGATCATGCGGCCCTTCAGGCGCGCGACGACGTCCGCCGCCTCGTCCGCCGCAACGATTCCTTCGTCCGCCATCGCGTCCTCTCTAGGCCTCACCAATGGCCGTCTGATACCCACGCCAGCGGCGGGGCGCAACGGATGCCAACCCGGAAAGATCAGCCATGACCGCCCATTACGATGCCCTCGAGACGCGCGAGCAAGCCGCGCGCGAGGCCGATCTGTTCTCCCGCCTGCCGGGCGTGCTGGCCAGCGCGATGACCGCGCCCGCTTATGCCGATCGGCTGAGAGACGTCGATCCGACCGCCGTGACCTCCAGGGCGGCGCTGGCGCGCCTGCCGGTGTTGCGCAAGTCGGAACTGCCGGCCCTTCACAAGGCCTCCCAGCCCTTTGGTGGCTTCGTGGCGGCGGCCCCGGGCTCGTTTGCGCGCCTCTTCACCTCCCCTGGCCCGATCTTCGAACCGGAGGGACGGCAGGCCGATCCCTGGCGCGGCGCACGGGCGCTGTTCGCCGCCGGATTCCGCCCCAATGACATCGTGCTCAATACCTTCAGCTACCACCTTACCCCCGGCGGCTTCATCTTCGATGCGTCGGCGCGCGCGCTCGGCTGCGCCGTGATCCCCGCAGGTCCCGGCAACACCGAGCAGCAGTTCGAGCTGATCGAGGCTTACCGGCCGGTCGGCTACAGCGGCACGCCCGACTTCCTGAAGATCTTGCTCGATGCCGCCGCAAGCGCGGGGCGCGACGTTTCCTCGATCAAGCGCGCGCTGGTCTCGGGCGCGGCCTTCCCGCCCTCGCTTCAGGCCGAGATCAAGGCGCGCGGCATCGATGCCTACCAGGCCTTCGGCACCGCCGATCTCGGCCTCGTCGCCTTCGAGACCGAAGCGCGCGAGGGCATGGTCGTGAACGAGGACCTGATCATGGAGATCGTCAAGCCCGGCACCGGCGATCCCGTTGCGCCGGGCGACGTCGGCGAGATCGTCGTCACCTCGCTCGATGCGCACCATCCCTGGATCCGCCTCGCGCTCGGCGACCTCACCGCGGCGCTGCCCGGCCCTAGCCGTTGCGGACGCACCAATATGCGCATCAGGGGCTGGATGGGCCGCGCCGACCAGACCACCAAGGTCAAGGGCATGTTCGTCCGCCCCGAGCAGATCGCCGAGGTCGCCAAGCGCCATTCCGCGCTCGGAAGACTACGCCTCGTCGTCACGCGCGAGGGCGAGAGCGATGCAATGACCCTGAAGGCGGAAACCGCCGCTGCGAGCGAGGCGTTGCGCGAGGAGATCGCAGGCACCTTGCGCGCCGTGACGAAACTCGGCGGAAGCGTCGAGCTGGTCAGCCCCGGCGCGCTGCCGAACGACGGCAAGGTGATCGCGGACGAGCGGTGACGGCAAGGACCGGGCGGCGGCTGAAACGGACCGCGAGGTCTCCCATGAAGATGATCAATAAGCCGTCGCTGATCAGGGCCGGCCGGCACTCCGGGACGAGCTGCTACGCTAGAGCTCGCCCGAAATGATCACGCCTCAATACCTGCGGTAAAAGTCATCCGAGCGGTTCTGGAATTGGCGCGGCACCGTCCCGGTCGGGTAGCAGCGGCCGTCGCGATAATCGATGTCAGCGCCGTCACCACAGGGCACCGGATATCTGCCCCCGTAATGACGATAGCCCTCAGGCTCACCGTAGTATTCCGGCTGGACGTATCGGGGCCGATATCGCCGCGCCGACTGCTCTTGGGGAGGCAGGTAGCCGCCCGGATAGCACATGCCGTCCCGAGCGCTGATGTCCCAGCCTCGTCCACAGGGCGGCGGATACCTTGGCACGCCACCATACTGTACCTCGATCACACCGACGGAGCCGTCGGCCTGCGGCGCTGGGGCCGCGTAAAGGGCAAGGATCGTTGCAATCGTGGTCAGCAGCATCTTCGTTTCTCCTGCGCAGACGAACGATCGTTGGACGGGGCTGAATGCGACATGAACGCCGCCAAAATCAGGCGGGACGGCTGGTCGATTCGCCCGTCAAATTGTCGCGCCCGGCCTGACCCGACCAGAAATTAGGTGTGCAGCGCCTCCGGTGCGGCCTTGACCGTCGGCTGCTCGTCGAGATCGCGGCGGCGTCGATCAGGCAACTATAGAGCCGATCGTCTTCGCATTGCGGCGCCGTGAAGCGGGCGTCGAACGTGCCCTCGAGACATTCGGCCTGACGCCCGCACGGCGCCGACGGACAGAATGTCCTCGCGATATTTGATCGCCCGCATGGCGCGGATCGGGTTACTCGGTGATGACAATCCCGAGTTGCTTCCGGCTGTCGAAACCACGGCCGATGTAGATCCGCTCTGGCCCGGCCGAAACGCTTGACAGCAGCCATTTTGGCGCGATGCCCCCAGGCCCGGGAACCTTGCATCGCCCCTGCCGCTCCCGTATTACCAACCCTACTACGATATGGCCTGGAATTGGCCTTTCCTGGACCCCAAAACCGTGCTTGAACGAACCCTCGTCACCATCGCCGAGACCGAAACCATTGAGGAAGCCTTCCGGCGCCTGAATGCGAACATGCTCGGTATCCTGTTCGCGCAGGACGCGAGCGGCCGAATCGTCGGCGCGGTGACGGACGGCGACATCCGCAGGCGCATGCTGGCCGGCACGACGATCCAGGACCGCGTTGCAACCTGCATCAATCGCAACTTCGTCTGGGCGCGGTCCGGCGGGCCACGCGAGCAGATCCTCAAGCTGCTCGACCAGCGTGTGCACGTGGTGCCGATCCTCGACGGCGAGGGACGCCTGGTCGACGTGTTCAGCCGCGAGCTGTTCAACTTGTCGGAAGAGAGCGAGGTGTTCGCGCGCGCCCGCTCGCCGGTGCGGATCAGCTTCTCCGGCGGCGGCACCGACCTGACGCACTATTTCGTGGCGAATGACGGCGGCGCGGTCATCAACGCCACGATCAAGATGTACGCTCACGCGACCCTGCGGCGCCGGCGCGATCCCAGCATCCGGATCTATTCGCACGATTTCCGCCGCACCGTCGAGGCCGGCAATCTTGCAGAACTTGGAACGGACGGAGATCTCGCGCTGATCAAGTCGGTCGTGCGCCTGATCAAGCCGACTTACGGCTTCGAGCTCGAGGTGTCGGCCGACTTCCCGGTTGGTTCGGGCCTCGGCGGCTCGGCGGTGGTTTCGTCCGCCATCATCGGCTGCTTCAACGAATTCCGCAGCGATCAGTGGGACCGCCACGAGATCGCGGAGATGGCGTTCCAGGCCGAGCGGCTGATGCTCAACATCCCCGGCGGCTGGCAGGACCAGTACGCCACCGTGTTCGGCGGCTTCAATCACATGGAGTTCTTCTCCGACCAGAACACCATCGTGCCGCTTCGCCTCGATCCGAACATCATCGCCGAGCTCGAGGAGAGCCTGGTGCTCTGCTACACCGGCTCGGGCCGCGATTCCGGCGCCATCCACCGCGACCAGAAAGCACAGCACGAGACCAGCGACGCCGTCGCCGCCGCCGCCAAGCAGAAAGAGGTGACGCGCGACATAAGGCGGCATCTCCTGCGTGGCCAGCTGCTGGAATGCGGCCGGCTGATCGACGAGGCCTGGCACGCCAAACGGAAGCTGAGCTCGAAGATCTCGTCGGATGCAATCGATGCGGTCTACGATTTTGCGAAAAAGCATGGCGCGGTCGGCGGCAAGCTGCTGGGTGCCGGGGGCGGCGGCTACTTCCTGTTCTTCGTGCGCCCGTTCGAGCGCTACCAGCTCATCGCCGCGCTGGAACAGCAGGGACACAGCTGTTCGCGCATCATGTTTGAAGAGAACGGCCTGCGGACGTGGAAGTCGCGTTTTCCCGCGCGATTTGCCTGACGCAGCAATACGAGAATGTTGATGACATCGCCAAAACAGATCGATTCAGTCCGCATCGGCAACCGCCTCCTTGGCGATGGCGAGCCCTGCTACGTGATCGCCGAAATCGGCAACAACCACAATGGCGACTTCGACCGCGCCATCGCGCTGGTCGACGCCGCGGTCGCAGCCGGAGCCGATTGCGCCAAGTTCCAGATGCGCAAGCTCGACGAGGTCTACCGTGCGTCGAGCCTGTCCGGCAAGGACGACGACCTTGCCGTCGAATACACGCTCGATCTCCTGCGGCGCTTCGAGCTCCCGACTGCGCAGCAAAAGAAGATCGCCGAGTACTGCGCAGCGCAGGGCATCCAGTATCTGTGCACGCCCTGGGACGCGAAAAGCGTCGCCGTGCTCGAAGGTTTCGGCGTGCAAGCCTACAAGGTTGCCTCGGCCGACCTCACCAACCTGCCGCTGCTCGCCTGCCTTGCGGCCACCGGCAAGACGCTGATCGTCTCGACGGGCATGAGCACGACGGACGAGATCAAGACCGTGGCAAAATTTCTCGACGGACGCGATGCGAGCTACGTGCTCCTGCACTGCCAAAGCACCTATCCGGCCGCGCTGCACAACATCCATCTTCGTTTCATGGAAACGCTGCGCGAGATTCATCCGCTCGTCGGCTATTCCGGACACGAGCGCGGCGTTGCGGTTTCGACGGCCGCGGTGGCGCTCGGCGCCGTCGTCATCGAACGCCACATCACGCTCGACCGCGAGATGGAGGGTCCGGACCACGCCGCGAGTCTGGTGCCCGAGGAATTCAAGACGCTTGTCTCGGGCATCCGCGAGGTGGAGGCCGCACGTGGCGAAAGACTGGCCAAGCGCGCACTGAGCCAGGGCGAGTTGATCAACCGCGAAACCCTCGCCAAGAGCCTGGTGGCCGCACGCGACCTTTCGGCCGGCACCGTGATCTCCGAAAGCGACATCGCGGTGAAGAGCCCGGGACAGGGCCTGTCGCCGCTGAGGATGCCGGCGCTGCTCGGCCGCAAGCTGACGCGGACGATGGCGGCCGACGACTATTTCTTCCAGAGCGACCTCGACGAAGGCACCACAAGAGCGCGGCGCTATCGCTTCGACCGTCCCTGGGGCGTGCCGGTGCGCTATCACGACACCGAGCGCTTCCTGGAAATCTGCAAGCCCGACATCATGGAGTTCCATCTCAGCTACAGCGACATGGAGCGTGATCCGGCGGCCTACCTCTCCGGCACCTATGATCTCGGCTTCGTGGTACATGCGCCGGAGCTGTTTGCCGGCTCCAAGCTGATGGACCTCGCAACTCCCGACGAGGCGCTGCGGCGCTATTCGCTCGAGCAGACGCAGGCGGTGATCGACATCACCCGCGGCCTGAAGAAATTCTTCCCCAAGACCACGCGACCGCCCATCGTCGCCAATATCGGCGGCTTCACCATGGACGAGCCGCTGCCGCCGGAGGCGAAGGCCGAGCGCTATCGCATCTTCGCGCAGAGCCTGAAGGAGCTCGACATGGAGGGCGTCGAGCTGACGCCACAGACCATGGCGCCGTTCCCCTGGCATTTCGGCGGCCAGCGCCACCAGAATATCTTCATCTTTCCGGACGAGTCGGCGGCTTTTTGCGCAGAGCATGACCTGCGCATGTGCGTGGACATCTCGCACACGAAACTCGCCGCCAATCATTTCGGCTTCGACTTCGTGCAAGGTCTTGCCCTGCTCGGCCCGCACACCGCGCATTTGCATTTCGGCGACGCCCAGGGTCTCGACGGCGAAGGCCTCCAGATCGGCGAAGGCGAGATCGATTTCGACGAAGTCGGACGGGTGCTGCGCAAGCACGCGCCGACGGCATCGTTCATTCCCGAGATATGGCAGGGCCACAAGAACATGGGCGAAGGCTTCTGGATCGCGCTCGAGCGTCTCGAGGGACATATCTGATGGCGCGCAAGACGCTGGCCGTGATCGCCGCACGCGGCGGCTCGAAGGGCATCCCCCACAAGAACCTGCTCGATCTCTGCGGCAAACCGCTGATCGCCTGGACGGTCGAACAGGCACGCGCCGCCCGCGGCGTCGATGTGGTGGCCGTGTCTTCCGACAGCGATCAGATCCTCGCCGCGGCCGAAGCCGCTGGCGCGGTCGGCGTGCGGCGCCCGGACGACATTTCCGGCGACCTCGCGTCCTCCGAATCCGCCTGGCTGCACGCACTCAATGCGACCGACGAGCGGATGGGACGGTTCGAGCGCATCGTCGCGCTCCAGGCTACATCGCCGATCCGCGAGCCCGGCGACATCGAAAACGCGCTTGCGACCTTCGATCAGGACCATCTCGACAGCCTGCTGTCGGTTTGCGAGGTCGAAGATTATTTCAACTGGCGTATCGGCGCGAGCGGACCGGAGCCGATCAACTACGACTATCGCAACCGCCGCATGCGGCAGCAGATCGAGAAGCGCTACCTCGAGAACGGCTCGTTCTACGTCCTGATCCCATCACTCCTGCGCGAGCACAACAACCGTCTCGGCGGCAAGATCGGCTTTCACGTGATGGAACGTCACAAGATGTTCCAGATCGACCGTCCCGAGGACGTCAGGCTGTGCGCCGCCATCATGCGCAGTTACGGCTATGCCTGACCTCAGCGCCTTCTCCCTCGCCGGCAAGATCGCGGTCGTCACCGGCGCCTCGCGCGGCATTGGCGCTGCGATAGCGTCGGGCCTGCAGGACGCAGGTGCCAAGGTGTTCGGCCTCAGCCGTTCCGGGACGGCGCCGCAGGGCGTGACCGCGATTGCCTGCGATCTCTCCGATGACGCCGCAATCGAGAGCGCATTCCGCACCGTGGCAGCCCAGGACGGCCGCCTCGACGTGCTGGTCAATGCCGCCGGCATCAGCCTTCCAGCCCAAAGTTGCGACAGCGAGCTTGCGCGCTTCCGCGCCACGGTCGCGACCGACCTCACCGGCGTCTACGCCACCGTCCTTGCCGCCCATCCGCTTCTGAAGAACGCAGGCTCGGCCGCGATCGTCAACGTCACCAGCATCAATTCGGTCCGCGGCTTTCCGGGCAATCCGGGCTACGTGGCGGCGAAGGCCGGTCTTGCCGGCCTGACGCGCGCGCTCGCCGTCGACTATGCGCCCGACGGCATCCGCGTCAACGCGCTTGCGCCGGGCTATGTCGCGACCGAGATGACCGCGACGAGTTATGCCGATCCCGTCATGCACGAGGCGAGGCGCCGCCACACCATGCTCGGCCGCTGGGGACAACCCGCCGACATGGTGGGAGCCGCCGTTTTCCTGGCGTCGGAAGCCTCCGCCTATGTGACCGGTCAGGAGATCTTCGTCGACGGCGGCTGGATCGCCAAGGGGCTCGCCATCAGTTCGGATAGCAAATCGTGACCGCAACGCTGCAACGCATCGGCTTCATGCAAGGACGGCTGTCGGCCCTGGTCGACGGCAAGATCCAGGCCTTCCCCTGGGATGAGTGGCGGCAAGAATTCCCGCGCGCGAAAGAGCTCGGCCTGACACGGATGGAATGGACCATCGATCAGGAACGGCTGCGCGAGAACCCGTTGACGACGGAGCCGGGACAACAGGAGATTCTGGCGCTGTCGCGCGAGAACGGCGTGCGTATCCCGAGCCTGACCGGCGACTGCTTCATGCAGGCACCGTTCTGGAAGGTCGATGCCGTCGTGCGCGACGCGCTCGTCGCCGACCTCGATCTCCTGATCGCCGCCTGCAGCCGCATCGGCATCGAATTTGTCGTGATCCCGCTGGTCGACAACGGCAAGATCGAGCGCGAGAGCGAGAGCGACACGCTGAAGCGCGTGCTGCTCGCTCGCTCCGAGCAGCTTGCACCTCGAAACGTCAGGATCGTCTTTGAATCCGATCTGCCGCCGAGCGAGCTCGCCCGATTCATGGAGGCCTTTCCGGCCGAAATGTTCGGCATCAACTATGACAGCGGCAACAGCGCCGCGCTCGGCTACGACAGCGACGAGGAGATCGGCGCCTATGCGCCGCGCATTCTCAACGTGCACGTGAAGGACCGCATTCGCGGCGGCACCACCGTCCCGCTCGGCACCGGCGATGCCGACCTTGCCAAGACGATCCGGCTGATCGAGCGATCCGGCTACAAGGGCCAATACGTCCTGCAAACCGCGCGCGCCGCCGACGGCGACCATGCCGGCGCGCTGGCGAAATATCGCGACATGACGGTCCGCTGGATCGAGGACGCCGCGCGATGAAGCTCGAGCTGAACGATCGCGTCGCTCTCGTCACCGGCGCCAGCCGCGGGATCGGGCTTGCGATCGCGGCGACGCTCGCCGCAGAAGGCGCAAGAGTTGCGCTCGCCGCGCGCGGCGCCGAGGCGCTCAACGCTGCGCGCGCGACGATCGGCGGCAACACTTCGGTCCATGTCGCCGACGTCACCGATCCAGCCGCGGCGAAGGCGCTGATCGAGGATGTCGAGAAGCAATGGGGCCGGCTCGATATCCTGGTCTGCAATGTCGGCAGCGGCGCCTCCGTGCCGCCCGGCAAGGAGACCGCGGCGGAATGGTCGCGGGTGATCGACCTCAATCTGTTCGCCGCGACCAACATGATCGAGGCCGCCCGGCCGCTGATGGCGAGCGGTAGCGGCGACCGGGCCATCGTCTGCATCTCTTCGATCGCCGGCATGGCGGCGCTCGGCGCGCCCGTGACCTATTACGGTGCCAAGGCTGCCCTGAATGCGACGGTGCGCGGTCTCGCACGTCCGCTGGCGCTGGAGGGCATCCGCATCAATGCGGTCGCCCCCGGGAACATCCTGAGCGCGGACGGCACCTGGGCGCGCAAGATCGCCGAAAACAGGCAGTCCGTCGACGACATGCTCCAGCGCGAGGTGGCGCTGCGCCGGCTCGGCACGCCCGAGGAGATGGCCGACGTCGTCGCCTTCCTGGCTTCGCCGCGCGCCGCCTTCGTCACCGGCAGCGTGATGGTGGCCGACGGCGGCCAGCTCAGAAGCTGAACAGGAGCCTTCGATGGCAAACCCCTCCTCCCGCTACGACCTGACCGGACGGACCGCACTTGTGACCGGTGCCGGCGGTCTCCTGGGCAAGCAACACGTCGCGGCGCTCACAGAGGCCGGCGCGCGCGTGGTCGTCACCGACGTCGGCTTGACACAGGCCGAGGCCGCCGTCGCGGCGCTGAAACAGGTCGCGCCTACAGCCGATCTGATGGCGCTGGAGATCAACGTCACCTCGCTCGACTCGGTGCGTGCCGCAAACGAGCAGCTTGCCAGCCGCGGCGTCACCGTCGACATCCTGGTCAACAACGCGGCGATCGATCCCAAGGTGACCTCCGCGCCCGGCGTCATGCACTCCTCGCGCTTCGAGGCGTTCCCGGTGCCGCAGTGGCAGACCGAAATCGCAGTCGGCCTGACCGGCGCGATGCTGTGCGCACAGGTGTTCGGCGGCGAGATGGCCAGGCGGGGCCGCGGCGTCATCCTGAACATCGCCTCCGACCTGGGGGTGATCGCACCGGACCAGCGGCTCTATCGCCAGCCGCATGTGACACGCGAAGAAGAACAGCCGGTCAAGCCAGTGACGTACTCCGTGATCAAGCACGGTCTCATCGGGTTGACGAAATACCTGGCGACGTACTGGGCCGATCACGGCGTGCGCGTCAACGCGATCTCACCGGGCGGCGTCTTCAACAACCAGGATCCCGCTTTCGTCGAACGACTGACCCGCCTGATCCCGATGGGCCGCATGGCCGATGTCGACGAATACCGCTCGGCGGTGCAGTTCCTCTGCTCGGATGCCTCGAGCTACATGACCGGACAGAATCTCGTCATGGATGGAGGAAGAAGCGTATGGTAGCCGTACCAGTTCGACCCTGGTGATCCCAGCCATCCGGCCCGATGGAGGCTTCCCCCACCCCGTCGAGAAATCGGCGCGGACGTGAGGATCTCGTCGTCGCGCAGCACGCCGGATAGTTCCTTGCGGCGGCTTCGCCAATCTGCAATTCGCGCGGCATGCGGCGAAATCCCGCGGGAAAGCAACAACCAGACCGGACTCTTCGGCGAATAGCGAAGATTGCGCTCGGATGTTCTCGCCAGCGAGCTGGGAATCCTGCACAATTCAACGGATGTTGGCGCTCGGCTGGATGTGGACTCAACTGTGAATGGAACCGCGCCGCGTCCTCTTGAAAGACCGGCGCAACGCGGCGCCCTCCCAAGTGACCGGCGGCCATTCGTCGTGCCGAAGCAGGCCTGTCTCATGCATCTGCCTGGCTCAGCCGGAAGAATATTAGAGATGTTGCGATGTGGATGAGTACATTGCTTTTGACGTTCGTATTCTTCCTGATTCAGCTTGGCACCGGCCTCTCAATCCTGGCGATAGCGCCGCTGGCGTTGATCAAGACGATCCGGCTGACGAGGGTCCAGTTCGTGATCCTGGGCTATGCGATCGGCGCATCCGCCGTAGGCATTCTTCTCGGGCTCTGCTCCGTTCTGATTGGCGACATCCGGCTTCATCTGGCAATCATGATTGCGCTGTCCGCCTTCGGACTGGCATGGACCTGGCCGGTCTGGCGCCCGCGCAAGGGCGACGCGCGCCAGATCGCGCTGTGGTGCCTGCTGTCGCTGCCCATCGCGCTCATGACGTGGTGGTGGACATTCGGCGCGTTTTCCCAATTCCCTTTCTCGGATATCGGCGCCGACGTTCATTGGATGAAGACGGCGCAGGAATACGCCGACAGCGGTGTCGTCAATCCTTACGCGTCGCAATCCTACGTCGACCTTCGCTCGGCGCTGGCGGGAGCATTGGCCGGCACCTTGGGCCTCGACCTCCTGCAGTTCGGATGGACCTATCGCTACGTCTCGATCCTGTTCTATCTTCTGGCCTTCTACGCCTTCGCTGAAGGCGTCTATTCCGAATCACCGCGGAAATGGATCGCCTTCTTCTTCGCCGCGGCCGGCAACGGTGTCGGGCTCCTGACCAATGGCAGCCTGGCGATCGCCGGGAGCGTGGTCTTTCTCGGTGTCCTTCTCGGCAAGTCTGGGCGAGAAGTGAAAGAAGATCTCGGGGCGAACTCGGTCGCGTTGCTGATCCTGAGTGCCGCGGCCTCGCTTCTGATTGCCTTCGTGCTCAACAACAATGCGCAGTTGCTCGCGCTCCTGGCAAGCGGACTGTTCCTGCTCAGGTTTCTAGGCAAGGTCAATCGGCAGGAAGCGGTCCTTTTCCTCGGTTGCGTATGGCCCGCGTCGCTGCTGCTGGCGCACCGCGGCTCCTATCTGTTCGTCCCGGTCGTGCTTGCCGCCTGGCTGGGTTATCTGCTCATCCTGCACGAGACGTCACGCCGGCCCGCGCGGAGTCTCGGCCTCCTACGCGCCCTGTCCGTCGTACTGCCATTGATGATCGGCGGAATCGTCGCCTGCGTCCTGGCGATGCGCCTCGGCTATCTGCCGTCGGCGGACGCCAACGTGATGTTCTCCCACGTCACCAGGCTGATGCTGGGACGAACGATTGAAAGCGGCGACGAACTGTTCCTCGGCGCCGGCCCGGAAGTCGCAGTGATCGAGCTGGGCCGGGCCATCGGCCCGCTATTTGCCGTCTGCATCGCGATGGCCATGGCCTGGTGGTGGATCGATCGCTCCACCGCGCCGTCGGACACCGCGTCCGACCCTGCTCGGGCCGAGCACGTGTCGAAGCTGCTGTGGTCGTGGACAATCGGCTGCGGCCTCGCCGTCGCCGTGCTGTCAGGCTTTCCGTTCCTGTACCGAACCACCATGATCGTCCTGGCTCTGCTCACGGTCACCGCGACCGAAGCGTTCTGCCAGTTGCTGGTTGACCCCACTCCCGCTCCCTTACGGCGGCGAGCTTCTGCGGCAATCACCGTTGCTCTGCTCGCTGTTGGCCTCGTGCTGGCGGTCTATACTTTCACCTGGCCGCGCGACCTGCCGTTCGCGCCTTACCAGGACTTCCTCCGGCCGACCGAAATCGCGGGAACGGTTCTCCTCGTGACACTCGTGCCGGTCACGTTCATCCGGTCGAGATGGATTCATACTTGCGCGCTTGCGACCATCGTCGGGTTGGGCGTCGCCCTCGACCGCGCCGGACTGGCCGGAATGTCGAAGAGTTACAGCTACGGAGCTCTCCCGAGCGGAGCTACGGCCATCACGCACTACAATGCGAGCGACCTCGACGCGGCGCGCTGGCTGCATGGCAATCTGAAAAATGGCATCCTGCTGTCCGATCCCTACACGCTCGGGCTGATCCAGTCCCTGACGGGCGCGCCGGCTGCCTACCTGTTCTCGAATCTGGATACCGTGAACGAGGCCGTCGCCAAGCGGATGCGCATCGTCGTCTCCGCGATGGTCGACCCAGGTGACGGAGCGCGGCGGCTTGCCGAGGCCTGCGCCACCATCCGGCCGGTCGTGCAGCATATCAATCGGGAGGCGTATTTTCAGATGGGCAGGATCGACGCTCTGGGAGGAATTTTGCGGCCTGTCCGCACCTCGGAGGCTCCGCAAGGCCCGGATGGGCCGGAAGACGCGGATCAAAATACGATCCGGAACATGCTGGGAACCGGCGAAGATGCCTGGCGGCTCGTTGCAGTGATCAATCCCCGTACGATCGAATGGATTCGTCTCGGTGCCGATCAGCGGCTCAGCTATTTCCCGCCGACGGAATCGCTCGATTCCGGGCTCGTCAACTCGCTTCGCTCAGGGCCGTTCCGGACGCTGTTTGCAAACCAGCAGACCGTGGTCGTTCTCATTCCATGCGAGCGCTGACCTTCCGCATTCTCCATCACGGCGAAACCGCGTCTGGCGCGGAGATCAGTGGCGCGGTATGAACATTTGGGATGACCTTTGCTTTTCACCGACAGTTGATCGATGTCGCATAATGACTTCTCCATGTTGAGACAGGCCGTCATTCTCGTCGGTGGATTGGGGACACGGCTGGGTGAGCGCACCAAGCTGGTCCCCAAGCCCATGCTCGATATCGGCGGGCGGCCGTTTCTCGACACCCTGATCGACGAACTCGTACGCTATGGTGTGTTCGACGAAATTCTCCTGCTTGCGGGCCACAAGGCGGAGATCGTCGAGACGCACTATACCGCGGCGGCCAGGGGGCAGGCGAGAATCGTCGTGTCGCGCGAGACCGAGCCGCTCGGCACCGGCGGCGCCCTCGTGCATGCGCGCGACCTGCTGCACGAACGGTTCCTGCTGCTCAACGGCGATTCGCTGTTCGACTTCAACCTGCTCGACCTGATCGCGCGCGCGAATGGCGGCCGCGTTCACATGGCGCTGCGCGACGGCGTCGTCGGCGACCGCTACGGGCGCGTCGTGCTCGACGGTGATGTCGTGCGTGACTTCATCGCCCCGGGTGCAGGTGCCACGGGACCGGTCAATGCCGGGATCTACGTCGTCGACAGGTCCGTTCTCGCCGACATCGCGAAGCTTCCCGCCTCGCTCGAGCAGGACGTCTTCCCCGGCCTTGTCGAGGCGGGCGAACTGCGCGGCACGGCCTATCGCGGCTACTTCATCGACATCGGCATTCCCGATGATTTCGCGCGCGCCGATCGCGAATTGCGGGAGAAGCTGCGGCGGCCGGCCGTGTTCTTCGATCGCGACGGCGTGCTCAACCACGATTCCGGCTACACGTTCGAGACGCACAAGCTCGAATGGATCGAGGGCGCACGCGAGGCCGTGAAGGCCGTCAACGACGCCGGCTACTTCGCCTTCGTCATCACCAACCAATCCGGCATCGCGCGCGGCTATTACGAGGAACAGCACGTCGTCACCCTGCACCGCTGGATGGCAGACCAGATGGCGGTGGTCGGCGCGCATATCGACGCCTTCGAATATTGCCCCGATCATCCCGAGGGGACGGTCGCGCGCTATTGCCGCACCAGCGACCGGCGCAAGCCGGCACCAGGCATGATCACCGATCTCGCGCAGCGCTTCCCGGTCGACATGACGCGCAGCATGGTGATCGGCGACAAGCCAAGCGACATCGAGGCCGCGCAGGCTGCCGGCCTCCCCGGCCATTTGTTCGAGGGCGGCAATCTCGAGACGTTCGTGAGACAGCGCCTGAACCCGGCCGGCACGAGCTAGGCGCGCGTCGCAAAAACCGCTGCATCCCCGGGCATTTGGCGGGTTCAAAGCGCTGCTCTGTTGCGCGCGACCGCCAGTGTGCTATAGCGCCATCTTGTTGCGAATACTGGCTTAATCGCCTTTTGGGGTCCGGCATGGCAGATCTGAGGGACGCCCGCGTCCTCGTTACCGGCAGCGACGGCTTCATCGGTTCGCACGTCGTCGAGGAACTGGTGAAAGCCGGCGCCCGCGTCAAGGCGGTCGTCTACTACAACTCCTTCAATTCCTGGGGCTGGCTGGATACGGTTCCGGCCGACATCATGAAGTCCGTCGAGGTGGTCGCCGGCGACATCCGCGATCCGCATTTCATGATCGCGGCCGCGAACGGCTGCACCGACGTGCTGCATCTGGCGGCGCTGATCGCGATCCCGTTCTCCTATGTCGCGCCCGATTCCTATGTCGAAACCAATGTGCGCGGCACCGTGAACGTGCTTCAGGCCGCCCGCATGGCCGGCGTGCGCCGCTTCGTTCAAACCTCGACCAGCGAGGTCTACGGCACGGCGCAGACCGTTCCGATCAAGGAGAGCCATCCGCTGGTCGGGCAGTCCCCCTACTCGGCCTCGAAGATCGCCTCCGATCAGATGGCGCTGTCGTTCCAGGCTTCGTTCGACATGCCCGTCGTGGTGATCCGCCCCTTCAACACCTTCGGCCCGCGGCAATCGGCGCGCGCGGTGATCCCGACGATCATCAGCCAGATCGCGACGGGCAAGCGAAAGATCCGCCTCGGCGCCGTCAGCCCGACGCGCGATTTCTCGTTCGTCACCGACACCGCGCGCGGCCTGATCGCGGGTCTCACGGCGCCTGCGGAACAGGTCGTCGGCCAGACCATCAATCTCGGCAGCGGCTTTGAGATCTCGGTCGGCGCGACCGCGCAGATGATCGCCGACGTCATGGGCACGGCCATCGAAATCGAGACCGACGAGGCGCGCCTGCGTCCTGCCAACAGCGAGGTCGAGCGGCTCTGGGCCGACAATTCCAAGGCACGCCAGCAGCTCGGCTGGAGCCCCGAATTCGGCGGTGTCGACGGCATGCGCCGCGGCATGGTCGAGACGGTCAACTGGTTCACCAACCCCGCAAACCTCAGCCGCTACAAGGCTGACGTCTACAATGTCTGAGGCGATGGTGGACAGTCCCGTGACCAGGTCAGACTTCGAGCCAAAGACGATCGTCGATGCCGTGCGGCGCGCGGTGGGAACGCCCAACGGAATCCTCGGCCTGCACGAGCCGGTGTTTGCCGGCAACGAGGTGGCCTATCTCGAAGAGTGCATCAAAAGCACCTTCGTCTCCTCGGTCGGCCCGTTCGTCGACCGGTTCGAGCGCATGCTGGAGGAGATCACCGGCGCCAAACGCGCGGTGGCCGTCGTCAATGGCACGGCCGCGCTGCATGCCTGCTTCCGGCTCGCCGGTGTCGAGCCCGGCGACGAGGTCATCTCGCCGGCCCTGACCTTCATCGCGACGACGAACGCGATCGCCTATTGCGGCGCGACGCCGCACTTTGTCGACAGCTCGCTCGAGACACTCGGCATGGATGCGCGCGCGCTTGCGCTGCGGCTCGATGCGATCGCGCAGAAGACTGCAGCCGGCACCATCAACCGCGAGACCGGCCGCCGCATCGCGGCGATTACCCCGATGCACACTTTCGGCCACCCGGTCGAGCTCGACGAGATTGCCGCGATCGCCCGCGACTGGAACATCGCGCTGGTGGAGGATGCCGCGGAATCGCTGGGATCGACCTACAAGGGTCACGCGGTCGGATCGCAGGCCCGCCTCGCAGCCCTCAGCTTCAACGGCAACAAGATCGTCACCACGGGCGGCGGCGGCGCCATCCTGACCAATGACGAGGAGTTGGGGCGCCGCGCCAAGCACCTCACGACCACGGCAAAACTGCCGCACAAATGGGCCTTCATCCACGACGAGGTCGGCTTCAACTACCGCCTGCCGAACCTGAACGCCGCGCTCGGCTGCGCCCAGCTCGAGCAGCTCGACGGGTTCCTGGCGAGCAAGCGCAGGCTCGCGGCGGCCTATGAGCGCACCTTCGCGGATATTCCCGGCGTCCACTTCTCGCGCGAACCGAAGGACACCACCAGCAATTACTGGCTGAATGCAATCCTGCTCGACGAAGCCCATGCCAACAGGCGCGACGACCTGCTCGCCGCGCTCAACGACGCTGGTTTTGGCGCGCGGCCGGCCTGGACCTTGATGCACAAGCTGCCGATGTTCGCGCAAAGCCCGCGCGGCGATCTTTCAATCGCCGAATCCATCGAACGCCGTCTGATCAACCTGCCCAGCAGCGCCAGCATCAGGGTCCGCGATGAGTAGCGTCACGCGAAAAGTCTGCTTCGTCACCGGCAGCCGCGCCGATTTCGGGCTCCTGGTCTGGCCGATGCGCGCCATCCGCGAGACATCGGGCTTGACGCTGCAGCTCATCGTAACCGGCATGCATCTCGCACCGGAGTTCGGCTACACTTTCAACGCCATCCGCGACGAGGGTTTTGAGGTCGACGAGCGCGTCGAGACGCTGCTCAGCAGCGACACCGGCGCCGGCGTCGCGAAATCGGTCGGGCTCGGCGTGATCGGCTTTGCCGATGCATTCACGAGGCTCCAGCCGGATCTCGTGGTCGTGCTCGGCGACCGCTTCGAGATGTTTGCGGCCGCGCAGGCCGCGATGTTCATGCGGTTGCCGATGGCGCACCTGTTCGGCGGCGACGTTACCGAAGGCGCGGTCGACGAGTCCATTCGCCACGCCATCAGCAAGATGTCGCATCTGCACTTCACCAGCAATCCGGGCTCGACGCAGCGGCTGACCCAGCTCGGCGAGCATCCCTCGCGCATTCACACCATCGGCTCGGTCGGCATCGACGCGATCAGGCATCTCGATCTGATGGACCGCGACAGCATCGGTCGCGCGATCGGAATGCCGCTCGGCGAACGCAATGCGCTCATCACATTCCACCCCGTCACGGTCGAAGCCGGGCGGTCGGTGGCCGAGCTGGACGAATTGTTCGCGGCCCTGTCGGCGCTCGATCCCGCCTTTCGTTTCGTGTTCACGCTCGCCAACGCCGATGCCGAGGGCCGCGCGCTGAACACCCGGATCGAGGCTTTCGCGGCAGGCCGGCCGAACACCATCGCGGTCGCCTCGCTCGGACAGCTCCGCTATCTCAGCCTGATGAGCCATGTGGACGCGGTGATCGGCAATTCCTCGAGCGGCGTGCTCGAAGCACCATCCTTCGGCGTTCCCACCGTCGATATCGGTGACCGGCAAAAAGGACGCGAGCGCGCGGCCTCGGTATTTCACGCAGCACCCGAGCGCGAGGCGATTGGCGCCGCGATCTCGCAGGCGCTCCAGCGCGGCCGTCAAGCCACCGTCAATCCTTACGGCGACGGCGAATCCAGCCGGCGGTTTGCCGACATCGTCGCCGGCATCCCGGATTTCAGGCAGCTTCTGGCGAAGGGCTTTTACGACCTTCCGGCAAGTGGAGCGCGGCCATGACACACACGCTGATCATCGCGGAAGCCGGCGTCAATCACGACGGCAGCCTTGAGAAGGCGCTGGCGCTCGTCGATGCGGCCGCCGACGCCGGTGCCGACATCGTCAAGTTCCAGACGTTCGACGCAAAGGCGGTCGCGGGCGGCGCGGCGAAAAAGGCCGACTACCAGCGACGCACGACGGATGTCGCCGAAAGCCAGCTTGCCATGCTGCAACGGCTTGAATTGCCGCAAGCCGCGCATCACACGCTGATCGCGCGCGCCAAGGAGCGCGGCATCGAGTTCCTCTCGACACCGTTCGACGACGCCTCGCTCGCCTTCCTGCTGTCGCTGAAACTGCCGCGCATCAAGATCGGATCGGGCGACCTCACCAACGCGCCGCTGCTGCATGCGGCCGCCAAAGCCGGCACGATGCTGATCCTCTCGACCGGCATGGCGACGCTGGGAGAGATCGAGGAGGCGCTCGGCGTACTGGCTCATGGCTATGGCCAGCACAACGATCCGCCCGGCATCGCCTCCTTCCGCGCGGCCTGGCGCGATCCGGCGGCGCGCACGGCGCTCGCGCGGCATGTCAGCCTGCTGCATTGCACGACAGAATATCCCTGCCCCATCGCGGACGTGAACCTTGCCGCGATGGCGACCATGCGCGCAGCGTTCCAGCTTCCGGTCGGCTATTCCGATCACACTGACGGCTTCGAGGTTTCGGTGGCGGCGGTCGCGCTCGGCGCGACGACGATCGAAAAACACCTGACGCTCGACCGCAGCGCCACCGGCCCCGACCACGCAGCCTCGCTGGAGCCGGACGACTTCAAGCAAATGGTAGCGGCAATCCGCAACGTGGAGCGTGCGCTCGGCGATGGCGTGAAAGCGCCGAAAGAGTCCGAGATCAGGAACGTGCCGGTCGCGCGCAAGAGCATCGTGGCAGCGCGCGCGCTGAAGGCCGGCGAGACCATCGGCCCGGCCGACATCACCACCAAGCGGCCCGGCGCGGGCCGGCCGCCGATCGACTATTGGTCGTTGATCGGAACGGCAGCGCCGCGCGCGCTCGAGCCGGACGATCCGCTCTAGCCCCTGCGCGGGACAACCTTAACGGCACGACCGAGGGTCATCAAACCGGCGATTCGGGCCGCTGGAAGCTGAGGTTAACGGGCTGCCCGTGGAAACGCTGTTGGGGTTGACGCCGCCTCTCGCAGCCGCGATATAGCAGGCTCAGTCGTGGGCCGCCCCCAATATCTGGCGTATACGAGGCAGATTGCCATGAAATCCTGGCGTAAGGCCGTCGTTGGAACGCAGGCGACCGTGGGCGAGGCCATTGCCGCCATCGAGAGCGGAAGCATTCAGATCGCGCTCGTGCTCGACGACCGCAATCGCCTGCTCGGCGTGGTCACCGATGGTGACGTGAGGCGCGGCCTGCTGCGCGGCGTCCCTCTCACAGGACTTGCGACCGACATCATGAACCGCGCGCCGGTGTCGGCTCCTGCCACGCTGCCGCGCGAGGACCGCCTGCAGCTGATGCGGCAGAAGTCGATCAAGCAGCTCCCGCTTGTCGACCAGGGCGGCCATCTGGTCGTGGTGGAGACACTCGATGAATTGCTCGAACCGCGCCACTATCCGAATCCGGTCCTGATCATGGCGGGCGGCCTCGGCGAACGCCTGGGCCCGCTGACGCGCGAGGTGCCGAAGCCGATGCTCAATGTCGGCGGCCGACCGCTGCTCGAGACGATCGTCCGCAACGTCGTGCAGCAGGGGTTTGGCAACATCTTCATCTCGGTCAACTACAAGGCCGAGACGATCAAGGACTACTTTGCCGACGGCACCGCCTTCGGCGCCAACATCCAGTACGTGCACGAAACGGAACGCCTGGGAACCGCAGGCGCGCTCGGGCTATTCCCGACGCCGCCGGATCTGCCGATGATCGTCACCAACGGCGACATCCTCACCACGATCAACTACGGGGCTCTTCTCGACTTCCACAACGGAACGCCGGCGGAAGCGACGATGGCCGTGCGCGAGCACAAGGTGCACGTCCCGTATGGCGTGGTTTCCACATCGGACGGGTTTCTCGATGCCATCCGCGAGAAGCCGACCGAGAGCTGGTTCGTCAGTGCCGGCATCTATGTGATCGGCAGTTCCGTCTTCCGCCATGTCGCGCCCGGCGTCCCGATCGATATGCCGACCGTCCTGGAGCGCGTGATCGCCGGCAGGGGACGCGTCGCGGTCTATCCGATCCGCGAATACTGGCTCGACATCGGCCGCCTCGAGGATTTCGAGCAGGCGCATGCGGAGTTTCACGAGGTCTTCCCGTGACATCGACAAAAGCCGTCGTGGTTGGCCTCGGCTCGATCGGCACGAGGCACGCGCGCGTCCTGCATGAGCTTGGCCTGGAGGTCGCGACCGTCAGCCGCCGCGAAGGCGGCGACTACGGCACGATCGAGCAGGCCGTCGCGGGCGCGCATCCCGACTACGTGGTGATCGCCACCGAGACTGCGCGCCACGCGGACAATCTGAATGAGCTCGCGCAGGCCGGCTTCCGCGGCAACGTCCTTGTCGAAAAGCCGCTTTTCGCAGCACCGGCAGCGCCCCCGAAATATCCGTTTGCCCATGTCAGCGTCGGGTACAATCTGCGCTTCCACCCGGTCATGACCGCGCTTGCCGAAAGGTTGAGTGGCCGCGACGTGATCACGGTCGCCGCCTATGTCGGCCAGGACATCAGGGACTGGCGGCCCGGCCGCGATCACCGTGCGACCGCATCTTCCACGGCTGACGCCGGAGGCGGCGTGCTGCGCGATCTCAGCCACGAACTGGATTATCTCCTGTGGCTGTTCGGGCCGTGGCACCGCGTCGCAGCGCTCGGCGGCGCGTCCGGCGCGCGCGACATCGACGTCGACGACCATCTCGACCTGCTGCTCGACATGCAGCGGGCGCCGTCGGTCCACGTCCACATGGACTATCTCGACCGTCAGGGCATCCGCCGCATTCGCGTCAATGTCGACGACGACACCATCGAGGCCGATCTCGTCGGCAGCCGCCTCATGGTCAACGGCAAGGCGACGGAGATCCCCAGCGAGCGCGACCAGAGCTATCGCGACATGCATGTTGCGGCAATGCGTGGCGCGAGCCCGGCCTGCTCGCTGCCCGAGGCGCTCGGCGTCGTGCATCTGATCGATGCCAGCGAGCGCGCTCTGCGCACCAAGACCTGGATATCGCCATGAGTCTGCTCTGCACCATCTGCGCACGGGGCGGCTCGAAAGGGGTCGTCGGCAAGAATGCGCGCGATCTCCTGGGCAAGCCCGTGCTCGCGTGGAGCATCGCGCAGGCGCGCGAGACCGGGCTGTTCGATGCGATCGCCTTCAGCAGCGATTCCGACGCCCTGCTCGATGCGGCACTGAAGGCCGGAGCCGACATCGCGGTCAGGCGTCCGGACGAGATGGCGACCGATACCGCGCCGAAGCTGCCGGCGATCCGCCATTGCCTCGAGCGGGCCATCGCGCAAACCGGCAAGACGCCCGAGATCTTCGTCGATCTCGACGTCACCTCGCCGCTCAGGCTGGCCTCCGACATCACCGGTGCGGTGGCACTGCTGCGCGAGAGCGGCGCCCGCAACGTCATTACCGGAGCCCCGGCGCGCCGCTCACCCTATTTCAACCTGGTGGAGCAACGCACCGATGGCAGCGTTGGCCTCTCCAAATCCGCCGATCCTCCCATCACGCGCCGGCAGGACGCGCCGCGCTGCTTCGACATGAACGCATCGATCTATGTCTGGCGCGTGGCGTCGTTCCTGGAGCAGCCGGCGGTCTTCTATCCCAACACGCGCCTGTTCGAGATGCCGGAAGAGCGCTCGATCGACATCGACTCCGATCTCGATTTTGCGTTGGTGGAATTGTTGCTGCGCCAGCGACTGCCGGCCTGAGGAGCCCAAGCGATGACCACGAACTTCAAGGCTCTGTTCGATCTGACCGGCCGTACGGCCGTCGTCACCGGCGGATGCGGCATCCTCGGACGCCGCTTTGTCGAGGGCCTCGCCGAGTTCGGCGCCAACGTGGCGATCGTCGATCTCGATCAGGCCGCGACCGATGCGGCGGCAGCCGACGTGACCTCACGCCACGCCGTCCGTGCCAGGGGCTATGGCTGCGACATCACGGTATCGGACTCCGTCCGCAGCACCGCCGATGCGATCGAGGCCGACCTCGGACCGGTCTCGATCCTGCTCAACAACGCCGCCAGCAAGACCCGCGACATCGACGCCTTCTTCGCTCCGGTCGAGACATTCTCCCAGGAGACGTGGCGCGAGATCATGGCGGTCAATCTCGACGGCATGTTCAACGTCGCGCAGGTGTTCGGCGGCCGAATGGCCGAGCGCGGCTACGGCGCCATCGTGCAGACCGCCTCGATCTACGGCCTGATGGCACCCGACCAGCGCATCTACGAAGGCTCCGAATATCTCGGCCGCGCCATCAACACGCCAGCGGTCTACACCGCGTCCAAGGCCGGCGTCATCGGCCTGACCAAACACCTTGCGACCTACTGGGCGGCGAAAGGCGTTCGCGTCAACACGCTCACCCCTGGTGGCGTCGAGAGCGGACAGAACGAAACCTTCAAGCAGCGCTACGGCGCCCGTATTCCGCTCGGCCGCATGGCCCGTGCGGACGAGATGGTGGGGACGATGCTATATCTGGTGTCGGATGCTGCGTCCTACGTGACCGGCCAGAACATTGCCGTCGACGGCGGCTTGAGCGCGTGGTGAACCGGGCCATGCCATGCTGAAGCGCCTTGTCCAGAATACCGTCGTATCGGCGATCGTCTTCGGACTTGTTGCGATCCTTGGCGTCATCGTCATTCCGATCATTATCCGCACCTGGGGCGTAGCCGAATTCGGACTGATCGTTCTCACCCGACTTTTCCTGCCCTCCGGCCTGATCGGTGTCATCGATTTTGGCCTGCCGGAAGTGACCACGCAGGTGGTGGCGCGCGCAAGGGAGCACCGCGACTGGCGTCTGGCCGGCAGTCAGATCCTGTTGTTGACCGCGGTCTCCTTGCTGCTGGGTATCGTGCTGAGCCTTGCGATGTGGTTGGCGGTCCCGCTGATCGTCGCCCAATTCAAGGTCGAACCGGCCCACGCCGCGAGCTTCACCAACATGCTGCTCGCGACGGCGGCGAGCAATCTCCTGCTGTTCCCGGCGCTGGTGTGGGAAGGCATCGTCAAGGGCTTCGAGCGTTACGGGCTGCTCCGGCTTTGCGAGTTCCTGACGACCTTGCTCTACGTCGGCGCCACCATCTACGCCGCACGATCCGGGCAACCGTACGAGGTCGTGACCTACTATTTCCTGGCCAGCGTCCTGCTGCGCGCGCTGATCCTGCTCGGCGCCTCGATCGCGGCTCTCAGTCGCACGCGGATCAAGCTGTCGGTGCCTGTGGCAGCAGTCAGCCGCGAGGTGATGACACGCTGCATCCTGGTGATGCAGGGGAAGTTGATCGGCGGCATCATCGCGCCGATCCAGCCATTCCTGATCGGCACCTATATCGGTCCGCAGAGTGTCGGCATCTATGATACGCTGGTGAGAATTCCGCGGCTTGCCAAAGTGGTCGCGAGCCTGCTGATCTCGGCGATGCTCCCTGTGGTCAGCCGGCTCGACCAGCGCAACAGCCACCGGCAATTCAACCAGTTTGGCGAAGCCGGCATCATGATGTTGCCGATCGTGACCGTACCGCCCCTTGTCGCGGCCGCGGTAATGTCACCCGCGATCATGCATATCTGGATCGGACCACAGATCGTTCCTTACGCCCACTGGATGGGCTGGATGTTCGTGGTCACGATGTGCTTTCAATACGTGACCTTCGGCAACACGCTGTTCATGACGCGCACCAAGGTTCAGCGACAGTTGAACATGCTGATGATGATTCATCTGGTGATCTGGGCGGCGGTCACCCTTGCGGCCGTCCATCTCCTCGCCGAACGAGCCTTCATTCTCGGACAGACCATTGGAACTGCGGCGATCGTACCCTGGCAGCTCATGATCTTCGTCAGGGAACTCCAGATGGACTCGAAGCGGTTCTGGTTTGCCATCCTGGCCCATTGGGCGATCCTCGTGATCGCAGCACTTCCGCTCGCCGCCATCCTGTATTTCACGCCCGATCCGGGAATCGTCACCTTGGCGGGGCTGATGGTCGCGTTTTGCGCCGCCACATGGGCAGCCCAATATTTTCTGGTCTTGAGCGAGGCGCAGCGCGGCCTGATTGGCTCTCTCGGACGGACCTATTTCGGCCGAAAGGGTATCTCCCCGGCGACACTTTAGGGTGGCAAAAGGGGGTGCCTTGAGGTTAAAGAGGCCTGCTTTCCTGCGATCGGGCAACCCCATATGACGACCATCGATGCCGGCGTGAAGACACCGAAGAAGCAGAAGATCAACCAGTTTCGTCGCCTCCTGTGGCACATCAACCGGACGGATCTCGGCTGGGTGACCAAGGCGGCCCTGACAACTCTGCAGCCGGGCGCCCGGGCGAGGCGCGTCGGTCTGCTCGATCGGCTTCCCTCGAAAGCGGAATGGAGCGAGGCAAGCCGACAGCTCGACCGGGACGGCTACGTCGATGTATCCGCGCTGATGGACCGCGGCCTCGCGCAAGCCGTCGCCGCGGTTGCGGACAACAAGGTGAGCCGGCTGAACGAGCTCTCCGGCAACCAGCAGCTCGGTCACAAGTCCTTCTGGGTCAGTCTGCTGGACGAGGACCTCGTCAACGGCGCCTTTGCGACCGACCATCCCTTCGTGCGTTACGCCCTGCAACCGGCCGCCCTGCGGATCATCGGCGACTTCATGCACGACCTGCCGCAATTGTCGGACGTGCTGCTGACGTTGTCGCAACCGACTCCGAACAAGGCGCTGAGCTATTCGCAGCTGTGGCATCTCGATCACGACGACAAGCGCGTCTGCAAGCTCTTCATCTATCTGACCGATGTGCAGAACACCGCCGACGGTCCGTTCACCTTCATTCCGGCCGGGCCGTCGAAGCCGTTCCGCAACACGCTCAAGAGCCACATGAGCGATGCGCAGGTGTTCGCCAAGACCGGTCCCGACGCGGTCAAGGAAATGATCGCGCCCCGCCTGTCGGCCTTCATCGTCAACACCGCCCGCTGCCTGCATATGGGGAGCCGGATCCTGTCGGATCATAGTCGCCTGCTGTACACGGCAACCTATATCCAGCAGCCGCGCATCTATCCCGAACCTCCGGCGCGCTTCCGCGCAGCGAGCGCTCTGACGGACCTCGAGCGCGCCGTGATGCGGCTCTGACGCGGACTTGCCGGGAGCTGAATCTTTGCGCATAGGCCTGGTGGTCGATCACCCCAAGCGTGACCTGCCGGGGGCAGTCATGCTCGGTTACCAACTCGCCCGGCGCGGCGTTTCTGTCGCGCTGGTGCCGATGTACGAGCAGGCCGTCGATGTCCCGCGGCTCGGGCTCGATGCGCTGGTCGTCAACTACGCACGTCCCGTCAATCTCGACCTGATGCGCAGCTTCGCCCGGGCGGGCCTTTCTCTGTACGTGCTCGACACCGAAGGCGGCGTGCTCGCGGAAAAGGGCGGCAATTCACCGCCGGCGATGGCCGCGCACATCAAGGCCAGCGGCTACGCCGACATCCTGGCGGGATATTTCTTCTGGGGCAATCGGCTGCACGACGCCTTCCAGGCGGCAGGAACCATGAAGCCGGAGCAGCTGCATCTCACCGGATGTCCGCGCTTCGACTTTGCGGCCCCCCGCTGGCGCGCGCTGCTCGACGGCGAGCCGCGCGGCTATCTGCTCGTCAACGCCAACTTCCCGCTGGTCAATTCGCGCTTCACCGGCAAGCCGGGCGGCGAGCGTGAGGCGATGGTGCGGGCCGGCTGGGATGGCGCTTATGTCGATCGCTTCATCGTGGACCTGAAGCAGGTCTTCACGAACTATCTCGCCGAGATCGACCGGCTCGCCGCGGCGCGGCCCGACCGCAACATCCTCGTGCGTCCGCATCCCTTCGAGAGCGAGGACGTCTATCGCAACGCGCTCTCGCGCCACGCCAACGTCCTGATCGACGGCACCGGCAGCGTGCTCGACCGCATCCGCAATGCCGCCGCAGTCGTTCATCTCAACTGCGGAACGGCAGTCGAGTCGGTCCTGCTCGGAAAGCTGCCGCTCCAGCTCGAATATCTGAACACGCCGACCACCGCAGGCCATGCCGCGCTGCCCGCGCGCGTGAGCCGCCCGGTGGCCTCGTTCGACGAGCTGCTCGGCGCGATCGATCATATCGAGCGCGAGACCGAGGCGTTCGATTTCGCACGCGTTCACGCCGCCGATATCGAGGCATTCTTCCATCTCAACGACGGACAGGCCGCCGAACGGGTCGCCGATGTCCTGACCCGTGCGACGACTTCGCGCCGGCCTTACGTCTCGCTGCTTGCGATCGTGAAGGGCACGCGCGCCAGGCCAAGCCTCGGCCAGGTCGTCAAGGGCGCCGCGAGCGCCGCGCTCGGCTCGGCCGCCACCGAGCGGCTGCGCAGCCAGTTCAATCCCGCTCGGCGCGACAAGCGGATCGAGCCGACCTTCGTCGGGACCCTGCTCCAGCGGATCGCAGCTCATGATCACGCGGGCCCGTCGCAATTCAAGGCACGACGCGCGCATTGCGCGACGACGGGCCTGCCGCTCGCGAGCATCGCGATCGAACACATCCGATAGAACCATGGCCACATCTGCAAAGACCATTCTGATCACCACGCTTGCCGAATACCAGACCCGGTTCTGGATTCCGGTCGCGCAGCGGTTGCGCGCGGCAGGCCATGATGTCGAATTGCTGGCCTTCGACGACCGCAGCGCCGAGATGTCGGCTGCCGAAGGTGTGCCGGTCACGAACATGTATCGCGAGGGCCTCAAGGCCGGCCCATCGCCCGAGGACCGCAAGGCGTTCGACGCGCGCGTTGCCGCCTACGGGCTCGACGGGACCAACTTCCTGTTCAGCCACGAGCGGTTCACTTTCGGCATCCGCGACACCGCGGCGCTGCGCCGGCGCTTCATGATCTATGCCAATGCGATGGAGACAGTGCTCGACCGGCTGGAGAAGCAGGGCAAGCGCGTCGAACTGGTGCAGGAGCTCGGCGGCTTCCTTTCGGTGATCGCGAGCTACTACGCCGCCAGGCGCCGCGACATCCGCAACTGGTTCATCGAACCCTCGTTCTTTCGTGGCCGGATGTATTTCACGCCTGACAGCCTCGCCGCGCCCGACGTGATGCCGACGCCGGCGGACACAGTGTCATCAGAGGTGCGCGCCTATCTGGACGATACGCTGACGCAGCGCGCGATCGTCATTCCCAAGAAGGATCAGCACCATTATTCGGCGGCCTTCAAGAAGGTCGTTAATTTGCGCAACGCGCGCCGTCTCGGCGAAAAGCTGTGGGACCAGTTCGCGCTCGGCAAGCACCAGGAGTTCGGGCACAATCTGCGCCATGCCCGGGTGCACGCCGCGATGGCGATCAACGCGACGCGGCTGCGTAAGCTCTATAAGCCGATCCCCGAGACGGCCTTCGTCTATTATCCCTTCCACGTTCCGGCCGACATGGCGCTGACGCTGCGCTCACCGGACTATCTCGACCAGGTCGCCACCGTCGACTTCCTGCTGCGCACGATCCCGGATTCGCACGTGCTCGTGGTGAAGGAACATCCCGCCCAGATCGGCGCGATCTCGGCCGACCGCCTGTTCGAGCTGGCGCGCCGTTTCGACAATTTCGTGCTGCTGCCGCCGCAGACCAACAATTACACCGTGCTCAACCGCGCCGATGCGGTCATCTCCGTCAACAGCAAATCGGGGGCCGAGGCGCTGCTGCTCGGCAAGCCGGTCGTGGTGATGGGCGATGCGTTCTATCGCTCCTGCCCGCTGGTCCATGCGGTCGATCGTCTGGCCGACGTGCCGGCGCGGCTGCGCGAGGCGCTCTCCGCCGGGCCGTTCGATCCGGCCAAAGGCGCGCCCTATTTCGAGTCGGCCTGGCGCCGGTCTTATCCGGGCGAGCTCTATATCAGCGATCCCAAGCTGCTCGACATTTTTGCGGCCACCTTGCGCGCGGCAATCGCCGAACCGGCCCGTGTGAACTGAACGGACCCATCATGCCGCTCGTCTCGATCATCACACCGTCCTGGAACGTCGAAGGCCTGATCGAGGAGACGATCCGCTCGGTGCAGAGCCAGACATTCGCCGATTGGGAGCTCCTGATCGCCGACGACTGCTCCACCGACAGCACGCCGGCGATCATCGCTGACATCGGCGAGCGCGACCCGCGCGTCAAGCTGATCCGGATGCCGAAGAACGGCGGTCCGGCACTTGCGCGCCAGGCGTCGATCGACGCTGCGCAGGGCCGCTATCTCGCCTTCCTCGACAGCGACGATCTGTGGCTGCCCGAGAAGCTCGAGCGGCAGCTCGCCTTCGCGAAGGCGAACCAGGCCGCCCTCAGCTACACCGCCTTCCGCCGCATCAACGAGACCAACACAGTCACCGGGCGGCTGATCGAGGTGCCGGCCTCGCTGAGCTATCGGCAGCTCCTGAAGAACACCGCGATCGCGACGCTGACCGCGATGGTCGATCGCGATATCTCAGGTCCTGTTGTGATGAAGAACGAGGGCTACGACGATTTCTGCCTGTGGCTTTCGATCCTCGCGCGCGGCCACGTCGCATACGGCCTCAACGAGGACCTTGCGCGCTACCGCGTCAGGGGCTCCTCGGTCTCCAGCCGGCCGGCCCGCTCGGCCAAATGGGTCTGGCAGATCTACCGCAACGTCGAGCACCTCTCCCTGATCAGGTCGGCCTGGTGCTTTGCCCATTGGGGCGCGCGGGCCTGGCTGAAGCGGCGGGAATTCTAGCCGCCGCCCCCCCCTGTTCCCCCAAAAATATCGAAAACAACCCCATGCACAGTAGAGGTATCAAGATACCTCCGAGCAAGGCATTTGGCTATTGGCGAGTCCGGCGGTTGCCGATACCACTCAGCGCGCTCCTTCGCGGACAAATCTGGAACCGATCATGCCGTTTGAAAGCTACAAGAACAGCCGCATCCTCGTGACCGGAGGCGCCGGCTTCATCGGATCCCACCTTTGCGAGCGACTGCTCGATACCGGAGCCGAGGTGGTGTCCGTCGACAACTATTTCACCGGCAGCCGGCGGACCATTGCCCATCTGATCGCAAATCCGCTGTTCGAGGCGGTCCGGCACGACGTCACCTTCCCGCTCTACATTGAGGTCGACGCGATCTTCAACCTGGCCTGCCCGGCCTCGCCGATCCACTACCAGCGCGATCCCGTGCAGACCACCAAGACCTCGGTGCACGGCGCCATCAACATGCTGGGCCTCGCCAAACGGCTCAAGGCGCGGATCTTCCAAGCCTCCACCAGCGAGGTCTATGGCGATCCGCTGATCCATCCCCAGACCGAGGATTACTGGGGCAACGTCAACCCGATCGGCATCCGCTCCTGCTACGACGAAGGCAAGCGCTGCGCCGAGACGCTGTTCTTCGACTATTGGCGCCAGCACGGCCTGCCGATCAAGGTCGCGCGCATCTTCAATACCTACGGCCCGCGCATGCAGCCCAATGACGGCCGCGTGGTGTCGTCCTTCATCGTCCAGGCGCTGAAGGGCGAGCCGATCACCGTGTTCGGCGACGGCGGGCAGACCCGCTCGTTCTGCTATGTCGACGATCTCGTCGAGGCCTTCTTGCGGCTGATGGTGACGGGGGAAGACGTCACCGGCCCGATCAACCTCGGCAACAATTCCGAGTTCACCATCCGCGAGCTCGCCGAGAAGGTCATCGAGCTCACGGGGTCTCGCTCCAAGCTGGTGTTCAAGCCGCTGCCGCAGGACGACCCGCGACAGCGGCAGCCCGACCTCGCCAAGGCGAAGGCGTTGCTGAACTGGGAGCCGAAGGTCGCGCTCGAGGACGGCCTGAAGGAGACGATCGCCTATTTCAAGCGCTCGCTCGAAATCGCCTGATCCCGCTCGCAGCTTCCGTCGTCCGGCCGCGGCTCCTCTCCGCCGGGCTTGCTGGACGTGGGCATGCGGCTGGGGCCTAGGCTACCGGTTGGCGAGCGGATGCGGTTCAGCGCTTGTGTCGCGCCCGTCTTTTTGTGGCAGCCCGACCGCCCACCCCATCAATCCGAAGAGCAGCGCTGAGTTCGTCAGCGAACCAGTGATCAAGAACTCGATCCCGACGAATACCATGCCAGCAAACACAAAGAACGCGGTGGCATCAGAGCGCGCACGCTTTGCGGCCGATATCAGAGCCGCAATGAACAAAGCGACCAGAAGCACTGCTGCGGCAATACCAGCCTCGACTGCGGCCTGCAGCACGACATTGTGCGGCTCTGTCTTGTAGCAAGATTGCCTGGCGAACGTTCCTATACCCTGGCCGAGTGGCCCAGCCTTCGGCAACAGGTTCCAGGCTTCCTTCGCGAGTATGATTCGGACCGCGAAAGTATCCTCGGTATCGCAACTCACGACCGGCTTCTGCACGTTGTCCATGACAAGTCCGATGATCTTGCCGGACATTGCGGGACGGGCAGCCAAGCCCACGAGGATGGTCAGGCACACGACGCCAACGACCGCAAGCTGGCGCCGACCGCCTGTCCTCACCGTTGCGGCGAGCGTGAGAGCCAGGGCGATGAACGGGTGCCGCACCATTGCCGCGGCAAACACGAACGAAGGCAAGGCGATCAACGCGGCACTCACACGCCATTGAAAGGCCGGCAAGTTCATCGAAAGGAGGGCAAAGACCAGGAAGCACCATGTCAGGCAAAACACGGTCGGACCTTCGTGGAAGCCCAGAACCACCGGCTTGAACTCGCCGCTCTTGTCGTAGACGATTGCCCAGGCCGTCAGCAGAGTGCCGACCAAAACGATCGCTGCCGTGACGTAAGAGAAACGCGCGAGATCAAAACGACTCCCCACGGCCCGGAGCGCTGGATAGGAGGCCAGGGAAACGGCGAGGAGCACATAGTCGCGATCGTTCGCCGTTCTGCCGTTCACGACGACCGAAGCGACCATGAGCGCGACCAATGCGGCAAACAAGAAGTCAGCCCTTCGGAGCTGAAATTTTCTCGCTATGACGACGAGCGGCACGATCATCACGGCCGCCGTCACGGCTGGATGACTCTTCATGCCAGCCAAGCCGTACAAAAGGATAAGAACCGAGTTCGTTGAGATCCAAACCGCGATCGCCGCGTTCGTCAACCACGTCTTCGTCATCGGCTTGATCGCTGACGTCCGACCGCAGAGACGACCAACTCCGCTGCCCATGTGGCAGGTGCAAAAGGCCCAATGGCGTTGATGGAGATCATAGCTACAACTAGGCGATCGGTGGCTGGTTACTACCAGCACCTGCTATCATTGCGGCATTAGCTTGTAAATATCGTTGCCCGGCGCCAATTGAGCAAGCTCGGATCGTGCGGGTTCATCGAGCACCGAAGGGTCTGATCACTCCGATCAACCATGGTCCTGCGACCAAGCGCGATGAGCTTGGGATGAATCGTCGTCGCGAGGCACGGCAGGTCTAAAGCGCGATGAGATTTGGATGAATCATCATCGCGCTTTAGGTCGTTCTAGACGCATGATCTTTCCGGAAAACCGCTTCGCACTTTTCCGGATCATGCTTTAGCTGCCCCGTGACGCCATCACATCCCGGGTCAGTCGGACGAAATCCGCAACGAACGCCTCTACGCGCTGATCGAGGTTCGGCAGCAAGCTGCGGACGATCGTCGGCCCCGCCCCTTTCACGACCTGCGTCATTTGATCGGCCAGCGCCTCGGCGTCGTGGATGCCGAAATATCGCGCGCCCCCCTCGGTCTGTTCGCGATGGACATCGATGTCGGACAGGATCATCGGGACACCGAACGACTTCGCTTCTTCGACGGTCGTGCTCCACCCCTCGCACTCCGAAGGATTGATGAGAGCCATCGACGCGCGCAGGAGCGCATAGACGTGATCCAGCGGAATCATTCCGAGATGCCTGAAATTCGTCTCGAGACCGCGCGAGCTGACCTGGCCCATTGTTCTCTCGAAGAGATCGGGTTCACGGGCGTCCCGCGTGCTTCCGGATGCCGCGACGACGACGTCGAGCCCCCGGCCCTTCAGCAGATCGAGCGCATCCACCACGATCCGGTGGTTCTTGTGGCGCCAGAACTGGTTTGGCAGGTAGAAGTACCGGGGCGGAAGGTCATATTGCGCGATCACGTCGAGCGGCTTCGTGGCGAGCAAGCCGACCGGCGGCTCGGTCGCAAACCGAACGACTGAAACGCCGTTCGAGATGCCGGGATAGAACCTTTTGAGATCGCCGAGCGCGCTGGTGCTGCTCACCATGATGTGCCGGCCGGACGCGATCTGAGCCCGAAAGCCGAGATCACGCCGCCAATACGCGCTCCTGGAGAAGAGATGCGGCAGCAGGCGATGCTGGAAATCCGGAAACCACGCGATCGCCGGAAACGGCAGGCGCCAGCCGAAGAAGCGGGCGGACTCGAACACAATGTCGATCCCACGCGCGCGAAATTCAGCCAGTGCCGGTCCGTCGCGTCCGAGCGCGAGCGCACCGAGGAGTTCTGACCCGGTGCGATCGAACGCAGGCGATTGAACGACCTCGACGGCCGGGATGCCGGCAAGCGCCGCAATCTCCTCGGGATCGTCCTTCGTTCCGGCGAACAACACCGGCGCGACCGTTCCCGGACTGTACCGGTGCAGGACCGCGAACAGATTGCGTTGATAGTTGTGGCCGCCAGCCCACAGGCGGCGTGGAATGTTGATGAACGCAATCCGCAGCGGCGCGCGCTCAGGCACGGGCCAGGCTCCTGAACCATTCGACATAGTCGGCAAGACCGCGTTCCAGCGGAAGGCGCCAATCGAAATTTATGTCGCGCAAGTACCGGTCATCAGCGAGCAGGCTCACCGGGTCGCCCGGCCGCGCCACGCCGGAATAACGCACGACGGTGCTGCTTCCCCAATTCCGGATCAAGCCGCCGGCAATGTCCGCCACGCTCGTGCCACGCCCCGAGCCGCCATTGATCAGCCGAAAATTATCCTGGCTTAGGTCCTCCGCGACGCGCACCAGCAAGCGGACGACATCGCGAACGTCGGTCCAGTCCCTGATCTCGGCTCCGGTCCCTCCCAGCTCGAGAGACCGCTCCTCGCGGCTCAGCCGCGAGCAGATGTCCCAGAGAAGCTGCTTGCGAAGGTTCGGACCGTAGACCGAGAACAATCTCACGACGGCGCAGCGAAGACCGAAGCTCTGGGCATAGCTCCGGCACAGCTGCTCCATCATCATCTTGTGATGGCCATAGGGCGACATCGGCGCCAGCGCCGCGCTTTCGGCAATCGGCCCGGCATGGTCCGCGCCGTAGACCGCTGCGCTCGACGCAACGACCAGCTGGCACTCGGGCGCAAAGCTTCGAAGCCAGTCGAGCAGGCGCGCCGTGCTGGTCACGGTTCGCGAAAAGTCCTCGAACGGGCGCGCGATCGAAGGCCCGACGGCCGATCCGCCGGCGAGATGGAAGACCTGTGACGGCAGTCCGTGCATGGCGGCGAGCGCGTTCAGGTTCTCCGCATCGACCTCGCCATTGATCCATGTCTGCAAGCCGAGAGCGCGTGCATCGACCGGATCGAGCGCACCGTGACCGACGCCATGAACTGTGCGCCCGGCGCCTGCCAGCTCGTGCACGAGATGGCGGCCGATGAATCCGTTCGCACCGGTGACCCATGCGGACATGATGCTACCTTGAGTCCTGCCGACGAGACGCTCGCCTGGCGAGCAGGCACGATTCCATCGATGCTGTCATACGCACCCCCTCATCGCTCATCCGGCGACAATTCCCTGACAATGGTCGCAGGATTGCCCGCAACGATCGAATAGGCCGGAACATCCTTGGTGACTACGGCGCCCGCGGCGACAATCCCACCCTCACCAATGGTCACACCCCGCATGACCATGGCGCAAGCACCGATCCACGCATCATCGCAAATCTTGATCGGACGGTCATCGAGCGAAAGCTGCCTTGGGTGACCGGTGGAGAAAATCTGCTTCACCTGTTCGTGCCGCTCGGAAGCACGGATGGGATGCGAGAGATTGTCGAAGATGTTGACAGAATGCGAAATCAGGACACGATTCCCGATGTCGATCGACGCGCCTGACCAGATACGCGTGCCTTCCCCGACATAGCACCACTCTCCGATATTGATCTGACCGCCGTGACCGAGGATCATCAGTTCACCCCTGATGTGAGAATGGCTGCCAATGACAATCCTCTCGCTATTGCCAAGCGCATTCTTGATCCGCGCGCTATGGGCCAGGTATGCACCTCGGTCCAGGCGGCAAGTCGCCCGCCCAATCAGACGCTGGACAATAAGGTGCAAATTGAAGCCATCGACGGCACGTGCGCACCAACGCACCAGCGTGGAAAGGCTGGACATCAGAGCACCCTGTCACGTAGCGAAATCCAATGCGCTCGGATTTTCAATTGAACACCTCCAACGGAGCAGGCTGCGCGATCAAAGGCGCCCGACGACCTCGCCGAACAGTTTCCACTGCATGTCTTTACTGTAGATGTCGCGGATGCGGGCCCGACCTAGCGCTGCGATCTCGGCCGCCCTGGGCCAGTCCTGCAGACTCCGTGAGATCACGTCAACGGCCTGCTCCGGAGTATCGTAAGTCTCGATCGTGATCCCGGCCTGCATGCCGTCGATATATCTTCCGGCGTCGGACACGAGCAATGCACCGCACCCCATCGACTCGAAGCAGCGCATATTACCGCGATCTTCGCCCGCCATGTCGATCGAGCCATTGAGCGCGATCTTGGACGAGCCGATCAGCTCGTAGAGATCTCTCCCGAATACCGGCGGCCGAGCGATAGCTGCGATGGCATCGGGACGTCGGTGCTGTCGCAGGGGCAGCAATCGTCCGATTGCGCTCTCGGCGAGCTTGGTCAGCCGCGATGCGTCAAGACAAAGGACGACATCATGGCTGTCGGCCAGGCGCGCGACGCGCTCGAGCGTCTTTGCACGCCCGCGATGATGCCGTGAATACCCACCGACGAAGACGACGTCGATCGGACGTTCTCCGTGGCCATACTCGTCCATCACCGGATCATGCGCCGGATAGAAGAACTCGGCCCGGCATCCCTGGCGGCGCCACATGTCGAGCATAGAAGGAAAATTTGCGAGCACGGCGGCATAGGCCGTGAAATCGGCGTTTCCAGACGGCGCGGCACGCCAGCACAGCGCCTTCTTCACGCAGCCCGGCAGCTTGGCAACGAAGGCGCTCGGGTAGCGCACGGGATCGAGATTGTAGAACACCTCGGTGGCGTGGTGCTCGATCTGTGCGAGGAGGATGGCCTCGAGCGTCGGCTCCCCCTTCATGCCCTGCTCGCGCGCCCATTGGCGCTGCAGGATCTCGTCGTCCCCGTTGGTGAAGAATGCCTCCGGCGATCCATCGAGCACCGGTTGAAGGAAATGCGAGGCACCGAAACGGTCGTGCAGAAACACCCCGCGTCGCGCTTCGAAGCTAACGGCCTTTGCCGCGAGCTGGTTCAAGCGCGGCAGGTAGGATGGATAGAAACAGCTATTTTGGAACAGACGCATGATTTACGCGTACCTCGCCAACATCCATTTCATGTTCAGATACGGCCAGATCCGCCCGACCGCCTCCCAGTCCCAGGACTTCGACGCCGTCAAGCGGCTGACCATCGTGCGCAGGGCCGCCTCGTCCACCAGTTCGGTAAACGCCGGCACCTTGCGGTCGAGCAGGTCGGCCGTCCAGCCGGCCAGCGGTCCGTTCAACCATTCCGGCATCGGCGAGTTGAAGCCGACCTTGCGACGCGCGGTGCGGATCGACTCCGGCATCAGGTTGGCCATCGCCCGCCGGGCGACCGCCTTGGTATAGCCGTCCGACGACTTGCTGCTTTCGGGAAGCGCCATCGTGTAAGTCACCAGGCGCCAATCCATGAAAGGCATCCGGATTTCGACGCCATGCGCCATCGAGAGACGGTCGAAGTTGCGCAGGATGGTGGGCAGCACCGTGCTGTGAAACATGCGGTAGAGGCGCTTGTTCAGGCCGCCCCATTCGGACGGCAGCACGTCGTCCTCCGCAGTCAGCGGGAGCTGCGCGGGAAGATCGCGCAGACCGCCGCGCAGATAATACACCCCCTGACGCTTGAGGGCCAAAGCACGCAGGACATCCACGCCGCGCCGGGCCCGCGCCGAGCGCGAGGCAAGGTCTTCGGCTGCGTTCCGAATTCGAAATGAGAGCGCCTGTCCCTGCTGCAAATAGCCGCCCATCAACTCGTCCGCGCCGTGGCCGTCGAGCGAGACGGTCACGTTTTGCCGTCTCAACTGCCGATAGATCAACCACATCGCGCTGGGCAGCGCGATATAGACGTCGTCGAGATCGTCGAGAATCTGGTCGAGGTCCGTGAGCGCATCGGCCTGCCCGATTTCGAGGAAGGTCGGCGCGACCTCGGCCCAGGCGGCGGCCTCCTCGGCCATCGGCCGCTCGTCGTTCAAGGCGCCGGGGAACGTCGCGACAAAGGCATGGCGCCATGCGGTGCTGTCGCGTGGCCCCAAGCCCGCCTTCTCATGCGCGGCCATGGTGCAGATCACCGCCGATGAATCGAAGCCTCCGGACAGGCACGTTCCGATCGGCACATCGCTGCGCATGCGCAGGGCCACGGCATCCTGGAACAGCTCGCGAAAGTGCGCCACGCGTTCGGCTTCGGTGGCCGGCACGGCCGGCAGATGATCCACGGTCCGCCACCAACGCCTGACGCTGACCTTGCCCTGGCGCAGCCACATGCAGTGGCCGCCCTGCAGGCGGCGAACCTGCCGAAACAAGGTCCGCTCGCTTCCTTCGATCCCGAAGGCATCGAGCAGCAGCCGGCGCGCGACCTCCACATCGATGGACGCATCGATCAGTCCGCTGCGCACCAGCGCCCGCTGCTCGGACGCGAAGACGAACCGTTCCGGCGACGCGGCATAGAGCAGCGGCTTGATGCCGAAGCGATCGCGCGCAAGAAACAGTTCCCCAGTGCTGGTGTCGAAGATCGCCAGGGCCCACATGCCGTTGAAGCGGGGCAGCATGTCTTCGCGCCAAGCCTGCCAGGCAGCCAGGATCACTTCGGTATCGGATTGGCTGCGGAACACCGCGCCCTGCGCCTCGAGCTCGCGACGCAGCTCGAGGAAGTTGTAGATCTCGCCATTGAACACGATCACGTGGCGACCGTCCGCAGACAGCATCGGCTGATGGCCGCCCTCGCCGGGATCGATGATCGCCAGGCGGCGGTGGCCGAATGCGAGGCTTCGGTCTGCGCTGAACCAGGTCCCCTGGCCGAACGGACCACGATGCGCGATCAGGCCGGTCAGGCGCGAGATGTCGTCCGGCTCGACCGCGTTGCCGCGCAGATTCACGATGCCTGCTATTCCGCACATGTTCTAGACGGCCTTGAGGGGCAAGAAGCGAGTGACGATCGAACGAATATCCTGCCGGCATACCCTTCGATACGGGCCCAATTGCGAGGCGGCGACCGCGACGGCGAAGATGACCGCGGCGGTCAGCGAGGAGACGGCTCCCACCAACCACCAGGACGGCGCCAGCTGGAGTGACGCGCGGTCGAGACCGTATCGCACGGCCAGCGCCGTCGCGATCCCGACGCCAAGCGGCATCAGCACGCAATGCACGACGCGCAACCACATGCCGGCAAGGTTGAAACTGCGGCGCATCAGGAAGACGATGGTCACCAGCTGCGCGACCATGCCGACGCATGTGCTCCAGCCCGCGGCATGCCATCCGAAGCGTGGCAATGCGATCGCGCTGGCAACCAGCGTGGCGACACCCGTGATCAACGCGATGAGCGCGTTGGAGCGCGACCGCCCCTGTGCCAGCAGGTAGAAGCCGAAGACGTTCGCGCTCGATCCGAGGATGCCGGCAATCGACAGCACGACGAGCACCCGCGCAGCCTCGGCCGCAACCTCCGCCCCGGTCCAGACATGCAGCAGAGGACCCGCCACCGGGATCAATGCGCCCAGCGCACTTGCGGCCAGGACATTCAGGATCCACGACGATCGGAACAGCAGATCGACCTTGCGATCCTCGCTCTCCCTTTGCAGCGTGCTGAAGAATGGAAACAGGATCTCGCCGACCTTCAGGATGCCGATATAGGTCGCCTCCTGCAGGCGCTGCGCAACGCCATAGAATCCGACAAACTGCGGTTGCAACAGCGCGCCAAGCAGGTACCGATCGGCCTGCCCCGCAAGCAGCGCGCCGCCCTGCGCGGCAGCCTGCCAACCGCCGAACCGAACCAGCCGGCCGAACGCCTCGCGATGCAACGCCGGCGGCGCCAGCCATTTGCGCATCGCGCCGCTGGACCAGGCCAGGGCCATCAGCAGGCCGGTCGCAAACCCCAGCGTCTGGCAACCCAGGAAAGTGGATGCGTGCGGCGCGGCGGGGATCAGGAGGAGCATCGAAAGAGTCGAGACCGCGGTGCTGACAATGCCGATCGAGGCGATCCGGCGATAGTCCTGCCGCGCTGTGAACAACGACACGAAGACCGCCGAGACGCACTGGCACAGCCAGCCGATGCCGGCCAGCGCGAAGGCGAGGCCAAGGTCCTCGGCGGCCGGACCGGCCAGATGGAATCCGAAGCGCGCAAGCGGGGCCCCGGCCACCAGAAAGAAAATGGTGATCGGCCCGCCCGCGCCGACCGCAAGCAGCACCGCCGTCGCGAACAGGCGCCGCGCATCTTCGAGATCGGACGGCTCCAGTCGCTGCGCGAGCTCGCGCGCCGTCGACAGCCCGAGCGCGTTGCTGAACACCAGCGCCGGCGCAACGCAGGCGGTGACGAGACCCGCAACGCCGAATGCGGGGAGGCCCAGACGGATGACCACGAAGGGCAGGATGGCCAGGTTCAGCACCACGGCCACCAGGAAGGCCATCGCATTCCACGCGGAGTTCCCCAGCAGATCGGGCGGACTTCTTCTCAACGTCATGCCAGCCACCCGGCCCTCACCTCACCAAGCCTCCGCCGCCTCGCCGATCAGGGTTCCCCCCAGGGCATCGCGAATTCGGGCTAGCAGGCAGTACGGGGAATGTCGATAGCCGACGGGGTTAGCTGCCGCCCGGCTCCGCCAGCCCCCTCTTTAACGCCTTTCAGGCCAACCCGCGGCTTGCTGGGACAGATAAGGGACGGTGTGGCAATCCCGGGGAGGCGCGCTCAGAGGCCGTCCGGCCCGCCGTGCGGCGTCGAATGCGGCACGAAGGGGAAGAACGACGGACCGGCAGGACCGGCCACGTCAGCCAAGCAGGAAGCCGCTGCCGTGCAGATTGTGCAGGAAATCGATCACGATTTCGATCGCGGCCGCATCGTGGCCGCCCGCCAGTTCAGCGACCGTCCCGTGCTCCGACGTGGTCTGGGCATTGGCTGGCGCGGGCATGGGGTCCGGCGGCTCAGAGGGGGCGGACAGCGCGGTGTCACCCCCGAAGGCGAAGTTATCACCGGAGGTCGCTGCAGTCGCGAGCGGCGCTGCGCCCACGGCGCCGTCACCATTGAGGTCCTGGTGGAGCGTCGGCTCCAGCGCCTTCAGAGTCGGGTCAGTCCCCAGCACTTCAGGAGCCGCGGCGAGCGTCGTCACGAAGTTGCCGGTGCTGTCCGTGCTCCAGACGGAGTAATGTCCGTCCGCCGAATTCTTCCAGACCACGTCGTAGCCGCCGCCCGACACCTGCTCGGCACCGATGACCGACCACGTGGTGTAATTGGCCGTATTCACGACATTGCCTGCATATTTCAGCGTGGGCCCGGTGCCGGTCGAAATGTTGGTCAGGTAGTAGTTGCCACCGGACACCACCAGGCTGGTCGATCCGAGCGCTTCGATCGTGACGGGGCTGGCGACCGGGACGCCAATCGTGCCGTCGCCGTTGAGATCCTGCTGGAGCGTCGGCTCCAGTGCCTGAAGAGACGGATCGGTGCCCAGCACTTCGGGGGCCGCGGCGAGTGTCGTCACGAAGTTGCCGTTGCTGTCCGTGCTCCAGACGGAGTAATGCCCGTTCGCTGAATTCTTCCAGACCACGTCGTAGCCGCCGCCCGACACCTGCTCGGCACCGATGACCGACCACGTGGTGTAATTGGCCGTGTTCACGGCATTGCCCGCATATTTCAGCGTAGGCCCGGTGCCGGTCGAGATGTTGTCCAGGTAATAGTTGCCGCCAGACTGGACCAGGCTGGTCGATCCGAGCGCTTCGATCGTGACGCCGCTGGCGACCGGGACGACGGGGACCCCGGTCGTACCGTCGCCGTTGAGGTCCTGGTGGAGCGTCGGCTCCAGCGCCTGCAGGGACGCGTCGGTGCCCAGCACTTCAGGTGCCGCGGCGAGCGTCGTCACGAAGTTGCCGTTGCTGTCCGTGCTCCAGACGGAGTAATGCCCGTTCGCTGAATTCTTCCAGACCACGTCGTAGCCGCCGCCCGACACCTGCTCGGCGCCGATGACCGACCACGTGGTGTAATTGGCCGCGTTCACGGCATTGCCTGCGTATTTCAGAGTGGGCCCGGTGCTGGTCGAGATGCTGGTCAGGAAGTAATTGCCACCCGACAGCACCAGGCTGGTCGATCCGAACGCCTCGATCGTGACGCCGCTGACGACCGGTGCGCCAATCGTGCCATCGCCGTTGAGGTCCTGGTGGAGCGTCGGCTCCAGCGCCTGCAAAGACGCATCGGTGCCCAGCACTTCAGGGGCCGCGGCGAGCGTCGTCACGAAATTGCCGGTGCTGTCCGTGCTCCAGACCGAGTAATGTCCGTCCGCTGAATTCTTCCACACGACGTCGTAGCCACCACCCGACACCTGCTCGGCGGCGATGACCGACCACGTGGTGTAATTGGCCGTATTCACGGCACTACCTGCATATTTCAGCACAGGCCCGGTGCCGGTCGAGATGCTGTTCAGGTAATAGTTGCCGCCGGACTGGACCAGGCTGGTCGATCCGAATGACTCGATCACCGTGGTCACCAGAGTGGAGCTGGCGACCGTGACGCCGGCAAACTGGAAATATTCGACCCCGGTGACGGTATCGGTACCGTCGGGCGACCCGCTGCGCTGGTCGATCAGGGTGAATGTCTGGGTGGTCGCGTTGTAGGTGATCGCGTAGCTGGTCCGGCTGCCCGAATACACCGCCGTGTCGGAGCCGGCACCGCCGACAATGGTGTCGTTGCCACCGCCGCCGGTGATGGTGTCGTTGCCGCCACCGCCGTTCAGCACGTTGGCGATGGCATTGCCCAGGATCGTGTCGTTGCCGGAGCCGCCGGTGGCGTTGTCGATGTAGGAGCGCGCGTCGCCGTTGTAGAGATAGGCGTTGTAGACGTTGCCCGACGCGTAATGGCCATTGCCGAGATTGGCCAGCTGCACGGTGGAGAACACCGACGAGGCGCCCGGATTGAGATTGATGCTCAGGTTCGTGGTGTAGTTCGACAGGTCGTAGGTATCGACGCCGCCGCCGTCCCAGACCGTCTCGTAGATGCGGTTGGCCGAACCGCCGGCGCCGCCGCCGTCCGCTAGCTGCCCGACGCCGTTGATGAACTCCTGCCCCGTCGTGGCGCTCCAGGTGTAGACCGTATTGCTGCTCTGGGTCGTGAAGTTCGCGCCATACATCGTCTGGAGCGCGAGGATATCGTTGGCCATGTAGGTCTGCGGATATCCGTACGACTCGTTGGTGTAGCCGCTGGTCGTCGAAGCACCGACATAGCTGCGATAGCTCATGACGGTGTATTCGCTGTCGTCATGCGCGCTCGGCACCGCGACGTTGGCGACGCCGCCCGTTTCCTGGCTGTGCTTGAGGCCAAGGGCGTGTCCGAGCTCGTGCAGCGCGGTCGTGAAATAGTAATTGCCGAGCGCGGCGAGCGAGTAATTGTACTGGGTCCCGAACCAGATATCGCCGCCGGAGGCGTAGTTGCCGGGGTAGTAGGCGTAGGAGGTCGGATTGGCCGCCGGCGACTGCGCGATCATGATGTCGGCGCCGTTGGTCCCCGCGTACTGGATGGTGGCGTTGGTGTAGCCGAGGATCAGCCCGATCGCGTAGTTGATCGCCGCCTGCATCTGGGTGGGCGCCGAGGCAAAGCCCGATGTCGTCGGCTCGCTGCTGCCGCCGGTGTACGGATTGGCGTAGTCACTGGACGAATCCGGGAAACTATAGGTGATCGTGCCGGACCATTTGACGCCCGACAGCAGGCCGTCGATGTCGGCGTTGTTGGTCTTGGTGACCGTGACCGCGGTGGCCAAAGCGAAACTCCGAAGCAGCAGGCCCCATCGATTCGGGGCGGTAACAGATGATTCTAGCTAGAGAGTTGAACGTTTGGTTTAAATTGGGCGAGATCTGATGGACCTCTTCCATAACGCCCTGTTAGCCATCAAATCCGTAGTCACACGGAGCGAGGATAAGCATGCCGGTTCCGGCAACGGCGCGATTTGGAACCATGAAACGATGTCGCATCGTGGCCGGTCTGTTGGGCGCCCTGATGGCATTCGCGGGGCCGGATCATTCAACTTTCGGAGGACTGCCTGCCATGGCCAATGCGGACGAACCCGGCAAGGCCGGGCGCGCCACCACCATGCCGATGGCCCGCGATCCTTCCGCTGCGGTCGCCGAGGAGTACCAAGCCGCCCGCCGGCAGGGCACGCGGGAGGCGCTGGAGCTCTTCATCGCCCGTCACGGCGACGATCCGCTGGCCGAGCAGGCGCGCGCCGAGTTGAAGCGCCTGCCGCGCTGATCCCTTCTGCGCGCCGCAACGCCGGGTATTGCATTTCGACAGGCGGCATCCGCGTCGGCTCAGGGTTGCCGCAGGGTCTATCGGCACTATGGTGGGGCCCGCAATCTGTCCCGGAGCCCTTCAAGATGCCCTTTCCGCATGCCTCGGAAGCCCTGTCGCGCTTCACCGTGCTCGACCTGACCCGCGTCCGCTCCGGGCCGACCTGCGTGCGACAACTCGCCGACTGGGGCGCCAATGTCGTCAAGATCGATGCGCTGACCGAGGATGCCGGCGGCGAGCAGCCGGGCGGCCCGCGGCGGGGTTCCGACTTCCAGAATTTGCACCGCAACAAGCGGGCGATGACGCTGAACCTGAAGGACGAGCGCGGGCTCGCCGTGTTCAAGCGCCTCGCCGCCAGGGCCGACGTCGTGGTCGAGAATTTCCGTCCCGACGTGAAGAAGAAGCTCGGCATCGACTATGAGAGCCTCGCAAAGATCAATCCGCGGATCGTCTATGGCAGCATCTCCGGCTTCGGCCAGGACGGCCCCTATCACAAGCGGCCGGGCTTCGATCAGATCGCGCAGGGCATGGGCGGGCTGATGTCGATCACCGGTGCGCCGGGCGAAGGCCCGATGCGGGTCGGCATTCCCGTCGCCGACCTCACGGCGGGCCTGTTCTGCGCCATGGGCATCCTCACCGCGCTGCTCGAGCGCGAGGTCTCAGGCAAGGGACAGTGGGTGCAGACCTCGCTGCTCCAGGCTCAGATCTTCATGCTCGACTTCCAGGCCGCGCGCTGGCTGATGGAGAAGGAAGTCGCCAAGCAGGCGGGCAACAACCACCCGACCAGCATCCCGACCGGGGTGTTCAAGACCTCGGACGGTTACATCAACATCGCCACGACGGGCGGACGGATCTGGGAGCGCTGCGCGCAGGCGATCGGCGCGCCGGAGCTCTACAGTCATCCCGACTACACGACGGCCCCCGCCCGCTCCAAGAACCGCGACGTGCTCAATGCCGAGATCGAGAAGCGCACCGTGACGAAATCGACCGAGACCTGGGTCCGCGAGCTCAACGAGGCCGGCGTGCCCTGCGGGCCGATCTACGCGATCGACCAGATGTTCGAGGATGCCCAGGTCAAGCATCTCGGCATCGCGCAGGACGTACCGAACGACGAGGACCGCCACATCCGCCTGGTCGGCCAGCCCGTGACGCTGTCGCGCACGCCGAGCAGGATGATGGCGCGGCCGCCGGAATTCGGCGAGCAGACCGACGAGGTCCTGAAGGAATTCGGCCTCAGTGCGGACGAGATTGCCACGCTCAGGGACGCCAAGGTGGTGTGAGCATCTGGCTTGACGTTGCCAACGAAAAAGCCCGGCGCTCACGCCGGGCTTTTTGATGTGGTGAGCTACCGCTCAGGTCCCGCCGAAGCGGTAGTTGACGCCGAAGCGCAGGACGTTGTCGGTGATGTGCGAACGATAGCCGACGACCAGCGGCGCGCCGCTGAGCGCGATCACGGGCGTCGCGAGAGAGCCCGATACCGTTCCGAGATCGACATAGAGATATTCGAGCCGGGCGCTCCAATTGTCGGCGAAGGCGCCTTCGATGCCGGCGCCCGCGCTCCAGCCGACCTTCGTCGTGCTGCTGCTGAAGCTCGCCGCAACCGGCGTGAACGCGAGGTTGTCGCCGGAGCCCGGTGAGCCCGTGACATTGATCGCGCTCACGCTGCCCGAGGTGGAGACGCGGCCATAGGCGAGACCGCCGGTGCCGTAGAACAGCATGCGCGGCGTCGCGGCGATGCCGAGACGGCCGCGGACAGTGCCGAACCAGTCGCGCTTCTGAGCGAGATTGAACGTCACCGGCAACGCGGGATCAAACGTGTTGTCGCCGCGATGGCCCGGCGTGCAGATGCCGTCCTGCAAACCATCCGGGGCGCCGGCGCACAGTGCGTCGAAGCGGCCCTTCCGGCCACTGCCCTGGAAATCGGCTTCAACGCCGAACACGACCATCTCGTGCTGCCAGTTGTAGCCGATCTGACCGCCACCGGTGACGCCGTTCAGATCGAATGTGCCAGCGCTCGAGCCCAGCGGCGCGCCGCCCCTGCTGTCGATGAAATCCACTGTCGTGGCCGAGCGGCCCCAGCCGTAGCCGATATTGAGGCCGGCATAAAAGCCGCTCCAATTGTAAGTGGGATCGACGGCCACCGGCGGCGCCTTGGTGTAGATGTGCGGCACCGCCAGATCAGCGGCGAAGGCCGACGGTGCGAGCAGCACTCCGATCGCAGCGGCAACCAGCGAAGTTCGTGTCATCAGTCTTCCCTCGACAAACGGCATTGCCTGTTCGCCTGCTCGCAAGATGCGCGGGCGATTCAGTGCCGGGACCCTAGGGAAGAGCGCATCGCTCCGCGTCCTGCGAACGAAGGTCAGTCGTTCGCAGGACGTCTGCCGCCGACCTCGTGCGGAAGGCATGCGCGCGCAATCGGAGCGATCTCGAAAGCGCTGCTATTTCAGTGCGGTTTGATGGTCGGGATGAATTCTGCGGACTGGTGCGATGGCATCGGAAGACGCTCGATGCGAACCGGTTTTGCGGGCCCCATCCATGCAGATCAGGCGTTGGATGTGGCGCGACCGCAACAAATTCAATCGCACTGTCCGATCATCGGCGCTGCCCATTTTCAGGAATCAGGACAGAAACGACAAAGCCCGGCGCGAGGCCGGGCTTTGCTTCTTGTTGACGCCTTTGTTGATCTCAGTACTTGGCGACCACCGGGCCGGCGAACTGGTAGTTGATGCCGGCGCGCAGTATGTGGTCGGTGAAGTGCGACGAGACGTTGGCGCTGATCGGCAAAGCGGGCGACAGCGTGAACGGGCCGGAGGAGAAGCGTCCGAGATCCATGTAGAGGTACTCGAGCTTGGCGCTCCAGTTCTGGGTGATCTTGCCCTCGACGCCCGCACCAGCGGTCCAGCCGACGCGCGTGGTCGAGCTCGAGCCCACCGATGCGATCGGGCCGAAGGGCGCGACAAGGCTGAAGCTGGACAGCGTGCCCGTGGTCTTGATCTCGCCGAAGGCCAGACCGCCGGTGCCGTAGAACAGCACCTTCGGGGTCGCCAGGATGCCGACGCGGCCGCGCACCGTGCCGAACCACTCAAGCTTCTGGTCGACCGTCAAGGTCGTGCCCGCCAGACCGCCGGGGGGAAGGAATGTAAAAGTAGGAAGGCAGGGGCCGCCGGCAGGAGCAGTGCCGACGCAGCTATAGCCGGCGCGGCCCTTCTCACCCGACCATTGCAGGTCGCCCTCGATGCCGAACACCCAGTTGGTGCTCTGCCAGTTGTAGCCGGCCTGGCCACCCGCGATGCCGCCGTTCATGTCGAACGAGGCGTTGGTGATGGAGCCGGCGGGAGGCACGATCCCAAGACCGGTGACCGGATTGAAATAGGAGACATCGGTGCTCGAACGACCCCAGCTATAGCCGGCGTTGGCGCCGACGTAGAAACCGGTCCAGCTCCAGACCGGATCGACCATCACCGGCGCCTTGACATAGGGCCTTGCCGCGAGATCAGCAGCCATTGCACCCGTCGCGAACAGCGACATCGCCGCCGCCATTCCAATCACAATCCGCTTCATGGCAATCCCCTCCGCACAAATTTGTGATCAAGATATACGCCACCGCCTCCCCAAGGGCTGTGCCGCGGCTGCAACATTCAGAAACAATCGAGCCAGAGGTAGCAACCGGATCAAAACACCACCGAAAAGATATCTATTTGATTCCAAACGGCTTTGTTCTGTGACGCTAGTGTGATGTCGTCCCAGTCCGCTGCGTCAGTCCGACGCGGCCCAGCAAACCGTCGATGACCGGCCAAAACAGCAGCGCGATCGCCAGCGTCGTGATCGAGCCGACCAGCCCATTCGACCAGAACACCCCGAGGTTTCCGCCGGACCCGATCATCGACAGGCGGAAGGCATCCTCGGCGCGGTTGCCAAGCACGAGCGCCAGGGTGAAGGGCGCAAGCGGAATGCCGATCTTCTTGAAGACGTAGCCGACGACACCGAAGCCGAGCATCAGCCAGATGTCGAACATCGCGTTCTGGATCGCATAGGCACCGATCGCGCAGGACACCACGATCATCGGCGCCACCGCGGCGAACGGCACGCGCAGGATCGAGGCGAAGATCGGCACGGTCGTCAGCACCAGCACGAGGCCGACGACATTGCCGAGATACATCGAGGCGATCAGGCCCCAGACGAAGTCCTTGTGCTCGACGAACAGCAACGGACCCGGATTGAGGCCCCACACCATCAGGCCGCCGAGCAGGATCGCCGCGGTGCCCGAGCCGGGAATGCCGAGCGCCAGCATCGGCAGCAGCGCCGAGGTGCCGGAGGCATGCGCGGCCGTCTCGGGTGCGAATACGCCCTCGATGCGGCCCTTGCCGAAGCTTTCGGAATCCTTGGCGAAGCGCTTTGCGAGGTTGTAGCCCATGAAGGAGGCCGCGATCGCGCCGCCCGGCGTGATGCCGAGCCAGCAGCCGATGAAGGACGAGCGCAGCAGCGTCACCCAGTATTTCGGCAGGTCCTTCCAGACGCCGAGCACGACGCGCAGCGAAATGCTCGCCGCGTGTCCGCGCAGCGCCAGCCGCTCCTCCATCGTCAGCAGGATCTCGCTGATGCCGAACAGGCCGATGACGGCGACGAGGAAGTTGATGCCGCGGAGCAGTTCGGCCGAGCCGAAGGTCATGCGCAGATTGCCCGATACGGTGTCCATGCCGATTCCGGCGAGCAGCAGCCCCAGCGACATCGAGATGACGGTCTTGTGCTTGGCCTCGCGGCCGAGGCCGACGAAGGAGCAGAACGTCAGCAGATACACCGCGAAGAACTCGGGCGGCCCGAACTTCAGGGCAAAGGACGAGATCATCGGCGCGAGGAAAGTGATCAGCAGCACCGCGACCAGCGAGCCGATGAAGGAGGACGTGAACGCCGCGGTCAGCGCCTCCGCCGCCCTGCCCTGCTGCGCCATTGGATAGCCGTCGAACGTGGTTGCAACCGACCAGGCTTCGCCCGGGATGTTGAACAGGATCGAGGTGATGGCGCCGCCGAACAGCGCGCCCCAATAGATGCAGGACAGCATCACGATCGCCGAAGTCGGATCCATCGTGAAGGTGAGCGGCAGCAGGATGGCAACGCCGTTGGGACCGCCCAGCCCGGGCAGCACGCCGACGAAGATGCCGAGCACAAGCCCGACCATCATCAGCACGAGCGTCTTCCACGTCAGCAGGACGGCAAAGCCGTGAAGCAGGAGACCGAGAGCTTCCATCGTTCGCCCGCCCTAGTGGCCGAAGGCCGCTTCGAGCGGTCCCTTCGGCATGATGACGTCGAAGGCGATGTCGAAGGTGACGAACATGATCGCCGTGAACACAACAGCGGTGAGCAGCGACTTCCACAGCGCGATCTTGCCGACGAGGCGCATGAAGCCTGCAATCAGGAGGAAGCTCGCGACATAGAGGCCGAGGAACTGCATCACCAGGCAGAACAGCAGTGTCGGCACGAACACCGCCATCACGCGGCGGGCTTGTGCGCGGGTGACGAAGCTTTCTGATGCCGCGCGCCGCGCCAGGAGCGCTGCGGCCAGACCATAGAGGCTACCGCCGCCCAGGATAACGGACAGATAGAACGGGAAATAGCCGGGCTCCGGCCCGGTTGCGTCCCAGGACGCACCGGTGCGCCAATTGTCGTAGCCGAGCGTGACGGCGAGCGCGAGCAACAGGAGACAGACGAATATCTCGATCGTGCCGGATGAGACGATCGAAGGCGAATCGTCTTCGGGCGCGGTCGGATCGTCGACGACGATTTCAAGATCGGTTTGGGACATGAGCTGCCAAATCAAATTGCGCCGTCATCATCCGCCTAGGGCGCAATTGCGCACGGGGGCGGATGATCCAGTGCGCCGTGCAGAAGCCGTCGTTCGTCGAGCTCTGTGCAATACTGGATGCCCCGCCTTCGCGGGGCATGACGTGGAGGATGTGACTACTTCGCGACGAACCCGGCTTCCGTCATCAGCGACTTGTTGATGGCATCGTCCTCCTCGAGGAATTGCACCATGTCCTTGCCGGTGAGGAAGATCGGCTTCAACGCCTGCTTTTCCATGTAGTCCTTGTATTCGGAGGTCTGCGTCACCTTGTGAAACAGATCGACATAGAACGCCTGCTGCTCCGGCGTGACCTTGCCGGGCAGGAACATCGCGCGCAACATCAGGTACTGGACGTCGACGCCCTCTTCCTTGCAGGTCGGGATGTCGGCCCAGGACTGCGTGTCCGTCACCTTGCTGGTGTAGGAGATGCGCTCCTTGTCGAACACGCAGAGCGGCCGCACCTGGCCCGCGCGCCAGACTTCGAGATTTTCGGAGGGGTTGTTGACGTTGGATTCGGTGTGGTTGCCGACGAGCTGGGTCGCCGCCTCGCCGCCGGACTTGTAGGGCAGATAGGAAAACTTCGCGCCGGTCTTCTGCTCGAGGAAAACGGTCAGCACGTGGTCCTCGCGCTTGGAGCCGGTGCCGCCCATCTTGAACGGCGAGCTCGAAGCCTTCGCGGCCGCGACGAATTCCTTCACCGTCTTCGGTCCCGCACTGTTGTCCCACAGCACGAACTGGTCGAGCGCGATCACCGAGACCGGGGTCAGTTCGCGCCAGTTGAACGGGATCTTCGCCGACAGCGGCAGCATGTAGATCAGCGAATAGGCGATCAGCACCTTGTTCGGATCACCCTCGCTGGACTTCATGTACATCAGCGCTTCCGCGCCCGACGCGCCGCCCTTGAGCGAGACGACTATCGGCTGCTTCATCAGATTGTTCTTCTGGATCGCGGCCTGCATCATCCGCGCCATCTGGTCGGAGGCGCCGCCCGCACCGGCCGCCACCACGATCTCGACAGGTTTGGTGGGCTCCCAGCCGGCAAAAGCCGGCATGCTCAACAACAAGGCCGTCGCAGCTCCGACGGCTTTCACTGGAATTCGCACGAGTTTCGTCCCCTGGTTATTATTGGCTTTGTGATGCCGGGAATTCTATCGATGCATTGTGCGGACTAAAGATCGCGAGTTCAAGCCGGCGGACATTCCGCCGCATATGACTTTCGGCTGACGAAGCGCGCTACTTGCCCTTCCAGACGGGCGTGCGCTTGTTGAGGAAGGCGTCCATGCCCTCGCGGAAATCTTCGCTCATATAGGCCTTCAGGATCAGGTCCTCGCCTTCCTCGCGCGACAGCGTGCGGCGGATGCGGCGCACCGCTTCCTTGGTCGCTTCCAGCGTGAGCGGCGCATGGCTCGCGACGAGTTTTGCGGTCTCGTCCGCGCGGCGCTGCAGCGTTTCGACGTCGGGCACGATCTCGTTGAGCAGACCGAGCGCCAGCGCCTCCGGCGCCTCGACCAGACGCGCCTTGAAAATCATATCCTTGGTGCGGGCGGGACCGACCAGCGCGACGACGCGGCTGATGTTCGACATCGACAGGCAGTTGCCGAGTGTGCGTGCGATCGGAAAGCCCATCCGCGTCGTCTCGGTGCCGATGCGGAGGTCACAGCAGGCCGCGATGCCGGCGCCGCCGCCGGTGCAAGCGCCCGCGATCGCCGCGATCACGGGCACGCGGCACTGCTCCAGCGTGCCGAGCACACGATCGATCCGGGCCTCGTAGTCGAGCGCGTCCTGCGCGGTCTTGAACGCACGGAATTGCGAGATGTCGGTGCCGGAGGCAAACGCCTTGTCGCCGGCGCCGGTCAGGATCAGCGCCTTGATCGAACGGTCGGCGTTGATCTCCTGGCAGATCTCCGCCATGCGGTCATACATGGCGAAGGTCATTGCGTTGCGCGCCTGGGGGCGGTTGAAGGTGATCCGCGCGATGCCGTCCGTGACGGAGTAGAGCAGGTCTTCGTTCGTCGTCGTCGGTGCGTTCATCGCGCGCTCACTTCTCTAAGTTAGTTCAGGCCACCTGAACCTTTAAGCCACCTGGGCCTTGGCCATCGGCACCACGTCGCGTCCCTTCAGGACGTCCATGGCCGCCAGCACGCCGCCGCTCCGGTGCGGGATCTTTGCAAGATCGAGGCCCATCTCGACGCCGGCGAGCGTGCCCATCAGCATCAGATCGTTGAAATGGCCGATATGGCCGATCCGGAACACCTTGCCCTTGACCTTGTTCAGGCCAGTGCCGAGCGACATGTCGAAAGCCTCCAGCACGATCTTGCGGAAGGCGTCGGCGTCGTGTCCGTCAGGCACGCGCACGCCGGTCAGCGCCGGTGAGTGCGCGGCGGGATCGGCGCACTGCGTCTCCAGGCCCCAGACCTTGGCCGCGGCGCGCGTCGCCGCGCTGTGGCGCTTGTGGCGGGTCCAGACGTTCTCCAGCCCTTCCTCTTCCAGCATCTTGACCGCTTCGCGCAGGCCGTAGAGCAGATTGGTGGCAGGCGTATAGGGGAAGGTGCCGAGCTTGTTGAAGCCGATGACCTCCTGCCAGTCCCAGTAGGAGCGCATGCCGGGGTTGGCCTTGGCAACGGCGAGCGCCTTCTCCGAGACGGCGTTGAAGCCGAGGCCCGGCGGCAGCATCAGACCCTTCTGCGAGCCGGCAACCGAGACGTCGATGCCCCAGGCGTCGTGCTCATATTCCATCGAGCCGAGGCCGGAGATGGTGTCGACCATCAGCAGCGCCGGATGCTTGACGCGGTCGAGCAGCTTGCGCACTTCGAGCGGCGGCGTCACGCAGCCGGTCGAGGTCTCGTTGTGGACGACGCAGACCGCCTTGATCGTGTGCTGCTTGTCGGCGGCAAGACGCTTCTCGATCTCGGCGAGGTCGGCGCCATGGCGCCAGTCGCTCGGGATGAAGTCGACGTCGAGCTTGAACTTGTCGGCGATGCCGCGCCACAGCACGGCGAACTGGCCGGTCTCGCACATCAAGACCTTGTCGCCGGGCGCGAGCACGTTGACCATCGCCGCTTCCCAGGCGCCGGTGCCGGACGAGGGGAAGATGATCACGGGCTGCTTGGTGCGGAAAACGCGCTGCATCGAGGCGAGGACCGCGAAACCGAGCTCGGCGAACTCCGGACCGCGATGGTCCAGCGTCGGCATGTCCATCGCCCGCAGCACCCGGTCGGGCACGTTGGTCGGTCCTGGAATCTGGAGGAAATGCCTTCCAGTGTGCACGGTCATGGGCGTCCTTCCCGGTCTAGCCTTGGTTTTGATGGCCGCCGAATAGCACCATTTCACCGGCTTGTCCCCTCTCCTAAAGACGTCTCCCATGCATAACCGGCGCCCGTCGCTTCGGGCGCGCTCCCCCTACTCCGCGGCCACCACCCTTCCCGAGGGAACGCTCCCCTCGGCCTCCGTAAACGGGCGCTCCGGATGCATCAGGAAGGCGGAAAAGCCGCCGAGCAGCAGCAGGCCCATCGACATCAGGAACGGCAGGTACCAATTGCCGGTCACGTCGATCACGAAGCCCGCGACCAGCGGGGAGACGATGGCGGCGAAGGCCGAGCCGGTGTTCATGATTCCCGAGGCGGTGCCGGAATATTTCGGGGCGATGTCCATCGGGATCGACCACATCGGGCCGATCACCAGCTCGGCGCAGAAGAAGCCCGCCGACAGGCACAGCGCGACGATCGTGATGTCGTGGACGAACAGGATCGGAAACAGCGAGAGCAGCGCCCCCGTAAATCCCGCAACGGTGACGCTGAGCCGCGCCAGGCGGACGTTGCCGGTGCGGTCGAGGATCTTGTCCGACAGCACGCCGCCGACGCTGTCGCCGACCACGCCGGCAAAGAACACGCCGGATGCGAACAGCGCCGAGTTCTTGATGTCGAGATTGTAGTTGTTCTTGAAGAACAGCGGCAGCCAGTTGAGGTAGAGCCACAGGCACCAGCCGTAGCAGAAATAGGTCAGCGTCACCGGCCACATCCGGCCAAAGAGCGGTCCCCAGGGCACGCGCGGCCGCTCGCCGGTGGGACGCGGCGGCAAGGCGGCGAGCTCGGCCTCGGTGATGGAGGTGTGCTCCTTCGGCTCGTTGCGGAAGTACCAGACCCAGACAACGCCCCAGACGAGACTGACGAGGCCGAGCACGACGAACGCGCCGCGCCAGGTCAGCCACAGGATCAGCAGCGCCACCACCGGCGGCGTCACCGCATTGCCGAGCCGGGCAAAGGAATGGGTCAGCCCTTGCGCAAAGCCGCGGCGGTTCGACGGCGTCCAGTATTGCATCGCCCGCGTCGCGGTCGGAAACGTCGCGCCCTCGCCGAAACCGAGCGCGAAGCGGGCGACGAAAAGCGCGGCCAGACCGTTGACGAAGCCGGTCGAGATGGTCGCCACCGCCCAGATCATGCCGCACCAGAACAGCGTCTTGCGCGGCCCGAAATGATCGCCGACCCAGCCGCCGATCACCTGGAACAGCAGATAGGGATAGGCGAAGGCGGAGAAGACGAGGCCGAGCTGGGTGTTGGAAAGGCCAAGCTCCTTCTGGATCTCGCTTGCGGCGGTGCCGATGTTCACCCGGTCGACATAGGTGATGAAATACATCGCGCAGAGCATCGCCAGCACGACATGCGTGGCCTTGAACCGAACTCCCATCTCACCCCTCCCGAATTGCCGTTGTTATGATTTTTTGCTGGCGTGTCCCGCGCGACTTAAGTGCCGACCACTTTCAGATGCGGCGAGGCATTGCCCTGCGGGCGCTGCTCCAAGAGCTTCATCGCGACATCGACGCCGCCGGAGCGATGCGGCACGCCGGCGACCGACAGGCCCATCTCTACGCCGGTGAGCGCGCCGAGCAGCGTGAGCGCGTTGCATTCGCCGAGATGGCCGATGCGGAAGACTTTTCCGGCGACCTTCGACAGGCCCGAGCCGAGCGACATGTTGTAATTGTCGAGCACCACTTTGCGGAACTGATCGGCATCATGTCCCGGCGGCATCAGCACCGCGGTGAGCACCGGCGAGAATTCGGCAGGCTCCTGGCAGAGGATCTCGAGGCCCCAATGATCGACCGCGGCGCGCGTCGCCGCAGCAAGCCGCTGATGCCGCGCGAACACGTTGTCGAGCCCCTCCTCGAGCAGCATCGCGATCGCCTCGCGCAGGCCGTAGAGCAGATTGGTTGCCGGCGTGTAGGGGAAGAAGCCCTTTGCGTTGGGCTTGAGCATCTCCTCCCAGTCGAAATAGGAGCGCGGCATCTTGTTGGTCTTGGACGCCGCCAGCGCCTTCTCCGAGATCGCGTTGAAGCCGAGGCCGGGCGGCAGCATGAAGCCCTTCTGCGAGCAGCTGACGCTGACGTCGACCTTCCATTCGTCGTGGCGGTAGTCGACCGAGCCGAGCGAGGAGATGGTGTCGACCATCAGCAGCGCCGGATGACCCGTACGGTCGATCGCGGCGCGGATTTCGGCGATGCGGCTGGTCGCGCCGGTCGAGGTCTCGTTGTGCACGACCATGACGGCCTTGATCGCGCGCGCCTTGTCCTCGGCGAGCCGGGCTTCGATCACGGCCGGATCGGCGCCGCGGCGCCAGTCGCCGGGAACGAAGTCGACCTCGATACCGAAGCGCCCGGCCATCTGCCGCCACAGGGTGGCGAAATGGCCGGTCTCGACCATCAGCACCTTGTCGCCCGGCGACAGCGTGTTGACGATCGCGGCCTCCCAGGCCCCCGTCCCCGACGAGGGGAAGATGATGACCGGGCCTTTGGTCTGGAAGATCTTCTGGCTGCCCTCGAGCACGGTGCGGCCGAGCTCGCCGAACTCCGCGCTGCGGTGGTCGATGACCGGCATGTCCATGGCGCGCAGAACGCGCTCGGGGACCGGGCTCGGGCCCGGAATCTGAAGGAAATGGCGTCCCTGATGCATGAAAACCTCCCTGTCGGCGGGTTCTGGCCGGCTCTGCTGGCTATTTTGCATTCATTTTTTGTCCTTTCAACCGAAATTTGGTATTCGATTGTGGACGTCGACGTGACCAAACGGGCAAACTACTGTGCTGCAAATGAAATCCACGATTCCCGACACCGGGGTTCCGATCGCCCCGCCCGCCTCAAATGGCGGCGACCGCCAGGAGGCCTCGCTCCACGGCGAGATCCTGCTGCGGCTGCGCGACTATGTGGTCGAGGGCAACATCCCCGAGGGCGCGCGCGTTCCCGAGCGGCAGCTCTGCGAGATGCTAGGCATCTCCCGCACGCCCTTGCGCGAGGCGCTGAAGGTGCTCGCCGCCGAGGGGCTGATCGAGCTTCTGCCCAATCGTGGCGCCCGGGTGCGCCAGCTCAGCCAGCGCGATCTGGAAGAACTATTCGACGTGATGGCGGGACTGGAAAGCCTGGCGGGGCGCCTCGCTTGCGAGACCATTACGGACGCGGAGATCACCGCGATCGAGCAGCTGCATTACGAGATGTACGGTCACTATCTGCACCGCGACATGCACGGCTATTTCCAGGCCAACCAGCGCATTCACGAAAGCATCGTCGATGCAGCGCGCAACGAAACGCTGAAGACGGCCTATGCCAACTTCGCCGGCCGGATCCGCCGCGTCCGCTACTCCGCCAATTTCGCCCGCAAGCGGCAGCGCTGGGCCGAAGCGATGCGCGAGCATGAGGCGATCCTCGATGCGCTGCGCCGCCGCGCGGCAAGCGAGCTGAGCGACATCCTGTTCCTGCACCTGCGCAACAAGCGGACGGCGGCGGTCGAGCACCTGACCGAACCTCAAGAGGACGCACCGGCGTCGCCTTGAGGGCCACCGGCTTGCTCATTTTGCATTCATAATATAATCGAGCATGAACGAGAATGAATAACCCAGACGGGCAGAGCTGCCTCGCTGGGTCAGTCCGGGATCAGGGATGACAAACGCCTCTTCGCTCGAACGGCGCCTGCGGTCGGAATTGACCGGCGACGTCCTGTTCGACCGCTTCAGCCGCGGCCGCTACGCCACAGACGCCTCGTTCTACCAGATCATGCCTGCGGGCGTGGTGGTCCCGAAGACCATGGACGAGGCCTTGCTGTCGCTGGCGATTGCCCGCGACGAGGGCGTGAGGGTCACCCCGCGCGGCGGCGGCACCTCGCAATGCGGCCAGACCGTCAATGACGGCCTCGTGGTCGATCTCTCCAAGCATCTGAACCGCATCCTGTCGCTCGACGTCGAAGGCCGGACCTGCGTGGTCGAGCCCGGCATCGTGCTCGACGACCTCAACCGCCAGCTCAAAAAGCATGGCCTGTGGTTTCCGGTCGACGTCTCCACCGCCTCGCGCGCCACCATTGGCGGCATGGCCGGCAACAATTCCTGCGGCGGCCGTAGTCCGCGCTACGGCACCATGCGCGACAACACGCTGTCGATGGAGGCCGCCCTCGCCGACGGCACGCTCGGCCGTTACGGCGATGTGTCGCGCGATCTCTCCGATCTCGACGCGGGCGACGGCGCCCGCGTCCTGTTCCGCGACATGCTCGATCTCGGGATGCGCGAAGCCGACGAGATCGCCGCCCGCTTTCCAAAGGTGCAGCGCCGCGTCGGCGGCTACAATCTCGATGCGCTGGTGCCGCGCAACGCGCCCAACAACATGGCGCATCTCCTGGTCGGCTCCGAGGGGACGCTGGCCTTCACCACCAAGGTCGAGCTGAAGCTGTGGCCGGTCATCCGCAACAAGGCGCTCGGCGTCTGCCATTTCGGGAGTTTTTACGAAGCGATGGATGCGGCCCAGCACCTGGTCAAGCTGAAGCCGATCGCGGTCGAGCTGGTCGATCGCACCATGCTCGCACTCGGCCGCGACATCGCGATGTTCAGGCCCATCATTTCCGCCGCCATCAAGGGCGATCCGGATGCCGTGTTGGTGGTCGAATTCGCCGAAGAAGATCAGGCGGACAATCTGTTGCGTCTCAAGCAGCTCGGCGAGCTGATGGGGGATCTCGGCTTCGGCTGGACCAACGACACGCGCAAATGGGGCGGCGTGGTGGAGATCACCGAGCCGGCGCTGCAGGGCGGCATTGCCGATTTCCGCGCCGCCGGCCTCAACGTCATGATGTCGATGAAGCAGGAGGGCAAGCCGGTCTCCTTCGTCGAGGACTGCGCCGTGCCGCTGCCGCATCTGGCCGACTACACGGCGCGACTGGGCGAGGTGTTCGCGAAGCACGGCACCAGCGGCACGATGTATGCGCATGCCTCCGAGGGCTGCCTGCACGTGCGGCCCGTGCTGAACTTGAAGCTGGAGAAGGACGTCAAGGCGATGCGCGCCATCGCCGAGGAGGCTTTTGCGCTGGTGCGCGAATACAAGGGCTCGCATTCCGGCGAGCATGGCGACGGCCTGGTGCGCTCCGAATTCCACGAGACCATGTTCGGCGAGCGTCTCGTCGCCGATTTCAGGGAGGTGAAGCGGCGCTTCGATCCCGACGGCGTGCTCAATCCCGGCAAGATCGTCGACGCGCCGAAGATGGACGACCGCTCGCTGTTCCGCTTCAAGCCGGACTATCGCGTCGCGGACCTCAAGACAAAACTCGACTGGTCCGCCTATCCCGGCGCCGGCGGCGGTTTCCAGGGCGCGGTCGAGATGTGCAACAACAACGGCGCCTGCCGCAAGCTCGAGGGCGGCGTGATGTGCCCGTCCTACCGCGCGACGCGCAACGAGAAGGATGTCACGCGCGGGCGCGCCAACACGCTGCGGCTCGCGATCTCCGGCCAGCTCGGCCCCGACGCGCTGTCATCCGACGAGATGATGGAGACGCTGAAGCTTTGCGTCTCCTGCAAGGCCTGCCGCCACGAATGCCCCACCGGCGTCGACATGGCCAAGATGAAGATCGAGGTGCTCGCCGCGCGCGCCGCGTCGCACGGCCTGACATTGCGCGATCGCCTGGTCGGGTATCTGCCCCGCTACGCCGCCCTCGCCTCGCGCTTCGCGCCGCTGGCGAATTTACGCAACCGCAGCCCGCTGCTGCGAAAGCTGTTCGAGCGGTTTGCCGGCATCAGCGCCCGCCGGGCCCTACCCGCCTTCCGCAGCGACGTGTTCGTGCCGCCGGCTCAGGTTGTTGGACCTGTGGATGGCCGCGAGGTCGTGCTGTTCGCCGACACCTTCAACCGCATCTACGAACGCGAGAACCTCGAGGCCGCGTTGCGCGTGCTCGCGGCCGGCGGCTATCGCGTGCATCTGCCGAAACCTGCGAGCGGCAGCCGCCCGCTGTGCTGCGGCCGCACGTTGCTGTCCGCCGGTCTTGTCGATGAAGCGAGGGCCGAGCTCGACCGGCTCGTCGCCGCCTTCGCGCCCTTTGCCGCGCGCGGCGTGCCGATCGTCGGTCTCGAGCCGAGCTGCCTGCTGACGCTGCGCGACGAGCTTGCTTCGCTGCGCAAGGATAACGACGCCAAGGCCGTCGGCGCCCATGCGCTGACCTTCGAGGAATTTCTGGTGCGCGAGGCCGAGGCCGGCCGGCTGCAGCTGCCGCTCGGCAACGTGGCGGACAGAGCCGTCGTCCACGGCCATTGTCATCAAAAATCCTTCGGCGCCTTCAAGCCGGTCGAGCAAGTGCTGCGGCTCGTCCCTGGCCTTAAAGTCGAGACCATCGAGTCGAGCTGCTGTGGCATGGCCGGCGCATTCGGATATGGTGCCGATACGTACGATGCCTCGATCGAGATGGCCGAGCTATCGTTACTGCCGGCCGTGCGCCGCGCGGATCCGAGCACGCTGGTCGTTGCCGACGGCACCTCCTGCCGCCATCAGATTCACGACGGCGCCCAGCGCGAAGCCCTTCACGTCGCGCGCGTGCTGGCGATGAGCCTCGATCGCGCCGACACCCATTCCACGTCTCCAGCTAAAAAGGAAACCAGCCATGGCTGAACTCACGCTCGACACCGCCCGCAAGATTCTCGACGCCGCCTTCGCAAAGTCCACCGAGCTGAAGCTGAAGCCGCTGGTCGTCACCATCCTCGACGCACGCGGCGTGCTCAAGATCGCCGCCGCGCAGGACGGCACCAGCCTGATGCGCGCCGAGATCGCGCACGGCAAGGCCTATGGCGCGCTCGCGATGGGCATGGGCTCGCGTGCGCTGTACCAGCGCGCGCAAGAGCAGGCCTATTTCATCGACGCCGTGAACACCATCGCCAAGGGCGCGCTGGTGCCGGTTCCCGGCGGCGTGCTGATCATGGACGGCACGACACTGCTCGGCGCCGTCGGCGTCTCCGGCGACACCTCCGACAATGACGAGGCCTGCGCGGTGGCGGGTATCCAGGCGGCGGGGCTGAAGGCCAACGCGGGCTGAGACGTTCCCCGTGCCCCGGCTCTGCAGCGCAGCGCCCTTAGCGATGCGCTGCAGAGCCGGGGCCCATGTCGCCGCAGATCGCCGTGCCGCCTTCTGGGTCCCGGCTCTGCGCAGCAACGCTAACGCGTTGCAGCGCGTCCGGGACACGAGAGCCGTCCCCTCACCTTCCCGTCCAGACCGGCTTCCGCTTCTCGCTGAACGCCGTCAGGCCTTCCTTGGCGTCTTCGGTCATCGCGAGCAGCGCGATCTGGCTTTCGGTGTAGGCGATGCTCTCGTCGAACGACATCGAGGCGATGGCACGCATCGCATACTTGCCGCGGCGGATCGCGGTCGGGGATTTGTCGACGATGCGGCCGATCAGCCAGTCCACCTTGGCATCGAGCTCGGCTGTGGGCACGACGTAGTTGAGCAGGCCCGCTGCTTGTGCCGCTTTCGCGTCGAACGGCTCGCCCGTGAGCGCCCATTCGTTGACGAGGCGCGGCGGCGCGATGCTCTGCAGCAGGCTCAAGACCTGCATCGGGAATACGCCGACCTTCACCTCGGGCAGGCCGAAGACGACGTGATCGGCCGCAACCGCCATGTCGGTCATGCAGAGCAGGCCCATGCCGCCGGCCATGCAGACGCCGCCGACGCGCGCAATCGCCGGCTTGGTCGCGTTCTGCGACAGGCGCAGCAGATCGGCATAGTCGACATTTGGCCTGGAATGATCCATCGCGAATGCCGCGCCGGAATTCTGCAAATCGGCGCCGGCGCAGAACGCCTTGTCGCCCGCGCCCGTCAGCACGATGACGCGGACATCCTTGTCCTCATGCGCGTCGCGATAACCTTTGCTGATGCCGGCGATGACTTCGCCGTTCAGCGCGTTGCGCTTCTCGGGCCGGTTGATGGTGATCCAGAACGCCTGCCCGCGCTTCTCGGTGATGACGCTTGTAGTGTCGGTCATGGCTTCGCTTCCTTGCTCCCGTTTTGCAGCCATTTGCGGCAGCTCGGGCACGGGGTGCAAGGGCAATTTGCGGCGCGGCGCCGCTTTAGCGCCTCGACACAATTTGCAAGGCGATCGAAACGCGAGGCGCGCCTCAGCCCGCGGTCGCCTTCCTGATCCAGACCTTGTTGTCGTGGAATGCAGCGCCGCCGATCGGCGCGATGGTGTCCGCGCCGGTCAGCATGTTGATGCCGCGGCCGCCGACATGGTTCTTGTTGGGGTGAACGGACTCCGCGATCAGCACGCCGCGCCGCACACCCTCGAACAGCGTCGCAGTCAGCGTGGTTTCCCCGCGAGCATTGCCGAGCGTGACGGCATCGCCATCGGCGATGTCGAGCGCGGCGGCATCGAGCGGATGGATCATCACGCTCGCCTTGCCCTCGCGCGCCTGCGAGGACGGCGTCTCGTTGAAGGTCGTGTTGAGGAAGCTGCGCGACGGGCTGGTCGCAAGCCGGAACGGATGGGCCTGGTCGGCATGCTCGATCACCGCCCAATGGTCCGGCAACGACGGCATCTTGTCGAAATCGCCCATCGTCTGACCGAACGGCGGATGCGCCCAGTCGGCCTTGAAATGGAATTTCTTGTCGGCATGGGCAAAGCCGTCGAGATAGTGCGAGGTGCGGAAGTCCGGTTGCAGGTCGCGCCAGATGTCGGCTTCGAGGCCCGCGATGTCGCCGTGATCGCTGAGCTTCAGCGTCGCATCGATCAATTCACGCGGCGTCATGTCGAAGCCCGGATGCTTCGCGCCAAGCCGCGACGCAAGCGCCTGCAAGACCTGGTGGTTGGAGCGGCATTCGCCGGGCGGATCGATCAGCTTCGGCCCGACCGAGATGTGCTGGTGGCCGCCGCCGTAATAGAGATCGTCATGCTCCATGAACATGGTCGCCGGCAGCACGATGTCGGCCATCTCAGCCGTTTCAGTCATGAACTGCTCGTGCACCGCGACGAACAGATCCTCGCGCGCAAACCCCTTGGCGACCAACGCCTGCTCCGGCGCCACCGTCATCGGATTTGTGTTCTGGATCAGCATCGCCTTGACCGGCCCCTTGCCGAGCAGGGCCTCGGAATCGCCGGTGAGGATGCGGCCGATCTGCGACTGGTCGAGTGCGCGCGTCGTTTTGTCGATCGCGTCATGGGCTTCGATGATGGATTCGTTGAAGTGCCACAGCGCGTAATTGTTGAAGAAGGCGCCGCCTCCCTCATATTGCCAGGCGCCCGTCACCGCGGGAATGCAGGTCGCGGCATGCATTTGCGTCGCGCCGTTGCGCGAGCGCGTGAAGCCGTAACCGAGGCGGATGAAGGTCCGCTTGGTCTCGCCGACTGCCTTGGCAAAAGCCTCGATCTCCGCCACCGGTACGCCTGAGATGGCCGAAGCCCATTCCGGCGTGCGCGTCTTCAGATGTGCCTCGAGCTCGTCGGGACAGTCGGTATATTTGTCCATATAGGCGCGGTCGGCATAGCCGTCGCGGAACAGCACGTGCATGACGCCGCAGGCGAAGGCGCCGTCGGTGCCGGGGCGCAGGATGATCTTGATGTCGGCCTGCTTCATCGTGTCGTTGTCGTAGATGTCGACCGCCGCGATCCTGGCGCCGCGCTCCTTGCGTGCGCGCGAGGCGTGCGTCATCACGTTGACCTGGGTGTTGACGGGATTTGTGCCCCAGATCACCACGAGGTCGGAGAGCGCCATCTCGCGCGGATCGACGCCGGCAATCTTGCCGGTGCCGATCGCAAACCCGATGCGACCGACATTGGCGCAGATGGTCTGGTAGAAGCGCGAATATTTCTTCACATGCGTGAGACGATTGAGACCGTCGCGCATCACGAGGCCCATCGTGCCGGCATAATAATAGGGCCAGATCGATTCCGCGCCGAACTCACGTTCGGCCTGGTTGAAGCGCTCCGCGATCTCGTCCAGCGCCTCGTCCCAGGTGATCCGCGCGAACTGCCCGGAGCCCTTCGGTCCGGCGCGGCGCATCGGATGTGTCAGCCGTTCGGGGTGATGGATGCGCTCGGCATAGCGAGCGACCTTGGCGCAGACCACGCCGGCCGTGTAGGTCTGCTTTTTAGAACCGCGAACACGGCCAATACTGCGGCCTTCCACGACCTCGACGTCGAGGGCACAGGCCGAAGGGCAATCATGCGGGCAGGTCGAATGGCGGATTTCGATCTTGGCGTGCTGGTTCATGGCCAAATGCGTAACACCAAAGTACCGGCCAGCCGAGGGCATTTATCCGGGAGTGCCCATGCAATTTGCTCAAGCCGCACGCCTCGCCGGTACGCTTCGCCGGTTCCTGCCGCGAGTGCGAAATGCGGCGCGGTCACACCGAAAACCGCCCGATATTCCCCTGCCGATTGCCTTTGCGAGGCGTCGACAGCCAGCGTCCGGCGCCGCTACAATGCCGTCAACAAGAACGATATCAGGGAGGTGGGCGTGACGGCCCGAAGATTGATGCTGGCGCTGGGCGCCGGCCTGCTCGGCGCATTCGCCGCAGCCCCCGCTTCCGCACAGGATTATCCCACCCACGCGGTCCGGATTGTCGTCCCCTTCGGCGCCGGCGGGCCGGCCGACGTCGCGGCCCGGCTGATCGGAAACGTGCTCCAGGAGAGCTTTGGCCAGCCCTTCGTCATCGAAAACCGCACCGGCGCCGGCGGCGTCATCGGCACGGTCGAAGCGGCGAAGTCGCCGGCCGACGGCTACACGCTGCTGATGATGTCCAACACCCAGACCGCGAACGAATCGCTGCTGACGCCGGACCAGCGCAAATACGAGCTGATGCGCGACCTCGCGCCAATCGCGCCGGTGAACTCTTCCGATCTCGTCATCGTGCTGAACCCGCAAGTTCCGGCGAAGACCCTGCAGGAGTTCATCGCGCTCGCCAAGGCGCAGCCGGGCAAGCTGAACTACGCCTCCTCCGGGCAGGGCACGCCGTACCACATGGCCGGCGAGCTGTTCAAAGCGATGGCCGGCATCAACGTCGTCCACGTGCCCTATCGCAATAGCGGAGAGGCGCGCAGCGGCGTGATCGGCGGCCAGGTCCAGATGATGATCGACGCGGTGCCGGCGATGGCGCCGAATATCGCCGAAAACCAGGTGCGTGCACTTGCCACCACCGGCAAGCAGCGCTCGGCCGTGCTGCCGAACGTGCCGACCGCTGGCGAGGCCGGGGTCGCAGGCTATGAGGCCACGATCTGGCTGGGCTTGATGGCCCCGGCCGGCACGCCGAAGCCTGTCATCGACAAGCTCAATGCTGCCGTGAACGCGATGGTGAAGCGGCCCGACATCGTCAAGCTCTGGACTGAGCAGGGTGCTCTGCCCATGTCGATGACGCCTGCGGAATTCGAAAAATTCCTGCAGGGCGACATCGCGAAATGGGCCGATGTCGTCAAGAAGTTCGACAAGTCCTGAGGCCGTAGCGCAGTCATGCCGACCATTCATTTCCAGCTCAACGGCGCAGCGATGGCCGTGGACGCCGATGCGGATCAGACACTGCTCGATGTGCTGCGCGGCCGGCTCGGCGTCACCGGTCCGCATTTCGGCTGCGGTGCCGGTGAATGCGGCGCCTGCCATGTCATGGTCGGCGACCGCGCGATGGCCTCCTGCGACATGCCGATGTGGTCGGTCACGGACAAGGAGGTCGTCACGGCGGAAGGCCTCGGTAGCGCGGAGCAACCGCATCCGCTGCAACGCGCCTTCATCGCCGAGCAGGCCATGCAATGCGGCTATTGCGTCTCGGGAATCCTGATCAGCGCGGCGGCGCTGCTGAAGCGCAATCCGACGCCGACGGAGGCGGAGGTCAGAGCCGCGCTCGACCGCAATCTGTGCCGCTGCGGATCGCACAATCGCATGGTGCGCGCGGTGCTGCGGGCGGCCTCGGAGATAGCCGCCCCATGACCGCCCCTGCCCCAAAGCTGCCGGTCAGCCTCGCGGCCAATCCAAAGCTGTCGTCCTGGGTGCGGTTCACCGATGATGGCCGTGTGGCGATCTCGCCCGGCAAGGTCGAGATCGGCCAAGGCATCGTCACGGCGCTGGCGCAGATCGCGGCCGACGAGCTCGACGTCGAGGTCTCCAGAATTGCGATGATCCGCGCCTCGACGGCGGCGAGCCCGAACGAAGGCGTCACCTCGGGCAGCCTTTCGGTGCAGCAGTCCGGCCGCGCGCTGCGCCACGTGTGCGCCGAGGTGCGCCAGCGCTTCCTCGCGGCGGCATCGGAACGTCTCGGCGTCGACGCATCCCTGCTCGATGTCAACGACGGCACGATCTCAGGTCCCGGCAATGTCAGGACCAGCTATTGGGAGCTGGCGAGCGAGGTCTCGCTCGATCGTGATGCCACCGCGGGTGCGACAGCGAAGAGCGTCGCCAAACGCGCCGTCGCCGGACAGTCCGTCCAGCGCGTTGACATTCCCGACAAGGTGTTCGCGCGACCACGCTTCATTCATGACCATGCGCTGCCGGACCAGCTGCATGGACGCGTGCTGCGGCCGGATACCTCCGGTGCGAAACTGATCGCGCTCGATGAAACGGCCGCGCGCGCCGTTCCCGGCCTCGTCGCGATTGTTCGCGACGGTGGTTTTGCCGGCGTGGTCGCTGACACCGAGGCGGCCGCCGAATCCGCACTGAAAGCCTTGCGCAAGGGCGCGACATGGTCGGTCGGCGAGCCGCTGCCCGATGAAGATGATCTGGCGGGCTTCCTGAAAAGCCAGCCGGTCGAAACGACCGTTATCGACACGAGAGCGGCGGCGGCGACAGCGAAAGCTGCGCGCACGCTCCGCCGGCAATATACCCGTCCCTACATCGCGCACGCCTCGATCGCGCCATCCTGTGCCATAGCGCGATGGGACGGCGATCGTGTCCATGTCTGGACCCACAGCCAGGGCGTCTATCTGCTGCGCGCCGACCTCGCGATCGTGCTCAAGCTGCCGGCAGACAACATCGTTGTCGAGCACATCGAGGGCGCCGGCTGCTACGGGCACAATGCCGCCGACGATGTTGCTCTCGATGCCGTGCTGCTGGCCAAGGTGGCGGGCGGGCGTCCGGTCCGCGTGCAGTGGTCACGCCACGACGAGATGTGCCACGCGCCGTTTGGTGCGGCGATGGCCGTCGAGATCGAGGCCGAACTCGACGCAGACAATGAGATCATCGGCTGGCGCCATGCGATCTGGAGCAACGGCCACGCGGCACGGCCGGGGCGCGCGGCGCAGCCTGCGCTGCTTGCCGCGACGGAAATCACAAATCCCTACCCGCGCATGATCTCGACCAATCCGCCGGCTGCCAATGGCGGCGGTGGTGATCGCAATTCCGTTCCGCTCTATGACCTCCCGGCCTGGACGATCACGAGCCACCGGCTGCTCACCATGCCGGTGCGCACCTCGGCGCTGCGGACCCTGGGCGGGCAAGGCAATGTGTTCGCGATCGAATCCCTGCTCGACGAGATCGCAGCCTTGCGCGGCGAGGACCCGATCGAATTCCGCTTGCGGCATCTCCGCGACGAGCGCGCAAAGGACGTCATTCGCGCCGCGGCGCGACGTGCCGCATGGAAGCCGCAGAAGCGATCCGGTGTGGGCCACGGCGTCGGATTCGCCCGCTACAAGAACACGGGAGCCTATTGCGCAGGGATTGCCGAGGTCGAAGGCACCGACGACATCCGCGTCAAGCGACTGACGCTTGCGGTCGATGTCGGCGAAGCCATCAACCCTGACGGCGTCATCAACCAGATCGAGGGCGGCGCGATCCAGGCAACGAGCTGGGTATTGAAAGAGCGCGTCCGCTTCGGCCGGACCCGCATCACATCGACCTCCTGGACGGACTATCCGATCTTGACCTTCAGCGAGGTGCCGGCGGTGGATGTCGAGGTCATCCAGCGGCAGGAGATCGAGCCGGTCGGCGCCGGCGAAGCCGCCCACGGCCCGGTGACCGCGGCGATCGCGAATGCGGTCTACGATTGCCTCGGCGTGCGCGTGCGCGACCTGCCGATCACGCGCGACAAGATCATCGCAGCCATGGAGCTTGCATCGTGACGACAGTGAACATCTTGAGCGGCGGCGCGGCGCAAGGCCTGGTGCACGGCCTCACCGACGCCTTCAAGGCGCAGACCGGCCTCGGTATCGACGGCGAATTCGGCGCGGTCGGCATCATGGCCGACAAGTTGCGCGCGGGAACGCCGGCCGATCTCGTGATCCTGACGCAGGCTCTTCTTGCGAAATTGGCCGAGGAGAAGCTCGTCACGCCCTCCTCGATCGCGGATATCGGCCGGGTCGAGACCGCGCTGGCGGTCCGCAACCGCGATCCCAGAGTAACAGTGAAGACCGAGGCCGATCTACGCGAGGTGCTGCGCAGCGCCGACGCCATCTACGTTCCGGACACCAAGGCCTCGACCGCGGGCCAGCATTTCGCAAGAGTCCTGGATCACCTTGGCATCGCCTATGAGGTCGCCTCGCGCCTCAAGATCTTTCCGAACGGCGCAACCGCGATGCGGGAGCTCGCGACATCCACGGCGACGCGGCCGATCGGATGCACGCAAGCCACCGAGATCATCGCGACCGACGGCATCGCGCTGTCAGGTTCGCTGCCGCCGGGCTGCGAGCTCGTGACGATGTATACGGCGGGCGTGACAACGCGGGCCGCCCATCCGAAGGAGGCGGCCGCGCTGGTCGCGCTGCTGACCGGCGCAGACCGGAGGGAGCTGCGCCAGCGCGTGGGCTTCGCCGGCTAGAGCCGATAACCGCGCTATTTGTGCAACTGGGTGAGACCGGTCGGCGGGCCGTCGACCGCGGTCCAGCCACCGTCGACGAACAGCGTGCTGCCGCTGACATAGCTTGCGGCGTCCGAGGCGAGGTAGGCCACCGCGGTGGCGACCTCGTCGGCGCTGCTCCAGCGATTGAACACGGTGTGGCCGGCGTAGAGATTGTAGATGTCGGGGCGCTGCTTGAACGGGCCAGTCAGCGCGGTCTCGGCGATGCTCGGCGCGATCGCGTTGACGCGCACGCCGGCATGGCCGACCTCGGAGGCAAAGCCCTTCACCAGCAGGCCGATCGCGGCCTTGGTCGAGCCGTAGACGCCGAGGCCCGGCTCGATGGTCACCGCGCGCACCGAGGAACAGGCGATGATGCTGCCGCCCTTCTGCTCGACCATGATGCGGCCGAACGCCTGAAAGAACCACACCGTGCCCTTGACGTTGAGGTTGAGGACGCGGTCGAGATCCTCCTCGGTGTAGTCGAGGATGGTCTTGCGAATGTTGAGCCCGGGCGTCGTCACGGCGATGTCGAGCCGCGGAAATTTCTGCATCACGGATTTGGCGAGCGCATTGACGTCCGCGGCGCTTGCAGCGTCGCACGCGGCGGCCTCGGCCCAGCCGCCCTTGTCGCGAATGCCGGCGGCGGTCGCCTCCGCTGCGTCAAGCGCACGATCGGCGCAGACGACGCGCGCGCCGAGCCCGGCCAGCGCCTCGGCCGACGATTTGCCGATGCCCGAGGCGGCGCCGAGCACCACGGCCGTCTTGCCGGTGAGATCGAAGAGCTTGCGATAGTCGGTCACGGACAGATTCTCCCTGTTGTTGTGACGCAAACTACGCAAGGGCGGTTCGCCGGCCAAGGGCCGGCGAACGCACGGCAGCTATCCCTTGTATCCCATCAGGAGACGCGGCAGCCACAGCGAGAAGGCGGGAACGTAGGTCACGAACATCAGCGCTGCGATCAGCGCGGCGTAGAACGGCAGGATGGTGCGCATCACCGCGCCCACCGAGATGCCGCCGATGGCGCACCCCACGAATTGCGTCGTTCCGACCGGCGGGGTGTTCAGCCCGAGCGCGCAGTTGATCAGCATCAGCATGCCAAACTGCACTGGATCCATGCCTGCCTTCATCGCGATCGGCAGGAAGATCGGCGTGCAGATCAGGATGGTCGCCGCCATGTCCATGAAGGTGCCGAGCACGAACAGGATGATGTTGATGAGCAGGAAGATCATCCAGGGTTGCGAGGACACCTTGCTCATCAAATCGCCGGCGAAGTCGGCGACTTCGTAGAGCCCCATCAGATACTGGAACATGGTGGAGACGCCGATCAGCAGCAGCACCACGCCCGTCGTCTTCACGGCCTTGGCGGCGGCCCGCAGGAAGTTCGGCAGGGTCATGGTGCGGTAGATGAAGAACGTCAGCAGGATCGTGTAGGTGACGGCGACGGCTGCGGATTCGGTCGCCGTGAAGACGCCGGACAGGATGCCGGCGAGGATGATGCCGACGATCAGAAGGCCGGGCAGTGCGGCCGCGAACGAGCGGAAAACCTCGGCCCAGCCCGGGAACTTGCCGGCCGGATAGCCGCGCTTCACCGCGACGGCGTAAGCGGCAACCAGCATGCACACCATCAGCACGAGCGCCGGCAGGAGCCCGGCGGCGATCAGCGCGCCGATCGAGACCTTGCCGCCGGCGGCGAGCGCATAGATGATCATGTTGTGGCTGGTCGGCATCAAGGCTCCGACCAGCGAGGCGTGAGTGGTGACGTTGACGGCGTAGTCAGTGTCGAACCCTTCCTTCTTCATCATCGGGATCATCACCGCGCCCATCGCCGACACGTCGGCCACGGGCGAGCCGGAGACACCGCCGAAGAGGGTGCAGGCGACCACGTTCGACATGCCGAGCCCGCCGCGGATGTGTCCGACGAGGTTCTTGGCGAGCTGCACGATCTTGTCGGCGACGCCGCCGTGCAGCATCAGCTCACCACTGAAGACGAAGAACGGGATGGCGAGGAACGAGAAGATGTTCATCCCCGACATCATCTGCTGGAAGATGACGGCGACCGGCAGGCCTTCATAGAGGATGGTGCAGATCGCCGAGAGGCCGATCGCGAAGGCGACGGGGACGCCGAGGATCAGGAAGCCGAAGAAGGTGGCGCCGAGAATGATCAGTTCCATGAGGGGACGACCTCTTCGCCGCGCAGGAGCGCAATGATGTGCTCGATTGAGAAGGAGACGATCAGGACGCCGGAGGCGATCAGCGGCACGTAGCGGATGACCTCGGGCAGACCGAGATTGGGGATTTTCACGGTCCCGACCGACGCCCCGAGAATCCAGCCATTGTAGGCCATCGCAATGCCGAACACGGCCACCAGAACGTGGATCACCAACTCGATCTTCTCCCGCACCTGATCCGGAAGCATCACCAGCAGGCTGTCCATGCCGATGTGCCCGGCATCGCGCACGCCGACGGCAGCGCCGATCAACGTGACATACAGGATGAGGACCAGCGCAAGGTTCTCGGTCCAGGTCGGGCTGGAGTTGAGCACGTACCGCCCGAACACCTGGTAGAACACGATGGTGACGATGACGAGCAGGCCGGTCACGGACAAATACATACCGAGCCGAGCGACTGGGGCATTGATCCGCGACAGCAGGCCGGTGGACGGACGACCGGCGACCTCCTGCTCGTGGCTTGCGACATGTGGGTCTGTCATCCCGCGCCTCCTTGCGAGGGTCCGGTGTCACCTCGCGGCGACGCCGGACCCGATCCGCCGTGATCTTACTTCGTGTCCTGGATACGCTTGACGAGGCCTTTCAGCTTCTCGTCGCCGGCGAACTTGTCGTACACCGGCTTCATCGCATCGACGAATTCCGCCTTGTTGGCGATCGTGACGACCTGAACGCCGGCGGCTTCGACGGTCTTGCGGGAGGCCTGCTCGCGCTCGTCCCAAAGCTTGCGCATGACGGGCACCGATTCCTTGGCCGCCTTGCGGACCATCGCCTGATCCTCCTTGCTCAGCGTGTCCCAGACCGTCTTGGACATCACGAGAACTTCAGGCGCCAGGGAGTGCTCGGTGACGTTGTAGAACTTGGCGGCCTCGAAGTGGCGCGACGACTCATAAGAGGGCCAGTTGTTCTCGGCGGCATCCACGAGGCCGGTCTTGAGCGCGGTGTAGACCTCGCCATACGGCATCGGCGTCGGGTTCGCTCCGAGGCTCTGGATCATGCCGACCCACAGGTCGGACTGCTGGACGCGGATCTTCAGGCCCTTGAGGTCCGCGAGCGACTTGACCGGTGCCTTGACGGTGTAAATGGACCGCGCGCCGCTGTCGTAATAGGCAAGGCCGACCAGGCCTGCGGGCGCCATGGCCGCCAGGATCTCGTCGCCGATCGGCCCGTCGAGGACGGTGCGCATGTGCTGCGTGTCCCGGAAGACGAAGGGCAGGCACAGGGCGATGGTCTCAGGCACGAAATTGTTGAGCGGCGATGCGTTGATCCGCATCATGTCGAGCGCGCCGATCTTCAGCTGCTCGATGGTGTCTTTCTCGGAGCCCAGGGCGCCGTTGGGAAACACCTTCACACCGAGCTTGCCGCCGCTCGCCGTCGCGAGCTGCTTGCCCATGAACTTGACGGCTTCGACGGTCGGGTAATCGGCGGGGTGGATGTCGGCGGATCGGAAATCGCGTGCGGTCGCCAGGGGCGCTGAGACCGCCAGTGCAACGGCTGCGATGATACCGGTCAGTGTCTTCATCTGGTCTTTCCTCCTGGGTTGATTATGTCGTTGTCCGGCGCGTGCTGCAGGCCGCCTTGGGTCGCTCCACTTCAGGTGGGAAGTCAAGCGCCATTGTCGTCCCTAGGGCTGGCGGCATTCTGAGTCCAAGCCAATTCCGGCATCGATCAATGCAAGAGTTGCATCGATCAATTTCTGGCGCAATTCGCCTTGTGGTGGGGCATGGCGGGCTGGCTGGTGTCGCCGGCACGTGACTTGACGCCCGCGACGGCGGCCGCTCAAGATGCCCAAAACAGCCGACAGTCTTGAGGGAATGCGCATGCCGCGGAAGCTGATCGATATCTCGGTGCCGCTGAGAAACGACGTGACGGCCGACCCGCCGGGCAACCATCCGACGATCCAGTACATCGATCACCAGCAGGGCCTGCCGCGGATGCTGCAGTTCTTCGACGGCCTCAAGGCGCAGGACCTGCCGGATGGCCAGGGCTGGGCCGTCGAACAGGTCTCGCTGTCGACCCATAACGGCACCCATCTCGACGCGCCCTGGCATTTCCATCCGACCATGAACCGCGGCGAGCGGTCATGGACGATCGACGAGGTGCCGCTCGAATGGTGCTTTCAGCCCGGCGTGAAGCTCGACTTCCGGCATCTGCCCGACGGCTACGTGGCGAGCGCCAGCGATGTCGAGACGGAGCTGAAGCGCATCGGGCACACGCTATCGCCGCTGGAGATCGTCGTCGTCAATACCAGCGCCGGCGCCAAATTCGGGCAAGCCGACTACGTCAATTCCGGCTGCGGCATGGGCTATGAGGCCACCATGCACCTGCTCGAACGCGGCGTGCGGCTGACCGGCACCGACGGCTGGAGCTGGGACGCGCCGTTCGTCTACACCGCGAGGAAATATGCCGAGACGAAAGACGCCGGCCTGATCTGGGAAGGCCACAAGGCGGGACGGCACATCGGCTATTGCCATCTCGAGAAGCTGCACAATCTCGATCAGCTGCCTTCGACCGGCTTCACGGTCTCATGCTTTCCGGTGAAGATCGAACGCGCCTCCGCGGGCTGGACCCGCGCGGTTGCCATCATCGAAGATTAGCTGCGGACACTACGCGCCGTCGAGACCGCTCTCGGCGAGTTCGCGCAAGGCGTCGGTGTCGAGCACGACGATGGCACCGTGCTCGAGACGAACCCAGTTGCGGCCGGCCCAGGCGCGCAATTGCTTGTTGATGCTCTCGCGCGTCATTCCCACCATCTCGCTGATCTCCTGCTGCGTGATGGCGAGCGTGCCGCTGCCGGAGTCGAACTTGCGCTCCTCGGTGAGACCGAGCAGCGCGCTGGCGAGCCGGCCCGGCAGATTCTGCAGGATCACCTGCTCGACCTGCTGGCTGGTCCAGCGCAGGCGGGCGCAGAGCAGCTCGATGAATTTCATCGCCAGCGCCGGCTGGCTCTTCACGAACGGCAGGAAGTCCCGGCGGTCGATGATATAGAGCTCGCAATTGGTGTTGGCGGTCGCGTCAGCCGACCGGGGCGCCCCGTCGAGAACCGCGATCTCGCCAAAGATTTCTCCAGGACCGATGAGATTGAGGATGGCATTCCGTCCATCCGGCGAGGAGGAGGATATCTTCACTGTCCCCGTGATCACCGCGAACAGGTTGTTGCCGGGATCGCCCTTGGCCGCGATCGTCGCGCCACGCTTCACGGTGGTGTGCTTGGCGTAGCGGCACAGCTGGTCGAGCGCCTCCGGCTCCAGATCCGCGAAGATCGGGTGCTTGCGCAGGACCGATAGTTTATTGCCCGCCGATTGTCGGGGGTCGCCGGTCTTGTCCTGAGGCACGCCGCCGGGCTCCTAAGACTGCGAGGCACTGGAGAGTTCCTGCGTAGTCAACGTTATCAGGCTTTTCAACCGGAAAGCACGCGCGCGATTTTGGGCAAATGCCGCGAAAATGCCGCGGTTTGGCCTGTAGTCGGCATCCGAAGGATGCGCCGATGCATTTGGATCGATGCAGAGTTGCGGGCAGCGCAAGCCGTATTGTGCTGAGGCGCTACCGAATGCCGGAGCCCGCCGGGGCGAGCGTCGGCGGTTGGCACGTCGAATCGGACTATGACCTGAAGAGCGTCAGCGCTTGGAATCCGGGTCCAGCCGGCCTGCGCCGGTTTGCCGGTCCGCCCAAGCCAGAGCGGCGGCGAAAGCGACGAAGATCGCGACGACGACAACGGTCACCAGCACTGCATCAGCGGGCATCATGCTCCTCCCGGATTGTTAGGGCATTATTTGCGACGGACGGCCGGCGTCATTGATCGGGATCAAAAACCCGGGAGCGCTGTGGACAGGCTGTCAGGCCGCAGCCAGAGCCTCGACCCGCGCAGGGTCGAGCAGGCTGATGCCGCCGTGAATGATCTCGATCGTGCCGTGACGCTCCAGCTTGGTGAAGGTGCGACTGACGGTTTCGATGGTCAGGCCGAGATAGTCGGCGATGTCCTGGCGGCTCATCGGAAGCGGGACCGTGTCGGACCGAATCTTGAGCGCGAGCAGCCGTTCGCGCCAGCCGAGCAGAAAGGCCGCGACCTTCTCGTCGGCCGAACGGCGGCCGAGCAGAACCATATGGTCGCGAGCCTGGCTCAACTCGCGAATGGCCAGCTCGTTGATCCGCCTGAGCAGCTGCGGACGGTCCTCGATGAAGCGGCCGAAGGGCGCTTTCGCGAACTGGCACACGGTCACCGTGCCGATCGCGTCGGCCGAGAAATTGTGCCGGCCGGAGATATTCATCCCCAGGAAATCCCCGGGCAGGGCAAAGCCGACGATCTGCCGCCGGCCATCGGGCAGCAGCTTGTACAGCCGCATGACGCCTTCAATGAGATTGTAGAACAAGGTCGTGATGTCCTCCTCGGAGAACACGGTCTCGCCCGAGTCAAAATGGACGCGGCGCCCGAGATGCTCGAATTCCCGGAGCTCAGCTGCATCCAGCGACGAACACACCGCCGATGCGCGCACGGCACAATCGCTGCAGAAATGCCCGTTCGGCTCAATCGTGACCACGGTAGGCTTCATCCACCCCGCTCCCCGCGCCGGCTGCCCCTGCACCGAGCAGAGTCCACCGCGCAGCTGCATTTTACTGCACTGCAGGAAAGGCGATTGACCCAGATCAATTTTGGCCGGCTTCCCCGCCTTATTCTGGGTCTCCAGAGTTCGACGGGGTCAATTTTCCATGCTGCAGAGCGCGCTACGCCACGGCCTGATTGGGCTGCTTCTGATCACGCCTGCGCTCGCCGCCCCCACTGCCGAGCAGCGCGGCAAGGCCTTTGCACGGGCCAATTGCGGGCGCTGCCATGCGATCGACCGCGTCTCCGCAAGCCGGCTCAAGGCCGCGCCGCCGCTGCGTAGCCTGCATCAGCGCTATCCGATCGAGACCCTTGGCGAGGCGCTGGCCGAGGGCATCTACACCGGTCATGCCGACATGCCCGCCTTCGAGCTCAATCCGGAGCAGATCCACGATCTCCTGTCCTACCTGAAGACGCTGGAATAGAGGGCGGTCACACCGCCTGCACGGTCCAGCCGATCAGGTCCTTCGCGATGCGGGCGAAGGCCGCGTCGAACGCTGCGACGGCCGCGGCCGGCTCGACCTTGTCGAGCTTCTCGCTGGTCTCGACGAGGCGCGAAGCAACCACCTTGCCGTTCTTGTCGACGATCCGCGCCGACAGGGCGATCTCGACCCGGGTCTCGCCTTCCGTTGCGATCCGGAATCGCCTGATGTCGATCAGGAGCTGATAGTCCGCCTGCCCGAGATCGCTCGTGCGCAACGGCGCGTGGGCGATGTCGTAGTTCTCGAAACTGTCGATCAGCCGCGCCTGCACCAGCTTCGGGATGCTGTCAGCCCAGAGGAAATCGGCAAAGCCCGGGTTGTCACCCACGGGAGAGAACAGCATGCGCTGGGTCTGGAGCATCGCGACCGCGGTTGGCTCGGGAATGGCCAGCGACGCAGAGAACGTCTTGCCGGCCGGGCCAAGGTTCTGCGGCGCGCGCAGATCGTAGGTGATCTTCTGTGCAGGCGTCCCGCCGCCGGTCATCTTCTCGAGACCCGCCAGGATGCCGTCGATCTTGCCGGTGTTGCGTGCCAGCCCGTCGGAGAACGTCTTGAGATTGGCGATGGTGTCCTTCAGCGGACCGGAATTGTCCTCCAGCACGGTGTCGACCCGCCGCAGCGCGTCGCGCGCGGCCTGCGTCATGCTCTGGCCCGCGCCGGCCTCGGCGATCAGGGTCAGCGGCTCGCCGGATTTGGCGACGATCATGCCGCCCTCCAGCGTCACCACCGGCACGCCGGTCAGCCCCTGGAAATCGAGCCCGACCTTCGTGTCGGCGCGCACCGGCGTTGCCGCGGCAACGGAGATCGTCGCATTGACGAAGCGCGCATTGTCCGGCGCGAGCCCGAGCTGGGTCACCTCGCCGACGCGGATGCCGTTGAACAGCACACCCGCGCCGACCAGAAGGCCCGGCACCGGTCCCTGGAATTGCACGCGGTAGTTCGTGCGCGGCCCGATGCCGCCGGTGTTGTTCAGCCAATAGACGAAGCCGAACACCGCGAGGATTGCGGCCAGCACGAAGGCGCCGATCAGCGCGTAGGGAGCGCGGGTTTCCATGTCTCATCTCATCTCGTGTTGCAGCATCTGCGAGCGCTTGCCGTGGAAATAGGCGCGCACCCAGGGATGCTCGGATTGCAGCAGCTCGCGCATCGGGCCGATCGCGACGATCTTGCCGTCGGCGAGCGCGGCGACGCGGTCGCAGACCGTGGTCAGGCTTGCGAGATCATGGGTGACCATGAACACGGTCAGCCCCAGCGTCTTCTGCAAGGTCTTGATCAGGGCATCGAAGTCGCCGGCGGCGATGGGATCGAGGCCGGAGGTCGGCTCATCCAGAAACAGGATCGGCGGATCGAGCGCGAGTGCGCGCGCCAGCGCCACGCGCTTGGTCATGCCGCCCGACAGCTCCGCCGGATATTTGTCCGCGTCCTGGGCGCGCAGCCCGACCATTTCAAGCTTGGCGATCGCAATCTCGTCCATCAGCTCCTGCGACAGGACGAGATTTTCGCGCAGCGGAAACTGGACGTTCTGGCGGACCGTCAGCGAGGAGAACAGCGCACCCTGCTGGAACAGGATGCCCCATGTCGTGGCTGCGCCTCGACCGTGACCGCCAGTGGGTTGCCCCATGACTTCGATGGTCCCGCTCCGGCGCGGAATCAGGCCGATGATGGTTCGCATCAGCACCGACTTGCCGCCGCCGGAAGCCCCCACCAGCCCGAGGATCTCACCCCGGCGGACATCGAGCGACAGATGGTCGAGCACGGTCTGGCGGCCGAAGCCGACCACGAGGTCGCGGACGCGGATCGCGAACTCTTCCCTTGATTGCTCCATCGTCACATTCCGATCGAGGCAAAGAAGATCGCGAACAGGCCGTCGAGCACGATCACCAGGAAGATCGACTTGACCACCGATGTCGTCGTCTGCCGTCCGAGCGACTCCGCGCTGCCCTTGACGCGCAAGCCCTCGCTGCAGGCGACGATCCCGATCACCAGCGCCATGAACGGCGCCTTCAGGATGCCGACCTCGAAATGGGTGACGGAGATGGCCTCGTGCAGCCGCGCGATGTAGATCGCCGGCGCCATGTCGCCGTAGAACTGCGCGACGAGGCCGCCGCCATAGAGCGCGGCGACCGCCCCGATGAAAGCGAGGATCGGCAACGCGATGACGAGTGCCGCAACGCGGGGCAGGATCAGGACGTCGACGGGATCGAGCCCCATGGTCGAGAGCGCGTCGATCTCCTCGCGCATCTTCATCGAGCCGAGCTCGGCGGTGTAGGCGCTTCCCGACCGTCCCGCGACCATGATGGCGACGATCAGCACGCCGAGCTCGCGCAGCACCAGGATGCCGACCATGTCGACGGTATAGGACTCGGCACCAAACCTGCGGAAATGGAAAAATCCCTGCTGGGCGATGATGGCGCCGATCAGGAAGGTGATCAGCATGACGATGGGGATCGCCTGCCACCCGATGCGGTAGAGCTGATAGACCAGCGAGGTCAGCCGGAGCGAGCGCGGCCGGCGCACGACGCCGATCACCGCCATGAACAATGCGCCGAGCATTTGAAGAAAGATCGCGACGTCTTCGCGCGCGCTGACCGTGGACTTGCCGAGGTCGTTCAGCCTGAGCAGAACCGGGTTGGGCGCGGCCGCCGGCGTCGGCGTGTGGCGATTGACCTGCCGCACCTCGTCCAGGAGACCGCTGAAATGATCGGCGACACCGACGAATTCGGCCGGTCTGCCGCCCGCTGCGGCCCTGCGCGACAGCTTCTCCAGGATCCAGGCACCGAGCGTATCGAGCGCGCTGATACCCGACATGTCCAGGGTCACAACTCTCGACCGGTCGACATCGGCTCCGACCGACCGGGACAACGTCTCGAGCGTCACGACATTCGCTGCGGTCCACGGCCCTTCCGGGCGCAACTTCAGGACATCGCCGGACGGCGTCGCGAGCAACAGCGGTTCGGGGGTCACACTTCCACCTCTTCGGGACAATCGGTCCCTATTCAGCCGGCATTTCTAGGCCAGCGTGTGGCGGCCCGTTTGACCTGCCTCAAGACACCAGGACCACGCCCGCCCGTTGACGCAAATCAAGTGCGGTCCCGTCTGTGGGTCCTAGGTTCCTTCCCATCAAATGAGGATATCGGATCCATGTTCGACAGCGACAGAATGAGCGACGAACTGCGAGCGCTGAAGGTTGACGTCACGCGCCTGCTGAGCACTGCCGGCGAGGAGATGTACGACAGTTCGAAAGATCGGGCTGAGGCTCTGGCCGATCAGATCAAGATCGCGCTTGCCGAGCTCGGCGAGACCGTGAGCGAAGAGCAGGAGCAGCTTCAGGGCCTTATCGCGGAGCGCCCGATCACCTCGCTCGCTTCGGCCTTTGCGCTCGGCGTGGTCGTCGGCTTCATGCTGAGGAGACATTAGGTGAATACCGAGAATGTCGTCAAACATCTACGCGTGCTGTGGCGCACGGACAGGATCATCGCCGACATCAGGCTGCGCCATCTGCTGGTGGGCCTCGGCCTGCGCGCCTTTGCAGCGCTGATCGCGGCGTTCGGGCTCCTGATGCTCGAGCTGTCGGCCTATTTCGCACTGGTGCAGGTCTGGAGCGCGATCGCCGCGGCGGCCATCCTCGGCGCCGTCAATTTTGCGATCGCGGCCGTTCTCTTCGTGATCGCCGGTCGGGCTCCGTCAGGCCGTGACATCGAATTCGCCAACGAAATTCACGGCGCGTCCGTCGAAGCCCTTCAGCTCGAGGCGCGCGCGTTCCAGGCCCAGATGTCGGGTGCCGTCCACCATCCGCTGAGCACGATCGTGCCGGTGCTGGTCCCGTTGATCGCGATCATCGTCAAGAGCTTGCGAAAGACGGCCAAGGACTCCGCCGCCGCATCGACCGAGGCGCACTCCTGAAGCGCGATGAAATCGCGCCCCGGGAAGGCCGCCTGACACTTTTCGGATGAAGCCCCGGCGAACGCGCTCAGAGCTTCAGCCTGACGTCGCAAATATCCGGCTCGGCTGGATCCGGCTTGACCTCGAAGCCGAGCTGCCGGCACATCTCGAGCATCACGGTGTTCTCCTGGAGCACGTCGCCCGAGATGGCCTTCAGCCCTTCCGACCTCGCGTAGTCGATGATCAGCTGCATCAAGGCCCAGCCGAGTCCCCTGCCCTTCAGATCCGACCGCAGCAGAATCGCGTATTCACCGCTCTCATAGATCGAGTCGGAGTGGAGCCGGACGACGCCGACCATCTCGCCGGTCTCCTCGTCAAAGGCGATGAAGGCCATCGCGCGCGCGTAATCGAGCTGGGTCAGGCGCGCGATGAACTCGTGAGTGAACTCCTTCATCGGCGCGAAAAATCGCAGGCGGAGGTCGTGCGCCGTCACGTGACGCAGGAATTCGTGGATGGTCGGCTCGTCGTCGGGACGCAGCGGCCGCACGAAGATGCGCCAGCCATCCTTGAGCTTGAGGCGGCGCTCCCATTGCGAGGGATAGGCCCGAACGGCGAAATTGGCGGGACCGGAACCGGCAAATTTCCGTTGCGGCGGCCCCACCGCAACGCGAGCATCGACCGCGGTGACGCCGGTTTCGTCCGCCAGCAGCGGGTTGATGTCGAATTCGCGAATCTCGGGAATGTCCGCGGCCATCTGCGCCAGCTTGACCAGCACCATGGCGACGGCGTCCGGCTTCACCGCCGGCACGTCCCGGTACGCGCGAAGCAGCCGCGACACGCGCGTGCGGTCGATCAGGTCGCGGGCGAGTTGCAGATCGAGCGGCGGCAGCGCAAGCGCCCTGTCGTTGATGATCTCCACCGCCGTTCCGCCCCGGCCGAACACGACGACGGTGCCAAAGGTGGGATCGTCGGCAAGGCCCAAGATCAACTCGCGGGCCTTTGCCTTGACGACCATCGCCTGCACGATGACGCCGCCGATGCGGGCCTCGGGCCGCAGCTTCCTAGCCCGCGCGAGAATGTCGGTCGCAGCCGCGCGCACGGCCTCCGGCGTCGTCAGATTGAGCACGACGCCGCCGACATCCGATTTGTGGACGATGTCGCGCGACATGATCTTCAGCACGACGGTCGCGCCTTGCGCGAACATCTCGTTCGCGTAGGCCACCGCCTGCTCGACATCACCAGCCGCATAGGTCGGCACCATGGCGATGTCGTAGGCTTCGAGCAGATGCTTGATCTCGACAGGCTCCAGCCATTGGCGGCCGTCCGCGATGGCAGCGGTGACGATCTGGCGGGCAGCCCGGGCGTCCGGCACGAAGGTATCGGGCATCGCGGGTGGAACCTGGCTCAGCTCCTCCACCACTTCGCGGTGCCGGACCAGGTGCATGAAGCCGCGCACGGCGTCATCCTCGGTCGGATAGTTCGGCATGCCCGAACTCGAGAGCGACTGAATGATGTTCTGATCGGCTCCGACCCAGGAGGCCAGCACGGGCTTCGCCCATCGGCGGCGCTGCTCGCGGTATTTGCCGACGAGCTCGGTCACGGTCGTGGCGATATCGGCAGCCGAAGCAATCGCGGTTTGCACGTTGAGCACAAGGACTGCATCGTTGTCGGGATCGGCGAGCAGCACGTCCAGCGCCGCTGCATAGCGCGAGGCGTCGGCGTCACCGACGATGTCGACGGGATTTGCGCCGGACCAGGTTGGCGGCAGCACGTCGTCGAGCTTCTTGCGTGCCTCCGCCGATAGGGTCGCCGGAACTCCACCGAGCTCGACCAACCGATCGACGGCGAGGACGCCAATGCCGCCGCCATTAGTCAGGATGGCGAGGCGTTTTCCCGTCGGCGATTCAACGCGGCCGAGCGTCTCGGCGCAGTCGAACAGCTCGCGCAGATCGGAGACCCGCAGGACGCCTGCGCGACGGAACGCCGCGTCATAGACGGCGTCGGCGCCGGCGAGCGCGCCGGTGTGCGTGGCAGCTGCCCTCGCACCCTGCGCCATGCGGCCGGACTTCACCACGACGACCGGCTTCACGCGCGCAGCAGCGCGCGCCGCCGACATGAACTTGCGCGCGTCCTTGATGGCCTCGATATAGAGCAGGATCGCGCGCGTGTTGTGGTCCATCGCGAAATAGTCGAGCAGGTCGGCGATATCGACGTCGATCTGATCGCCGATCGAGACGATGCCGGAGAAGCCGACGCCACGCTGCGCGGCCCAATCGACCATGCCGGCCGCGATGGCGCCCGATTGCGAAATCAACGCGAGATTCCCTGCTCCCGGCATGTGTGCGGCAAAACTGGCATTGAGGCTCACGCCCGGCATCATGATGCCGAGACAGTTCGGCCCGATCAGCCGCATACCGTACTTGCGGGCTGCAGAGATGGCAGCCTCGTACAGCGATCCCGGTCCATGACCGAGCCCGGCCGAGACGATCAACGCGCCCGCCGAGCCCCGACGCCCGGCCTGATCGATGATTCCGGGAACCTCTCGCGCCGGCGCGGTGATGACCACGAGCTCGGGCACGAACGGCAGCTTGTCGAGGCTGGCCACCGCGGCGACGCCGCCGATCTCGGCATGGCGCGGGTTCACCAGGCCGAACTGTCCCTTGAATCCGGACTTGTGAATGTTCTCCAGGACGGCGCGTCCCACGGAGACCGGACGGGCGCTAGCCCCGACAAGCGCGACTGAGCGCGGCGACAGCAGGTTCTTCAGGCGGTACGTTGACATGAAAACAAATGCGCCCCGGTCGGCGGCGGTTCCGATGGTTGTTTAGGCATGATCTTTTCGGAAAATCGCGGCGCACTTTTCCGGATCATGCTCTAGTGCGAGATCATAACCCAGCATGGTGGCTGGCCGATGACGGTCTTTGTCACACCGCCCCAGACGATCTCGTTCAGGCGCGAATGATGGTAGGCGCCCATCACAATCGCGTCGATGGCATGCGAACTTGCCCAACTTCCGAGCACCTTGCCGGTCGAGCTGCCGCTGCCTTTCACCGCTTCGAACGAGGCATAGATCCCGTGTTCCCTGAGGTGATGGACCAGACTCATCCCGGATTGCGTGACCGCGTCGGCCTTGTCGTCTGCCACGGTCACCACGTGAACCGTCGTGGCAGCCTGAAGGATCGGCAGTCCGTCGCCGACCGCACGCGCAGCGCGGGCGGAGTGATCCCAGGCAATCATGACGTTCTCGAACTCGGGCCGCAGCTCCGCAGCACGATCTTCCGGACAGAGCAGAATCGGCCGTCCGGATTCGAACAGGAACGTTTCGACGATGTGCTCCGTCCGACTGTCGTGCGGCTTCACGGGAAGCAGCGTAAGGTCGCTGAAACGGGCATGCTCGGCCAGGATCGACGCAATTTGATCCGTCGGCACCTTGCCGGTTCGGCTTTGGGCGCGAATATTGGCGCGCGAAGCCGCATTGGTGAAAGTATTCAGGAGTTGCTGCATGTCGCTCGCCTCGCGCGAACCGGCGGCCTGCGCAACATTCGCATCGTCGAGCACAATGACTTTCGGCCGTTCGAAAACATCTTCCTCGAGGGCGAGCGCGGTGATCCTGGCGCCGAGGTCGGCGGCGACAGCCACGCATTTCTCGATCGCGACCAGGGCCGGCCCGTGCGGCTGGCCGACAAGCGGCAGAAAGACATCCTTGATGGGCATCGGGATTCTCCTTAACCGCCAAAATACGCCGGCTTTCGTCGAGATCCTTGATCCTGGTCAATCCCGGGGAACTCGGTCCGGGTCAGCCGGCGACGAGCGTTGACCGACGTCAAGAACTGGCCACCCGGCCATTCTATGGATAATCGGGCAGGAGTGGTTCATCCCGGAGAGATCTATGCGTGCGATGGTGTTACCGGCCCCACGAGCGCGGCTCCAGATGGAGGAGCGGCCTGACCCAATACCCGGGGAAGGTCAGATCCGGGTCAAGGTCAGTGCCTGCGGGGTATGCCGAACCGATCTTCATGTCGTCGATGCCGAGCTGCCCGACATTCGCTATCCGATCGTGCCCGGCCACGAAATCGTCGGCCGGGTCGATCTCGTGGGGCCGAATGTTGCGACGCATGCGCCGGGCGATCGCGTCGGCATTCCCTGGCTTGGTTTCACATGCGGAAACTGTCGATTCTGCCGGGACGGCATGGAAAACCTCTGTGACGCGCCGCTTTTCACCGGCTGCACGCGCGACGGCGGCTACGCAACGCACACCATCGCCGATGCGCGCTATGCTTTTCCGCTCGGGGATGCCGGCAATGACGTGGAGATTGCGCCGCTGCTCTGCGCGGGGCTGATCGGCTGGCGCTCGCTGGTGCTGGCCGGCGGCGCCGACAGGCTCGGCCTCTATGGCTTTGGGGCCGCCGGCCACATCATCGCGCAAGTCGCTGTTTGGCAGGGACGATCCGTCTATGCGTTCACGCGACGCGGCGACGCCGCTGCACAAGGCCTTGCACGGCGCCTCGGCGCCGTCTGGGCGGGGGCATCCGACGAAATGCCCGACGAACCGCTCGACGCCGCCATCATTTACGCGCCGGCAGGCGAACTCGTCCCGGCCGCGCTACGCGCCGTGCGCAAAGGCGGCCGCGTCGTATGCGCCGGAATTCACATGAGCGACATTCCAAGTTTTCGATATGATTTACTCTGGGAGGAAAGGCAATTGGTCTCGGTCGCCAATCTGACCCGGCAGGACGGCCACGATTTTCTAAAGGTCGCCCCGCAAGCCGGCATCCGCTGCGAGACGACGGCATTTCCGCTCGATCGGGCCAACGAGGTTCTGAGCATGCTGCGCGATGGCCAGATTCTTGGCGCGGCCGTGCTGACGCCCTGATGGTGCTTCGGATGCCAGCTTCAATGAGAGATGAAACGGCGGCGCAGGAGCGGATATTCCAGGCACTGACCGAACCTGGCGGCGTGACGCGGATCGACACGCATGGCGCTTCGGTCTTCCTGGACGGCAAGCGCGCGCTGAAGATCAAGCGGGCCGTGCGGTTTCCCTTCCTCGACTATTCGACGCTCGAGAAACGTAAAGCGGCCTGCGAGGAGGAAATCCGAATCAACCGGCCGCTGGCGCCACAGATTTACCACCGCGTCGTCGCGGTCACCGAGGAGCCGGACGGATCGTTGAAGATCGACGGCAAGGGCCAGCCGGTCGAATATGCGGTAGACATGGCGCGGTTCGACGAGAACCGGACGCTCGATCATCTGGCAAAGGCCGGCCCGCTGGATGCGGCGCTTGCCTCGGCTGCGGCCGACGCGGTCGCAGCTTCGCACGCGGCGGCGACACGCGCCGACGGCGAAGCATGGGTCGCCTCCATCCCTGCCCTGATCGACGGTAACAGCAACGGCCTGCGGACCGGCGGCCATTTCGATGCGGGAGACATCGAAAAACTCGGCAAGGCATCGCACGAGGCCTTTCTCCGTCTCGGTCCCCTGCTCGTAGCGCGCGGCCATCAGGGCTTCGTGCGCCGCTGCCATGGCGATCTGCATCTTGCTAACATCGTTCTGATCGACGGGCAGCCCGTGCTGTTCGACGCCATCGAATTCGACGCGCGGATGGCAACGGTCGACGTGCTCTACGATCTCGCATTCACGCTGATGGACCTGCTGCGCCATGACCAGCCAGTCGCCGCCAACGTTGCCCTGAACCGGTATCTGGCCGCGACGCCGCCCGAAAATCTCGACGCGCTCTCCGCCCTGCCGCTGTTCATGTCCATCCGGGCGGCGATCCGCGCCCAGGTGGCACTGGCACGGCTGAAGTGGCCGCATTCCGACGACCCCGGCATTGTTGACGATGCACGTCGCTATTTTGGCCTCGCCGGGAGGCTGATCCGCCCTTCCGCTCCGCGCCTGATTGCGGTCGGAGGATTATCAGGCACCGGCAAGACGGACTTGGCACGCGCGCTCGCGCCGGTAGTCGCACCAGAGCCGGGTGCCGTCGTGCTGCGCAGCGACGTCGTCCGCAAGCAGATGTTCGGGGTCGAGGACACGCAGCGGCTGCCGCCGTCCGCATACACGCCAGAGGTCACGGCCCGGGTTTACGACAAATTGGCTCAGCACGCCCGGCGGGTGCTCGCGCAAGGGCATTCGGCGATCGTCGACGGCGTGTTCGCCCGCGAGGACGAACGGGACGCCGTCGCCGCGCTCGCGCGCGAGCGCAGCGTGCCGTTGAACGGCCTATTCCTGGTCGCGGACCTCGCCACCCGGCAGGCACGGATCGGAAACCGCCGGGGAGACGCCTCCGACGCGACGCCAGAGGTTGCCGCGCTGCAAGAGCACTATAATATCGGCCGTGTCGGCTGGGCGACCATCGATGCATCCGGGACACAAGAGCAGACGCTCCAGAACTGCCGGGACGCGATCGCTGAGGGCAAGTAAGGTAATCTGATTGGCGCGGGCAAGGATGGCGCGACCCACCACGACCTCGACGGCCGCCCGCGCCATGCCGGCGGCGCGGCGCAACGCCCTGCCCGGCCGCCTCAGCCCCGGCATGGCCTGCGACACCGCGTTCCGGATCATCGCCCGCCGCCACCTCGACGCCGTGCTGGCCCAGCATGACGGCACATGCCGCGGCGACCCGGAGGCGTTGCACCAGATCCGGATCGCATTGACGCATCTGCGCACCGCCATCCGTTTCTTTTCGCCCATGGTCGATGACGGATTGCGACCGGAGGTCTGGACCGAGCTGAAATGGCTGAACAACCAGCTCGGCATGGTGCGGGACCTCGACGTTGCGATCGAGCGGGTCATCGCCGAGAGCGGAGGCGAGCTTGCGGTGATTGCCGAGCTTCAGCATTGGGACGAGAAGCGCGCCGAGAGTCATCGCCTGCTGGCGCGCGCGCTGCAATCCGCGCGCTATCGCCGCCTGGTCGAGCAGGTCTCGGGCTGGATCCAGAGCGGTCCCTGGTCGACCCGGCGCAGCAAGGAAGCCATGAGACTGCGCCGCTGCTCGCTCGCCGACCATGCCACGGCGAAATTGATGGAATGGGAGGCGACGCTGCTCAGGAAGGCGCGAAAACTCCGCAAGCTCGACGTCGAGAAGCGCCACAAGGTGCGGCTTCTCAATAAGCGGATGACGTATTCCGTCGAATCGCTGGAGGACCTGTTCGCCGACGAATCGTTGGCGAAGCAGAAGGCGATCCTCAAGCAATTGCGCAAGGCGCAAAAGTCCCTCGGGCAGTTGAACGACGATGCGCGGGGGCAGACGCTGGCGGCGTCGCTGAACGAGGTCGTCCCCGAGGCGGGCATTCGCTTCCTCGACCGCAAGCGGGAAAAGAAGCTGTTGCGAACCGCTTCGTCGGCCTACCGGAAGCTGGACAAGGCCAAGCCCTTCCGCTCCTCGGACCTCGCGCCGAACTCGGAGCCAGAAGATTAGGTGTGGACGTAGTCTCCCGGCGCATCAGGCAGGCCGGGAGCTTCTCCAAGCCCCATCTGCGGCGGATCGGACAACGCGCCGGAACGCGCGCCCAGCCACTCGGTCCATACCGGCCACCAGGATCCCTCGGCTCGCGGTGCCAGCTTCAGCCATTCATCCGGACCGACATAAGGCCCGTCCTCGGCCTTGCTGAGCACTTGATAGCGGTGCCCGTCCTCTCCCGGAGGTGCGACGACGCCGGCATTGTGGCCGCCACTCGTCAAAAGGAACGTCACGTCCGCGTCGACCTGATAGTGGATCTTGTAGACCGATCGCCACGGCGCGACGTGATCGGCGAGCGTGCCGACCACGAACATCGGCGCATGGATGTCGGACAGCGAGATGCTCTTGCCGTCGACGCGATAGCGGCCCCCGGCAAGGTCGTTGTCGAGGAACAGTTTTCGCAGATATTCCGAATGCATGCGATAGGGCAGCCGCGTGGCGTCGGCATTCCAGGCCATCAGATCGTTCGGTGGCGCGCTCTCGCCCATCAGATAGTCGTGCGACAGCCGCGACCAGATCAGTTCGTTGGAGCGCAGGAGCTGGAACGCGCCGGCCATCTGCGCCGTGTCGAGATAGCCGCGCTGCCACATCATGTCTTCGAGGAAAGCGACCTGGCTCTCATTGATGAAGAGCGTCAGCTCGCCGGCCTCGGTGAAGTCGGTCTGGGCGGCCAGGAGCGTGACCGTGCCGAGACGGCCATCGCCGTCGCGCGCCATCGCGGCAGCAGCGATCGACAGCAAGGTGCCGCCCAGGCAATAGCCGAGCGCATGGGTCTTCCGACCCGGCATGATCCGGCCGATCATGTCCAGCGCAGCCATGACGCCGAGCTTGCGATAGTCGTCGAAGGCGACATCCCGGTCCTTGGCGTCGGGATTCCGCCAGGAAATCGCGAACACGGTGAAGCCTTGATCGGTCAGATACTTCACCAGCGAATTCTGCGGCGACAGATCGAGGATGTAGTACTTCATGATCCAGGCCGGCACGATCAGGATCGGCTCGGGTCGCACTTGCGCGGTCGTCGGGTGGTACTGGATCAGCTCGATCAGCTCGTTGCGATAGACGACCTTGCCGGGTGAGGCCGCAACGGTCTTGCCGACGACGAACTTCTCGTCGTCGGCCGGCTTCGACAGGGAGAGCAGCCGCATCAAATCGCTGCACCAATTCTGCCAGCCGAACACGAAATTCTCGCCGCCGCTCTGGAATGCCTTCTCCAGCACCTGCGGATTGGTCGCCGCGAAATTCGAGGGCGCCAGCATGTCGAGCATCTGGCGCATCGAGAACTCGACGATCGCTTCATTTGCGTGCGAGACGCCACGCACGCCGGTCGTGGCATCGTGCCACCAGCGCTCGCCGAGCAGAAACGCCTGCGCAAGCAGGTTGAACGGCGCGGTCTCCCATTGCCGGCCCTTGAAGCGGCGATCCCGCGCCTGCGGCTCGATCACGGACCAGGGCTTTTGCGATGTCGCGTGCGCGGCTGCTTGCAGGAACTGAGCGGTGTCGCGAAGGACGTAGCGCGAGATCTCCATCTGGCGCTGTGGCGCAGCAGCGAGATGCGAACCCCAGTCGAGCCAGGCGAGCGACAAGGCCAGCGGCGAAATGCCGCCCGTGAAACGCGCCAGCGTCGCGTGAAACGCGCGGTCGACAGGGTAAGGCTCCGATGCAGGCGAAGGATCGGCGGCGACCGGCTTGCCCGCGGGCGCTTCGGGCGGCGGCGCCGAGGCTTCAGGGCCAACAACGGGATTGACGGAGATCGCCTGCGCAGGCGGCTCTTCGGCCCGTGGAAATATCTGCACGACGCTCATGGCTGGATGTTCCTGCGGGCTTCTCGTCTCAGTCGGAAGCAGGATATGGCGACGCTCCGGATGCGCGTTGAGCTGCATCAAATCCGCGCCGCGGATCACAATTGCTTAATCAAGCAGAACCAGCTTCTTCCGCTTGACCTGGGTCAAACCCCGCCTCGACGCTGCAGCTAGGTTTTGCCTATCGAAATTCGGCAAGCCAGCGGAGACTGCCATGCGCGCCCACCAGATCATGACCCGGTCGGTCATCTCGGTCACCCCCGACACCAGCATCGTCGAGGCAGCAAACATCATGCTGAAGCGGCATGTCAGCGGCCTCACGGTGGTCGACGATACCGGCAAGCTGGTTGGCGTCGTCTCAGAAGGGGATTTCATCCGCCGCAGCGAAATCGGCACCGGGCGCACGCGCGGGCGCTGGCTGAGGTTCATTCTCGGCCCCGGCACATCAGCCAGCGACTTCGTCCAAGAGCACGGCCGCAAGGTCTCGGAAGTGATGACGGCATCGGTTGTGACCATCACCGAGGATACGGCGCTCGCGGAGATCGTCGATCTCATGGAACGGAACAACGTGAAGCGCCTGCCGGTCGTGCGCGGCGACAAGGTCGTCGGGATCGTATCCCGCGCCAACCTGCTGCAGGCGGTGGCCGGGCTCGCCCGCGAGGTGCCGGATCCGACGGCGGACGACGATCACATTCGCACCCGCATCATCGACACCATGGAGAAGAACGACTGGTGTCCGTTCGGACTCAACGTCATCGTCCGCGACGGCATCGTTCACCTCAGCGGCGTCATCACCGAAGAGCGGGCGCGGCAGGCCGCGGTCGTCGCGGCGGAGAACGTCGAGGGCGTAAAGAAGGTGCACGACCATCTGTGCTGGGTCGACACCATGTCTGGCGTCTACCTGAACTCGCCCGAGGACGACGATCTCGCCAAGGCGAGCTGAACCAAACGCGATTCAGCTCGGAATGACGGCGGTGGCCTCGATCTCGACGCGCGCCGCCTTCTCCACGAGGCGCACGACCTGGACCAGCGCCATCGCGGGATAGTGCGCGCCGAAGACGGCACGGTAGACCTTGCCGAGCTCCTTGAGGTTCGTCAGGTACTCGTCCATATCGACGACGTACCAGGTCAGGCGCACGAGATGCTCGGGCCGCGCGCCGGCTTCGGCCAGGATCGCGGCGATATTGCCGAGGGTCTGCCGCACCTGCGCGACGAAGCCGTCGGCAAGGCGCTCCTCGGCGTCCCAGCCGATCACTCCGCCGGTGACGACGATACGTCCCTCGGCGGCCATGCCGTTGGCATAACCCTTCGGCACCGGCCAGCCGGACGGCTGCAGCACCTGCGCCGCTGACCGGATTTCGTTCTCGGCTGCTGTCGGCAGCACCGCGAGCTGCGGGCCCTTCGGCGTCGTCACAGACAATTCTCTATCCTCTATTCATTCCGCCGCGACGCCCGAGGACGTCACTGCGGCCTGCGCCAATTGTCTCAGGGCAAAGCGTTTCAACTTGCCGGTCTCGGTTTTCGGCAGCCGCGTCACGAACTCGATCGCCCGCGGATATTTGTACGGCGCGATCTCGCGTTTGACATGTTCCTGCAACTCGGTCGCCAGCTGGGCGTCCGGCGTCACGCCAGCTGCGGCGATGACATAGGCCTTCACGATCATCCCGCGCGCCTCGTCCGGCGCACCGACGACGCCGCACTCGGCGACGGAAGGATGCGTGAGCAGCGCCGCCTCGACGTCCGTGCCCGCGATGTTGTAGCCGGCCGACACGATCATGTCGTCGGAGCGCGACTGGTACCAGAAATAGCCGTCGCTATCCATCAGGTAGGTATCGCCGGTGATATTCCAGCCGTTCTGGACGTATTTGCGCTGCCGCTCGTCGGCGAGATAACGACAGCCGGTCGGCCCGCGCACCGCGAGCTTCCCCATCGTGCCCGGCGGCACATCATTGCCGGCATCGTCGACGATCTTTGCTTCATAACCCGGCACGGGCTTGCCGGTTGCGCCGGGGCGGATTTCCTCCTCGGTCGCGCTGATGAAGATGTGCAGCAATTCGGTCGAGCCGATGCCATCCATCAGCTTGATGCCGGTGGTCTTGAGCCAGGCATCGAAGGTCGGCTTAGGCAGGGTCTCACCGGCGGAGACGCACTTTCGAAGCGAGGAGATGTCGCGCCCCGAAAGCTTGCCGATCATGGCGCGGTATGCGGTCGGCGCTGTGAAACAGACCGTGGTCTTGTATTGCTCGATCGCAGTCAGGATCTCGTCCGGCGTCGTCTTCTCCAGCACGACAAAGGAGGCACCGATATGCATCGGAAACAGCACGCCGCCGAAGCCGAAGGTGAAGGCGAGCGGCGCCGAGCCGACGAAGCGGTCCTTCTGCTCGGCACGCAAGATGTTGCGTGCATAACCATCGCACACCGCCAGCATGTCCCGGTGGAAGTGCATGGTGCCCTTGGGATCGCCCGTCGTGCCCGACGTGAAAGCGATCAGGCAGACGTCGTCGGAGGCGGTATCGACAGCCTTGAACTCAGAACTTGCATCCGCGATCAGCGCCTCGAGGGAGTCGCTCGTACCATTGCCCCAATAGACCACATGCCTGAGGCCGGGAGCAGCCAGCTTTGCCTTCTCCATCTCCTCGGAGAGCTTTCCGTCGCACAGCGCCAGCGAGATCTCCGCCTTCTGGATCGGATAGGATAGTTCCTTGGCACGCAGCAGGGGCATTGTCGCCACGACGATGCCGCCGGCCTTGATCACCGCGAGATAGGTCGCAACCATCATGGGGTTGTTGGCCGAGCGCAACAGCACACGGCCGCCGGGGACGAGACCCAGCTTGCCGACCAGCACATTGGCTGTGCGGTTCACGAGCGCTTGCAGCTCGCGATAGCTGTAGCTGACAGCGGGGCTGATGACGCAAGGGGCGTCACCATGGCCCTGCTCGACCCAGCGGTCGAGGAAGTAGCTGACGCAGTTCAGTCGCGGCGGATAGCGCAGCTCCGGCCGCGTGAAGACGAATTCGGGCCAGAGCTCGCGCGGCGGCAGATGTTGCCGTGCGAACAGATCGACATGCGCCGTTGCGGCGTTGCCGTCATGCGAGTCCGACACGTGAATCTTGGCGGCGTTGGCCATCGCACGCTCCTTTCAGCATGGAAAGCACCCGGCAGCAGGATCTGGAAAACATTTTAGGCTTAAAACAATTTCGCGCAATAGCGGATTTTGGACATCCCGTGCTTTTTCCTGCGGCAAAAGGGATTGGTGGCCTGCCCTGGCCGGGCTTACGGCCGGCGGCGCGCGGCCGATTTCTGCGCCGACGCCTTGGTCTTGGCGAGGAGCCGCATCAATTCGCGCACATCCTTCGGCGTCAGGTCGGCAAAGAGATCGGCGATCCAGGTTTCGTGCTCCGCAGCCATCCTGCGGAACTCGGCCCGGCCGAGTTTCGTGAGGCGGATGACCTGGACGCGGCGGTCCGTCTCCGAGGTACGACGGTCGAGATGGCCGGATTCCACGAGGCGCTCGACGAGACCGGTCACGTTGCCGTTCGACACCATCATGCGCTTGGAGACATCGGACAGCGTCATGCCGTCCGGCGCCTTGTCGAGCTGTGCCATCAGATCGAAACGGGGCAGCGTGACGTCGAAGCGCTGCCGCAGCCGGCCGCGGACCTCGCCCTCGATCAGGGTCGTGCAGGTCAGGAGGCGCAGCCACAGCCGAAGCTCTTCGGCATGGTCTTCCGGCGTTTCGACGGCCTTGGTCTCGGAATCGAGCATCTCGATGCAGTCACTCACGGTCGGCATTGGCGCCGCGCGGATTGCCCAACATTTTGAGCTTCAAATAAATTGAAGCCGGCTGCAAGTCCAAAGCTGCAACAATCGACCGCAGGGCAGTTTCTTTAGGCTTCAAATAATTGGCGCGACGCTTGCATGCGCCGCTGCCCGCAGGATGGCGGCACTTGAGCTCTGCTTGCCGCGGCAGCCATCATCGGCATAAGCTTGGATTGGAATACGCGGCTTGCAGCGCAAGCCCTGATGTCACGGGGGACAGATCATGACAACGAGAACGACCTTGGCTGCGGCCGCCTTGCTGCTCGGCACCGCAATGACCCCTGCCCTCGCCCAGGAGAAGATCAAGCTCGGTGTGGTCGTGACCCTGTCGGGCCCCGCCGCCGCGCTTGGCCAGCAGGTTCGCGACGGCTTTGCGCTCGCGGTGAAGGACCTCGGCAGCAAGATGGGCGGCCGCGATGTCGAGGTCGTCGTGGTTGACGACGAGCTCAAGCCCGACGCAGCGGTGACGAAGGTCAAGGGCCTTCTGGAGCGCGACAAGGTCGACTTCGTGGTCGGCCCGATCTTCTCCAACATCCTCCAGGCGATCCATCGCCCTGTGACGGAATCGAAAGTGTTCCTGATCAGCCCCAATGCCGGCCCGTCGACCTTTGCGGGCAAGGACTGCAATCCGTTCTTCTATGTGACGTCGTATCAGAACGACCAAGTCCACGAGGTCCTCGGCAAGGTCGCGCAGGATCGCGGCTACAAGCGCATGTACCTGATGGTGCCGAACTATCAGGCCGGCAAGGATTCGGTGGCGGGCTTCAAGCTCGACTACAAGGGCGAGATCGTCGAGGAATCCTACATGCCGCTCAACACGCTGGACTTCCAGCCGGAGCTTTCGAAGATCTCGTCCCAGAAGCCCGATGCCCTGTTCACGTTCATGCCGGGCGGGCTCGGCGTCAATCTCGTCAAGCAGTACAAGCAGGCCGGCCTCGCCGACACCATAGCGGTGCTCTCGGCCTTCACGGTGGATGAATCGACCCTGCCGGCACAGCAGGACGCGGCCGTCGGCATGTTCGGCGGCGCGAACTGGGCGCCCAATCTCGACAATCCCCAGAACAAGAAGTTCGTTGCCGCCTATGAGGCCGCCTATAACAGCGTGCCCGGCACCTACGCCTTCCAGGCCTACGACGCTGCGATGCTGATCGACAGCGCCGTCAAGGCCGTGAAGGGCGACCTTTCGAACAAGGACGCCGTCGGGGCCGCGCTGAAGAAGGCCGACTTCACCTCACTGCGCGGCGCCTTCAAGTTCAACACCAACGGCTATCCGATCCAGGACTTCTACCTGACCAAGGTCGCCAAGCGTCCGGACGGCAAGTTCCAGACCGAGATCGTCCAGAAGGTCTTTGAGAATTACGGCGACCGCTATGCCAAGGACTGCAAGGCGGCGAACTGAGCATGATCCGGAAAAGTGTTCAGCGGTTTTCCGAAAAGATCATGCTCGAACAATAGCCGCGCATCGCGTTACGGGAGGACTACAATGAAGAGCGAAATCACAGGCATCACGCGGGCCAATGAGGGAATCCAGGGCATCTCCTGGAACATCCTCGGCCAGACCTATGTGCCGAAGAGCTACGCCGAGAACAGCTTCTCCTGGCATGCGACGTTGCCGCCGGGCACGTTCGTCCCGCCCCACATCCATCCCGACCAGGATGAGTATCTCTACATGCTGGAGGGCAAGCTCGATTTCATGCTCGGCAATTCCGAGTCGCAGGCCACCGCCGGCGATCTGATCCGGCTCGGCATGGGCGTGCCGCACGGCATCTTCAACAAGTCGGAGCAGACCGCCAAGGTGCTGTTCTGGGTCGCGCCGAGCCGCAAGCTGTTCGACCTGTTCTGGGGCCTTCACAACATGAAGGAGCAGAAGCCGGAGGACGTGGTGGCGATGGCCGCCGAGTTCAACATCCACTTCCTGCCGCCGCCTCCCGGCGCCGGCTAGAGGCGTGTCTTACGCGCGCACCGCCGCAAGTCCCGGGACTGCGGCGAAGCCCGCCTTGGTGGCGTAACCGCGTACGATCGCCTCGCGCTGAGAATAGCTCAGCACGTTGTCGACATCGTCGAATCCGTCAGGAGCAAGCTGCTCGACGGCGTCGATGACACCCTCCGGGCCGCCGCGCCGGTTGGAGCGCACGATGTCCGCCGTCATCGGCAGGCGCTTCTTCTCGTATTCGAGCAGCGCCTGACGCGGATGCTCGGCGCGCACCAGCGCGTCGGCGAGGCAGCGCGCGTCGAGGATCGCCTGCGACGCACCGTTGGAGCCGACCGGATACATGGGGTGCGCGGCATCGCCGATCAGCGTGACTCGGCCCGACGACCAATAGGGCAAGGGATCGCGGTCGCAGGTCGGATATTCGTAGAATTCGGGCGTCGCCGAAATCAGGCTCTTCACATCGACATAAGGCACCGAGAAGCGCGCCACATGCGGCATCAGCTCCTCGCGGCGGCCCGGCCGCGACCAGTCTTCCTTCCGCGGCGGCGGGGCGTTGCCTTCGCCGACCTTCACCAGGACCGCCCAATTGGTGAGGCGGCTTGCCGCGCTCGATCCCTCAGCGATCGGATAGATCACCACCTTGGCATTGAGGCCGCCGGCCACGATCATCGATTTGCCGGTGAGGAACAGCGGCCAGTCGCGCGCACCGCGCCACAGCATCAGGCCGTTCCAGCACGGCGGCCCCTCGTTCGGGAACAGCGTCTCGCGCACGCGCGAATGAATGCCGTCGGCGCCGATCAGGATGTCGCCGCGCGCGGTATGGACGTGCGCGCCGGCCCGATCGAAGAAATAGGCGGTGACGCCGCCCTCGTCCTGCGTGAAGGCACCGAGACGGCAGCCGGTGTGGATTGCGTCCACTCCGAGCCGCTCCTCGACGGCGCGATGGATGACGCCCTGAAGCCGGCCGCGATGGATCGAGAATTGCGGAACGTCATGGCCGGCGTCGATGCCGCGGGCTTCGCGCCAGACTTCCTGGCCGTGACGATTGAGGTAATAGAGCTGGTCGGTACGGATCGCGACGTCGTCGAGCTTCTGCAACAGACCGAGGCCGGCAAGCTCACGCATGGCATGCGGCAGCGTGTTGATGCCAACACCGAGCTCGCGGATGGTGTCGGCCTGCTCGAAGATCTCGCAGTCGAGGCCGCGCGAGCGCAGCATCAATGCCGTGGTGAGACCCCCGATACCGCCACCGACGATAATCGCCTTCATCGCCCTTACTCCACTCGAAATACTTGAGGCAACGAGGTTAACGTCGCACGGGCGGTTACTCCGCCGCAAGCGGCTTTGTCGCCTCCGCCTTGAGCTCGGCCCGGGTCTTGGGCTTAGCCTTAATGCGCAACTCCTCGAGATCCTGCCGGTCGCGCACACTATTGCGGAAAACCTGGTCTTTTCCCGGCAGATATTGCGGCGGGCAGAACGCGTCGTCCGCGCCATACCAGGCCGCGGCCTTCATGGTGAAGAAGGGATCGACCAGATGCGGCCGCCCAAGTGCCACGAGATCCGCCCTGCCAGCGGCCAGAATGGTGTTGGCCTGGTCGGCCGTCGTGATGTTGCCGACGCACATGGTGGCCACGCGCGCCTCGTTGCGGACCTGGTCGGAAAACGGCGTCTGAAACATGCGGCCGTAGATCGGCTGTGAATCACGGACGGTCTGCCCGGTCGAGACGTCGACGAGATCGACGCCGGCCTCGGCGAAGGCCCGCGCGATCGCCACGGCGTCGTCGCCGGTGACGCCGCCCTCCGCCCAGTCGGTTGCCGAGATGCGCACCGACATCGGCTTATGCGACGGCCACACCGCCCGCAGCGCCTCGAAGATCTCGAGCGGGAAACGCAGGCGGTTCTCGAGTGAGCCGCCATATTCGTCCGTGCGGGTGTTCGTCAGCGGCGAGATGAAGCTTGCGAGCAGATAGCCGTGGGCGCAGTGCAGTTCGAGCATGTCGAAGCCGCAGCGCTCGCCGCGCTCGGCCGCGGCGACGAAAGCATCCCGCACCGCGTTCATGCCGGCGCGATCGAGCTCGCGCGGCACCTGGCTGTCGGGGAAATAGGGCAGCGGCGACGCCGAGACGACGTCCCAGCCGCCCGCCTCCAGTGGACGGTCAATGCCATCCCACATCAGCTTGGTCGCGCCCTTGCGGCCGGCATGCCCGAGTTGCAGGCAGATTTTTGCGGCCGAGTTACCGTGGACGAAATCCACGATGCGCCGCCACGCAGCCTCCTGCTCGTCATTCCACAGGCCGGCGCAGCCTCGCGTGATGCGGGCGTCACGGCTGATGCAGGTCATCTCGGTGAAGATCAGCCCGGCGCCACCGATCGCGCGTGATCCATAGTGCACGAGATGGAAGTCCGTCGGGACGCCCTCTTTCGCCGAATACATGCACATCGGCGACATCACGGCGCGGTTGGCGATCTCCATCTCGCGCAGGCGGAATGGCTGGAACAGCGGCACCATGGGTTTGTTGGTGTCGACGTCGAAGCCGCTATGTCGAACCTGTTTTGCAAAGGACTTCTCGACCTCGGCCACGAAATCGGGCGCACGAAGCTTGAGATTGTCGTAGGTGATCGCCTTCGAGCGTGTCATCACGCCGAAGGCGAACTGCACGGGATCGAAGTTCCAGAAGCGATCGACGTGCTCGAACCAAACCAGCGAGACGTCGGCGGCATGCTGCGTTTTCTCGACCTCCTCGCGGCGGCCATGCTCATAGCGATCGAGCGCCGCCTTGATGCTGGGGGCCTTCTCCATCGCCTCGGCCAGCGCGATCGCGTCTTCCATCGCGAGCTTGGTGCCGGAGCCGATCGAGAAATGCGCGCTCGCCTTGGCGTCACCCAGCAGCACCATGTTGTCCCTCACCCAGCGCTTGCTGCGGATCATCGGGAAATTGCGCCACATCGAGCGATTGGTGAGCAGCTTGTGCCCATCGAGGAACCAGCCGAAGATGTCGGCCATCCGCGCCGCGGACTGGCTCTCGTTCAGCCCCGTCAGCCCGGCGCGCTCGAACGTCTGCGGATCGGTTTCGAAAATCCAGGTCGAATGCCCGGCCTCGTACTGATAGGCATGGGCGATGAACGGCCCCCACTCCGTCTCCTGGAAGATGAAGGTGAAGGCATCCAGCGGCTTGGTCGACCCCATCCAGGCGAACTTGTTGGCGCGAAGGTCGACCTCCGGCTGGAAATGATCGACATATTTTTCGCGGAAGCGACTGTTGACGCCGTCGGCAATCAAGATCAGATCGGCATCAGCGAAGCGGGACTCGTCATCGATATCCACTTCGAAATGCAGGACGACGCCGAGCTCGCGCGCCCGCTCCTGGAGGATCAGGAGCAGCTTTTGCCGCGAGCAACCGCAAAAGCCGTTGCCGCCAACCCGGTGCACCGTGCCGCGGAAATGCACGGCAATGTCGTCCCAATAGGCGAATTCCTGGGTGATGCGGCGGTAGCTCGGAAGATCGTGCTTCTCGAAATTGTCCAGCGTGGCGTCCGAGAACACCACGCCGAAACCGAAGGTATCGTCGGCCCCGTTGCGCTCATACACCGTGATGTCGGCGCCCGGCCGCTGCTTCTTGAGCAGGATCGCAGCATAGAGACCCGCGGGTCCGCCACCGATGATCGCGACTTTCATGGGAGCCTCGCCAATTCACCCGGCCATGAAAACTATTTTAAGCCTAAAATAATTTTGCGCAAGTCCCCGTTGCTGCAAGGCCAAGGGAAAAGCCGGCCTAGTCGCCCCGGAAGACCGGTTTGACCTTGTTGGCGAAGGCCTCGAACGCGCGCTCGAAATCCGCCGTCGTCATGCACAGCGCCTGGGCAACGGCTTCAGCCTCGATCGCCTCCTCGATCGACATCGCCCATTCCATCGCCAGCATCCGCTTGGTCATGGTATTGGCGAAAGTCGGCCCTTCCGCGATTTGCCTGGCCAGCAGTTGGGCCTGCGGCAGCACCTGCTCCGGCGTGATGAGACGGCTGAAGAAGCCCCAGCGCTCCCCCTCCTCCGCGGTCATGAAGCGGCCGGTGTAGAGCAGCTCGGAGGCGCGGGACTGTCCGATGATCCGTGGCAGAATCGCACAGGCGCCCATGTCGCAGCCGGCAAGGCCGACCTTGTTGAACAGGAACGCAACCTTGGCCCCGCTCGCCGCAAGCCGCATGTCCGACGCCATGGCGACGATCGCCCCGGCCCCGGCGCAGATGCCCTCGACCGCCGCGACGATCGGCTGCGGGCAGGCCCGCATCGCCTTGACGAGATCGCCCGTCATCCGGGTGAAGGCCGTCAATCCCTTGGTGTCCATCTTCACGAGCGGGCCGATGATCTCGAACACGTCGCCACCGGACGAGAAATTGCCGCCGGCGCCGGTGACGACGATGGCCTTGACCGCGTCATCGAACGCGCATGCGCGGAAAAAGTCCGTCAGCTCCCGATAGCTCTCGAAGGTCAGCGGGTTCTTCCTTTCGGGACGGTTGAGCGTCACGGTGGCAACACCGTCGACCACGGCCAGCAGGAAATGCTGCGGCGAATAATCCGCAAGCGGCAAGGTCACGGGGTTGGCTGGTCTGCTCATGAGATCTCCTTGGCTTCGTTGTTCCGCAACCTGTGCACGCGCGCTAAATTTCACCACCGGCAACCGCGATCGCCTGCCCGGTGATCGCACCGGCACCCTCGCCGCACAGCCAGAGCACCGCATCCGCGACCTCCTGAGGCGTGATCAACCTTCCTTGCGGATTATGCTTCGCGAGCTCGGCGATGGCCTGCTCGCGGCTGCGCCCGGTCTTCTTCATGATGTTCTCGATACTGCCGGCAACGAGATCCGTGTCAGTGAAGCCGGGGCAGACAGCATTCACGGTCACGTTGTTTCCGGCCATCTCAAGGGCGAGCGAACGCACCAGACCAATCACGGCGTGCTTGGCCGCAGTGTAGGCGCTGACATAGGCATAGCCCTTGAGCCCGGCCGTCGACGCGATCGCGACGATACGGCCGTAGCGACGATCCTTCATTACCGGCAGCACACCGCTGATGGCATTGACCACGCCCATGAAATTGACATCCATCATGCGCGCGAACAGCGCGCTGTCGGATTTGGAGAACGGCGCGGATTCGGCGCTTCCAGCATTGGCGACCAGGATATCGATCGGCTGCCGCGCACTCGCCTCGGCGATGGCAGCCTTCAGCGCAGCTTCATCCGAGACGTCGGCGACCGCCGCAAAATGCGCGGCTCCTGCCTTGACCGCCTCTTCGAGAACGGCGGCGTTGCGGCCGAGCACCGTTACGGTCGCACCTGCCTCGACGAGAGAGGCGGCGATCGCGCGGCCGATGCCGCGACCACCTCCGGTCACCAGCGCGTGCGGCGAATGGGGCAATGCAGACATGCGCTGGCTCCCTGGGATCTGCTGATCGTTCCCTCGATATATTTTAAGCTTCAAATTTTTGCAACGAAAGCGCGGACCGGGGTCGCAGACACCCTCCCAGGAACGACCGGCCCGAAAATTGCTTTAAGTATAAAATTGTCCCTTCCCATCGCCCTCAGGCCTGTTAGCATCGGCAGGCCCAGCGAAAGGACGTTGCGTGTCGCAACCTGTGCCAATGATAACAAAGGACGGACGCTTCGCCTATGAAGCTGCAGGCGATCCGGGCGCAACACCTCTGATTTTCCTGCACGGCATTGGTGGCGCGGCGCGGGCCTGGAGGCAGCAACTTGCCACCTTCAGCAACCGCTTTCGCGCGATCGCATGGGACATGCCCGGCTATGGCGGGTCGGCGCCGCTCGCGAGCGTCAGCATCGCCGCCCTGGCCGACGCGTTCCAGCAATTCATCGAGCAGATCGGCGCAAGCAGGCCCATTCTGGTCGGCCATTCGATCGGCGGCATGATCGTCCAGAAATGGCTGGTGCAATCGCCGAAACTGGCGCATGCGGTCGTCCTGGCGCAGACCAGCCCGGCCTTCGGCAAGGCCGACGGCGACTGGCAGAAATCATTCATCGCGGCGCGGCTTGGGCCGCTCGATCGTGGCGAGACGATGAAGTCGCTGGCGCCTTCCCTGGTGAAGGAACTGGTCGGTGACGATCCTGATTCCAGAGGAATGGAGCTTGCGCGCGAGTGCATGGCAAGCGTGCCCGAGGCGAGCTATCGCGCGATGATGCTGGCCTTGATCGGCTTCGATCAGCGCAGCACGCTCAGGGATATTTCCGTCCCGACGCTGCTGCTGTCCGGTTCCAAGGACAACAACGCCCCCGCTCCGATGATGGCGAAGACGGCGACCTACATTCCTTCGGCCGAATATGTCGAGCTGGCCGGCGTGGGGCATCTCGCCAACCTCGAGCGCCCTGATGCCTTTGACGAGGCCCTCGGCCGGTTCCTGAACTCCGTCGCGACCATAGCATAAGGTGTCTGCGCCATGACCATGCAAGTCAGCAAGAACATCGGCGCCACCGACAAGGTCGCGCTGGATGCCCCCATCTTCGATCCCGTCGCATTTCGCCTTAGCGACGAACAGGCCGGCATCATCGCACGCGCGCGGGAAATCGGTCAGAGCGTGTTCGCCGGCCGCGCCGCGACTTACGACCGCGAGGCGATCTTCCCGACGGAGAATTATCGCGACCTGCATCGCGTCGGTCTGCTCGGCATCGCCGTCCCCAAGAAGCACGGCGGGCTCGGCGCGAACTACCAGACTTATGCCTTGGCGGCGGCCGAGATCGGCCGCTATTGCGGCGCCACTGCGCTCACCTGGAACATGCATGTCTGCTCGACCCTGTGGTCGGGGCCGCTCGCCGACGATCTCGACATGGACGCCGAGACCCGCGCGGAGCACGAGCGGCGGCGCGCGGTTCACTACAAGCGCATTGTCGAGGACGGGGCAATCTATTCGCAGCCGTTCTCGGAGGGTGGCGCGGCCGCCGCCGGCGGCGTTGCCTTCGGCACGGAAGCAAAGCCCGTGGAAGGCGGCTGGATCGTCAACGGCAAGAAGATCTTTGCATCGCTCTCCGGTCATGCCGACTATTACGGCGTGCTCTGCACCGAGATCGAGGAAGGCGAGAAGGCTTCGCGCCGCAACACCCTCTACCTCGCCATTTCAGCAAAATCGGAAGGCGTCTCCGTCGTCGGCGACTGGGATCCGCTCGGCATGCGCGGAACGGTCTCGCGCACGCTGTTGTTCAAGGACGTGTTCGTGCCGGAAGATGCCGCGCTGATGCCGCGCGGGGTCTATTTCCAGGCCGCGATGCGCTGGCCGCACATGTTCCTGACGCTGTCGCCGACCTATATGGGCCTCGCGCAAGCCGCCTATGATTTCACCGTGCGTTATCTGCGCGGCGAGGTCCCGGGCATGCCGCCGGTCAAGCGGCGGATGTATCCGACCAAGCAGATCGCGCTGGCGCAGATGCAGATCAAGCTCGAGCAGATCAAGGCGATCTGGTTCCAGACCGTCACCGAGGCGCGCGCCAATCCAAGCAAGGAGCAGGTTCTGCGCGCCTATGCCGCGCAATATTCGGTGATGGAGGGGGCCAATGAACTCGCAGCTCTCGCGATCCGCACCTGCGGCGGCCAGGCGATGCTCCGATCACTGCCGCTTGAGCGCATCTATCGCGACAGCCGCTGCGGCTCGCTCATGCTGCCCTGGACAGCCGAGCTCTGCCTCGACCGGATCGGGCGCGAGGCGCTGTACGAGGCCGGCGAGACGGACGACTGACGGTGGACCTCTGTAGCCTGATCGACCGCAACGCGGCATTCGCGCCGGACAAGACGGCGATCGCCTTCGAGGGGGAACGGCTCAGCTATGCGACGTTCGCCGCGCGGATCGAACGAACCGCCTCGGCCCTGAAGCAGGAACTCGGCGTCGGCCGAGGCGACCGCGTGGCTATCCTGAGCCTGAACCGGCCGGACTATCTCGTCCTGCTCTACGCTTGTGCGCGGCTCGGGGCGATACTGGTGCCGCTGAACTGGCGGCTGGCCGTCGCCGAGCAGCTCTTCATTCTCACCGATGCCGGCGCGAAGGTTCTCGTGCTCGAACAAGCGTTCGAGGGAGTTCTTGCGGATCTTGCGCGGACTACCCCGGGACTATCGGTCGTCGGGCTAGACTTCGCGCCGCTGCACGGGGCGACCTTCGAAAGCCTGCTGGCGCGCAGCGAGGGCAGCGGCCGCAATCCGCACACCGATCTCTCCTGCCCGCTGCTCGTCGTCTACACCTCTGGAACGACGGGACGGCCGAAAGGCGCGGTGCTGCGTCAGGAGGCGCTGTTCTGGAACGGCGTCATGAGCCAGCACATGCACAACATGACGTCCGAGGATCATGTGCTGACAGTGCTGCCGTTCTTCCACGTCGGCGGCCTCAACATCCAGACCACGCCGGCGCTCCAGCTTGGCGCGACCGTCACGATCCACGCCCGTTTCGCACCAGACACGGCTCTGGCGGCCATCGAACGGGAGCGACCGACGCTAACCGTGATGGTACCGGCGATCATCCAGGCCGTGAGCGAGCATCCCGCCTGGGCCGTGACCGATCTTACGTCGCTCAAGGCCGTCGCGACCGGCTCGACCATCGTGCCGCCGCATCTGATCGATCGTTTCGTCGCCCGCGAGGTTCCTGTGCTTCAGGTCTACGGCTCGACGGAGACCTGCCCAATTGCGATCTATACGCGCCTCGGCGGCGATCTTGCGCGCGCCGGCTCAACCGGACTTGCCGGCTTGTGCTGCGAGGCAAAGGTGATCGATCCGGCCGGCAGCGAGGTGCCGGCGGGCACGCCGGGCGAGATCGCGGTGCGCGGTCCCAACGTGTTCTTCGAATATTGGGGCAATGCGGAGGCCACACGCGATGCGCTGCACGACGGCTGGTATCGCACCGGCGATATCGGCCTGTGCGACGCCGACGGCTATTTCTGGGTCCGCGACCGCAAGAAGAACATGATCATTTCGGGGGGAGAAAACGTCTACCCGGCCGAGGTCGAGCGCGTGCTGCTCGAACACCCCGATGTCAGCGAATGCGCCGTGATCGGCCGGCCGGACCCGCGCTGGGACGAGGTACCTATCGCCTACGTTATCCCGCGGACCGGCTGCCGCCCCGAAGCGGACGAACTCAGAGCGCATCTTCAAGCGCAGCTCGCGCGTTACAAGGTTCCACGCGACATCGTCTTCGTCGGCGATCTGCCGCGCACGGCGTTGGGCAAGGTGCAGCATTTCCTGCTGAAGCAGCTTGATGCGCAGTCGCGCGCACAAGGAGACGTATCTTGAAGATTGCAGTTCTGGGTGGGGGAAACGGCTCTTTCGCGGCCGCAAGCGATTTCGCGATGGCGGGACATGACGTCCGGCTCTGGCGCCGTGACGCCGATCAGGTCGCAGCGCATCGCGCCGCCGGCTCACGCATCCTGATGAAGGACCACAACGGCCGCCACGACGTGAAGCTCGCGCTGGTCACGACCGACATCGCCGAAGCCGTCAACGGCACAGAGCTGATCCTGTGCCCCGCTCCTGCTTTCGCACAGGCGGACATCGCCCGCCTGCTGGCTCCGCATCTGCGAGACGGCCAGGTCGTGTTTCTGCCGCCGGCGACCTTCGGCTCGATGATCTTCGCGCGGGCCGCGCGGGACGCCGGCAACCATGCCAAGGCGAGCTTCGCCGAGACTGGCACGCTGCCCTGGCTGACCCGCAAACACAGGCCGTTCGAGGTCGCGATCACCATCCGCGCCAAACGACTGCCGGTTGGGGTGTTTCCGCTCGATCAGGCACCGCGCGCGCTCGACGTGATTGAACGGGCCTTTCCCGGCGTGATCGAGCCGTGCGGAGACGCGCTGTCCGGCGCGCTGATGAATGCCGGCCCCATCATTCATCCACCACTGATCGTGATGAATGCGGGCCCGATCGAGCATTTCGAGACATGGGACATCCACAAGGAGGGCACGCAGGCCTCGATACGCCGAGTCACTGACGCACTCGATGCCGAGCGGGTCGCGGTGCGCGAGGCGCTCGGATATAGCGCGCCGCATTTCCCGCTCGCTCATCACTACGCGAGGGAGGGCGAGATCTGGATGTATGGCCGTGGCTCGCACGACCGGTTGACCGATTCCGGCGACTGGCGCGAGCGAATCGTCCTGACCGAACACCGCTACATGCGTGAGGATTTGCGCCTCGGGCTCTCGCTGCTGGTTTCCGTCGCCGGCCTGGCGGGCGCGGCCACGCCGCTGGCCAAGGCTTTCCTGGCCATCGGCGGCGCGATCTGCGGCGAGAACTTTGCGCGAGAAGGCCGAACGCTCGGTACGCTGGGTCTTGGCAAGCTCGACAAGACCGAGTTGCAGACACTCCTTCGCAGGGGATTTTGATCGATGACCAGCCGCGCCATTGCCTGTCTCGGGGCCGGCCGCATGGGACGCGGCATCGCCGTCGCGTTCGCCTACGCGGGGCATAAGGTCACCATGATCGACGTCAAGACACGTTCGGCAGACGAATTCGCCAAGCTGGAAGCAGATGCGCACGGCGAAGTCAGGACGACGTTTGCGAGCCTCTCGAAGCTGGGGCTACTGACCGAGACAGACGTCGATCCGCTCATCGCGCGGGTCTCGGTGGTGCCGGCCAGCCAAAGCGGCGCAGCGCTGGCCGAAGCCGGAATGGTCTTCGAGGGCGTCCCCGAAGTCGTCGAGCTCAAGCGGGAGGTGCTGGGGGCAGCCTCTAGGCAAGTCGGCCCGGATACGATCATCGCGTCGACGACGTCGACCATCCTCGTCGACGATCTCTCCGGCGCGGTCGTGAACCCGCGCCGCTTCCTCAACGTGCACTGGCTCAACCCGGCCTATCTGATCCCGCTGGTCGAGGTTTCGCCCGGCAGAGCGACCGACCCCGCGATCATCGACGAGGTCAAGGCGCTGCTCGAGGGCATCGGCAAGGTACCGGTGGTCTGCGCGGCGACGCCCGGATTCATCGTCCCGCGTATCCAGGCGCTGGCGATGAACGAAGCCGCGCGCATGGTCGAGGAAGGTGTCGCCAGCGCCGAAGAGATCGACAAGGCGATCCGCTATGGCTTTGGCTTCCGCTATGCCGTGCTCGGACTGCTCGAATTCATTGACTGGGGCGGCGGCGACATTTTGTACTATGCCAGCCGCTATCTCGAGGGTGCACTCGGCAGCGATCGCTACCGCGCGCCGGACGTCATTTCCCGCAACATGCATGAAGGCCGGATCGGCCTGCGCACGGGCGCGGGATTCCTCGATTACTCAGGCATGGACGTTGACGCCTATCGCGTGAAGCGGCTTCAAGCCATGGTGGACCTGCTCCGGCACTTCGACCTCGCTCGGCCGCCCGTGCTCGATCGCAGCTAGCCGAAGACGTCCTGAAGCACGCCTTCCCGCACCACTGCGACGCCGTCGAGCTCGATGGTCGTTCCCATCATCGGCAGATCGAAATGGCCTGCGGTGTAGCGGCCGGCAAATTCATTGGCGCCGGTCGAGAACAGGAAATTGCCGGAGACGGCACGAATTTCGGTACCGTTGGTGTCGCGCTGGTCGTACATCGACAGCGCTTCATAGCGCGCGCCGGGGTTCATGCCGAAACCGACATGCGAGACCGCATAGGCCTCGCGGTCGCCCCAGGCCGCGAGATAGGCCCGCATCATCGCGGCATCCGTGCCCTCGCCTTCCAGCTCGACGACGTAATCGTCCTTCAACGTCATCGTCACCGGCGAGGTCAGGTATCGCTTGAACGTGAGGTTGATGTCGCCCGGCGCCATCACCAGCGTGCCATTGATCGTCCCGCTTTTGGGAAAGCTGACGACAATGCCCCCCGGCCAGTGCGCCAGCGTGCCGGGCTTATCAGTCCACCCCCACACGCCGACCGTGGAAGCGCCGACCATGTCCACATCGAGTGCCGTGCCGGCCTTCGAGGTGACCCGCATCCGCTTGGTTCCGCGCAGCATCTTTGCCGCGGCACGAACGCGCTTTTCGAGCGCGGAATCGGGCACCATCCGCTCCAGCGCCTCGGGATGCTCGTTGGAGATCACCAGGATCCGCGCACCGGCCTTCAGGATATCTGGCGTCTCCACAGCATGCATCAGGCCCTCGATGGTGCAATCCACCACGAAGCCGGCCTGCTGAAGGGCTGTGATGACCGGACCAAGCTTTTGGATCGCCTCGCTCGCACCTGTCGAACGAACCGCGACGATATTCCGGTTGCGCGGGGTCGGCATCACCACGTGAAACGGCCGTGCCCCCGTTCGCAACAGCGCGAGCTCAGCCAGATGCACGTTCAGCGCGCGTGACTGGGTTTCCGAGAGGATCGCAGCGGTATCGCCGGCCTTGACGGCGCAGCGCTCAAATATCTCGCAAAATGCGTCAATCCATTTTGCCTCGATGCGATCCGCCAGCATGGTTCACTCCCGGTCTTCTGGTTTTTGTCAGGTTACGCTTCGGGGAAGCCCCGCAAGAGGTACGATCGCACGGCGCCCAACAAGCCGTTCAGGATCAGGCCCAACAGCGAGATCGTGATCAGCGGCACGAACATGTCGACGGCCTGAAAGGTGCGGGCCGCCGTCACGAGCGCATGGCCCAGTCCGTCCGTCGACGTGATCATCTCGGCCAGAAACACCACGATGCAGGAAATAACAAGGCCGATCCGGCAACCGGTCAGGATCGACGGCATCGCCGCCGGTAGCACCACCTTGAACAGGATTTCATAGCGCGGCGTTCCGGCCGCCATGGCCGACCAGATCAGCTTTTGCTCGACGGTCGACGCGCCGTAATAGGTGGACAGTAGAATGGGAAAGAGTGCGTCCGCGGCCACCAACGTGATCTTCGATCCGTGACCGAAACCGAGCAGCAGCAACAGTGCCGGATAGAGCGCAACCTTGGGCAACGGCGCCAAGACGCGCACGATGGGCCGAACCACGGCATTGATCACGGGACTGGCGGAAGCCGCGATGCCGATGCCGACACCGAGCACCACCGCAATCGCAAAGCCGGCAAACAGCCGGATCAGGGTCGCGGCGATCTCCTGCTGAAACGTCCACGTCGCGAGTTGCTGCAACAATCGGCTGAAGACATATCCCGGCGGCGGCAGCAACACCGCAGGCGCAAAACCAAACGACACGAGGCCTTGCCACAGCGCAATCACCAGCATGATCGGCGCGGTCCCGAGGATGATGTTTGCTGGCAGAAGGCGCGGTGTCATGAGAAGCTCAGCGGCATGTCGAACTGAGGCTCTGACCAGCGCACGAGCCGGGCGCGCACTCGCTCGAAGATCGCGTCGAGGCAGATTCCCATGGCCCCCACGATGATGATCATCGCAAAGACCGTGTCGTATTGCCCCATATCGAGCGCATTGAAGAGGATGTTTCCCGCGCCGGACTGGCGGGCGATCATCTCGCTGGTGATCATCGTGATCAGCGCCAGCACCAGCCCGGTCCGACAGCCGGTGAGGATTTCCGGCAACGCCGCCGGAAGCACGATGCGCACCAGGCGCTGCACGGCCGAAAGCCCCATCGCAGCACCCGACCACAGCATCTTCTCTTCGACCGCCTTGGCGCCCTCGAAGCTGTGATAGATGACCGGGAGGCTGACGCCGAGGAAGATCACCAGCGTCTTGGTGACGTCGCCAACTCCCAGCCACAGCATGATGATCGGCATCAGGGCCGCCTTCGGCACCGGGTAGATCACCATCAAAAGCGGATTGAAGAATGCGGCGACGGCCTGGCTGCGTCCCATCAATAGACCAAGTGGAATCGAAACCAGAACGGCCACGCCGAATCCGATCGCCATGCGGCGCAGCGAGGCCAGGATGTTGATCAGGGATTCCCTGTCGCCGAGAATGTCCGGAACCGCCCGGATCGCCTCGATCGCCGTCGGAAAGCTGTCGTTCTTCAGCGCGAGCGACGCGACCTGCCACGCCGCGAGCAACCCGATACAGGCCAGCACCGGTGCGGCGCGCTTGAATATGGCTGCGGGCGGCATCATGAGGGCGCCCCGATTTCGTCGCTCTCATCGAACATGCGTTCGATGTCGACGACGTATTTCTGGTAGCGCGGATCGAGCAACAGCTCGTTGCGGCGGCGTGGCCGCGGCAGATCGATGTCGATGACCTCCCGGATGCGGCCGGGCGATTTCGACATCATCACGACCTTGTCCGACAGGAAGACGGCCTCGTCGACCGAGTGGGTGACGAACAACACCGTCTTGCGATCGCGCTCCCAGATGTTCAGGAGATCGTTCTGCAGGCGTGTCCGAGTGTGAGCATCGAGCGCGCCGAACGGCTCGTCCATCAACAGGACTTCGGGATGGTAGGCGAGCGTCCGGGCCAGCGCCACGCGCTGCTTCATGCCGCCCGACAGCTCCTTGGGGTAAAAATTCTCGTAGCCCTTGAGGCCAACCATTTCGATCAAGGCGAGGCTTTGCGCCTCCGCCTCAGCGGCGCGCAGGCCTTGCTGGCGCGGTCCGTACATCACATTGCCCAGCACGGTCTTCCAGGGGAACAGCGCGAACTCCTGGAACACCGGTCCACGATCCGGTCCAGGCCCCGTAATCTCCTGTCCCTTCATCGTCGCTGTGCCGCTGCTTGGGCTGACGAAGCCTCCGACAATGTAAAGCAGTGTCGACTTACCACAGCCGGATGGACCGAGGATGGAGACGAAGGCCCCCTCTTCGATCGACAGCGAGATGTCCGATAAGGCCAAGTGTTCCTTGCGCGCCGAGGTTTGGAAGACCTGCGAGACGCGGTCGATCTCGATGATCGCAGAAGCCGGCTTTGGTCGTGTCACCGGTTCCACCCATTCACTCGATCTCGAAGGCACGACCTTCATCCCGTCTCTCACTTCACTCGCGCACGAACTCTGTGCAGCAGACTTGCTGAACGTCCTCCGTCAGCGGCACGAGCTTAGCAAGAAACTTGCCAGAGTACTGGCGATTTCCGAGCCGGTGCGGCGCGTCATTCGAACCAAGGCCATTCTGCCGGGCCTTCATGCGTGACGGCTCCGCCCGGCGCCTGCCCGACCAATCGCGCATACTTCGCGAGCGCGCCTGCACGGTGGCGTGGCGGACGCGGCTTCCAATCGCGCCGGCGCGTCGCAAGTTCCTGATCGTCGAGCAGCACATCCATGCGCCGGTTTGCGGCATCAATCCGGATCTTGTCACCGTCGCGGACGAGCCCCAGTGGACCACCTATGAAGGCTTCGGGAGACACATAGCCGATGCACATTCCGCGGGTTGCACCGGAGAACCGTCCATCGGTGATTAGCGCAACCTTTTCGCCCATGCCCTGCCCGTAGATCAGCGCGGTGACGCCAAGCATCTCGCGCATGCCGGGGCCGCCGACCGGCCCTTCATTACGGATCACGAGGACCTCGCCCGCTTTGTAGCTACGGTCGCGAACCGCTTTGACGCAGGCTTCCTCATCTTCGAAAACGCGCGCGATGCCCTCGAAGAACTGGTTCTTCAGGCCGGCGACCTTGATCACCGCACCATCCGGGCAGAGATTGCCCTTCAGCACCGCCACGCCGCCATCGGACATGATCGGCGCACGAGTCGCAAAAACAACTTCGCCATCCGGTGCATTGGCTGCGCCATATTCTTCCGCCAGCGTGCGGCCCGTGATGGTGACGCAACCACCATCGATGTGACCGCTCTCGATCAACTCGCGGATCACCACGGCGGCGCCACCGATATCGTAGACGTCCTTCGCCGTGTATTTGCCTCCGGGACGCAGATTTCCGATTAGCGGCGTCCTGGCAAACACCTCGCCGACGTCATCGATCGTGAATGCGATCCCCGCCTCGTTCGCAATCGCCGGCAGATGCAGCGCGGCGTTGGTCGAGCCACCCGTTGCAGCCACGATCGCCGCGCCGTTTTCCAGCGCCTTCCGCGTCACGATGTCACGCGGCCGCGGCCCTCCGCGTTTCAGCATCTCCATGATCAGGCGTCCGGCACGTCGCGAGATTTGCGCGCGCTCGGCGTAGATTCCGGGCACCATCGAGACGTTTGGCATGGTGAGACCCATCGCCTCCGACACCATCCCCATCGTGTTCGCAGTGAACTGGCCAGCGCACGCGCCGATGGTCGGCAGGCAGGCGCGCTCGATCCGCTCGAGCGTGGCGCCATCGATCTCGCCGGTCATGAAGCTGCCGACAGCCTCATAGGAGTCGAGTACTGTCAGCGTCCGCCCGTCCACACGGCCCGGCAGCGAGCTGCCACCATAAATGAAAATGGACGGCACGTTGCAGCGGACCATGCCCATCATCACGCCGGGAAGCGTCTTGTCGCATCCGCCGTATCCGATCAGCGCATCGTAGGCGAGACCTTGGACGACGGCCTCGATCGAGTCGGCGATCAGCTCGCGCGAAAACAGGGAGAACTTCATCCCTTCGTGATTCATGCTGATGCCGTCGGAGACCGAGACGGTCGAGAACTCGCGCGGCGTGCCACCGGCCTCCTCGATGCCGGTCTTGGCCGCGGCAACCTGGAAGTCGTGGGTCATGTTGCAGGGCGTCTGCTCGCCCTTCATGCTGACGACGCCCACCATCGGCTTGGCAATCGCGGCGTCGTCGAGGCCCATTGCGCGCATGAATGCGCGGTGCGGGGCCCGGTCGAGGCCGTCTGTCGTGACCCGTGATCGCAGCTTCTTCATACGTGCATCTTCTTCATGCAACGTCCCGTATCACCCGGGACGTTGCGATCTCACTATTCAGGACAATTGGCCCAGTCGCTTATTCCAGCGGCGCGACGATCGTCGGATGCTTGAACTGCGCGACATCCAGTTTCGGCAGCATCCCTGTCTCGGCGTAGATGTCCAGCATCTTCTGGATCGCCGGGAAGTTCGGTGCCGCACCTGGATCGCGGCCGAAATCGTTGTCCTTGAGCAGGTAAGTCTCCAGTACCGGAATGGGCGCTTTCAGAACCTCATTGACGACCTTCAGCGTCTCTTCGCGGTTCGCCAGCGCCTTCTTCATGCCTGACGTGATGTCGCGGACATAGGTCTTGACCAGTTCCGGGTTCTTGTCGACGAAATCCGCACGGCAGGCTTCCAGGATATGCACGATATTCGGCATGGCCTGCGACAGCGAGAACAGTTTCCTTGTGCCGCCCTTCGCCTCCGCGCGCGCGGCAAACGGCTGGTTCATGTTGACCGCGTCGACGCGGCCCTGACGCAGCGCATCCTCGGAGACGGCAAATCCGACCTCGACCAGCTTGATGTCCTTGGCCGGGTCGACGCCATTCTGCTTGAGGAGCAGGTTGAAGGGCCCTTGCGTGCCGCCGCCGATCACGGAAATGCCAACCGTCTTGCCCTTGAGATCGGCAATGGTCTTGATCGGCGAGTCATCCATCACCGCCCAGTAGACCGAGAAGCCACCGGGCTTCTCGAAGACGTGCTGCGCGACGATGTAGGCTTTGAGGTTGCCTCCGACCACGCCATTGGAGAGCGACAGCGGCGCCTGCGTGGCGCAATCCAGCGCGCCCGCTGCGAGCGCCTGCGTCATCGGCGCTGTGCCCTGGAATTGGGTCCATTCGATGTTGTAGGTCTTGCCGATGCTGGGAAACTCGGCAGGGCGGCGCATCATCCAATACTTGGATTCCTCCGCCGGAATCGTCCAGCCGACGCGGATGGTCTGCTGCGCCCATGCCGGGCCTGCGCCCGCGTTCACGGCCGCCGCCGCTCCCAAAGCCAGGATCCACTTCGAAACGGTTCGCATCGTGCCCACTCCGCTGCTCCGGCGCCGACCGGCGCCACCCAACCCGACCGGTCCAAATGTTTCATGGTTCAAACAATCAGGCAAGCCATGCAGACGGGCCCGGTTTCGCGGTGGGGTGCGCCATGTAAGGTAAGGTGACGGTCGCGCGGCGTTGCGCTGCGACAGAGGGAGGCAACCTATGGCTGATGCGAGCAAGACAAACGCGCAAGGTGTCGAGCGACTCGGCTATCTCGGCCTCGGACTGATGGGGACACCCATGGCCCGCCGCCTGCTCAAGGCTGGCTATCAGCTCACGGTCTGGAACCGCTCGGAGGGCAAGGTAGCTCCGCTCCTCGAGGCCGGCGCCAAGCGCGCGGTCACGCCACGCGACCTGTCGGCCAACTCGGACATCATCTTCATGTGCGTGACAGACGCTGCCGCCGTGGAAGAAGTGATTTTTGGAGCCGAAGGTCTTGCGGCGGCTCCCGGCGCGGGCAAGCTGGTGGTCGATTTCTCGTCGATCCATCCCGACGCCGCGCGCGACCTTGCGACGCGACTGAAAGCTGCGAATGGTGCTGGTTGGATCGATGCACCGGTGTCTGGCGGCACCAAGGGCGCCGAAGAGGGCTCGCTTGCGATCATGGCTGGGGGAGAAGCAGCCGATATCGAGAGGGTGCGCCCCTACGTGCTGGCCATGGCGCGCAGGTTCACCCGCATGGGGCCGACCGGCGCCGGCCAGACCACAAAATTGTGCAACCAGGTGATCGTCGGATGCGCGATGGCCGTGCTCGCGGAAGCAACACGCCTTGCGGCGAACGCCGGAATTGACGCCAACCGATTGCCCGAAGCGCTGGCCGGCGGTTTTGCGGACTCCATTCCGCTCCAGCTTTTCGTGCCGCGGATGGTCCAGGGCATTCATTCACCACCACTTGGCCATATTGCCACGATGCTCAAGGACCTCGATACCGTCGCCGATGTCGCGCAGGCAACGTCGACGCCTGTGCCGATGGCCTCGCTTGCGGGGCAGCTTTTCAGGTTGGCCAAGGCCGCGCGAGGCGCGGAAGCGGATGCACTGGAGATCTACAAGCTTTCAGAGCATTGAACCGTCGCGTCCGAAGCACCCTACGGTGACTTCTTGCGCCCGTCGTCCGCGAGAAATTGGCCAAACGCCCCTCGCGCAAACAGCAGCGGCTCCTTTGCATTGTAAGTATAGGCTTCGACCGCACCGAGAAAGATCACGTGGTCGCCGCCGTAGTAGCGATTGACCGAGCGGCATTGAAAATTGGCGACGCTCTCGGCGATCACCGGCGCATTTCCGAGACCCGGCGTCCAGTCGACGCCCGCGAATTTGTCATCGGATGATTTTGCGAACTTGTTCGCAAGCGCCTGCTGCGAAGCGCCAAGCACGTTGACGGTGAAATGGCTGGCGTTCTGGAAGATAGTCAGACTCGAGGAATAAACGACCAGGCTCCACAGAACCAGCGGAGGATTCAGCGAAACCGAGGCAAACGAATTGCACGTCAGGCCGTAGGGCTTGCCGTCGGGAGCCGCGGCCGTGATGATCGTCACGCCGGTAGCATAAGTCCCGAGCGCGTTGCGAAAGTCACGAGGATCGATCGACGAACTGTCGCTCGCGAATTCATTGGCAGGATCGGGAATGGCCGGCTGTTTCGGCAGATCATTCATCGGCCGGCCTCACAACGTGAGATTCTCGGACGGCAGGCCCAGCGCCACGCGTCCGTAGTTGGTTCCAGCCGCATCGAAGTTGAACGCGAGATGCGAGTTGATCGCGTGCGCATCGCGGAACTGCCGCTGCAACACGCCCGTCGTAAACAGGCCGCGCGCTCCGCTGGCGGCAAACAGCATCGAGACCGCATCGGTGCACAAGTTCACCGAAAAAGCCCCGTCGCGCCGATATCTGGTCTTGGCCGCCATATCAGGGATATGGCCGCGCCGCGCATCGTCCATGGCATCCAGACAGGCCGAGCGCATGATCAGGCGCGCGGCATCGATCTTCGCCGAGGCCTCTGCGATCTTGATCTGCGTGCTTTGAAAGTCGCTCAGCTTGGCGCGGTTGTAGGTCGAAATGCGGTGACGGGCGACCTCGGAATAATCGTCGAGACACGCCTGTGCGTTTCCCAGCGCGACGCCGGAGAGGACGTAAGGAAACAGCGAGAAGACGGGAAGCGCATACAACGGATTGGGATTCACCTTGCTTCCCGGCGTCGGACCGCCGGCAAGATCGCCGACCGCGACCGTCATGTAGTCGGCCACGAAGGCGTCCCTGACCTCCACGTCGCAAGAACCCGTGCCGCGCAATCCCGCCACATTCCAGGTATCGAGGACCTTGTAATCCCCTTTCGGCAGTAGAAATATCCGATACTCTATGCCGTCTGCCTCGTCGTCGGAGTAGACGACACTTGCAAGCATGTTCCATGCGCAGGAGGCAACGCCCGAGGAGAATGGCCAACTCCCATGCAGCCGGTATCCACCCTCGACCCTCGTGGCGCGTCCGGCCGGGAAAATGAATGAGGATGCAATCAGCGCGTCCGGATCATGGTCCCAGACCAGATCCTGCGCCTTCTGCTCGAACATGCCGAGCATCCAGTGATGACTGGCCAGATTGGCCAAATTCCAGGCCACCGACGCGTCGGCTTGCCCGAGCAGATCCGCGCAATCGATCAAGGCGACATAGTCCAGTTCTGCGCCACCAATGCGCCGGGGCTGGAGCATCCGGAACAGGCCGGCATCGTGCAGGTCCACCTCGGTCTCCGGCGGCAAATGGCGCAGCTCTTCCGTTCGCGCGGCACGGTCTCGCAGTCGTGGTACGAGCGCACGAGCTTTCGCGGTCATTGCCGCATAGCCACGTTCACCGGCTTCCGGCCCCGCCGACTGGCCTACGCTCGGCTCTTGACCACGCGCCATTCGTATCCCTCGCTTTCACACATTTATGCTGCGAGACCCTCGCCAAATCAAGCGGATGCGGCACATGCGCCTGCGGCCGCCCTGCACCTGGCTGCCTGGAAAGGATGCGATCTGGCAGCGGTCGGCCTCGCGAAACGGCGATCCGCAAGCCACGACGCCCAGCCCGCGGGACCAGCCGCCAAGCTCAAGCCGACGTTGACGGCTTGCCCGGGCCAAAGACACCCTTTTGGGCGAATTCCGTGATGCGACGCTGGTCGTACCCAAGCGTATCGCGCAACACGTCCTCGGTATGCTCGCCCAACAGAGGTGCGGCAACGGGATCGACCGCACCCGTCAGGCTCATCGCAATTGGTGGCTCGATGTTGGGGACCCATTGTGCCGTACGATGCGGGATCCGGCTCAAGCGATGGCGTTCGCGTGCCTCCGGCGCGTTGAACCCCTCCTCAACAGTCCGGAGATAGCCGACCGGGATATTGGCCAGCTTCATCTTTGCCATCCAGTTCTCGAGGGTATCGCCCGCAAAAACCTCCGCGATGGCTGCCCGCAGCAGCTCCTTGTTCTCGGAACGGGCTTTGCGCGTCGCAAACTGCGGATCGGTGATGAGATCAGGCCGGTTCAGCACCTCGACGACCAGCCGGCGATAGAGCCGGTCGTTCGCGCAGGCCATGTAGAGCGGCCCATCGGAGGCCTCGTACACGCCGACCGTGGGAGATCCACTCGGGGAGTTGCCGAACCGGCCGGGGTTCTCACCATTGATCAGATAGGCCATGCCGTAGAAACCGGTCATCCCCATCGCGACATCGAACAGGGCGACTTCGACGTGCTGCCCGCGACCGAGCCGATCCCGCGCCAACAGCGCCAGCAGGATGGCGTTGCAAGCTGACATCCCCGTCGCCATGTCCACGATGGGTGGGCCGGTACGAACCGCCGGTCCATCGGCAAACCCGTTGAGTGACATGAAGCCGCTTTCCGCCTGCGTGATGGGATCGAAGCCGGGGCGCGAGGCGAACGGACCGGTGCGTCCGTAGGCCGAGATCGAGCAATAGATCAGCCGCGGATTGAGCGGCGCGACCGCTTCATAATCGAGGCCGAATTTTTTCATGACACCGCTGGAGAAATTCTCCACGACCACGTCCGCCTTTCGGATCAGATCCAGCGCGATCTCGCGGGCCTCCGGCACGGCCAGGTCGAGTGCCATGCCGCGCTTGTTGCGGTTCAGGCTGAGATAGGCGGCGCTCTCGCCGCCGATCTCGGCGTGTTCGTAGGCGCGCGTGTCGTCGCCACCGTCCGGATTCTCGATCTTGATAACGCGCGCGCCAAAATCGGCGAGCGTCTGCGTGCAGGCCGGGCCGGCCACCACACGCGTAAAATCGACGACCAGCAGACCATCGAGCGCGGTTGGCCCTCCCGTCGCCCGCGACGAACGTTCAGGCAATTGAGGCTTGGTGGACATCGATAGCGCTCCCTTACATCGGCTTATGGCCGCCGAATTTCCTGCGAGAGCAAGCTTAAAGCCCGGCGCCGCCGACTTCGCAAGTGCTTCAGTCTCGCCGCCTGAAAACGCAAAAGCGGCCCGGCAGCCTTCAAGCTGCCGGGCCGCTCGATATTGCGGGCATACCGTCTACGCCACGTCTCGCGCGCTGCGAAAGCCACGTTCCGCATCACGAGAAACCTGCTCGAACGTCAACGAAGCGACCTTCGCCAATAAAGCGTATGCGACCAGGCCCATGGCATCTCGGGTTCGTAGAGCCGGTAGCCCGCCTGGATGAAATTATTGGCAGACACCGGATTGCTAGTCGTATCGGAAACGATACCGTCCCATCCGACACGCCGCCCATGCGCCTCGACAGCCCGCATCAGCCTGAGCTGGAGTCCCCGCCCCCAATGCCGCTGCATGACCCCAACCCTGGAGAAATAGCCGTTGTTTGGCGCATACGTGGACGGCACAACACCGGCAAACGCAACTGGCTCATCACCATGATAGGCCAGCCACCACGCTCCAAGGTCGAACTGGGGTAGAGGCGCGGTATCGAGGAACGTCAGTTGGTGCAGGTCGGACAAGGTGTCGGCAACGTCGTCATCCGACGCATCGACGATACGAATTCTGTACATGGGATGGCTCATTGGAGCGGAGCGCCCCTTTCATCGGGCACGCAGTGACGTTACCGCCACGAGAGCCTCAGCCACGAAAATCTCACTTGCCGAGCACGACCTTGACGCCCAACCAAACGGCACCCATCAGACCAGTGGCGATCACCGTAATCACGGCCTTGAAGGTGTAGCTCTGGGCCTGCTCCACGCTCTTTCGCCACCTCCGCAAATGCTGAAAATCGGCCCTCAGCTCCTTTCGATCGTCGTCCTCGATTCCAAAAGAGGCCAGCACCGACGCCACCGCTTTCAATACGATCGCATCGATGCTCTCCTGCTGGAGCCTGTGCTGCTCGGCCAGCGTCTCGGCGACAATCGCTTTGATCTCTTCATCTGGCATCTTCACCGCTTGATGATCCTTGCAACATTCTCGAAGCCGCGTTTTGCGAAGTAAAAGGACACAACCAGATTGGCCGTGATCGCAGCAAATCCCGCCAGAGCGTCGGTGGAGCCAAATCCAAGGACCTTGTCCCAGACCAGGAGTTTCGCGAAATAGAGTGCCACGCAGTAGCCCATCAACTTGTCCGGCTCATACCTGCGTACCAGCCGCGCCGCCGAATTGGCGCTGCCGCCGCCGGCCGTCGCGGACAAATGCTCTTCCACGGTGTCGCGCGCCTGCGTCTCGATCTCGGTCGTGCCGGTGTGCGGCAGCAAGGCCCTGATCTGACCGCCATCAAAGCCTTCCGCGATCAGCTGCGCCTCGGTTTTGGTGACGACCTCGTGGAAGCAATAATTGCAATCGCGGATGCTGCGCGCACCGCGCTCGATGCCGAATTCTTCGGGCGGCACCCCCATCACCCGCGCCAGCGCAAGCTTGCGCGTGGTGACGATGGTGACGTCGTGCGTGACGAGAGACCCCATCGGCGCTGATGGCGCCGGGGCTAGCAAGGGAAAGGGCATGTGTGATTGAACTCTCAGATTTTGCCGGGCGTAGAGGCGGCAGAAGGGCAGCAGCGGCTAATGGCCGTTATTGCGCATGTAGTCCTGGATCATGCCGAGCAGTCCGCCGGCCGGCGGCCAATCGAGATCGGATGGAACGCCCCGTGTGATCGCAGGGACCCCGCCTGGCAGGCCGGCAGAAGCGCGTTGCGTGAGCGGAGACGCGCCTCTTTGCGGTGAAGACGAGGCCCATTGATCCAACGCGCGACTGCGATCAGGCGCAAGCAACGCCTCGAGTGGAAATCGTGTCGGAGGAAACGCAGGCGAACTGAGCTGATCGGACGCGAAGTGCAACGACGGCAGCGTCGGATCGCCAGCCGGCGCGGGCCTCGTAGGGGCTTGCGAACGCGGGCGCAGAGGAGGCGTCAATGGTGCTGGACCATTAGGCCCACCAAGCGACGTCGGGCCTTTCGCGCCGGAAACTGCGGTGCTGGGCAAGTCCTGCGGGGGCGTGACCAGGGAACGTGGAGCGCGAACCGGCGGTGCACTTGTACGGTCGCCTGGAGCTCCAACAGAACCGAACGGTCGTTTCGCGGAATCGAGAGGGCTCGGCTGATCGACACCGCCCGGCTGCGAACCTGAGTTCGGTGCATCCCCAGAGCGGGCCGCACCGATGTTGAACTGACGCTGGATATCCTGAATATCCTTCGGGTCTAGCAACATACTCCTGGCGCCCGGGACCACGGACGCGCCACCGGGCATTGGCGATTCGGTCAAGCCCATCGCAGCGATCAACGTGCTCGCAAACGAGTTGCTGTTTTGCCCGAGCCCCATCCATGGATAATGGATGTTCCGCGCATTTATCTTGTCGAGGACGGCCCTGCCGGCATCCCACCTTTTCATGATCTCGGCCTGATCGCCGGAGGCTAACTCGGTCTGAGCAAAGTTGGGCTTGTAAAAGCGCTGGTCGTGATACCCCCTCAATTCATCCGACGGCAAATGCCCGATCGGCTTGGGAAGTCCGTCTGCCCCCGTCGCCAGACCATGCAGCTCCCCGATGACATTCCCATCCGGGTCGATCAGCACAAGAAAATTGTGTCCAGCAACTCCACCGATAAGGGGAAGTTGCGCCTTGACGATACGATATTGGCCTTCCGCCATAATCCACCTGCTCATTCATCGGGAACGTAGCGCTTGTGAGCTTGCACGACGGCGTCATGCGGCTTCAGATAGGAGAGCCGCACGTCGACATGATAAACTGCTCGTGCTCCGTAGTCGGGACCATCGCGCGGGACATATCGCTGGTCGCTTCGAACCCAATATTCGCCCGAATAGCTGCACTCCTTGCTGGGCGCCGGGGCGCACCGCAAACCAAGAGCCTCTGCATCGTCGCGAGAGATGCCCTTGGCAGACGTCTGCTCGATGATGAACCTCTTCGTCAGTTGCTTCAGGCCATCGACGTCATAGTTGGAGTTGCGGCCAAGGAATTTCGCCAGCTCGCCTTCGCCCAACCCCTCAATATTGATGTCGACGCGAGGCCACGGCCCGGACCAGAAACATCCGGAGATTATGAAAGCAATTGCCAACAGCGAGAGAATGTTGAGTATCGGGAACTTCGGCATTCCAAGTGCTTCTCCGGGCAAATACTTCATCTGCTCATCTTTCTGGAATCGCATGTGCGCTGCCTCTATCGTTCGCAGTACAGAGCGGCCAACAACGGCCGCAACACCTTTCGCCGTATAAGAGCGCGCTTACCGCACCACTACCTATGATTTGAATAGAACAAATGGAGAACTTCGTCAAACGAGACTTGGGCTACCATATACTTCCGGATCCAGCGGTCCGCGGGCTCGCACCGAAGCGGCGCCTCGCCAGCCCTAACGCAAGTCTCTCAAGGATCAGCTGCCACATATGGTAGGCTCCACAAAGTTGGGCCGAGGTGCGTCCGAACGATATCGTTTAATCCGAACACATGGCAAATGAAAATGGTAGGCGGCACGAGCGCCGCTCATCGACGTTCGTCAGGCGCACAGCGCAGCCCCAAGGATGCGACGGTCGATGAAATCGCATTAGGAATGACCGAGGGCGCTCATATCGCCGCTCGATGCCAGTGCTCGCGTTGTCATCCGACGGGCCATATTGCAGTCGCTCCAGCGCAATCAGTGAATAAAGGAGAGAACCACTGCAAGCCCGGCGCAACAAATCAGCAGGCCGATCAAGGCAGCGAATGTGGCCCAGTCTGCAACGTGTCTCGCTGTTCGATCCCGTCATGCACCGTGTGCGCGACGATCTTCATCGTGTCGTTCGATTCCGCGACGTCCTGGGCCAGCAGCGCGAACTGGTCGTCGGTGAGATCGTAATAGGTCTCACGGCTCTCCTCCTCCCGCTCTTCCCACCAGACCTTGACGATGCCGGCCTTCGACAGCAGCGCGTCCTTGATGAAGGAATAGAGGACCATGAAGCCGCCGTTCTGCTGCATGAAGACGTGGTTGACGTAGTCCGTCTCCTGCTGCGCGGCGGCGACGTCCTCCGGGCCGACCGGTTCGAAGCGCACGACCTCGTCGGAGCCAGCAAAGATGTCCATCAGCGATGGCATCAGGCCTTCGATGGTGTCGGCGACGTCGGTCGACACCGCGCGCGAGCGGCCGTCCTGCGCCGGCATGTCCTTGCGCATGTCGCCGAGATAATAGTCCATGGCAACGGCCCGCTCCTCGGCAAGCCGCGCAGCCGACATTGCGGCAAGCGCGTTGGCTTTTTCGGAGGCGAGCATCGCCTTTACTTCGGAAATCGACATCTTTGCCATAAAATACCCTTTGGTCAGAACTCGTTCATCGCAACACCGGCGGGCAAAGCCTCACCTGTATGGCAGGTACGGCACCGGCGAGGCACCTGACGTAAACACATCCGCCTCGTTTGAAACATTGCGCCGGGTCAATCGGCGGATGTCGCTGCGACGGACAGCGGGTGGGTCGACGGCGTTCTCGCCGAGCGCGTTCGGAGCCGGCGCGCTGGCGGCCGGAGGCGGCGGCGCGTCGTATCCGCTCCCGATGGACGCATAGCTTGCGCTCGCCGGTCCCAATACCCCACCGAGCTCGCTCCAACGTCCGAAACGATCGGCAAGGTCCCACGGCGCGGCTCCCGGGGCGGGAAGCGAATTATCGAGCGCCTGTTGAGCCCGTGTCGTTCCATCGAGAAAAGGAATCGGCGCGGCACTTGGCGCTCCGGTAAACCGACGAGCGCCATCCGGAGACAACACATTGGGCGAAGCGGGGCGCGAAGGCCAGCTCGTCGCACCGAACGCCGGCTCCACTGCCTGCGTCTGCAGGATGGAAGGAATGGGTTGGCCGCCCCTGTCCCATACGCTCGGCTTTGACGCCGGGGCGTTCGCCATCTTCCTGTTCGCCCAGGCGATGACCCAGCCGGCTGTCTTGCCCCGAAGGAAGTCGTTCGCTTCGATCGCATTCTTGCTGAGGATCGATTCCACCGGCGTATCCGGATTTGCTTTCATCAATGCGGGGGCGCCGCCCGGGCCGGCAAAGTGCATGAGATAGATCGAGCCCGGCGTGACAGGAAGGTGGGCGTCGCGAAGCGCCTTTTCGTTCTCCTCCGCGTACTTGGCCGTCATCTTTTTCGAAAGGTCGGGATTTTTCCGAAGCTCAAGGATCTCGGCGTCCGATTTACCTTCCGCCAGCTCGTGCTGGTAGCGCTTGACCATGTAGAGCCAGGTCCCGTTGGTGAACTGCCCGAGCCCAAGCGCGCTCGACGTCTTGTTCGGCTTGTTTGCCTTGATCAGATTCCCGCTACTCTCGGCCGAAATGATCTTGTCAAGAATATCCATCTTGCCTCCACAAATGAGAACAGCGGCCCACGAGGACCGCTGTTCAGTTCCAGAGATTGACGTTTTCGGTGCGCCGGCGTCACGGGAGCGTGGACCAACCCCACCAACGACTCGATCTTGTCAGCGACCCGTCAGTCAGCGATCGCCCCAGGAGCAGCCACACCCCTGTAGGAATTTGTGCGCGCTACGATTTCGTCACGTTATTTGCGGTTGCCGTCGCCAAGCCGTTCTCTCAGAGCCCCCTGCTGGGCGGCGCTCGGCGCGCCGAGGTAGGAAATGGTTCCTTCCTGATACAGGGCTCCCCATGCCCGGGTGGCGTTCGGAGCAAACATGACGGTCAGCTGGCTAAGGCTGCAATTCTGAGACTCGCAGGTGAACAACAACTCGTAGGTTGTGCCATCGATCGTGACATTGGTGACGGGTGACCCGACGCTCCAGCCTTTCCCTCTGCCCATTCCCTGAGCCCATTCAGGCAGCTTGTCAGCATGATCGAGCAATTCATTCAATGCTCGCGCATAGGCCGGATTTTTCTTCATCATCTCGGGCAGATAGGGTCCGGTCTTCGGCGGCGGCTCAGGAATATAGAGCTCGCTCTTCAGCACCGTTTGCTGCGCATCGCTCGGAGCTCCCAAGAAGGATACAACCCCTTTTTCCCTGAGCCCGGCCCACGCCTGCGTGCCATTCGGCGCAAACATGACGACGATGGAGGTGTCGATGCACTTTGCAACACGCACGCACATGTTAAAGAGCTCGTATCTAGTTCCGGCGATTTCCTCGTGGAATTGCGGGCTGCTCACATAAGGGCCGTTTCTCTTGAGGATTTCCCGAGTCCAGCTCGGAGCGTTACCCAGCAGGGTCGTCAGGGTCTGAACATAGGCAGGCTTTTGCAAGACACCGGACAGATAACCAATGGCCATCGCCGGCGGGCACACGGCCCACATTGCCAGACCCGCCGCCAATACGATCCAACGAAACTGCCGTCGCATGATCTCTCCCTCGAACGCCCAGGCACGCACTATCATAGGTAGCGGCTGCAATTCCAGACCGCGCGCTTTCGCTTAGAGCGGAGTCTGAGTACGGACGTCAAATTTGCCTGGACTGATCGGTGCCGTGCGCCAACGCTCACCGAATCCCTTGTAGGTCTGCTCGACAGATCCGTCAGCGTGACGACCGCGTGTCCGACGCCCCATTGTCTAAACTCTCCAGCCGCACTCAGGACAACATGCCATGAAACATGGCGACGATCGCAAGCAGCACCAGGACGCAAATCCCAAACCCGATCCACCCGGCGGCCCTCTGATGCATTTCGATCCGCCCGTTCACGTCGCGGCGATAACACGGCCACCGCAATGGCTGAGGAGATGCGCTGAAGGGCTCGACATAGATCCAGCCGAATGAAAGGAACGGCAATGTAGCTCGCGCCACCGCGTATCCGATCAACTCGACCAGCATTCCCAACGCCGACATCGCAGACTCACGCAGCGGTAGAGACTACACTCATAGAACATAACGCGAACATTCGTCAACCGGAGGTTTTACCCCAACAGCTTGTCTCGCTCACACCCAGCCCTGCTCGGCGTAGCGAAGCGGCCGGTTGAACGCGGCCGCCCTGCCCGGCTGCTCGTAGCAAACTGCCATCAGCCCGAGCGCATCCGCGGCATGGCTCGACCAGTCGTGCTCGGGGCCGAGACCGATGTTGCGCGTCTCGTCCTTGCGTTCGTGATAGAAGCCGAGCGCTTCGCGTCCGGGCTCCGTGGTGTCCGCGTTGAACCAGAGCTGCGGCGCGAGCCGCCGCAACGCCTCGATCCGCATCATGGCCGCGCCGGGCCCCTGGTTCTTCACCGGAGGCTCGACTGTAAAGCCGGCTTCGCGCAAATGATCCTCATAGCGCTTGCCGGTGATGTTGCTGGTGGCGATGCCGTCGTGCGGCAGATAGAGGATAGCGCTCTGATAGCCGCGCGAGCGCAACCAGTTGACGTGGAACGCCAGCACCTGGCCGACGCTCTCGTAATAATCGAGAACGCGTATCTCGCTTCCCACCCACTGCACGATCCAGATCGTGAAGGCATCCGCCGAGGCGCCTGCGCCGCCGATGTCGATGAAGGCGCGCAGCGGCAGCAGCGGATCCGCCGCGACCTTTCCGATCCGTCCCCCAGCGCGCGCCTCCGACAGCAGCGAGGCAAAATAGGCGCCCTCGAAGGCGCGCGCATATTCGCCTTCCCATATGTGGTCGTAGCGCTCGGGATAGAGCTTCTGGTCCAGCAACCGTTCCTCCGCCAGCACCTCCGGAAACCATGGATTGTCGCGCCAGTTGGCTTTCACCATCACCGCACCGTCCGGCCGGCGCCCGCGCAGAAAATCGTCGATTGCATCGCTCTTGCGCCGCGGATTCCAGCTCGCCCACAGCTCGGAATCCTTGGCACGGATCGTCGGCCGCAGCAGCGCGAGGCTGCGCGCGCTCAGGCTCTGCGCCTCGTCGATCCAGGCGATGCGGAATCCTTCCAGGGATTTGATCGAGTCCGCCGTGTGATCCTGAAGCCCCCGGAAGATGATCAATCCGTCCCCGGGCGTCTCGATCTTGTCGCTGAACAGCTTGAAGCCGTGGCCGAGATTGAGGTTCGCGATCTTGCCCTCGATCAACCGCTTGGAGGACTGCGCCAGGGTCCGCTGCGCCTCGCGGATACAGACGGCGAGCGTGCCGCGTTCGGCCTGGCAGGTCTCGACCAGGAGCTCGCCGAAGAAATGCGATTTGCCCGAGCCGCGTCCGCCGTAGACGCCCTTGTAGCGCGCAGGTTTGAGCAGCGGCTCGAAAATCTTGGCCGTCGGAATTTTCAGGATGGACACTGGATGCGCTCGCTCGCGTCAGGGCAGGCCGATGCGCCTGCCCACATCGCGGACCAGTCCTCGTTGTTTAGGGGGGGCGGGTTGTCCCTGTGGAGCTTGATTGGAGCCGGCGAGGACGCCGCCGGAAGGTGTAGGCCACGATCCGAACCGTCCCTCGAAGCGGCCTTGCGGCGAAGACGGAAACGAAGCGTCGGGCAGAATAAAAGGCACTGGCACGCCATCACTCGAATTGAAAGTGGATCGATCCGATTTGCCGGCAGTCATCCTTCTCAGGATCCGCACATCTTCGGGACGAGCCGCAGGCACGATATCCGCGTCCTGGAGATACCGCTGATGTTCCGGAACATGAGCTGGCGGGCTCGGCGCGGGCACCTCTCGTTGATTCCAGAATGCCTGGGGATCGAGACGACGCCCGGCGGCATCGATCAATTGATAATGAAGATGATGATCACCTTTCTCCACGTACTCCTCGCGCACTCCCATGTTGCCCATCGTGCCGACCATCTGTCCCGCGACAACCCGATCGCCGATGCTGACATATTGCCTGTGCGTGTGCAGCAGTTCGTGTGACACGCCGTCTGCGTCCCTGATCGCTATGCGACCTGCCGTTCCTTCACCGGCATTGGTCACGATGCCATCGACCGGAGATCGCAGTGCGGGATTCCTGAGATTGATTCTCTGCTGTCCGTTTGGTCCAACGTAGTAGTTCGCATCTACGCCACGATGGGGCGATGTACCAACGTCCCGAATTGCACCGTATGGGCTGGTGGTGTGCGGTTGAAAGCCGTCGGTCGGTGGCAGCATTCGTCGCAGGGCATCTTCCCAAGACATATAAATCTCCACTTCATTGAATGGATTGAGGGCAAGCCAGGCAGCGCCAGAACGCATCCCACTTGCTCAACCTATGGTCGATCCACTATTCTGCCGTTGACGCCCTCGGACAGTTCAACACCAAACCTTGTGCAGGGATGGATTCGTGAAACTGAATCGGATGAAACGCTTCACCTTAATGTTGACGCTTGCCGCGCTTTTGTTGCCGTGCGCTGACCTGTCTATCCACGCCCAGGAAAGCCCCAAGACCGCGCCCGACAGATGGCGCCCAAAAGACGGCGCCTATGCCGCGCCCGGCAAAGACTTCCAGTCGTCCTGCAACGAACTCAATGAGATGACGATCGATCTCCGCGGCAAGTCAGTCCACGGCTATGAATGGGGCTGCACGGTCAAGAAAATGACTGATCTCTCGCCCGGCTCACTGAAGCTCGACATGATTTGCAACGACTACAACCTGGCGCAGGATCTCGAGCCTCGTGATCCCAACTGGGAGACCAGGAAGTTCAAGGAAGTCATGTTCATCAAGCGGATCGATACTGCGACAATCTCCGTCCAGAAGAGCTTGAATGGGAAGCTCAAGGGGCCTCCCTGGCGTGCGGCCTACTGCCCTCTGGAGACGCAGCCCGCCCTTGCCGAAGTCAAACTGGGAGCCAAGATAGAAGCGAACGCCCATCCGCCCGATGGCGTATACGCCGCGGCAGGCGCCGATTTTGAGAAACGCTGCGCGAAGTTCGACGACACCACCGTTTCGTTCTCCGGCAAATCGATCACGACAGCCTGGAACATCTGCAAGATCGAAAAGACGCGGGTTCAGCTTCCCGACACAGTCAGGATCGGCGCGACCTGCACACCGCAGACGGCTCCGGGCCCCGAGGCCGTCAGCGTGCAAGACATGGACTTCACTCCGGACCGTGAGAACCTGATGTTCAAGAAGGTCGACGACAAAACCGTCATCCTCTGGATCATCAACAACGGACACTTCACCGGCGATGGCCGAAAGCTGTCCTATTGCAGCGACCAGGTGCAGCGCGCCTATGCCGCGCAACGCCGGACCAGCAAGCAGACCAAAAACTAGGACTCACCGAAACGAAAAGCCCGCGGAGAGATTCTTCCCGCGCGGGCTGAACCAGACCATTTCGATGATGCCATTCTGCCAGTGTTTTGCCCGACGTCTCAAACGTTCAACCGAAATTCCGAATCGAAGCTTCCGTCGACGGGGGCATCGTGACCGACGCACCGACGTCTCCCGTGTTTTCCGGATGCACGATCACGCGCTCGATCCGGTGCACAAATTCAAGCCCGCCGTCCTCGCCGTTCTCTATCGGCTGCGCGGCCTTGCCCCAGCCGCGGTCGAGAATGGCGTTGGCCGCCGAGACGCGGGCCGCCGGCGTCGCGTCGTCGCTGCGCATGATGCCGACAAGGACCCTTATCGCTGTCCTGGTGTGACTGCGCGCGAGCGAGCGAATTTCGGTGAGCGTCCGCGCCCTTGACGTATTCCTTCGCGCAGGCACGCGCGCCGGAGCGCTCTCGACTTCGCATTCGGCCTCCTCGCTCAAGAAAACGTCTCCCACAGCACGATCGCAACCAGGCCCGCGAGCGCGAGCGATATGAGATAGGCAGTCATCAGCTCTCCACGAGAAAAGAAATGCGCGGCAGATCGCGCGACAAGGCGCGATCGTTTCGGGCGCGAACCCTATCTCCGTGTCCCCGGAGACCGCAGCGGCGCGAGCAACAGGCCCAGCGCCGCGGGCCGGCACGTTCGCGCGTGCACGGCCAGCAAGATTGGTTCGGACGGCGGCACGCCGATCGGCGCTCTCTCAACGCGTATCAAGCGAGTGCGTGGCCGTGATGCGTGGGTCGCCGTCCGATTCTGGATCGAGACGAAAAAACCCGCGGCGGATTTCTCCGCGCGGGTGAACCAAACTCGTCTCGATGATGTCATTATGCCGGTGTTTTGCCCGACGTGTCAAAGCCTGTCTTGAAGCAACAACGCTCGGTCGGAATGAAAAAGCCCGCTGCGGATCATTCCGCGCGGGCCCAACCAAACTCATTTCGATGATGGCATTATGCCAGTGTTTTGCCCGACGTGTCAAAGCCTGACTTGAAACAAGAACGCACGATTGAAATGAAAGAGCCCGCCGCGGATCATTCCGCGCGGGCCCAACCAAACTCTTTTCGATGATGGCATTATGCCGGTGTTTTGCCCGACGTGTCAAAGCGTGTGTTGAAGCAAGAACACTCGATTGAAATGAAAAAGCCCGCTGCAGACTATCCCGCGCGGGCCGAACCAAACTCTTTTCGATGATGCCATTCTGCCAGTGTTTTGCCCGACGTGTCAACGCGTCGAACGCAAGAGAGAACATCGTCCTCCCAACTCAGTATGTGGTGCGCAAGGGGCTTGCTTCAAGTCCCCGACTGTCGCGTAGAACTCCCGACCCAGCAACACGTCGAGGGGTCACGACATGCCTGTACTGCTTCCCACGTCCCGCTCCCGCGGCCGGAGCGAGCAAAGCCACACGCGGAACCCGACGGGGGCCGCGCATGCCGTGGTGATCGCCGGCGGCGGACCGACCGGGTTGATGCTCGCCGCGGAGCTCGCACTCGCAAAGGTCGCCGTCGCCGTCGTCGAACGGCGCGGGAGCCAGGATCTCGTCGGCACGCGCGCCGGCGGATTGCACGCGCGCAGCATCGAGATCCTCGATCAGCGCGGCGTCGCGGATCGCTTTTTGCGCGAAGGACAAATCGTCCAGCTCGCGGGCTTTGCCTGGACGCGGCTCGACATCAGCGACCTTCCCACCCGGCACGCCTATGGGCTGGCGCTGCGGCAGAGCCACATCGAGCGCATCCTGGCCGATTGGGTGGCGGAGCTCCGCGTGCCGATCCATCGAAACTGCGAAGTGACGGGCTTCGTGCAGGACGCGGCCGGCGTCGACGTCATGCTGTCGGGCGGCGGCACGTTGCGCGCAGATTATCTCGTCGGCTGCGACGGCGGTCGCAGCCCGGTGCGCAAGGCCGCCTGCATCGACTTCGTCGGCTCCGATCCGACGCTCAGCAATCTCATGGCCGAGGTCGAGATGCGCGAGGCGCCGGCCTTCGGCCTGCGTCACGACGCGCTCGGCTTTCACGGCCTCAGCAAGAGCGAGAGCGGGCGCGTGCTGGTCGTCGTGACGGAAGCAACGCTCGATCGCACGGGTGAGCCCGGCTTGCGCGATCTCAGCGACGCGCTCATCGCCGTGTACGGCACCGACTTCGGCGTACAAAATCCCGCATGGATCTCCCGCTTCACCGATGCGGCACGGCAGGCTGCGTCCTATCGCAAAGGACGCGTGCTGCTCGCCGGCGATGCCGCGCATATCCATCACTCCGTCGGCGGACAAGGCCTCAACACCGGCCTGCAGGATGCCGTCAATCTCGGCTGGAAGCTGGCGCAGGTCGTCAAGGGCTCCTCGCCGGACAGCCTGCTCGACAGCTACCACGCCGAGCGTCATCCCGTCGCCGCGCGCGTCCTGCGCAACACCATGGCGCAGATCGCCCTGCTCCGCCGCGGCGACGACGGCCTCAAGGCCGCGCGCGACACTGTCGCCGAGCTGCTCGCGATGGACGAGCCGCGCCAGTGCTTCGGCGCGATGATGAGCGGGCTCGACATCCGCTATGATCTCGGCGACGGACACCCACTGCTCGGACGCCGCATGCCGGACCTCGACGTGACGATCGAAGGCAGGCCGCTGAGACTGTTCACACTGCTGCACGAGGCGCGGGCGCTGCTGCTCCATTTTGGAAAATCCAGCGGCGTCGACATCACGCCGCGGGCCGATCGCGTCGAAGTCGTCGTCGCCGACTACGACGGCGGATGGGAGCTACCGGCCATCGGAAAGGTTGCCGCGCCAGAGGCCGTGCTGGTACGTCCCGACGGGCATGTGGCATGGGTCGGCGAGAAGAGCCAACGCGGACTTGCAGAAGCACTCACGACGTGGTTCGGACCGGCTGTTGCGGCGTAGCGCATCTGCAGCTCACACGCGGTCAAAACGCGCAAAGCCCGCGGCATCCCGCGGGCTTGATCCAAATTCCTTTGATGACGTCATTCTGGTGTTTTGCCCGACGTATCCAACGTTCGATCTCGAGCAGCATGGGCGGAACTCCGTAACCAACCGTCAGTCGGGCCGAAGCAGCGGCCGTATCCAGCGCGAGAACCACTCTTCGGCATCATTGCGCGGATTGCCCGGACCATCCGACCCGAAGATCGGCGGCGGGATAAGATAGCTCGGCTCATCCGCGAACGCGCCGATGGGCCTGCTCGTCTGCGGTGACTGGCCGTCAGCGGTCGGCATGCTCCAGTTGCCGAACCGTTCGCTGAATTCGGTGGAAGGCAGATACGGGACTGGCGCACTCCCCGATGTGAAGACGCTGCCCGCATTCGACGCGTTGACGCGGGTGAGACGCCGAACCTCTTCGGGCGCGACTGCTCCCGCGGCGGGAGCTGTCGGGGCGGCTGGCGCGACTTGGGCGGGCATCGCGCCGGCTGGCGTATCGGTCCAGTTGCCAAAGCGAGCGGCGAAGGTGCTGTCAGGTTCCGATTCAAGTGTCTTGTCTTTGGCCGGCGATGCAGGCGCATGCCAGAGAGAGTTGCTTGGGCTTGTCTGAAGGACAGGATTGCTCGAGGAGAACGTATTGTAAGGAGTTGTACCCGTGAAGAAGACGCTGCCGGCACTGGTCCCTGCGCCACCCTCCGCACGAGCCGACGCCGTCCCTGCTAGTCCAACGCCTAACATTCCCCACAGTGGCCAGAGCTCCGGAGCTACAGCCATGAGCGCGGCGAGCCCGGCGACACCATACAGCGCATTAGGCGGCGTACCGCCGGAAGGTGGGTCGGGATCGAGGATTGGTGAGCGCTCGGAGAATGGAAGTGGAGCCCCGGTGGCCGGATCGAACCTGAGAATCAAGGGATCCGGCGTCGTTGCCGTGGTCGGAGGCAATTGACCGAGCCTTTGTTCATTTGGGCTTGGCTCGGGAAAGGCCGGCAGGGCGCCCGTGAAGCGGGGATCACCCCGCGTGAGTCCTTCTTCGTTCAGACCGGAGAGAGAAGGTGAATGGTAGCCCGGGAGCGGAGGAACATCGCTCGGATTGACTGCTGTCGAGCCGGGTAGCCCGCGAGACACGCATCGTTCTGGCGCTGTACCGCAAGCGCGGCTTCGTCAATGGCGATGCGTTTGCCGATGATGTGCCGAGTGCCTTCAACCAGTTCCTGCACCTGAGCCTCTCCGCCTGAGCCGGGCGCAGCCTCTGCGGCGGCCCGCTGCCCGCGCAAGAACAAGCGCCGACGCGCGCCGTTGAGTCGCCATGCACGGATCATTGCCCGACCCGCTGATTGCGCGCGCCGATGCCGCTCTGGACGAAGCAAGGCAGCTTCAGCTGGCACTGTTACGCCAGCGTTCGCTGGCCCAGGCCATTTGCCCCCAAGCCCGCCAGAACCACACGCTGCGATCCGGCCTGCAGCCGGCCGTCGGCATCGCGCTGGTGGTCAGCGCTCATCCCCCGTGGGAGAGATAGACCGTCCGGCCTCGTCGTCGGGCGTCACCTCTTTCGGAGGCGCCTCCTGCGTCTTCCGCCCAAGGAAGGTGTCGGGCAGCGGCTGCTTCAACAGCTCGCGCGCCTCGCGCGTCAGCTCGCGCATGTACTCGGTCTGCTCATGATCGGCAGGCAACGGCCGATACACCGGCATCTGGTGTGCTCCTTCGCTGCAGGCGGGAGCACTCTCGGTCTCTCTGCCACCGACGCCCACGGACAAAGCCTTGGCCGGTGATGGAAGTAAACTGACTGAGGTCGCCTTTGTTCAAAATCGTACTTTGGAATCGCCTGCCTCCAATTGAGTAAGCCACTCAAAACGCTCAGCTTAGCCCCCGAAAATAAATCTGCGGGACATATCAAATGATAGGAGTGCGCCGCCGCCTGAGGCGTAGGGTCACCTCATCACCGCGAGGCCCGTGGCATCAACCGGTGATGAGAACGCCAGTTGCGCTCCCGCCTTACTCCAACGAGGGAGCACCCCATGATGAAGCGGCGTCGTTTCAAACAGACCAACACACTCCATGAACGGCTTGCCGACGAGGCAAAACGGCTTCGCGACGAAGCACGCGCGCTCTCGCCCGGCCGCCGCCGCGAACTCCTGCTGCGCAGGGCGCGGCAGGACGAGACGGCCATGCAGATCGATGCCTGGCTTCGCTCGCCGGGCCTGAGGGCGCCGTCATGACCCAACAATATCGCGCCTATCTCGTCGGCGAGAACGGCGTCTTTCGCTCCGCCGAAGCGTTTGAGGCCTTGTCGGACGAGTCGGCGCTTGCCATCGCGCGGCAATTCACGCGACAGGGCAAGGTGGAGATCTGGCAGCTCGGCCGGAAGGTCGGCGTGCTCGAGGGCGAGCAGTCCTCGCCGCGGATGCTGTCGCGTCAATGATCGCGTGAGTGCGATCGCGTCTTGAGATTCTCGATCTCGAACCAGAATTTCACCTGCATGACAGGACCGCTGGCGTCGCGCACGTCGATCGTCATCGTCTGCCGGCCGCCTGTGAGCGGCGAGGAGAGCACGGCGTCGCGCGCCATGTCGGCCAGCGATTTGGCGGCCTCGGCCCGGACGGCGCGCGGACTGGCCAATTCAAGTCCCTCCTCGTCGAGTGCTATTCCCTTCTCGTCGTGAAGGTCGAAGTAATATCGGGGCATTGCCACATCCTTTTCTCCTAATAGGTCCGGGACGGACAAAGGTTTCCGGCGACGCGAAACTTTTCTCTTGGGATCAAGGGGTTCCGGGAACACGGCCGCTCCGGGCCCGTGACCGGGCGAGAGTCGCCCGCTTGCGCGAACCTCTCACTCCTCCGCAAGCTTGCCCTCGATATAGGCGTCCACCGTCTCGGCGAACGAGCGCTGCACGCCAACAGCAACATCGTGCTGGTCGAGCGTATCGCGCTGAAGCACGCGCAGGCCGCGCCCGCGGGCGCTGACCGGCGCAGTGTTCAGAAACTGATCGATGGCGCCCTTGGCGAGCGGGATGGATTTCGGATCGCCCCTTGCGATCAACAGACGCAGGAGGCTCTGGCATTCGGCCAAACCGGGCATGGAGGCTGCTCTCTCACCCCTGCTGCGATTTCGGCTTTGGGCGCCTGACCGGCTGGGTGTGCGTGCCGAACAGCGCCAGCAGAAACGCGACTTCTTCCTTCGAACCGACTTGGATCATGTTGTCTCTCCTGTTCGCTTCGTTGGTCGGTGTCCGGAGCCGGGCAGTTCAGGACAATCGGGTTTCAGCATTGTTTCAGGCGTGTTTCGTCGGTGACGGGGAGATGCGGCTCACGCAGGCAAACGCTTGAAATGCCGGCGTCGCAGAGAGCGCCGATGCGGGGCGAGCAAACCGGATGAAGCGGCAAACGTTCCTAAGCTCCAGCTCATCTGACGCAAGACCATGCTGCGGCACTCGCACGTGCAAGCCGGAGAAACCAATTCGAATCCCGCTTGTTGTCGCCGGCACATTCACTTTGCCGGAGGACAAGACATGTCACGACTAACTCTGCTGCTCACAACCCTGTTGCTGCTCGGATCGGTGCCGGCCGGCGCCCAGACGCGGCCCGCGCAAAGCGGGCCGGGAAACAACGCCGTCAACAGCTCCGATCGCAACAACTCGAACGCGCCCGTCGCCGGCCGCAACAGCTTCACCGAGGGACAGGCGAAGTCGCGGATCGAGGCGGCCGGCTATTCCAACGTCTCCGGCCTGCAGAAGGACAACGAGGGCGTCTGGCGCGGCAAGGCCGACAAGGCCGGCACCAAGTCCGGCGCCAAGACCGACGTCAGCGTGGACTTCCAGGGCAACGTGAACCCCACCAAGTAAGAGGAGGACTTTTGAAATGACGATCACCATCTCTCGCCTGTACGACAATTATTCCGATGCCGAGCGGGCGGTCACCCGGCTCGAGAGCGCCGGCGTGCCGCACTCCGACATCAGCATCGTCGCCAATAATTCCGACAACTGGTTCAGTTCCTCGCGCGGCAAGGTCGACCGCGACCGCGACGGCGTCGACGATCGCGCCGAAGGTGCCGGCACGGGTGCCGGAATCGGCGCCGGCCTCGGCGGCGCGGCGGGCCTTCTGGCCGGCCTCGGCCTGCTCGCCATCCCCGGCCTCGGACCGGTCGTGGCGGCCGGATGGCTCGCCTCGACGGCGGCCGGCGCTGCCGCCGGCGCGGCCACGGGCGGAATCGTCGGCGCCTTGACCGAGGCCGGCGTCTCCAGGGAAGACGCATCGCGCTATGCAGAGGGCGTTCGCCGCGGCGGCACGCTGGTGTCTGCAAGGGTGCCCGACCAGGACCGCGCACGTCTCGACGCGCTTCTCCACGACAAGTCCGTGAACCTTCAGGACCGCAGCGCGGCCTGGCGGAAAGCGGGCTGGACCGACTTCGACGCGGCAAGCCCACCCTTGTCTCCGGAGGATCTCGGTCGCGAGCGCGAGCTGTACGGCGCGGGCACGCGGCGATAGGCGCAGGCCCATTCGACACGACAAAGGCCCCGCCATGGCGGGGCCTGACAATGTTTTATCCGGCGGCTCAAACTTTATCTTAAATGCAGCGATGCGGATTCGGCGGACTGAAATCTCTTCGCGCCATGCTGGGACAATCGCCTGACGGGGGCGAGCCGGAGAGATCGACTATGTATTACGTCGCCGCTGCATTGCTGGTGCTGTCGGGACTGTTCTATTCGGCGAGCCATCACGAGATCGGCTCGTTCGGTGTCACCATGTGCACCTATGGCGGCGCGTTCTGCGACAACCCGCTGATCGTCTTTTCCGGCGCGGCGCTGGCCAGCGCCTGGGGCATGTTCGTCAGCATCAAGTAGGCCGCACGGGCAGTTCTTCACCCGCGTTCGAATTCCCTCCGGCGCGATGGCGGCCGCGGCCGGGCTGCAGCGCTTGCGATTGTCGGGATGATGACACTCTACAGGTGTTTTGCCCGACGGGTCAAGCCAAGTTATAAAAATCCGAAATGATCGTGGCCAACGGTGCGGAAGGAACTTCCGTTCCCTCATTGGCATTTGCTCTGAAAGCCATTCCGGACCAAGGCCTTTTCCAATGAGTGACGACGCCCTCGCCCCGACGAAATCCTCGCCGACATTCCTGCAAAGGCTGGGGCCAGGCCTCGTCACCGGGGCGGCGGACGACGATCCCTCGGGCATCGCCACCTATTCGCAGGCCGGCGCGCAGTTCGGCTACGGGCTGCTGTGGACGGTATTCCTGACCACGCCGTTCATGATCGCGATCCAGCTCGTCAGCGCGCAGATCGGCCGCGTGACCGGCAAGGGGCTTGCCGCCAACGTGATGCAGGTCGCACCGCGCTGGGCGGTGCTGACGCTGGTCGCCATGCTGGTCGCCGCCAACACCTTCAACATCGCCGCCGACATCGCCGCGATGGCCGAGGCGCTCTCGCTCGTCATCGGCGGCCTCAACCACGAGCACGCGCTGATCTTCGCGGCGGGCTCGACCCTGCTCCAGGTCTTTCTGCCCTATCGCCGCTATTCGCCGGTGCTGAAATTCCTCACTTTGGCGCTGTTCGCCTATGTCGCGACCGCCTTCACCGTCGAGATTCCCTGGAGCACGGCGCTGCTTGCCGCGGTGTGGCCGAAGGCGAATGTCAGCGCGGACTATTTCATGATGGTGGTCGCCGTGCTCGGCACCACCATCAGCCCCTATCTGTTCTTCTGGCAGGCCTCGCAGGAGGTCGAGGAGATGAACCAGGGCACGCGCGACGAGCCGCTTCGCAAGCTGAAGCGCGGCGGAAGCCCGGAGCTCGCGCGCATCAGGGCCGACACCATCTCCGGCATGCTGCTCTCCAACGGCATCGCCTTCTTCATCATCCTCACCACGGCATCCGTGCTGCACGCCAACGGCGTCACCAGGATCGGCTCGGCGACGGAAGCGGCCGAAGCGCTGCGGCCGCTGGCCGGCAATTTCACCTTCGCACTGTTTGCGATCGGCATCATCGGCACGGGCCTGCTCGCCATCCCGGTGCTGGCGGGCTCGGCCGCTTACGGCGTGGCCGAGATCTTCGGCTGGCGGGCGACGCTGGAGGCCAAGCCCGACGAGGCGGCCGGCTTCTACACGATCATCGCGGCCGCGAGCGCGATCGGCTTCGGCCTCGGTTTCACCGGGATCGACTCGATCCACATGCTGGTCTGGAGCGCGGTGCTCAACGGCGTCGTCGCCGTTCCGATCATGGCGATGATGATGCTGATCGTCTCGAGCCGCGCGATCATGGGCCGCTTCAGGGCCCGGGCATGGTTGATCGCGCTGGGCTGGCTCGGCACCGCGCTGATGGCGCTGGCCGTGCTCGCTTTGCTCGGCTCGTCCGCGATCGGCTGACGGGCTTTTCCGCCGAAAGAGACCCGAAAGCGTTCTGGGCCGCAGCCCTGCGGGCTTCACGCCGGTCCCTGGTTGGCCTAACAGTTGTATCCAGGGCCGGCTCGCGACCGGACCACAAGAAAAACAACGCCCGCCAGGGCGACAGGGAGCGACATGACCAAATCGTCAAAAGCAACAAGTCTCGAAATTCTCGCCTGCGATGCCGGCTGGAGAAACTACCACTTCGTCAAGCTGACGACCGAAGACGGCATCGTCGGCTGGAGCGAGTTCGACGAGGGCTTTGGCTCGCCTGGCGTTGGGGCAGCGATCCAGCGCCTCTCCGCCCGCATCATCGGGCAGAATGTCTTCCAGCACGAGCGCATTTACGCCGAGTTGTTCGCGGCGACGCGGCCCGCCGCAGGCGGCGTGGTCGCGCAGGCGCTGGGCGCTATCGAGAATGCCCTGCTCGATGCCAAGGCGAAGTGTCTGGGTGTGCCCTGCTACGAGCTGCTCGGCGGCAAGATCCGCGACCGCGTCAGGGTCTACTGGTCTCATTGCGCCACATGGCGGATCAATCACCCCACCTGGTACAAGCCGCCGATCGAAAACCTCGACGGCGTCAAAGCCATGGGACGCGAGGTGCGCGAGAAGAAGTTCACCGCGCTCAAGACCAACATTTTTTCCTATGACGACGGCAAGCCGACGGGCTGGCGACCGGGCTTCGGCTCGCCCTTCGCGCCCGAGATCAATGTCGACCGGAAGATCCTGCGCGATCTGCGCATGCATCTGGAAGCGATCCGCGACGGCGCCGGCCCCGACGTCGACATCCTGCTCGACTGCAACTTCAACGCCAAGACCGAAGGCTATCTGAAGATCCTGCGCACCATCACGGACCTCGACATGTTCTGGATCGAGATCGACAGCTTCAATCCGCAAGCACTCGGCTATATCCGCAGGCAGAGCCCGCATCCGATCTCGTCCTGCGAGACGCTGCTGGGCCTGCGGGAATTCCTGCCCTATTTCCACGAGCAGGCGATGGACGTCGCGATCATCGACACGCCCTGGAACGGCGTCTGGCAATCCATGAAGATCGCAGCCGCCGCGGAAGCCTTCGAGGTCAACGTCGCCCCGCACAATTTCTATGGTCATCTCTGCTCGATGATGAACGCGCATTTCTGCGCCGCCGTTCCGAACCTGCGCATCATGGAGATCGACATCGACCGCCTTGCCTGGGACCGCGAGCTGTTCACGCATGAGCCGGAGATCCAGAACGGCCATTTGGTCATTCCTGACCGGCCCGGCTGGGGCACCGAGCCGAACGAGGAAGCCTTGCGCGCGCATCCGCCGAAGACGAGCGGCGGACTGCTCAACTACGGTCGCAAGAGCTGAAGCAGGCTACGGCGTCACGGGATTGACGGTCGGGGACGTCTTTGGCCCCGGCCGCGCCGGCTCGATCGGCGACTTCGGTTCGGTCGGGAGCACCGCGGCGCCTGCCGCGCGTGCAGCTTCTCCTGTGGTCGCGTACATCGCGACATGAGCCGGCTGGGTCTTGGCGCGGTTCCAAGGTCCGTGGTCGACGATCAGCATCGCGGCAATCGTCACCCCCGCCACGATCAGCGCAATCACGCCGGGGTGGCGAAGCGCGGTGGAAATGGAGTTCGTGAAACGATCGTTTGCCATTGGAGGGTCCGCTTTTTGCTATCGCAGGTTAATTCAATTGCGCCCCACCCGGTTCCCCCTCATAGCTCAAGCAAGTTCCGAGCCAAAGACGCGGAACTCCGCTTTTCGCCGCTCCAGGCGATGCCGTTGATCGAGGATTCACTCGCCCGGGGCGATCGCGTTGCTCGGCGTCGGTCGATCGGCGATCTGCTGCCCGAACAGGCTGCCAATCAGCTCGACCGCAGTACGCGCGGTCCGGCCGCGCTCGTCCAGAAACGGATTGAGCTCGACGATATCGACCGATCCCACGACTCCGGAATCGTGCAGCAGCTCCATGATCAAATGGGCCTCACGATAGGTCGCTCCGCCCGGCACCGTCGTGCCGACACCCGGCGCGACGCACGGGTCGAGGAAATCGACGTCGAAGCTGACATGCAGCACACCATCGCTCGCCTTCACGCGCTCGATGACGCGGCGGATCAGCACGGCGACGCCGAACTCGTCGATCTGGCGCATGTCGATAACCCTGATCCGGCGTGCGCGCATCAGCTCCTTCTCGAGCTTGTCGATCGAACGCGCCCCGAACAGATCGAGCCTGTCGGGGTCGATCGAGGCGCGCGGATCGTCGCCCAGCAGGCCATCGAGGCCCGGCTCGCCGCACAGGAACGCGGCCGACATGCCGTGCATGTTCGCCGTGATTGTCGTTTCCGGCGTGTTGTAGTCCGCATGCGCATCCAGCCAGAGCACGAACAGGTCGCGTCCGCGCTCCTGCCAATGACGCGCCATCGCATTGACCGAGCCCATCGACAGCGTGTGGTCGCCGCCGAGGAAGATCGGCAGCGCACCAGTTTTCGCAATCGCGTAGCCCCGGCGGCTCAACACGCGTGTCCAGCGCTGGATTTCGCGGTAGTGGTTGGCCTTTTCGGGGGGCCTGTCTGCGAGGTCCCGGACCTCGGCCACCGAAAGATCGCCGTGATCGACGACCTCGAAATCGAGGCTTTCGAGCAGGGTCGCAAGCCCTGCAGTCCGCAGTGCCGCGGGGCCCATCAAGGTCCCGCGCTGCGAAGCTCCCATGTCGATGGGAGCGCCAAGCAAGGCGATGCGCCGGGCTCGATCCGTCATGGTTCGGTCGGTCACGGCTGTCTCCTGAGATCAGCAAGGTTGAGCCAGCCTAACAGAGATTCGCACCCGTCGTTTCACGGGGATCGCCTTCGCCTTGTCGGAACAAAATCCCGCACGCCGAATTGCCCATCTAAGGCCGGCACCCGCCGTAAATCACGGCGCCTGGCGCGGATAGCCAAAGGTCATTGGACCCGCTGTTCAGAACGAGCGCTCGCGCGGATAGCCAAAGGTGCCGGCCTCCGCCACATCAGCATGTCCGGAGGTCGCGCGCTTGAGCACGGAGATACCGCAATCCACTTCCCAGCCCGGCATGGCCGAGCGTGCCGTTGATGCGGCGACGGATGTATCCCGCACGATCGGTGAAGTCGCCGGAGGCCTGCATGCAGCCGTCGACCGTCTGACCTCCGCAATCGAGGAAGCGCGAAAGCCTGGTCGGCCGCTCTCGACGGTCGCGGCGATCACGCGCGAAGCGCCCCTTGCCAGCCTGTTTGTCGCTTTCCTGTTTGGCATAGCCATCGCGCGCCGGCGCTAGAATCGCAATGGGCCTGCTCAGGCAGCGCTGACGGCTTCGAGCTCGACCGTCTGGAATTTCTTTTCGAATCCGTCGACCGGCATCGGACGGCCGAAGAAATAGCCCTGCCCTTCCTTGCATCCCATGCTGACCAGGAAGTCAGCCGTGGCGCGATTCTCGATGCCTTCGGCCACGACCGTGAGCCCGAGTTGCCTGCTGAGGCCGATCGTCGAGCCGACGATCGCCGCATCGTCGGAATCCTCGAGCAGATCGAGCACGAAGGACCGGTCGATCTTGAGTCCGTCGAGCGGAAACTTCTTCAGGTAGCTCAGGCTTGCGTAGCCCGTGCCGAAATCGTCGAACAGGACGCGGACGCCGAGCTCCTGGATTCGCTTGAACATGTCCAGCACGCGGTTTTCGTCATGGAGCAGGATATCCTCCGTGACCTCGAGCTCGAGCAGCGACGGCGTCAGTCCCGTTGCTTCAAGCAATGCTGCAACCGAATGCGCGAGATCGCCGGAGTGGAGCTGCGACGGCGAGAGGTTGATCGCGACGCGCACGCTATTGCCGGACAATTCCCAGGCCCGCGCCTGACGGCAGGCGGTCTCCATCACCCAGTTCGCGATCCGCTCGGACAGCGCCGAGGTATTGACCACGGGCATGAATTCCCCGGGGGAAACGTGGCCGCGCACAGGATGCCGCCAGCGAATGAGCGCTTCGGCGCCGACCAGGCTGCCGTCGACTAGCCGGACCTGGGGCTGGTAGAACAGCTCGAACTCGCCGCGATCTGCGGCAAGCGCCAGCTCGCTCTCGAGCGTCAGCCGGTTCTCCAGCTCCTGTCTGATCGCGCTCTCGAAAATCACATGGCTGCCGCGCCGCGTCAGCTTTGCCTTGGACAGGGCCAGATGGCCGTTGCTCAGCAGATCGTCGGCGTTGTGCCCGCCCTCCGGGTAGACGGCGACGCCGATGCTGATCCTGACGCGGTGCTGCCGCGTACCCGTTGCAAGCGGCGTTTCGAACGCGCGCGCGATCCGCTCGGCGAATTCCACGATCGGCTCGCCAGCCTCTGCACAATCGAGCGCGATGGCGAATTCGTCGCCGCTGAGCCTGGCGACGACCGCCTTGCCATCGATGTCGGTCCGGAGACGATCAGCGACGGCCCGCAGCACGAGGTCGCCGGCCGAATGTCCAAGCATGTCGTTGATCTGCTGGAAGCCATCGAGCCCGAGCACGAGCAGTGCGACCCCGGAAGACCGACGCTCCGCCGCGGCGATCAGACCGCCAAGGCCCGCATGCAGCATGTTGCGGTTGGCAAGCCCCGTCAGCGCGTCATGTTCGGCGAGGTATCTGACGCGTTCGGCCTCGCGCTTGCGGACCGAGATGTCGCGCAGGATCGCTCCGTACTGAAAGCCCTCCGTTCCCTGCCAGCCCGAGAAGCTCGCCTCGACCGGGAAGGTTTCGCCGTTCTTGCGCCGCCCCTCGAACTCGACGACGACCGCCCCGCCGGGAACCAGGAGCGCCTGGCGCGCGGCATCGCGCATGGACGGCTTCGGGTGCCCGTCGACCGGCACAGCGCACAGCGTTTCGAACGGGCGGCCAATCATCTCGGCCGGCATGTACCCGAAGATCGCGCTCGCACCGGGATTCCAGACCGTGATCAGGTGATCCTCGTCGGTACAGACGAGGCCGTCACCCAGCGACATCGCGATGCGGTGAAAGCGGCTCTCGGCGATGCGTCCCAACAGACGTCGGAAATCGATTTCGTCCAGCGCGATCGCCGTCAGATAAGCGACGATCGCGATGTGGAACAGCGATGTGTAGATGATGAAGGGCCATCTTGCCTGCACCAGCACCGCGACCAGTTCGACGGCTACCCCGGCCGAGATCAGAATCGCGACGCGAATTCCCGGTGCGAAGCGGCGCCACGAGTACATCATCAGCAGGCAGATCACACCGAGACCCAGGATCATGCCGATGTCGGAAGTCCAGTGCAGCATCCGGTTCTGAAGGATCGATTCCGCCGCCAGCGCCTGGAGGGCCGGCCCCGAGATGACCTTGCCGTTTGGAACGCTGAACCGGTCGCCGAGTTCGAGCGCCGTGGCACCGACGATGATCTTCTTGTCTCTCAGTTGCTCCAGGGTCGCGGCGTCGCCGCGCAGCACGTCGACAAAGGAGACAGTCGGGATGGAGGCCGCCCTGATGCTGAAATCGATCAGGAAAGGCGGCCGCCGGTTGGCGTCCTGCCCGGCCAGCACGACGGCCATCGACGGGATCTGGGAGTCGCCGAGCTTCTCGCCGATCGGATAACGGCGGACGAGTCCGTCGGATTCAACCGGGACATTGACCACGGCTGGCCACGACTGGTTGCTGAACGGCTTCAGGGGACGATTAATGTGAGCCGCGCCGCCATTCGGCGTCGGCTGCTTGAAGGACGGCAGGATGGTCGAGCCGCCAACCTCCCGAAGTGCCTTGACGAAAGCATCGTCCGAGGACGGATCCGACGGCGTACTGAAATCGACGTCGAAGGCTACGTCCCGCGCTCCCGCGGCCTCGAGCCTGTACAACAGCTCGGCGTGCAGCCGGCGCGGCCATGGCCAAACCCCGATCTGGTCGATCGATGGCGCATCAATGGCCACCACGACGACATTGCCGCTGGCGGGACGCGATTGCCAGGCGAACCGGAGGTCGGTCAGCGCGTTGCGAAGCGCACCATGCCATCCCGTGGACAGCACGACCGCCAGCGCGATCACGACAAGAATATGCGGCCGATAGCGTTTCACTTTGCTCCCCTGCACATGCGGCATGAGCCGGCAAGTGCTCCCCTTACGTCGACGCCGCGATCCTAGTGATGACCCCTGCCCCAATACCAACCGTAGTGGTGGCCGTTATTGCCGTTTCCGTTGTTACCGTTGCCGCTATTGCCATTGTTGCCGGTGCCACCGCTTCCGTTGCCAGTCGCACCAGTCCCGCTGCTTCCGCTTCCCGAACTTCCGCTGGACACATCGCTGGTCGACCCGGCGGTGGTCGCAACAGTCGTCGTCGCAGTTGACGACGTCGACGTTGCGCTGGCCGCGGATGCGCTGCTGCTCACGGTAACCGCCGTTACGGTGGAGCTGTTGGAGGCTGTGGTCGTCGTGCTCGCCTTCCCATCGCTCCACACGGTATCGGTGCTGGCGTTGGCATGCGCGTTACGCACCTGTTCGGAAGCAACGGTGCCGTGGGCGAGCCCGTGCGTGACCTTGTGGAAGTTCAGCTTGACCTCGCCGAGCGAGCCCGAGATGCGCACGATGCCACCCTTGGGCGCCTGAGCTCCGGTCGCCTGATGCGATTGCACCGGCGCGCCGGTCGCCTTGGTCCCCTTGTCGATCGGACCGAGCGCATGGATCGCATGGCCGTTCGCCGCATTGCGCGGCGCGGACAGTCCCGATCTCGGCACGGGGATCCGCTCGATCGTCGAAGCGCGCGGCTTGCCCTGCTCGATCGGATTGAGCGTCCCTGCACCGCTCAGGCCGAGGCCGGGCTTGCCATGCTCGAAGACAGTGGCCGCCTGTCCCGGCATGACCTGGGCGATCTGTCCGGACTTGAAATCGGATACTTCGACCTGGCCGCGGAGCACGTCGACCTTGGTGCTGCCCGCGCCCACCGTGACGCTGAACTGCGTTCCCTTGACCACGGCGGCGAGATAGGGCGTCTCGACCTCGAAATGCTTGACGTTGCGCTTCTCGACCTCGAGCAGGATCGACCCTGCCTGCTGGATGATGGTGGTCGAGAGTCCCTCCTTCTTGTCGACCGGCAGGCCGACCACCGAGTTGGGAGAGATCAGAATCGTTTCCTCGCCGCGGACGAGGAGCACGCGCCCGGTGCGCCCGGTGCGAATGGTGTCGCCGGGCTTGAGCGCCTCCTCCTGATTCAACGACACTTGCTGCGCACCGTTGGTGGCGACCCAGACTTCGCCGGTGGCCTTGCTGACGGACCAGACGCCGTCGTCTGCGGCGGATGCACCGGAAGCCGTTCCCAGGATCAGCGCTGCCAGCAAGGCGCGCCGCACTCCAACTCTACCGAACATCACGATCCTCAGTCCGCGTTACTGCCAGGCCCGAGGCGTATCCGAAATGACTCAAGAGAGGCTTAGCGGGAACCCGACAGCCGAGCGGCCTCATTAACCAATCGTTGACCATAAAAAATTATGTAAAATCATGTGGCTAACGACCCCTTACCGCCCTGCAGCAAACCCTCCGTCAAACTACGGGGGCGGGTTTGTTGCGCGCGTTGAGAAGCGGCATCTTCTTACCGCCTTGGTGCTGTTAGCACCTGGGATTGCGGGAATTCCGCAGGCGCTCGCGCAACAGGCGAACCAGCCTGGGTTCGATCCGCGCCAGCCCGAGAAATACTTTGAGAACCAAACCGAACGGGAAACGCTGAACCGCCCCCCGGTCAAGCTGCCGACCGTCGGCCAGCCCAGCACCGGCGGCGATACCAGGCCTCAATTCGTGCTGCGTGGAATCAGCATCGTCGGCGCCCATACCGTCTCCCGCGATCGCATTGCCGCGGCCTATCAGCCCTATCTCGGCAAGAAGGTCTCGCAGGCGGATCTCGCCACGATCGCCGGTGCGATCAGCGATCTCTATCGCGCCGATGGCTTCCATTTGAGCCGGGCGATCGTGCCGCCGCAGGACATTGCCGACGGCCGGGTCCGGATCCAGGTGATCGAAGGCGCCATCGTGCAGGCCGAGCTGAAGGGCGACGGCGCCGAGCAGTTCGGCGTGAGGCCGATGCTCGAGCCGGTTCTGGCCGAGCAGCCGTCGCGGCTGGCAACACTCGAGCGCCAGCTCTTCCTCATCAACGGCAGGCCGGGCGTCCGGATCTCCGATACCGGGCTGGAGGAGATCGGCGGTGCGACCGGCCGCTTCCGTCTCACCGTTTATTTGAAGACCTGGCACGTCTTCACGTCGTTCGGCCTCGACAATCTCGGCTCGTCCTCCGTCGGCCCGTGGCAGACCTACGCGACAGGCGCGTTCAACTCCTACCTCACGCCCGGTGACACGCTGGCGGTCAACCTGTCGACCATTGCCAACGACCCCCGCGAGCTCGGTTTCGCACGGCTGTCCTATGACGCACCGGTTGGCGTCGACGGCGTGCGCCTCGGCGCTTCCGTCCTGTACAGCGCGGTCCGGCCGGGCGACGCCCGCCGCCTCGACAGCGATATCACCACGACCGAAGCTTTCGAGGTGCGGGCGAGCACCGCGCCCTTCATGTCGCAATCGTCGGCGCTGACGCTCACAATGGCCGGGACCTTCAGCAATGTGTCCGAGCATGACCTTTACGGTCCCTGGTACAACGACCACATCAGGACCGCGAGTCTGACCGCCGACTACCGGCTGCAGGATCGCTTCGGTGGCACCAATTTCGCGACGCTGACCTACCGCCAGGGCCTCGACATCTTCGGCGCCTCGCATTTCGACGACGATCTGCTGTCGCGCGACGGCGCGTCGTCCAACTTCTCGGTGCTGAACCTCTGGTTCACGCGCTACCAGACGCTCAGCGACGCCTGGTCACTCAAGATTTCCGCGGCAAGCCAGACCGCATCGCGGCCGCTGTTCACCTCGCAGCAATTCTATCTCGGCGGCGCGGCCTTCGGCCGGGGCTATGGTGCAGCCGAGATCAGCGGCGACAACGGTCTTGCCGGCTCGGTCGAAGTCCGCTTCGACCAGAAGCTCAACTTTCGCTACTGGACCGGCTATCAGCTCTACGCCTTCGGCGACGCTGGCGCAGTCTGGAACGACGGATATCGCCTGGGCGAGGGTCTCGCGCTGACATCGGCCGGAGCGGGCGTGCGATTCTTCCTGCCGGACGATCTCCAGGCCGATCTCGGCGTGGCCGTCCCCTTGAGCTACCGGGCGCCGGACAACGCGCGCCGCAGCCCGCGCTTCCTGTTCACCCTGTCGAGCGCGTTCCGGCTCTGCCCCGAGCGCGGCAAGGGCGACTGCCTCTAACAGCGCAGCCTTTGGCGGCCGCGTGCCTTGATGCGGCCGTTTTGCGGCGCTTCTCACAGACTTGCCTAAATTTAATCCCGTAACCTGCTCACGATCGCTCGATCCGGGAGTGTCCAATGACCATGTCCAGCCGAAAGTGATTTGAGACCGATCCATGAAAAGGGTGTTTACAATCCTGGCCTTTCTCTGCGTCCTCGGCGTCAGCCAGTACGTCGTCGTCAGCCGTTTCGCGATCCGCCATGACACTTTGCCGCTGTTCGACGCCTCGCGCCAACGGCCGATCTCGGTCGACGTGGCGGTGCGCCGTGACTACGAGACCAAGGCCAATCTCGGCCTCCTGAAGCTTCCGCTCGCCATCATCAGCAACGGCAACACCGTCAAGGCGACCGAGTATTCCTTCCTCGCCAACGTGCTCGCCGCGCGCGGCTATCTGGTCGCCAGCATCCAGCAGGACCTGCCGAGCGATCCCCCGCTGATGACCCACCTCGATCAGAAATATGTCGGCCGGCGCGAAGTCTATATCCGCTGCGAGGCCAACATTCTCTTCGTACTGGGCGAACTGAAGAGGCAGCAGGAAAACGTCGATTACGACCACATCACTCTCGTCGGCCACTCCAACGGCGGCGATGTCTCCATGTATGTCGCTCATCAGCACCCGGAGCTGGTGTCGAAGGTGATCACACTCGACAATCTGCGGGTGCCGTTCGTGCTCAGCGACAACATGAAGATCTTGTCGTTCCGCTCCAAGGACCCGCATTTCGTAACCGATCCCGGTGTGCTGCCGACACCGGAAGAGGCGAAGGCACGTGGTATCGATATCGTCCACACCGGTGCACAGCACACCGAGATGAGCGATCGCGGTCCCGATGCGGTCAAGGCGAAGATCCAGGAGACGCTCGACCGTTTTCTGCGTGACAGTGCCAGCAGCGCGCTCGCGCCGGCCGACACGAGAAGTCCGATGATCATGAATCCCGGCGACTATTAGCCGGGAACGCTTTGCGGCAGATCAAGGCAGCTCCGGGCCGGCGGAATAGAAAGGCCATATCGCGTCGGAGAGCCACGTGTCGCACTATACCGAACGTCTTGATACGAAACGCCTTCACCTGGAAAGCCTTGACCTGGGAAGCCTTGGCCTGCCCGCGGCAAGGATTCCGGCATTCCTGCGGCATTTCTATCGTTCAACGCGCAGGCTGCTGCGGTCGGTGATCGCCCGCATCGATCTCTCACAATTTCCGGGATCGTGCTGCGGCTGAGCACGGCGATTGCGAACGAACGCATGAAGGTTGCCCTATGCGCCAGCATTTGAGACGAATTTGCCTGCTGCTTGCCGTGACCTGGAGCCTCGGCACGGCGTCCGCTTTCGCCGCCGACGCCGATCACGGTGCGGACCTCGCCAAGCGCTGGTGCGCAAGCTGCCATGTCGTGGCAAACGGCCAGACCCAGGCGAGCGCCGACGTCCCCTCCTTCGCATCGGTTGCGCGCCGGCCGGAGTTCAGTCCGGAGAGGCTCGCCTTCTTTCTGCTCGACCCCCACCCGAAGATGCCGAACTTTCCCCTGAGCCGGACCGAAGCCGGCGACATTGCGGCCTACATCGCATCGCTACGTTAGCGCAGCGCGGACCGATCGACACCAGCTACAAATGCAAATCCCTGCCGGAGGACCGACAGGGATCAGCAGAAAGGATGACGGACGGCGAATGAGATCCATTCGGTGGCCCATCATGGACCTGCGTCAACATCGAAGTGCGGATCTGCCCGCCGCGCAAGATCAATTTGTGGGCATGCCGCACACATCCCGGGAATCAGGACTTGCCCTTGCCGGACTGCATGAAATTACCGGTCATCTGCCGCATGTGATCCCCGGCATTGGTAAACTGGCTGCGCAGGAATTCTGACTGGATCCGCATCGCTTCCTGAACGTCGGTGGCATGAACGAGCTTGCGGGCGTGCTCGAATGCCGCCTTCATGTTCTGCTCGGTGAATGCCAGCGCCTGTTTGGAGACGTCCGCGCCCGCTCCCGGAACCGAGGACATCGATTTGGTGGCGGCTTCGAAAAACATCCCGAACGCCTTTTCCGCCTGGTCGATCGTCTTCTCGGCTAGGTCGCGCAGTTCGGCCGGAACTTCCAGCTTCGGTTCGATCATGGTCGCACTCCTCCCTTTTTCTTAGCTGAATAGCACACTTGCCGTATCGCCTTCCAGCGGCCTAGCCCCCGGCAAACGTCGCCCGGCGGCCGGCTCTGACAGGAAACCGAGGGACAAGGCGTAGGGCCGGCGTGCGGCCTGGCTCAGGAAAGGGGGTGTTCGGGGAGGGTTTCTTCGGTGGCGAGGTCTTCGACGAGCTTGATGACCTCGAAACGCTGTCGAGGCCCGAGCTTCAGAAACGCACGGAGCAGCCGCAGGCTTTCGACGGTACCGCTTGCCGGCGCGCCTAGCTTGAGGTGCAGTTCAGCCGCGAAATTTAGGTTCTTCATCTGCCACCCATGATTTCGCACCTATGACAAACATCGACCTTCGCGATCCGATGTCGAGGTCCCACTCGAGAACCGAACGCCATGACCTGATGCAATGGCGACGGCACAATCTCGGCCGGGGGGGCCCCGGCGCATCAGCACGCTGAACTACATATCCAACGGACGGGCTCAACCGACTAGGTTGCAATTATGCCAAGGAACAACCCCTCCGGCAAGCCCTACCGCTCATCTAGCGCTGCTTCGTCTGCATCGCGCCACGGCAATTCCGGATAACAGGAATATGGACCGTCGTCACCACCCTGCGTCAAGAAGCGGCATCAACTCACGCACACAGTCCCGCTCGTTGTCAATTGGTCCTGCGTTTCGCCTTGTTTCCATGTGAATGGGCGTTGGCGAGCGCGAGCTGGCGCTTCTTCAGCGTATACACGTAATTGTTGAGTCCTACTTCGGCGGTTGTATCGTCAACGAAATGAACGTCGATCTCGCAGCCGGTCTCCAGCGTCCTGATCGGCGGATTGCTGAAGCCAAGCGAGGTGGCAAGCGCTTTGGGATCGACCTTCTTGTCGGCGCGCCGCATCTCGTCGAGTGCACCCTGGAAGATCATGTCGGGGCCGTAATCCACCACCTTGTACTGCGGTTTTGCGCAGGCAAAGGGACGGGGCCCTGATATCTCTCTCGTCTTGAAGACAACCGCCTTTCCCATCAGTTGCGCCCGCTCTGTACCGTCGGGCTTGCGTTGCGGATCGGCCCATGGCGCGACAACGGCGGCGGTGAACGTCCAACTGCCGATGTAGAAGGGATCGGCAGCCGCGACGGCGCCTGCCGCGCCAAGAGACGCGACAAGAGACACGACAAGGCAAACCGCGCCGGTGAATTTCATCTGATCCATCCCCTTGAGCTGTTGGATTTGGACGCGGCTCTCCGCATCAAGGTTCATCGGTCCGGACATGTTTCCGCCTGTGAACCGGCGTTCAGGATCGAACGACAAAGCGGTTGCGACACGGCCACGCAGATCACGGGCGCCATGGCCGATGGATTCATCGATTCGGGCGCGCGTCAGCACCAAAGGACGACGGCATGCTTTCTCGCTGCGATCTCATCAAGGGCGCCGCAGTCGCCTTTCTTACCTTCTCGATACAAGGCGCATGGGCGCAGGAGACCAAGATGAATCTCTTCAAGATCGTCACCATCAAGGACGAAATCGTCGTCGGATTGTCGGCCGAGGAACTCCAGGCGCTCGGCGGCAATGATGCGAGCGCGGTTGCGCACGCGCTGGCGCAGAAGGGCGATCTCACCGTCTGGCAGTACAACGTGCATCGCGGCCCGAACGGCGAATTGCAGCAGGCGCCGACCGCCAAGATCGGGCTTCTGACCAACGCCTCGCTCCGTGTCGAGCCCTACACGACGCCCTATCAGATCGTCCCGCATCCGTAGGCAGCAGACAGGCACGCCAGCGGCCGGACCGCCGGCGTGCCGCCGTCATCAGCGCTGCCCTGCACGCCGTGGCCCCGCTTCCGTCGCAAAGCCGTAGATCAGCGCCAGCCGGTCCAGACATTCGCGAAAACGCCGCGCGAAATAGTCGTTCCAGCGCTGTGTCCGGACGGCGCGACGCTCTCCGATCTGATCCATGGTCAGGCCGAGTACCAGCACGTCGTGCACCAGCGCGGCGCCGTCGGTGCCAAGTTCATGCTCGATCCGATTCAGCCGCAGCACGGCCTGGCGCTGGCTCTCGGTAACAGGCTCTCGCGCGCGCGCGCCATCAACATATTCCCGGGTCGGGTCCATCGCCTGAGGCCCCCGCTCGGCCCGCTCCCAATCGTTCTGGAAGGCCCGCCCGCCGCGATATTGCGCTTCGTCGATCTGGTGGTGCGCGTGCAGCCGGCCGAGCGGATCGCTGCGGACCGACCGGACGGCCACGATCTTCTCACCGGGATCCAGCGCCAGCGGATTGTCGACCTCGACCTCCGCCACCTCGGCGTTGAACGGCACGTCGCGCGACCGTCGATCGTAGATGTTCGTCAATTTGTAGGACTTGTTGCGTCGGCCACGTGCCACTCCGGTGCTCCTTGCAAGATTGACGATTGAACAGGTGGCCGCGCTCAGGCCGCAGAAACCAGCCGCAACACGACGGGACCGGCGACACGCGCGGACGCGGCTCCAGAGCGACGCGTCAGGCGCGCATGCGGCGGGCAATAGCTGGAGCCCGGCTGGCGCGGATGGCCGCAGAAGCTGATCTCCTCCCCGTCCCTGTCGCCGCCATAGGGATAGCGGCAGTCGCCGCGCGCGAGTTCGACCAGCGCAATCAGGCGCGGCTGGACCCCGACGCAGCGCAACTTGACCCGCGCGGGCTTCATCGCGGATTTCGGCGGCAAGTTCAGATTCGGCAACGCCGGTTGCCGCGGCGAAAGCAGACAGGCCTCGCCCGGCAAGGACGGCACGATCGACGGACTCGTCATCCGCGCCGGTGCGGCGAGCCCGAGCCGCTTGGCACGCCCGATCACCGCGCTGCGCGTGTAAGCCGTTCCAAACCTTGCGTTAATCTGTCTTCCGATCTCGGCATAAGACATGCCCTTGAGAAAATGGTCGCGAAGCGCGTCGGAGTGCTCCGACGGCCAATGGCCCGGTTCCATGCTGCTGTCCTGTGATGCGCTCCTCCGATCGGACGACCGGGGACGAATACACATTCCGGTATTCCGAAGCCCGAGTCAAGCGATAATTCTGATATTCATAATTGCAATTATTCCGAATTTCGGATTACAAGAGGCGAGACAATGCGCAATCGAGGGAATCACCATGTTGGACGTTGCAATGATCGAGCGGGGCCTGGAAAAGACGGGCAAGAGCAAGGGCGGCCTCGCGGCGGCCATGGGCGTGCGGCCCGGCGCGGTCTCGGAGATCCTCGGCGGCGAACGCCTGGTGAAGGCCTCGGAAATCATTCCGATCATGGAATATCTCGAGCTCAATCTCGCGCCGATCATGGGCCGCGTCGGCGCCGGCGCCGTGATCGAGCCGGATTACGAGCAGGTTCCTCCGGAAGGCCTCGGTGACATCGCGCTGCCCTTCCCGATCATGGAAGAAACGGTCGCATTCGAGATCGTGGGCGATTCGATGCTGCCCAAATACGAGAGCGGCGACGTGATCGTGGTCTACAAGGACCAGCGCCATCCGTTGTCGAGCTTCTACGGCGAAGAGGCCGTGGTCCGGCTCAAGACCGGCGAGCGCTATTTGAAGACCATCGAGCGGGGCAAGTCCCCCTCCGTCGTCAACCTCACCAGCTTCAACGCCAAGCCGATCGTCGGCGTCAAGCTCGAGTGGGTCGGCGAGATTTGCCTGTCCATGCCCAAGGGCCAGCTCGAGCGGCTGCGCGCCAAATCGGCGCGCCCCCGCAAGAAGAGCAAGTAAAGCTGCCCCGCGCGCGAGCGATTTCCGATTTTTGGAAATTGCTTGACTTTGTTACGTTTTTCAGAAATACTCTGCCGCGCTCCCTGCCACGGGGCGCGGCAGGATCGTTTGATGCAGTACTTCGTCGTGATGATTGACTATGGACGGCGGGGCCGCGAGGCGGTAGTCGACCCCGAGATGACAAGGCGCGAGGTCATCTCCCGCATCGCTTCGGGGGAATACCGGAACATCTCGTTCATCCACGAGATCGTGGATAGCTCCGTCGAGGACGTGACCGACGCGGTCCTGGCGGAGGCCGTCCTTCCCCAGGTTCCGCCTGAAGACGTCGATCTTCAGGCAATCCGCATGGACCACGCCCGCGACCTGCGCAAGCACGAACGGACGTAACGCAGGCGTCGGCCTGCGTCACGCCCGGCCCGACGTCACACCAGCAGGACGGTCGATCCCGTGGTCTTGCGCGCGGCGAGATCGGCATGCGCCTTGGCGGCGTCCTTCAGCGGATAAGTCTGGTGCACCTCGATCTTGACCGCGCCGGACTTGACCACGTCGAACAGCTCCCCTGCCATCGCAACCAGGCTCTCGCGCTTGGCGGCGTAGGTGAACAGCGTCGGCCGGGTGACATAGAGCGAGCCCTTCTGGGCCAGCAGGCCGAGATTAAGCGGCTCGACGGCACCCGAGGATTGGCCGAACAGCGCCACAACACCGAGCGGCGCGAGGCAGTCCAGCGATTTCAGGAACGTGTCCTTGCCGACGGAGTCATAGACCACCGGCACCTTCTTGCCGCCGGTGATTTCGTCGACGCGCTTCACGAAATCCTCGCGCGTGTAGATGATGACATGGTCGCAGCCATGCGCCTTGGCGAGCTTGGCCTTCTCGTCGTTGCTGACGGTGCCGATGACGGTCGCGCCGAGATGCTTGGCCCACTGGCTCAGGATCAATCCGACGCCGCCAGCCGCGGCATGAAGCAGGATGGTGTCCCCCGCCTTCACGCGATAGGTCTGCCGGATCAGATATTGCGTGGTGAGTCCCTTCAGCATCATCGCCGCCGCGGTCTTGTCGTCGACGCCGTCAGGGAGCTTCAACAGCCGGTCGGCCGGGATCAGCCGCGCCTCGGAATAGGCGCCAAGCGGCGAGGCTCCATAGGCGACGCGATCGCCCGGCTTCAGATCGGTGACACCGGGGCCGATTTCCTCGACGATGCCGGCCGCCTCGCTGCCGAGTCCGCTCGGCAGTTGCGCCGGATAAAGACCCGAACGGTTGTAGATGTCGACGAAGTTGAGACCGACGGCGGTGTGGCGGATGCGTGCTTCGCCCGGCCCGGGCTTGCCGACACTGACCTCCTCCCAGACCAGGACTTCCGGACCGCCGGTCTTGTGAAAGCGAATGGCATGCGTCATGGGCGTTGCTCCCTTATCGTTGCAGTGAAGGTCCGAAAAAGACGGATCGGCCGGAGAAATAGGCATTTGGTCCGCCCGTTACAGTACAGAGACGTAACAAGAATGTCACAGCGGACGACAAACGCCCGCCGTTCCGCCTCTGTTCGAAAGAGTTGATGACGGCTCTGGAGCAACCGGCAGTAGCTTTTGCGCGGGGATTGGTGGTCGCCTGCGAAGGAGAGCCGAGATGCCAGCTTATGTACAGCATCATCAGGATATCGAGATCGCGCCTGTGAATTGCCCGACATGCATGGGGTTCCTGCCGATGTATGTGCGCGAGGTCGAGCCGCATTGGAGCCTTGCCAAGATCGACTTCGTCTATGAATGCGCCGATTGCGGCGCCGAGTTGAGACAGACCATCCGCAAGCCGGAGCTGCTGCGGCACTGAGCGCGGCCGGCGAGCCGCCCAACTATTTGCGCTGAACGGAAAAAATGCCGCTCACGCGGATCTGATGTCTCCCAAACGAGGCTTGTTCTTTGCCGGGAACGCAGGCAGAACAAGCTTCAAGCAAGACCTTTGGGAGCGCCCTTTCGTGGCTGAACAGAAGGCCTCGACCTCGATCGAGGCAGTGGAGAGCGGCCTCGCCGCGCAGGGCTACATCGCGAGCCGGCAGATCGCGACCGCCGTCTATTTGTCGCAGCAGATCGAGAAGCCGATCCTGGTCGAGGGACCCGCGGGCGTCGGCAAGACCGAGCTTGCCAAGGCGATCGCCGCCTGGCGCGGCATGAAGATGATCCGCCTGCAATGCTACGAAGGCCTCGACGAGGCCAAGGCGCTCTACGAGTGGAAATACGCCAAGCAGCTTCTCTATACGCAGATCCTCAAGGACAAGCTCGGTGAAGTCCTCGGCGGCGCGCAGACGCTGCACGCGGCGCTCGACCAACTCCACGATTTCGGCGACGTGTTCTTCTCCAAGGAATTCGTCGAGCCGCGCCCGCTGCTGCAGGCGCTGGAACAGCCTGGCGGCTGCGTGCTCCTGATCGACGAGATCGACAAGTCGGACGCGGAATTCGAATCGCTGCTGCTGGAGATCCTCTCCGACTTCCAGGTCACGATCCCCGAGCTCGGCACCGTCTCGGCGATCACGCCGCCGACGGTGATCCTCACCTCCAACAGCGAGCGCGACCTTGGCGATGCCCTCAAGCGGCGCTGCCTGCATCTGCATATCGGCTTCCCCGAGCAACGGCTGGAGGAGCGCATCGTCGAGAGCCGCGTGCCCGGCATCTCGCAGACGCTGCGCCGGCAGATGGTCGGCTTCATCCACGAGATCCGTTCGCTCGATCTGAAGAAGCTGCCCTCGGTCAGCGAGACCATCGACTGGGCGCGCGTGCTGGTGCTGCTCCAGGCCACCGAGCTCGACACCGAGATGGTCAAGGACACGCTCAACGTGCTCCTGAAATACGAGGCCGATATCGAAGCCGCTCAGCCTCAGATCACGACCTTCATTGCCAAGGCGGCCCGGTCCAACGTCTTCGGTTGACGCCGATGCGCGAGAACCTTCATCGTTTCTTTCGGGCGGCACGCGGTGTCGGCGTCCACGTCTCGCCGGCTGAAAGCATCGATGCGATGCGCGCGGTGTCGCAGGTCGGCGTATCCGACCGAACCATCCTGCGCGACGCGCTGCTCCTGACGCTCGCCAAGTCGCAGGACGAGAAGCTCGCGCTCGGCGACTGCTTCGACCTGTTCTTCAGCCAGCCGGAACCACGGCAGGACCAGCCTGAGGCCGACAGCGACGACGACGCTTCTCAGGACGCTGATCAATCGCCCTCCTCCGGCGAGACCGGCGATGCAAGCGCAGGTCAACCGACCGAAGGATTGGGCCCGCTGGCGCAGATGCTGCTGTCGCAGGACCGCAACGCGATCGCCGCCGCCATGGCCAGCGCGTCCGGTGCGGCCTCCCTGTCCGATATCCGCTATTCCACCCAGCGCGGCATCTTTTCCAGCCGGATCCTCGACGCCATGGGCCTCCAGCGCCTGCGCGACGATCTCGACGGGCTGACCGCAACCAACCCGGCGCTCGCCGAGCGCCTGCGTGCCGCGCTCGACGCCTTGCGCGAAGCCGTGCGCGACACCGTCTCGCAGGGGCTTGCGCTCTATGCCCGCGAGGAGGCCGAAAACCTCCGCAACGAGATCCTGCGCAACGCGCCGCTCGCGCGCATCGAGCGACGTCAGGTCGCCGAGATGCGTGCCCTCATCCGCAAGATCGCGCGCCGCCTGCGCGAACGCTATTCGAAACCGCGCAAGCGCCAGCGCCGCGGCCATCTCGATGTTCGCCGCACGCTCCGCCGGAACGCCGCCTGGGGCGGCGTGCCCTTCCTCACCGCATGGAAGCGCAAGCACCGCGACCGGCCGAAGATCGTGGCGCTATGCGACGTCTCCGGCTCGGTCGCGCAAGTGTCCGATTTCTTCCTGCTCCTGATCCACTCGCTGCACGAGGTGGTCGACGACGTCCGCTCCTTTGCTTTCTCGTCGCACATGATCGAGGTCAGCGAGATCCTGGAAAAGAAATCGCCGGAAGAGGCGATGGCCGAGATCATGTCCAAGGTCGGCTTCGGCTCGTCCGACTACGGTTCCTCGCTGGTCGATTTCGAGAAGGACTTCATGAGCGCGCTGACGCCGCAGACCACGGTGATCGTGCTCGGCGATGCCCGCAGCAACAACCTCGACCCGCGCGCCGACATCCTGCGCCGCATCTCCGAACGCTCGAAGCGACTGGTCTGGCTCAATCCCGAAGGACGGCTCGCCTGGGGCTTTGGCGATTCCGAGATGCCGCGCTACGCGACCTTTTGCAGCGTGGTGCGACAGTGTGCCACCGCGCAGCAGCTCGAGCGCGCGGTGTCCGACATCGTGGCGACTTATCAGTAGGTCTCGACTCGCAGCCTACGTCAGTTTGGCGCAAGCTCCGCCTGGCCGACGTTGCACTCCCGGAAGTGATGGGCAATTTCGTCGAGCGCACGCTGCTCCCATTCCTGGGCTTGCGCGAGCCAGAAAACCCGGCGCTCGAAATCGAGCGCGGCACGCTCCCGGCACAGAGATTCCTGACTGCGAATTTCAACCAGCCTGTTCATGCACTCCACTCCTGCCGCGTGAAGCCATTCCCCGGCAATCACCGTAACAGAGTCTCCAACTTCTCGTCTCATGATTCCTGTGCATATTGCGACGCAGAATGAGACAGCAGCGCTTCCCTGCAGCGCGGCAAATCGCGGTGCAGCATCAAATCCAGATCATTAACATGTGATCGAAGCCCAGGACGATCTTCGTCGTTGAACGATCTTAACGGTTGTGGCGCAACGAAGTGCGGCAATTCGTGAAGAGAGGTTCTAAACAGCTCACCGGATTCCCGACTCATTGTCGTCGCATGGTCTTCATGCAGCGCCGCTAACAGAGGCGCGCGAATGGCACTACCGCTTGAGGCAACATGAGCAACGATGTCGACTTCGATCTTTCGCCGGACCAATGGGAAGCCCTGCGCACACTTCGCAATCCCGTGTCGGGCGGTCGCCTCTCGAGGGCCTATCTGGTCGAAAGTCTCGTCAAGCTCGGCCTCGTCGTCGTCAATGACGGCGTGCCGGCGATGACGCCCGCGGGACGCAAGGTGCTCGTGCGTGGTTCGTGCCGCCTGCTGGACGTCGCGGCGTGACGCATGCGTTAAAATATTTGTGCGATCACGATCGCGTAGGCGATGAATACGACCCCGAGGCCCCACACCATCGTTGGAATCTGCGACCGCCGGCCGACTGACATTTCCAGAGCGATGTAGCTCAGCGTGCCCAGAGCCATTCCGTTGATGAGGTTGTTGGTCAGCACGGTGACCAGCAGCGTCAGCACGATCGGAACCGCATTGACGAGATCGGTCATGTCGATGCGAGCGAGGCCCTGCATCATCAGCACGCCGACGAGCACCAGCGCGGGCGCGGTTGCTTGTGGCGGGATGATGACGAAGATCGGCCAGAAGAACAAAGCGAGGCAGAAGAGCGCCGCCACCGTCAGCGAGGTCAGTCCGGTACGCCCTCCGGCCTGCACGCCGGTGATCGATTCGATATAGGCCGTCACGACCGATGTGCCGAGCAGCGGACCGACGATGGACGCCGTCGCATCCGTCGCAAATGCGGCGGTGGCGTTCGGGATCGAGCCGTCGGGTTTGCGCAGATTGGCCGCTCCCGTTACGCCAATCAGCGTGCCCAGGGTCGAAAAGAACTCGGCGCACAGGAAGTAGAACAGCAGCGGCAGCGCTACGACGAAATGGCTGAAGAGATAGCCGACGTCGAGCGCCATGAAGGTGCTGGTCGGCCAGCGCGGCCACGACAGGATGGCCGACGGCATCGACGTCACCATCTTGCCGTTGGCGCCGGGAACGAAGAAACCGATCAGGGTCAGCAACGCGATCGACAGGATCAGCGCCGCGGGCACCCGACGCGCCACCAGCACGGGTGTGAGCAGGAGGCCGAACAGCGTCAGCAGCACCGCCGGGCTGCGCAGGGATCCCATGGCGATGTAGGTCGACGGATTCTGGACGACGAATCCGGCGCCTCGCAGCGCAATGAAGACGATGAGGGTCCCGACCGCCGCCTGGATGCCGATCTTCAGCGCTTCCGGCACGTCCTTCGCGACTTTCTCGCGCAGCTTAGACAGGCTGAGGATCAGGAACAGCACACCGGTGAAAGCGACCATGGCAAGCGCGCCCTGCCAGGGCATGCCCATCTGCTTGACGATGACATAGGTGAAGATGACATTCGAACCCATCGCGGGCGCAACCGCGAGCGGCAGATTGGCCCAGAGCCCCATCATCACCGAGCCGAGGATCGCGGCGAGTGCCGTGGCGCTGACGAGATCGGCACGATCCATTCCGGCGTTGGACATGATGGCCGGGTTCACGGCGATGATATAGGCCATCGCCGCGAACGTCGTCGCTCCGGCCATCATCTCGCGGCCGACGCTCGTGCCACGCTCGGTGAGGCGAAAGGTCCGGTCGAGCAGCCCCGTCGCTGCGTGCGGCGCCGGCTCTGTGGAGGCGGCCTGCGGCTTCGTCATCTCGTTCATCCCCAGTCCTCCCCTACCAGACCACCGGGTGCGCTTCGCCGGTCTGCACGTTGATGAAACCGAGCGGCGCCTGCTCGCACGGCGCCACCAGCACCCAGCTCCAGGGCGCGCAAGTCAGCGTTGCAAACATGAGCCGTTCCGGGAATCCCGGATACCAGCGCGGCCGGAACGTCGGCTCGTACATCCAGTCGACCTTGCGGCCTTCTGCATAAAGCGCCTGCATGTCGGCATCGAGCGCTTGCGCCGAGCGACAGCTCATCAGCCCGCCGACCTCGAAGCGCACGGTGGCGACGAGCTCGCCCTCGCGCACCAGCGCCCATCCGCCTTGAAGTTCGATCAGCGCATTCACCGCCTTTGCCATCGCCGCGTCGGACGATCCGACCACCCAGATGTTGTGCTTGTCGTGCGCCACCGAGCAGGCGACCGCCGTCTCCGGCGTGCGCGGTCCACAACCGCGCCAAAACATCTTTGCGACCCGCCCGTCGCCGGAAAAGCGGTCGACGATCGCGAATTTGGTGATGGCCTCGCTCTCGTCGCGCTGCACGGCACCGTCACGGACCGGCAATTCGAGGGTGTAGAACTCAGGATGCCAATGGAAGGGGCGGATCACCGCCGCCTTCATCGTGGCCCGGCCAGGCTCAGCCCCCAGCTCGAAATCCTCAGGCTTGATCGTGCGCTTGACGTTGACCGTCCTGGTCGCCCACTCCGGCCATTCGATCGCCGGCACTTCGCCGAGATAACGCTTGCCGTCGGAGACCTGCGCACCATCGGCCCACACTTCAGCGATCGTGAGCTTGGCAACATCCGACAGCAGCACGACGTCGCCGAAGCGCCCCGGAGACAGACTGCCGACGAACGGCGTGAGGCGCATGTGTCGCGCCGGATTGATGGTGAGACACTGGATTGCGATTTCCGGCGCGAGGCCGGCCTCGATCGCGACCCGCGCGTTGTGATCGCTGGCGCCGAGCTCCAGCGTATGGCTGGCGCTGCGGTCATCCGTGGTGAACGCGATCTGCGACCAGTCCTGAAGGCCCTTCGCGAGCAGCCATTTGACGATCTCGTCCATGGCATAGACGCGAAGCTCGACGAACAAGCCACGCGTGAGCTTGTCCCAGGTTTCCTCCGGAGTCTGCACTTCATGGTCGGATGCGAGCCCGGCCGCGGCAAAGGCGTTGATGGAGGGCAGATCCCGCAAGCCGGAGGCATGGCCTTCGACGACACCGCGCGCCGCGAACGTCGCCTCGATCATGCCCCAGAGCCGCTTGTACGACGGATTGTCGGGATTCCACACTGCCGGCCAGTCCATGACTTCGTCGAGGCCGGTGACCATCAGGCTTTCGCTCATGAAGCGCGCCTGCTCATCGCGGCCATACCAGCCGCCACCCCATTCATACGCGGTCGGCGGCACCGCCGAGCCGGGCTGCGGAAAGATCTTGAGCGGCGAGCCGCGTCGGCGTGCCTCGAACCAGAATTCGAGATTGCGGGCACCATCGACATTGGAGAATTCGTGGCTTGCCTCGCAAGTCCAGGTATTGCCATGCGGCAGCACCAGCGCCGCCTCCCATTCCGGCGTCAGATGCGAGCTTTCGATATGCTTGTGCACCTCGCCGAAGCCGGGGACGGCGGCAAGATCCGGCCGATGCGCACGCTCGCGGACCTCGCCGGGATAGCTTCCGGCCGGCCCTACCCACGCGATACGCCGGCCCTTGAAGACGATTTCCTGATCCTGGCTCCAGGTGCGGCTGTGCACGTCGAGCAACCTGCCGACCCGCAAGGCGCGATCGGCCGGGCGGCGACCGAGCGCCGTCAGCACCAGGTCCTGGCGAATGCGAACCTCGTCCGGCGCGTTGATCAGGAGATCGTCGGGGATCGCATTCATGGCCTGCCTCACCTATGCCGGTACTTTCGCAGCTGCAGTCCGCTTCCGCGGCGATTTACCAGCCTTGTTACCGGCCTTGCCGCTGCGCGCGGCGGCATCGCGCTGCCGAACGTCCTTCAGGAGGGTCGTGAGCGCCCACTCGATGGCATCGGCGATCTCGCTGCTCGTCATGCCGAAATCCTCGCGCATCGCGTTCCAGGCCAGCACGTTGTTGAGGTAGGAGGCCAGCGCCTCCGCCTGGCGGACGTCCTTCGCGGGGAGATGCCGCACCAGCGGCGCCATCGCCTTGCGATGCTGGTCGATCAGGTGTCGGCGGAAGCCGGCGCGCACCCGGCGGCCCGCCCGAGTCATCGCGATGGCGCGCGCCAGATGCGGATGTCGGTCGAACCGCTTGCACAGCTTGCGGAAGATCTCGGGCAGTTCGTCGGGCGAGGTGAAGGGAATGTAGCTGAAGACGTTGTCCTCGATCCATTCGCCGGCCGCCGCGAACAGCTCCGCGCGGGTCTTGAAGTGCCGATAGATGGTTCGCTCAGCCACCTTCGCACGCTTGGCCACCGCGGCCATGGAGATGTCGTCGACCGCCTCGTCCTCCAGAGCCTCGACAAACGCCGCAATGATGCGCTGCCGCGTCATCTCGGCATATTCGTCACGAAGGCTGGCGATATGTCGCTTCGCTGTACTCATGTCATAAGTCTGACATTGGGCGGATTGGAAGGTCAAGCCGAGACTTGAGGCACCCCGCGCCGCAACAATGGGCGTCGCCGTGCTCCTGGACGTCTGGCGAGACTCACGCGCACGGCTTTCGCCGGCCGCCTGAAAAATGGACTTTTGCACATCGCCAAAATCGGATTTGCTCTGCCGAGAACTGCGCGCAACGGCGCCGCGCGGACGGCAAGGGAGCGGATCATGAACGGGCTTGGCGGGCTGAACAAATCGCCTGAGGGCGTGGTCATCGGCCTGGTGCAGTTACAACTGCCCAATGTCGTGACCCGCGCCGATCTAGCCAAGCAGACCGAGCGCATCGTCTGGATGGTCGGCAAGGCCCGCCGCAATCTCTCCACCATGGATCTGGTGGTGTTCCCCGAATATTCGCTGCATGGCCTCTCGATGGACACCAACCCCGAGATCATGTGCCGGCTCGACGGGCCTGAGGTCGCAGCCTTCAAGAAGGCCTGCGCCGACAACAATATCTGGGGCTGTTTCTCCATCATGGAGTTCAACCCGCACGGCAATCCCTATAATTCCGGGCTGATCATCGACGACCACGGCGAGATCAAGCTCTATTACCGGAAACTCCATCCCTGGATTCCGGTCGAGCCGTGGGAGCCCGGCGACGTCGGCATCCCCGTGATCGAGGGGCCCAAGGGCGCCAAGATCGCATTGATCATCTGCCATGACGGCATGTTCCCGGAGATGGCGCGGGAATGCGCCTACAAGGGCGCGGAGATCATGATCCGCACCGCCGGCTACACTGCACCGATCCGCGAGGCATGGCGCTTCACCAACCAGGCCAATTCGTTCCAGAACCTGATGGTGACCGCGAACGTCTGCATGTGCGGCTCGGACGGCTCGTTCGATTCCATGGGCGAGGGCATGATCGTTAATTTCGACGGCACCGTGCTGGCGCATGGCACCACCGGCCGCGCCGACGAGATCATCACCGCCGAGGTCCGGCCGGACCTCGTACGCGAGGCCCGCATCAATTGGGGCGTCGAGAACAACATCTACCAGCTCTGGCACCGCGGCTATGTCGCGGTGAAGGGGGGCGCGATGGACTGCCCCTACACCTTCATGCAGGACATGGTCGCCGGCACCTATCGCCTCCCCTGGGAAGACCAGGTCAAGGTCACCGACGGCACATCGTGCGGCTTCCCGACGCCGACGCGGATGTTCGGCAAGACGGCGAAGGCGGCGGAATAGACCCTTTCCGGCGGGAACCGCGACATTCTGGCACGGTAGTTGCTCCTTTTTGGCGTCCAAGTCGCGTCAAACGGGGGATTCCACCATGTCGACCATCACTGCGGCACCTGCCGCCGAACCGAAGCCACTCTACACCTCGCTGTTCGTCCAGGTCCTGGCCGCGCTGGTGCTTGGCGTCATCCTGGGGATGGCCGCTCCGGACTTCGCCATCGGGCTCAAGATTCTCAGCGACGCCTTCCTCAAGCTGATCTCGATGATCGTGGCGCCGATCGTGTTCTGCGTCGTCGTGCACGGCATTGCCGGTGCCGGCGATCTCAAGAAGGTCGGCCGGGTCGGCGTCAAGGCGCTGCTCTATTTCGAGGTCATGACGACCGTCGCACTCGTCGTCGGACTGCTGCTCGCCTACCTTTTCGGTCCCGGCCATGGCATGAACATCGATCCCTCGACGCTGGATGCCAAGGCGCTCAACACCTACGCCGACAACGCCCACAAGCTGTCGGGCGGCGGCATCGGCGCCTTCCTGATGAACGTGATCCCGACCACCTCCTTCGACGCGCTGTCGCGCAACGACGTACTTCAGGTGCTGTTCTTCGCTGTCCTGTTCGGCGTCGGCCTTGCGCTGGTCGGCGGCGAGAAGGGCAAGCTCGTCACCAGCATGATCGATGCCGCCTCCACCGTGCTGTTCCGCGTCATGGGCCTGATCGTCCGCGTTGCACCGCTCGGCGTGCTCGGCGCGGTCGCCTATACCGTCGGCAAATACGGCGTCGGCTCGCTGAAGCAGCTCGTGTCGCTGGTGATGCTGTTCTACGTCTCGGTCGGCATCTTCGTGCTGGGCGTGCTCGGCGGCGTGATGGCGCTCGCCGGAATCAACATCCTCAAATTCCTTGCTTACCTGCGCGAAGAACTCACGATCGTGCTCGCCACCGCCTCCTCCGACGCCGTGCTGCCGCAGATCATGAAGAAGCTGGAGCGGATGGGCGTCAAGGATTCCGTGGTCGGCCTCGTCATTCCGACCGGCTACTCCTTCAACCTCGACGCCTTCTCGATCTACCTGACGCTCGCCGTCGTCTTCATCGCACAGGCGACCAACACGCCGCTGTCCTTCGGCGACCTCCTGCTCGTCCTCGGCGTCTCGCTGATCACCTCGAAGGGCGCGCATGGCGTGCCCGGTTCGGCGATTGTGATCCTGGCGGCAACGCTCAACGCGGTGCCGAGCATCCCCGCGATCGGCCTCGTGCTGGTGCTGTCGGTCGACTGGTTCATCGGCATGGCCCGCGCACTCGGCAACCTCGTCGGCAACTGCGTGGCGACGGTCGTGGTGGCGGCCTGGGAAGGCGATCTCGACCGCGCCAAGGCGGCCAAGGTGCTCGAAGGCGGCGAACTGGTGGATGTGACCGCGGGATAGCGCGGGTCAGTCGTTCCACTGGAGGAGCGGCGTTCCGTACGCCCTCCTCCAGACCGACAGGAAGCGCGGAAACCAGGAGTGCGCCACGGCGCCCTTGTATGCCCAGGTGCGATATTTCAGGCCCTGCTCCGAGATCAGTTCCTGATAGCCGCCGTGGACCTCGGTCGCGGTGCGAATGTCCTTCAGAATTCCCTGAGCGCAGGCCCGGTAGGTATCGCTCCCTGAGGACTCATCAAAATCCAGCATGCGATCCGCGAACTCGACATTGAACGTCGGCCAGGAAGAGCGTCCCTGATAGGCGGGCGCCGCGATCTTGTGGATCATCTTGTTGCGCGGATTATCCGCGGAGACCAGGAAGTGGAAGGTGCTGGGGATGCGGAAGCGCGGCTCGGCGATGATCAGATCCGCCGTGGCCGCGAACAGCGCGCGTTCGCCGGCATCGGTCATGTCCCAAAAGCCGCGATGCACGCTGACGAAATCCAGCGCGACCGCGGACACCGGCGAGCCCGCCGGGCCGTCCAGCGAATGCCTGATATAGCCGTCCTTGCCGAACAGACGGAGCAGATCCCTCTTGTACTGCGCGAGGTCGCGTCCCAGCAGCAGCTTCAGCTCGTTCTCATCGACCACGCCAAGCTGCACGCCCCACGCGAAGGTCGTGTAGACGCAGGCATTGGTGACGAAACGCCGGCGCTCCGCACGCGTGTCGGTTGCGGCTGAGCGGGGCCCGCTGGCGTCGCACAGCAAATATCCGGTGCCGTCGGCGTCGAACGGCTCCAGCTCGCTCGCGAGCTTGAGGATCGCGCGCTTCAGGTCGCCACCATACTCGGCCAGCAGCAGGCGGCCGGCATGCGCGCATTGCGACATCGCCAGATGGGACGACGCCCGCTCCTCGGCTGAGAGCATCTGCTGGAGACCGGCTAAAATGCCGAGCAGCGTATCCGAGGGGCGCGAGAAATAGTTGACGCCGAGATACCGGCGGCTGCCGGCCGGTACGATGGTCGTGGTGACGACGTCGGCGCGAACCGCCTCCAGCAGCAGGCGGACGCTCTTCTCGAGCAGGCGCACCCGTCGCACCGCGTCCTGCGAATCCATGATGGTCTCGGGGTCGAGGACATCAGGGTAGAACCAGGCGAAGTCACGCGGATAATAGGCGGAGGCGTGCGGCGCGCCCGTGACGAGGAAAGCCTCGGTCACCGAAAAGGCGCTGTCCATCGAGTGCCGGTAAAGGTCCTCGATGGCCGACAACGAATGCTGCGGCTTCCTCAGGAATCGATCACCGAGAAAATTCACTGCCTGAAGAGCGTTGGCGACAAAGGTCGCCGCCATGCCCTGGTAAAACCTGTTTCCGCGATGTGACGGCAAGGAAATATCGCTGCTCATATGCGCCTGGTATCTCGTGATCTCCGGCAATGGCCGGTCACCATTCCAAGCGTGACTGATTCGTGTCTCACCCCGATGACGGGCGGGCCCCTGGCGGTCAGTTCGCGCCGGCACGGCCCTCCCGCGGCCTGAAATTCTCGATCAGCCGCAGCAGCACGCGCGCGCCTGCGTCGGCATCGGCCAGCTCGACATGCTCGTCCGGGTGATGGCTGATGCCGCCGCGGCAGCGGACGAAGATCATGCCGACATCGGCAATGTCGATCATGGCCATGCCATCGTGCCCCGCCCCGCTCGGCAGCTCGAACACGGAAAAGCCCTCTGCCTGGATCGCCTGCGCGATCTGGTCCTTCAGCCAGGGCGCACAAGGCGCGGTGCGGTTCTCGTGGGTGACGTCAAGCTGAAGTGCCAATTGCCGCCGCTTCGCGATGGCCTCGATCTGGCGGACGATGTCGGCGACCGCGCGCTTGCGGTGCATGTCGGTCGGCGCACGCATATCGATGGTGAAGGATACCTCGCCCGGAATGACATTGGTCGCGCCGGGCCGCGCCTGGATGTAGCCGACGGTGCCGACCAGGCCGGCCTCGTCGGTGCGGCAGAACTGCTCGATCGCACCGATGCATTCGGCAGCACCCGTGAGCGCGTCGCGGCGCAGCGCCATCGGCACCGTGCCGGCGTGCCCCGCCATGCCGGTCAGCCGCGCGGCAAGCCGCGTCGCGCCCGCAATCGCCGTGACGACGCCGACGGGCAGGTTCTGGGCCTCCAGCACGGGCCCTTGCTCGATGTGCAGCTCGAGATAGGCAAGCAGCTCGCGCCGCGCCCGCGCCGCCGCGCCGATATGATTGGGATCGAGCCCGAACGTGACGAGCGCATCACGCATCGAAACGCCGTCGCGATCGCGCGTGTTCAGGACGCTCTCGTCGAACGTGCCGGCCACGGCGCGGCTGCCGAGCAGCGTCGAGGCAAAGCGCACGCCTTCTTCATCCGCAAATCCGACGATCTCGACTGCGAACGGCAGGCGCTTGCCGCGGCGATTGAGATCGGCGATGCAGGAGATCGCCGTGATCACGCCCAGCGGCCCATCCCATTTGCCGGCATCGCGCACCGTATCGTAGTGGGAGCCGAGCATCAGGCAGGGCGCCCCCGGCCGCTCGCCCTCATAGCGCCCGCAGACATTGCCGATCGCGTCGAGATGCGCGCTCATGCCGGCGTCACGCATCCAGTCCAGGATGACGTCGGCGGCCTGGCGCAGCTCCTTGCTGAGATAGATTCGGGTGAGTTTGCCTGGCTCCTCCGAGATCGCACCAAGCTCGTTGATGCGGCTCACGATCTCTTCGCCGAGTGATGCATCCTGAACAGCGTGACCAGCACCCATCTCGGCGAGCTTTCTCTTCTCTGGACCGCGGCGGCGGCGGTCCTGGCAACAATCGATACAAGTTCGGTGCCAGCGAAATCACGCTGCCGACCGTCGTTCCAAGCAGCGCGTGGTTAGCATGAATGCAGGCTGCGGCAGACCCGTCCAGGCCTCGTCATACACACGCCGAATCCGGTTAGGACTGCTCAACTCCATTGCATACAATGATAAATTAGTGCTCATAATTTCATCTGCGATTTCCTGACCAAGTCTGCGACATACTAAATAATTTATATTTTTCAATACCTTGAATGGAATTGACCGCCGACTGACCTCTGGCACAAAGCTTGCGACAACTTATCCCGGCGCCGCCAAGACCGGCGGTCGCCGCGCGATCAGGGCGGGGCATCCGCCAAGGGGAGCAAGCAATGGATTTTGGCAGGATTTCACGACGTCATTTGTTGCAGGGCGGCGCGGCCCTCACCCTCGGTGCGGCAGCGGGTCTCCGCCCGGCCTTCGCGGCCGAGACGACCATCGGCTTCATCTATGTCGGCTCGCGCGACGACTACGGCTACAACCAGGCCCACGCGCAGGGCGCCGCGGCGCTGAAGAAGATTCCCGGACTGAAGGTCGTCGAGGAAGAGAAGGTGCCGGAGACAGACGCGGTCGAGAAGACGATCGAGTCCATGATCAATCTCGACGGCGCCACGCTGCTCTTCCCGACGTCGTTCGGCTACTACAATCCGCACATGATCAAGATGGCCAACAAATTCCCGAAGCTGCACTTCGAGCATTGCGGCGGCCTGTGGAGCGACAAGGATCCGAAGAACGCCGGCAGCTACTTTGGCTATATCGACGAAGCCCAGTACATCTCGGGCATCGTCGCCGGCTACACGTCCAAGAGCGGCAAGCTCGGCTTCGTCGCGGCAAAGCCGATCCCGCAGGTGCTGCGCAACATCAATGCGTTCGCGCTCGGCGCCAGGCTCGCCAATCCAAAGGCCACCACCCAGGTGATCTTCACTGGCGACTGGTCGATGCCCGTGAAGGAAGCCGAGGCCACCAACAGCCTGATCGACCAGGGCGTGGACGTGCTCACCTGCCACGTCGATGGTCCGAAGACCATGGTCGAGAACGCGGCGCGCCGCGGCGCCTTCGTTTGCGGCTATCACACCAACCAGTCCCCGCTCGCGCCGAAGGCCTATCTCACGGGCGCCGAGTGGAACTGGGAGGCGCTCTATCCCAAGTTCGTCAAGATGATCGCCGCCGGCGAGAGCATCCCGAACTTCTATCGCGGCGGCCTCAAGGAAGAGATCGTCAAGACCTCACCCTATGGCGAGGCTGTCTCCGCCGAAGCGCGCAAGCATGCCGACGAGGTCAAGGCAAAATTCCTGTCCGCCGACGGCTACGCCATCTTCAAAGGCGGGCTGGTCGACAACAAGGGCAAGACGGTCATCCCGGCCGGCACCGATCGCGGCCAGAAGGATCCTGAGCTCGAGAAGATGGACTATCTCGTCGAAGGCGTGCTCGGAGCGACTTCGTGACGGCGGAAACGGCGGATCCCACTGAGGCGGCCGGGACAATTGCCCCGGCCGCCGATCCCGGCTTCCTCCAGCGCCACGGCGGCACGATCGAATATGTCCTGATCCCGGGCGCGGCGCTCGCCGGCGCGCTCGCGGTCTTCGGCGTCTTCGTCGCGATGTTCGGCAAGAACCCGCTCGACCTCTATTTCTACATGTATTACGGCGCGTTCGGCACCTGGTTCTCCTGGCAGAACACGCTGACGCGCGCGGCGCCATTGATCCTCACCGCACTCTGCACGGCGCTGCCGGCGCAACTCGGCATGGTCATCATCGGCGGCGAAGGCGCGCTGCTGATCGGCGCGCTGTCGGCAACCAGCGCCGCGCTCGCGCTTCAGGGCCTGCCGCCGCTCGTCGTGCAGACCGCCATGGTTTGCGCCGGCGTGATCGGCGGCGGCTTGTGGATCATGCTGTCGGGCGGCTTGCGGCAATACCGCGGCGTCAACGAAACGATTTCGAGCCTCCTGCTCGTCTACATTGGCCTTGCGATCCTCAACCATCTCGTCGAAGGCGCGATGCGCGATCCCGCCAGCCTCAACAAGCCGTCGACCCGCGAAATCGGCGCCGCCAACATGATCGGCTCCATTCCCGGCACCGACGTGCATTGGGGTCTCGTCTTCGGGCTAATCGCCGCGATCGCCTCTTACATCTTAATCTATCACACCGTGTTCGGCTTCGCTGCGCGGGTGGCCGGCGGCAACATCCGCGCGGCGAAGATCGTCGGCCTCGGCGTCAGCAAGCTGATCCTGACCGTGTGCTTTCTCGCCGGCGGCGCGGCCGGGCTTGCCGGCATGGTCGAGGTCGCCGCCGTGCAGGGACGCACCAACGCCAATCTCGCGGCGGGCTACGGCTTCACCGGCATCCTCGTCGCCTTCCTCGCGCGGCAGAATCCGCTCGCCATCATTCCCGTCGCGATCTTGCTCGGCGGCATCAGCGCGAGCGGCGGCCTGCTGCAGCGCCGCCTCGGATTGCCCGATGCATCGGTGCAGGTGTTGCAAGGCATCATCTTCGTCTTCGTGCTGGCCAGCGATGCGCTCTACGGCCGCATCGGCTTCCTGAAGGGAAACTCCTGATGGCAGACGGATCGATCGGACTCTGGACCGTCCCGCTCGCCGTGCTCGGCGGCGCCATCCGCGTCTCCACGCCGTTCCTGTTCGTGAGCCTGGGGGAATGCATCACCGAGCGCTCCGGCCGCATCAATCTCGGCCTTGAAGGCACGCTGGTGATGGGCGCGATGAGCGCCTACGGCATCTCCTATCTCACGGGATCCCCGTGGCTCGGCGTGCTCGCCGCCGGGATCACCGGCGCGCTGCTCGGCGCGCTGCACGCCGGCATCTGCTCGCTGCCGCGCGTCAACGACGTCGCGGTCGGCATCGCCCTGATGCTGTTCGGCACCGGCCTTGCGTTCTATCTCGGCAAGCCGCTGATCGAGCCCACCGCGCCGCGCCTGCCCGCGATCGATTTCGGCTGGTGGAGCGACATCCCGCAGGTGCGCGCCGCATTGCGCATCAACGTGCTGTTCCTGATCGGCGTCGCGCTCGCGCCGATTCTCTATTGGGCCTTCCGCACCACGCGCTGGGGCCTTCTGATCCGGACCGCCGGCGAGAGCTCGGATGCCGCCCGCGCGATGGGCCATTCGGTGCTGTTGATCCGTCTGCGCGCCACCATGGTCGGCGGTTTCCTCGCGGGCATCGGCGGCTCGTTCCTGTCGCTGTTCTATCCCGGAAGCTGGAACGAGGGCCTCTCCTCGGGCCAGGGCATCACCGCCGTCGCACTGGTGATCTTCGCGCGCTGGGATCCCCTGCTCTGCCTGTGGGCCTCGCTCGCCTTCGGCGGCGCCGCGGCGCTGGGACCGGCGCTGCAATCGGTCGGCGTCACCTCCGGCTATCATCTCTTCAACGCCGCGCCCTACATCCTGACGCTGGCGATCATGATCATCACCTGCTCGCCGAAACGCACGCTGACCGGAGCCCCGGCCGAATTGTCGATCACCCGCTAGAGAGCAAAGCCATGCCCGAGCGCACCATCAAGTCCGAGCCCTACGCCTGGCCTTACAACGGCGATCTCCGCCCCGAGAATACCGCGCTCATCATCATCGACATGCAGACCGATTTCTGCGGCATCGGCGGCTATGTCGACAAGATGGGCTATGACCTCTCGCTGACGCGGGCGCCGATCGAGCCGATCAAGCGGCTGCTCGCGGCGATGCGCAGCCAACGCTTTCACATCATCCATACCCGCGAAGGGCATCGCCCCGATCTCTCCGATCTTCCCGCCAACAAGCGCTGGCGCTCGCGCCAGATCGGCGCCGGCATCGGCGATCCCGGCCCCTGCGGCCGTATCCTGGTGCGCGGCGAGCCCGGCTGGGACATCATCCCTGAACTCGCGCCGCTGCCGGGCGAACCCATCATCGACAAGCCCGGCAAGGGCTCGTTCTGCGCGACCGACCTGGAGCTGATCCTGCGCGTGCGCGGCATCGAGAACATCGTGCTGACAGGCATCACCACCGACGTCTGCGTCCACACCACCATGCGCGAGGCCAACGACCGCGGCTTCGAATGCGTGCTGCTGCATGATTGCTGCGGCGCGACCGACAAGAGCAACCACGACCACGCGCTCAAGATGATCAAGATGCAGGGCGGCGTGTTCGGCGCGGTCTCGACCTCCGACGCCTTCATCGGAGCGATTTCGTGATCATCGGCGAAACGCCACCGCCGTCAGGCGCCTTCGGCGTCGACGCCATCGCCATGACCATGCGCTTCGGCGATTTCCTGGCGCTCGACAATGTCGAGCTGAAGGTGCGGCCGGGCTCGTTCCATGCGCTGCTCGGCGAGAACGGCGCCGGCAAGTCGACCCTCGTCAAATGCATCATGGGCTATTACCACGCGACAGAGGGCGACATCATCGTCGGCGGCCGCGAGCAGGCGATCGCCAATCCGAAGGACGCTCACGCGCTCGGCCTCGGCATGGTCTACCAGCACTTTACGCTGGTGCCGGCGATGACGGTTGCGGAAAACCTCGTGCTGGCGCGCGACAATGTGCCGGCCGTGGTGAATTGGCCAAAGGAGATGAAGGAGCTCGAGGCCTTCCTGGCGCGCATGCCCTTCAAGGTGCCGCTCTCAGCAAGGGTCTCCGACATTTCCGCCGGCGAACGGCAAAAGTGCGAAATCCTCAAGCAGCTCTATCTGAAGCGCCGCTTCCTGATCCTGGACGAGCCGACCTCGGTGCTGACGCCGGCGGAAGCCGACGAGGTGCTTGGCATGCTCCGCGGCATGGTGGTCAACGGCGACCTGACCATCCTGATGATCACGCACAAATTCCGCGAGGTCATGGCCTTCGCCGACGACGTCACCATCCTGCGCCGCGGCAAGCTCGCCGGTCATGGCAAGGTCGCCGAGCTCACGCCGGACGCGATGGCGCGCACCATGATCGGCGCCGAGGAGTTGACGGTGCAGCCGCCGCGCACCGGCGAAGCCGGCCAGACCCGGCTCGAGCTCGCAAAGGTGCGTGCGCTCGACGATGCCGGCGCCATCGCCGTGCATGACGTCTCGCTGACCGTGCGTGCCGGCGAGATCGTCGGCATTGCCGGCGTCTCCGGCAACGGCCAGCGCCAGCTCGTCGAGGTGCTGGCCGGACAGCGCGAGGCCGAGAGCGGCGAGATCCGCGTCGCCGGCGATCCCTATCACGCCAGCCGCGAGGAGATGCGGCGCCACAGGATGTCGCTGCTGCCGGAGGAGCCGCTGAAGAACGCCTGCGTCGGCGGCATGAGCGTCGCCGACAACATCGCCTTCCGCGAGTTCGACCGTGCGCCCTTCGCCAGCGGCGGCTGGTGGCTCAACCGCGGCGCCTTCCGCGACGACGCGAAGAAGAAGATCGCCCGGTACAAGATCAAGACCCGCACGCCCGATACGCCGATCTCGGCGCTATCGGGGGGCAACGTCCAGCGTGCCGTACTCGCACGCGAACTTGGCAGCGATGTCGAGGTCCTGATCGTGGCCAATCCCTGCTTCGGCCTCGATTTCGCGGCGGTGGCGCAGATCCATGCCGAGATCATGGCCGCGCGCAACCGCGGCGCGGCGGTGCTGCTCGTCAGCGAGGACCTCGACGAGCTGCTGGAACTGTCCGATCGGCTGGTGGTGATGTTCCACGGCGAATTCGTGTATGAAGCACGGACCAGCGAGGCCGACCTTACCGTCGTCGGCCGGCACATGGCAGGCCATTAGCCGCGGAGCATTGATGGGCAGCACCTCGGAACGCGACGAGCACTTCCTGCGCTTGTCCTTTGCGGTCGCTCGCCGCTCCCTCACCCATGGCAATCATCCCTTCGGCTGCATCGTCGTCGATGCCGACGGCAAGGTGCTGATCGAGAGCGAGAACGGCTACATGCCGGACCATGACGGCACCGCGCATGCCGAGCGCCTCGCAGCCACCCAGGCCTGCCGCACACTCGACCTCGACGTGCTGGCCAAAGCCACGCTCTATTCCTCGGCCGAGCCCTGCGCGATGTGCGCCGGCGCAATCTACTGGGCCGGCATCGGCCGCGTCGTCTATGGCCTCAGCGAGCATCGCCTGCGCGGCGTCACCGGCAACCACCCGGAGAACCCGACGCTCGACCTGCCCTGCCGCGAGGTGTTTGCCAGCGGCCAGCGACCGACGGAGGTCGTGGGACCGCTGCTGGAGGACGAAGCCGAAGCGCTGCACGACGGGGTTTGGGCGAAGTAGGTACTCAGCAAACACTCCCGTAGGGTGGGCAAAGGCGCCCTTGCGCCGTGCCCACGGTTCGCATGCAATAAGCCACAAATGGTGGGCACGCTCCGCTTTGCCCACCCTACGGCACCTAATCCACCCTACGTTCTTTCCTCAAACGAAGATGACGCCGCGGAGGTTTGACGCGGCGCCATCTCCTTCACCTGCAGAGTGCCAGGTGATCAGAACTTCACGGTGATACCCGAGTAGAGCGAGGACTCCGTGCAGGAGCCAGTGCTCACCCTCGCCCCGCCGACCAGCGTGGTACAGGCAACGGCGTTGTTGTGATCGAGGCCGAACTTGTTCTGCCAGTAGCGATAGGCCACCCAGACGTCCACGAAGTGCGAGTACTTGTCACCCCAGAGCGCCTTTGAGGCATCCATCGTCAGACGGATCGGCTCCGAGTTGAACTCGACCTTGGTGGGATAGACGCCGTTGACGACGCTGGCCGGAAGCGGCTCGGTGTCCGTTCCCTTCTTGCCGTACCAGGCCGCGCGACCGCTGATGGAGAAGTACTGCATGTTCGCCGGCAGGAAGCCGAGGTCCATGTAGTAGTTGGTCTCGATCGCCCAGGTCGGCTTGAACGAGGTGTTGCCGTCGGTCAGACACGGGGCCATCCAGCCCGCGCCGCACTGCGAGAAGGAGTTGTGGTTGGCGAACTCCCAGTAAACCAGGGGAGCGACGTTGAAATAGCCCTTGTAGGGAAGGTCGAAGGCAAACTGCAGACCGGCGACGACGTCGCGCTTGGCGGCGCCGAAGTAGCGGTTCTCGGTGTTGGCATCCATGCCAACCTCGAACGAGATGTTGTGCAGCGGGCCCTGCGTGAAGGCCTTGGTGTTGAAGATCTCGTTCCAGCCGAAGGTCGAGCGGAACAGGCCGTAGATTTCAGTCGCGCCGGCGCAGCTCGCCGGCGTGAACGCGAAGCCCGCCGCCGGCGAAACGATACCGCCGGTCTGCGTGCAGGGACCGGCCGGGTCGTTGTGATCCGACTTGAACATCGAGATCGTGAAGAAGTTGGTGCCGTAGGCCCAGGCGTCGAAATGGGTGAAGGAGTAGACCTGCTTGGTGGTCTTGGAGTTGATCACGCCGTTGGTGTTGGTGAACGCGCCGGGCTGGCTGGCGTCGAAGATGTAGGAGAAGGTGACGCGGTCGTCGATCACCAGGAAGAACGGAAGGTCCGGCGCCTTCTTGGCGGCCTTGACCGGCAGGTCCGCAGCCTGAGCCCAGCCACCGGTGGCGAGCGTAGCAAGTGACAGCGCCGTTGCTGCAATTGCCTTGAAACGAAACGACATCCTGAATACCCCCAAGTTTGGACACGTAAAAATGAACGTCCCTTGGGTGCGACACTTGCGCCGATCTCCCGAAGTGAGAAGCCTCAACTTTTTTCAAGGCATGCCGCATGTTTCAGCAGCCACGATTGCTCGCGCGCAGAATTCTGCGGTGTTTTGCGCGCGGCCATCACGCGCGTGCGGCCCCGCTAGAACTCCCCTTGCCGAACATTCCCGACTGATTTTGTTTGGCTTTTTTGTCGGCCGGATAGCGCAGGCCTGATCGTCGGCTGCGAGCCTCGTCTTGATCGGCCATTGCATACTTGCGCTGGCGCGTTTTTGCTCAGTCACGCCAAACCTGCACAGCGGGTTCCGATTTCGTTTGGATCGTCACAAATTTGCAACAGGCGTCACGCGGCGAGAGCGCTCCCGAATACCGGCGACGGATCATCGTCGGCCGGCGGGAGGAGATACTTGCCGACAGCCGGCCGCCTGCCGAAGCGTTGAGCAAGGGATGACGCTTTTTCACACCTTACGCGGCGGTTCAAACTAGCCCACTATTGAGGCACTTCACCCCATGCAAGCGCATCAGCGAATGTTAGATCCAACGCCTAACGGCCTGCATTCCGGCGAGTCCCCGCTGCTTCAGACGGTCGGGCTCACCAAACGCTATGGGGATTTCCTCGCCAACGACTCCATCGATATCGACATCTGGCCGAAGGAGATCCACGCACTGCTCGGGGAGAACGGGGCCGGCAAATCGACGCTGGTGAAGGCGATCTACGGGCTGATCCAGCCCAGCGCCGGCGAGATGCGCTGGCAGGGCGAACGAATCGTACTGTCGGGCCCGTCGGAAGCGCGCAGCCGCGGCATCGGCATGGTGTTCCAGCATTTCTCGCTGTTCGACAATCTCACCGTCGCCGAGAACGTCGCGCTCGGCCTCGACGGCAAGGAATCCTTCAAGGACATGTCGGCGCGGCTGGAGCAGGTCTCGAAGACCTACGGACTGCCTCTCGATCCCAAGCGCGAAGTCTGGCAACTCTCCGTCGGCGAGCGCCAGCGCATCGAGATCGTCCGCGCCCTGATGCAGGATCCGAAATTCCTGATCCTGGACGAACCCACCGCGGTGCTGACGCCGCAGGAGGCCGATCAGCTCTTCATCGTGCTGGAGCGGCTCAAGGCCGAAGGCCGCGCGATCCTCTATATCAGCCATAAGCTGGAGGAGGTGAAGCGCCTCTGCGACACCGCCACGATCCTGCGCGGCGGCAAGAAGGTCGAGACCTGCAATCCCAGGCTCGAGACCGCCGCCTCGCTTGCGCGCATGATGGTCGGCGGCGAGATCAAGGAAGTGAAGGCGGCGGCCGGCCGGAAGACCACCGTACCGCGGCTTGTCGTCAATGATCTTTCGCTGGCGCCGGGCGAGTCGCATGGCGTGCGGCTCGAGCACATCTCATTCGAATTGAAGGGCGGCGAGATCCTCGGCATCGCCGGCGTCGCCGGCAACGGCCAGGACGAGCTCTTCGCCGCGCTGTCCGGCGAACGTCTCGCGAAGGACCCGGGCACGGTGGTGATCGAAGGCATCGCCGCCGGCCACCTGTCGATCACGCAGCGGCGCAAGCTGGGCGCGGCCTTCGTTCCGGAGGAGCGGCTCGGTCATGGCACCGCGCCGCGCATGAAGCTGTCGGAGAACGCGCTGCTCACCGGCCACGCGGCCAGCGGCATGGTCAACCACGGCTTCATCGACACCGCCGCCACGCTGAAGACGGTCGATCGCGCCACCGAGACGTTCGACGTCCGCAAGGCCAAGCGCGATCCGGAAGCAGCATCCCTCTCCGGCGGCAATCTGCAGAAATTCATCGTGGGGCGCGAGATCCTGCGTAACCCCGCGGTGCTGGTGGTGAGCCAGCCGACCTGGGGCGTCGATGCCGGCGCCGCCGCCGTGATCCGTCAGGCCCTGCTCGATCTCGCGACCGCAGGCGCTGCCGTTCTCGTGACCAGCCAGGACCTCGACGAGCTCGCCGAGATCGCCGACCGCATCGCCGTGATGTTCCACGGCCGGCTCTCCGCGCCGCTCGCAACAAGTGAAGCGAGCCGCGAAAAGCTCGGCCTTCTCATGGGCGGCAGCAGCCTCGAGCCAAAGGAGATCGCGCATGCAGTTGGTGCTTGAGAAGCGCGCCGAGCGCTCCAATACGATCGCGCTGGTCTCTCCCTTGATCGCGATCGGCCTCACGATCGTGACCATGGTCATCCTGTTCGCGATCCTCGGCAAGAATCCTCTGCTGGCCCTGCACGCCTATTTCATCGCGCCTCTGACCGACGGTTATTCGCTGCAGGAGATCGCGGTGAAGGCGACGCCGCTGGTGATGATCGCGATCGGCCTGTCGCTCTGCTATCTCGCCAATGCCTGGAACATCGGCGCCGAGGGGCAATTCCTGATCGGCGCAGTCGCCGGCAGCTGGATCGCGGTGAAGACGCAGGGCACCGACGCCGGCGTCTGGGTGCTGCCGGCCATGTTCGTGCTCGCGGCCGCCGCGGGCGCGCTCTATGCAATGATCCCGGCGATCTGCAAGGTGAAGTTCGGTGCCAGCGAGATCCTGACCAGCCTGATGCTGGTCTATGTCGCGGATCTCTTCCTCGACTATCTCGTGCGCGGACCCTGGCGCGACCCACACGGCTTCAATTTCCCGACCACGGCCGAGTTCGATCCAGTGGCGACCGTGCCGCTCTTGATCGAAGGCGGCCGGCTGCACCTCGGCTCGATCATCGCCCTGCTCGTCGTCGCTGCGGCAGCGATCCTGCTCGGGCGAACCATCAAGGGTTTCGAGATCCGCGTGGTCGGCGCCGCGCCGCGCGCGGCACGGTTCGGCGGCTTCAACGCCAACCAGCTGATCATCTTGACCTTTGCGGTCTCAGGTGCGCTCGCGGGCCTTGCCGGCATCATCGAGGTCGCCGGTCCCGTCGGACATCTCCAGCCCGGCATCTCGCCGGGCTACGGCTTTACCGCGATCATCGTCGCCTTCCTCGGCCGACTTAACCCGCTTGGAATATTAATTGCAGGCCTTTTCCTCGCATTGACCTTTATCGGCGGCGAGCAGGCGCAGATCGCGATGAAGATCCCGTTGGATGTCACCAAGGTTTTTCAGGGCATTCTGTTGTTCTACGTGCTCGCCTGCGATTCCCTCATTCTCTACCGCTTCAAGCTGGTCTTCCCGAACCGACAGGTGGCCAGTGGAACTCGTTGAAGCCATCATCCTGGCAGTGCTCGCTGCATCGACGCCGCTGCTGATCGCGGCGACCGGCGAACTCGTGACCGAGCGCTCGGGCGTACTCAATCTCGGCGTCGAGGGCATGATGATCGTCGGCGCGGCCTGCGGCTTTGGCGGCGCATGGCTGACCGGCTCGATCTTCATCGGCGCGCTGTTCGGCATCGTCGCGGGAATGCTGATGTCGCTGGTGTTCGCGTTGATGGCGCTCGGGCTCGCCGTCAACCAGGTCGCAACCGGCCTTGCGCTGACCATCCTCGGCATCGGGCTCTCCGGCCTGATCGGCGCCGGCTTTGTCGGCGAGCGCATCACGCCGGCAGTGCATCTCCACATCCCCGGCCTCACCGATATTCCCCTGATCGGCCGCGTGCTGTTCGGCGAGGATGGCTTCGTCTATTTCTCCATCGCGCTGATCATCGGCGTCTGGTGGTTCCTGTACCGCACAAGGGCGGGGTTGATCCTGCGCGCCTGCGGCGACAACCACGTCTCTGCGCATGCGCTCGGCTATCCCGTGCTGCGCATCCGCACCTTCGCCGTGATGTTCGGCGGCGCCTGCGCCGGGCTTGCGGGCGCCTATCTGCCGCTCGCCTATACGCCGTTCTTCATTCCCGGCATGACCGCGGGCCGCGGCTGGATCGCGCTGGCGCTGGTGGTGTTCTCGTCCTGGCGGCCGGGCCGGCTCGTGGTCGGCGCCTATCTGTTCGGCGCGGTGACGATCCTGCAACTGCACGCGCAAGGCTGGGGCGTCGGCATTCCCTCGCAGTTCATGTCGGCGCTGCCTTACCTTGCGACCGTCATCGTCCTGGTCCTGCTCTCCCGCGCGCGCACCGGCGGATCGACCGCCCCGGCCGCGCTCGGCACCGTGTTCGTGCCTGATCGCTGAGTTTTCATTTCCGCGGCATGCGCGATGGGGCGCGTACGTCGTGGATCGTGGCTTTCCCCTGATGTTTGGAGATTGATGATGAGGAAATCACTTCTTGCGCTGGCTGCCGGCTTTCTGCTTGCCGGGAGCGTCAGCGCAGCCTCCGCCGCCGACAAGCTGAAAGTCGGCTTCATCTATTTGGGTCCGATCGGAGACCTCGGCTGGACCTACCAGCACGACGTCGGCCGACAGGCGCTGGTGAAGGAATTGGGCGACAAGATCGAGACCACCTATCTCGAAAACGTGCCTGAGGGTCCCGACGCCGAGCGCGCCATCGAACAGCTCGTCCGCGCCGGCAACAAGCTGATCTTCACGACCTCGTTCGGCTACATGGATCCGACGCTGAAGGTCGCCAAGAAGTATCCGAACGTGCATTTCGAGCACTCGACCGGCTACAAGCGCGACAAGAACATGTCGACCTATTCGGCCAAATGGTACCAGGGCCGCTACATCCAGGGCCTGATCGCGGCCAAGATGTCGAAGTCCGGCGTGCTCGGCTATATCGGCTCGTTCCCGATTCCGGAGGTCGTCTCCGGCATCAACGCGACGATCCTGGCGGCGCAGACCATCAACCCGAACATCAAGGTCAAGATCATCTGGGCCAACACCTGGTTCGATCCGGGCAAGGAAGCCGACGCCGCCAAGGCGCTGATCGACCAGGGCGCCGACGTCATCATGCAGCACACGGACTCGCCGGCGGCGATGCAGATCGCCAGCGAACGCGGCAAGCTCGCCTTCGGCCAGGATTCCGAGATGATCAAGTTCGGGCCGAAGACCCAGCTGACGTCGATCCTCGACACCTGGGGCCCCTACTACATCGAGCGCGTCAAGGCCGAGCTCGCCGGAACCTGGAAGTCCGAAGACACCTGGGGCGGCCTCGACAGCCACATGTTCGCGATGGCGCCCTACACCAACATGCCCGACGACGTGAAGAAGATGGCCGAGGATGCCCAGGCCGCAATCACCGCGGGCAAGCTGCATCCGTTCAAATGCCCGGTGATTGGGCAGGACGGCAAGGAGGTCGAGTGCAAGGGCGGCGCCAATCTCGCTGACGGCCAGATCCTCGGCATGAATTTCTACGTCAAGGGCATCGACGACAAGCTGCCGGGCAAGTAGCACGCTTCTTGCATTGTCCTAATCACCTGCTCCTCCCGGAGGAGGTTCGGAGGGGGTGGCCAGAAGCACCCGGCACTTGTGGTCGCCCCCTCTTTTTATTTTGCCTGGATTATCCCGCCTGCATCGCCCGCGCCGTGGAGCTATGGCGGCGAATGAGATCGGCGACGTCCAGTCCCGGGATCGCGCCATCGATCACCGCCCATTTTCCCGCCACCATGACCCGGTCGGCCCGGTGCGCCCCGCAGAGGACCACCGCGGCCAGCGGATCGCCGTGGCCTGAGAAGCGCAGCTCGTCCAACTTGAACAGCGCAAGATCGGCCGCCTTGCCGACGGCGATTTCCCCGAGTTCCGGCCGGCCAACACACGCCGCCGATCCCTTGGTGGCCCAGCGTAGCGCGTCCTTGTGGCTGACCTTCGCCACACCGTAGCGTGCCCGTTGCAACAGGAAGGCGGCGCGCACCTCCTGCATCAGGTTCGATCCGTCGTTCGAGGCCGAGCCGTCGACACCGATGCCGATCCCCACGCCGGCCTCCTCCATCTCGCACACCGGGCAACAGCCGGACGCCAGCAGCTGGTTGCTGCACGCGCAATGGCTGATCGTCGTCCTGGCCTTGCCGAGCCGCTTCATCTCGTCCGCGTTGAAGAAGATTCCATGGGCGAGCCAGGTCCGCGCATTGAGCCAGCCGCATTGCTCGAGATAGTCGAGCGGACGGCAGCCATACATCTCTTGGCAGAATTTGTTTTCGTCCTCGGTCTCGGCGAGATGGGTGTGCAGGCGCACGTCGAGCTTTTCGGCGAGATCGGCGGTGGCGCGCATCAACGACGTCGTCACCGAGAACGGCGAGCATGGCGCCAGCGCGATCTGCACCATCGCATCCGCCCCGCGCTGATGATGCTTTGCGACCACGCGCGCGCTGTCGGCGAGGATCGTGTCCTCGTCCTGGACGACGCTGTCCGGCGGCAGGCCGCCGTCGCGCTGCGACAGGTTCATCGAGCCGCGCGTGAGCAGCACCCGCGCGCCAAGTCGCTTTGCGACGCCAACCTCGATATCGACCGACTCTTCAAGTCCCGCCGGAAACACGTAGTGATGATCCGTCGTGGTGGTGCAGCCCGACAGCAGCAGCTCGGACATCGCCACGGTGACGCCGAGCTCGAGCGCTTCCGGCGTCAGCTTCGCCCACACCGGGTAGAGCGCCTGGAGCCAGGGAAACAGCTCGCGGTCCATCGCCGCCGGCAGCGCCCGCGTCAGCGTCTGGTAAAAATGGTGGTGGGTGTTGATGAGGCCGGGCAGCACGACATGTTCTGCCGCATCGAACACCGTAACATCCGCGGTCACAGGCGTTCCGCCGGCCGGCACGAGCTCGATGATCCGGCCATCCTTCACCACGACCCCGCGCTCGGCGCCGTCGGCGAGGATCGCCAGCGGATCCCTGATCCAGATCGGTTTTGCGACGCTCATGATCCCGCTTCTCCTCACATCCGCCGAGGACAGGCCTGCAAGGCAGAGGCCAGCCCGATCGCGTTCTTGCCGCGACTTGTTGTTGCGACTTGTTGTTGCCACTTGGCTCCGGTCTTGCAACACTTTCTCTCGTACGATTCACCCGGCGGAAGCGTTGGCGCAGCCATGGACTTGAATACCATCACAGCGGTCGCCCATCCACAAACGCGCGCGCAGCTGCCCGTTTGGACGCCAGGTGATGCTTGGCTCGCAGGCGGCACCTGGCTGTTCTCGGAACCGCAAACGCACCTGACACGGCTGATCGATCTCGCCGATCTGAAATGGCCGGCGCTGACGATCACCGAAAGCCATCTCGGCATCGCCGCCACCTGCACCATCGCGCAACTCGATGGTCTCGCCTGCCCCTCCGACTGGCTCGCGGCACCGCTGATCAACCAGTGCTGCCGCGCCTTCCTTGCCTCGTTCAAGATCTGGAAGACCGCGACCGTCGGCGGCAATCTCTGCATGTCGCTGCCGGCGGGACCGATGATCTCGCTCACCGCGGCGCTCGATGGCGTCTGCACCATCTGGAAGGCCGGCGGGGGTGAACAGAAGATTCCGGTGATCGACTTCGTCATCGGGAACCAGCGCAACCACCTGACGCCCGGCGACCTGCTGCGGCAGATCGACATCCCGATTGCCGCACTGAAGCGCCGCTCCGCGTTTCGCCAGATCTCGCTGGCGCCGGTCGGCCGCTCGGCGGCGCTTCTGATCGGCAGTCTCGATGCCGATGACACGCTGACGCTCACGGTCACTGCATCGACGGTGCGGCCGATCCGGCTATCCTTTCCCAAGGCCCCGGACGCGAGCGCGCTGCGCGCGGCGATCATGCAGCAGATCAGCGATAATCTGTACCACACCGACATCCACGGCAAGCCGCTCTGGCGCAAGCACATGACGCTGCGGCTCGCCGAAGAGATTCGCGACGAACTCCTGGGAGCGCGGCCGTCATGAGCTTCGAGGTCAACGGCAAGGCGTTTCCGCAGGAGCCGCGCGCCGGGCAATGCCTGCGCACGTTCCTGCGCGAGCTCGGCCATTTCGGCGTGAAGAAGGGTTGCGATGCCGGCGATTGCGGCGCCTGCACCGTGCTGCTCGACGGCGAGCCGGTGCATAGCTGCCTGATCCCGGCGTTCCGCGCCGAGGGACGCGCTGTGACCACGATCGAAGGCCTTGGCCGCGACCACGGCGCGCATCCGATGCAGCAGGCCTTCCTCGACGCACAAGGCTTCCAATGCGGCTTTTGCACCGCCGGCATGATCCTGACCTGCGCCTCGCTGAACCAGGCGCAGCGCACCGATCTCGGCGCGGCACTGAAGGGCAACATCTGCCGCTGCACCGGCTATCGTTCGATCGAGGATGCGCTGCTCGGCAAGTCCAATGTCGAGGAGAGCGTCGAGGCTGGCGCCGCATTCGGCCGCAGCCTGCCGGCGCCCGCCGGCCCCGACGTGGTCCGCGGCAAGGCCCGCTACACGTTCGACACTGAGATCGAGGGCCTGCTGCACATCAAGCTGCTGCGCTCGCCTCACGCCCACGCGAAGATCGTCGCGATCGACAAGTCGGACGCGCTGAACGTTCCGGGCGTGCACGCGGCGCTGACGCATGAAGACGCACCATCGGTCCTGATCTCGACCGCGCGGCATGAGAAGGACTGGATGGACCCGGAGGATACCCGCATCCTCGACGACGTCGTCCGCTTCATCGGCCAGAAGGTCGCCGCCGTCGTCGCCGAGAGCGAAGCCGCCGCCGAGGAGGCCTGCCGCCGGCTGAAGGTGAGCTATGAGGTTCTGCCAGCACTGATCGATCCGGAGCAGGCGATGGCGCCGGGCGCGCCCCTCGTTCATCCAGACCGCACCATCGAAAATCGCGTCGCTGACGCCCAGCGCAACCTCGTCGCGGAGACGCATGGCGAATTCGGCGACGTCGCGGCGGCACTCGCCACGTCCGCCGTCACCTACGAGGCCACCTTCCACAGCCATCGCGTGCAACATGCGGCGCTCGAGACCCATGGCGGCCTTGCCTGGCTCGATGCCGCAGGTGTGCTGAATGTCCGCACCTCGACGCAAGTGCCGTTCCTGACCCGGCGCGCGCTGTCGGACATCTTCGAGCTTCCCATGGACAAGGTCCGCGTGTTCTGCGAGCGAGTCGGAGGCGGCTTTGGCGGCAAGCAGGAGATGTTCGTCGAGGACATCCTGGCGCTCGCCGCGCTGAAGACCGGACGGCCGGTGAAGCTGGAGCTGACCCGCGAGGAGCAGTTCATCGCGACCTCGACGCGGCACCCGATGCGGGTCCACATCAAGGCCGGCGCCGATGCCGATGGCAAGCTCACCGCGCTCCAGCTCGACGTGCTCTCCAACACCGGCGCCTATGGCAATCACGCCGGCCCCGTGATGTTCCACTCGCTGTCGGAGTCGATCGCCGTCTACAATTGCCCGAACAAGCGGGTCGACGGCTACGCCGTCTACACCAACACGGTGCCGGCGGGCGCGTTTCGCGGCTATGGCCTGCCGCAGACACAGATCGCGATCGAGGCCGCGATCGACGAGCTGGCGCGGCAGCTCGGCATCAGCCCTTACGAGATGCGCCGGCGCAACGTCGTCAAGACAGGCGACCCCATGCTGTCGCCGCCGCCGTCCGAATTTCACGACGTGCTCTACGGCTCCTACGGGCTCGACCAATGCCTCGACCTCGTCGAGCGCGCGATGCAGGCCGATGGGCCGCAGCCGGACTTGTCGCCGGAATGGCTGATCGGTGACGGCGTCGCGCTGACCATGATCGACACCGTGCCGCCGGCCGGCCACATCGCCGACGCGATGATCGCGCTCAACGAGGACGGCGGATTCGATCTCACCGTGGGCACGGCGGAGTTCGGCAACGGCACCAGCACCGTGCACCGCCAGATCGCGGCGACGACGCTCGCGACCACCGTCGATCGCATCCATCTGCGCCAGTCCGACACCGCCCATGGCGGCCACGACACCGGCGCGTATGGTAGCGCGGGCACCTTCGTCGCCGGCAAGGCGACGCATGCGGCGGCCATGCAGCTTGAGACCGAATTGAAGGTCGCCGCCGCCGGCGCGTGGCTCTGTGACGTAGGATCCTGCGTGCTCGAAGACAATGCCGTTGTCAGCGGCGTCCGGCGCATGCCGTTTGCCGAGCTGGCAAAGCTCGCGCGCGAACGCGGCGAGCCGTTCGCAGGCCACGGCAATTCCGAGGGAACGCCGCGCTCGGTCGGCTTCAACGTGCAGGGGTTTCGCGTCGCCGTGAACAAGGGCACCGGCGAGCTCAGGATCCTCAAGAGCGTGCAGGCGGCGGACGCTGGCGTCGTCGCCAATCCCATGCAGTGCCGCGGCCAGGTCGAGGGCGGCGTGGCGCAGGCGCTCGGGGCGGCGCTCTACGAGGAGATGGTGATCGATGCGACCGGGCGCGTCACCAACCCGAAATTCCGCGACTACCATTTGCCTTCCTTCGCAGACGTCCCGCGCACCGAGGTGTTCTTCGCCGAGACGTCCGACACGATCGGACCGCTGGGCGCGAAGTCGATGAGCGAGAGTCCGTACAATCCGGTCGCCGCCGCGCTCGGCAACGCGATTGCGGATGCCACCGGCATCCGCTTCACCGCACCGCCCTTCAAGCCGGACCGGCTGTTTCCGGCGCTGTTCGAGAAGTTCGGCTAGGCACATGTCTTGGGGGGCTCCATCCATGACCAGCGAAGTTCATCCCGTCGACGAGGTCTTGCCGGTCCCGCGCCTGTTGGCGCTGGGCCTGCAGCACGTGCTGGTGATGTATGCCGGCGCGGTCGCGGTGCCCCTGATCATCGGGCGGGCGCTGAAGCTGCCGCCGGAGGACGTCGCCTTCCTGATCAGCGCCGATCTGTTCGCCTGCGGACTGGCGACGCTGGTGCAGTGCCTCGGCTTCCCCGGCGTCGGCATCCGCCTGCCGGTGATGATGGGCGTGACGTTCGCCTCCGTCGGTCCGATGCTGTCGATGGCGGCTGCGCCCGACATCGGCCTGCTCGGCATCTATGGCTCCGTCATCGCCGCCGGCTTGTTCGGCATCATCGCAGCGCCGTTCGTCAGTCGGCTGCTGCCGTTGTTTCCGCCCGTCGTCACCGGCAGCATCATTCTCATCATCGGCATCTCCCTGATGCGGGTCGGCATCAACTGGGCCGGCGGCGGCCTGCCGACGCTGACGAAGATGGTCGACGGCATTCCCGGCAGCTTTCCCAATCCGGCCTATGGGCAATTACAAGGCCTCGGCATCTCGCTGTTCGTGCTGCTGTTCATCCTCGGCCTGATCAAATGGGGCTCCGGCTTCCTCGCCAACGTCTCGGTGCTGCTCGGCATCATCGCCGGCGCCGTGCTCGCGAGCATTCTGGGCGTCATGCATTTCGACAAGGTCGCGGCGGCCTCCTGGGGCGCGATCGTGATCCCCTTCCGCTTCGGCATGCCGCAATTCCATCTGGTACCCGTCATCACCATGTGCGTCGTCATGATCGTGGTGATGATCGAGTCGCTCGGCATGTTCCTCGCGCTCGGCGACATCACCGGCAAGGCGGTCGACCGCGAGGCCCTGAGCCGGGGCTTGCGCGCCGACGGCGTCGGCACGCTGCTCGGCGGCATCTTCAATACGTTTCCCTACACTTCGTTCTCGCAGAATGTCGGCCTCGTCTCGGTCACCGGCGTGCGTTCGCGCTGGGTCACCGTGACGGGCGGCTGTATCATGCTGGTGCTCGGCCTCCTGCCCAAGCTCGCCGCGCTGGTCGAGGCGGTGCCGCTGGTCGTGCTCGGCGGCGCGGGCCTCGTGATGTTCGGCATGGTTGCGGCAACGGGCGCGCGCATCCTCACCTCGGTCGACTTTCGCAACAACCGCTACAATCTCTTCATCGTCGCGATCTCGATCGGCTTCGGCCTGATCCCGCTCGCCGCGCCCGGCTTCTTCCGGAATCTGCCGCACGACCTCCAGCCACTGCTGGAATCGGGCATCCTGCTCTGCGCCATTGTCTCGGTGCTGCTCAACGCCTTCTTCAACGGACTGAGCGGCGGCGCTGCGGCGGAGACCGATGCAGCCTCAGCGGCAGCGTCGGCGCAGCATGTTTAGCTGCCGCGATAGGTCGAATAGCTCCACGGCGTGACCAGCAGCGGCACGTGATAGTGGCCTTCCGGCTCGCTGATCGCGAAGCGCAACGGGATCTCGTCGAGGAACGGCGGGTCTGACAGCGGCACGTTGCGCTCGGCGTAATACTTGCCGATGCTGAATCTGAGCTCGTAGCGGCCGATCGGCAGCGGCCGGCCGCCGATCAACGGCTGGTCGGTGCGGCCGTCGTCGTTGGTGACGGCGCGCGCGATCACGCGGCTCTCGCCGAGATTTGCGAGCTCGACAAGCTCGACCGGGATGCCCGCCGCAGGCTTGCCGGCATGGTTGTCCAGCACGTGCGTCGAGAGCCGGCCGTGCACTTTCAGCCTGTCGTCGGCGACGACGAGCTGATCGAGCCGCAGCGCGGAGATGCGGCCGATCTCCTCGATCGCGCGCCGCGTCTCGGTCTTGGCGATATTGCGTAACCGCGTCTCGAAGTCGCGCAGCACGGAATCCTTGGTGTGACGGCGCACGCAGACGATATAGGGGAAGCCGAACTTCTCACGATACGCGTTGTTGACGCGCTCGAAGGTGGCGTATTCGGCGCCCGACAGCCGGTCGAGGCCGGCGCTGTTCTGCTCGTCGGTCGATTCCGCCGTCAGGCCCGCGGCGCGCTGGGTCTTGTTGGCGAGATCCGGATGCGCCCGGATCAGCGCGAGCTGCACGTCGGGCTCGGCACTTTGGATCGCTGCCATCAGCGCGGCATGCAGTTGGTTGACGCCGGCGAATGGCCGCTGGTCCGCGAGTTTCTCAGCAATCCAGGGCGAATATTCGACGACGTTGGCGAGCGCGGCAACGAAATCGGCTTTGCTTGCGGCGTTGAGAGCGGACAGCGAAATCTGCGACATCACACCTTCACCCGATCTCGAATGCACCGGCCGCAAGATGCGCGTGCTTGTCGTGCCAGTGCTGCGCGATCTGAAGCCGCGTCGGCACCCAGACGCGCTCGTGCTTGCCGATATAGTCGAGGAAGCGGATCAGCCCCGCGGCGCGGCCGGGACGGCCGGCGAGACGGCAGTGCAGGCCGACCGACATCATCTTCGGCGCCGTTTCGCCCTCCGCATAGAGCACGTCGAAGGCGTCCTTCAGATAGGTGAAGAACTGCTCGCCTTCGGCAAACCCCTGCGGGTTGATGAAGCGCATGTCGTTGGCATCGAGCGTGTAGGGAATGATCAGCTGCTTGCCGGTCGCGCCCTTGACCCAATAAGGCAGATCGTCGGCATAGGAGTCGCAGAGATAGAGGAAGCCGCCCTCCTCCATCAGCAGACGATTGGTGTTGATCGAGGAGCGCCCGGTGTACCAGCCGAGCGGCCGCGAACCGGTCGCCTCGGTGTGGACGCGGATCGCTTCCGCGATCTCCGTGCGCTCCTGCGCCTCGGTCATGTCCTTGTGCTCGATCCACTTCAGGCTGTGGCTCGCGATGTCCCAGCCCGCCTCCTTCATCGCCGCGACGATGTCGGGATTGCGCTCGAGCGCCGTGGCGACGCCGAACACGGTGGCCGGCCATTTCCGTTCGCCGAACATCCGCCACAGCCGCCAGAAGCCGGCGCGCGAGCCATATTCGAACATGGATTCGATATTGGCGTGACGCTGGCCCGGCCAGGGCTGCGCGCCGAGCACGTCGGACAAGAAGGCTTCGGAGGCGCGATCGCCGTGCAGGATGTTGTTCTCGCCGCCCTCCTCGAAATTGACGACGAACTGCACCGCGACCCGCGCATTATCAGGCCATTGCGGGTGCGGCGGGTTGCGGCCGTAACCGCGGAGATCGCGCGGGTAGCGGGGTTCGGTCACTCAGACTTCCTCGAAGCGGATCGGCAGCGCGCCCTTCCACAGCACGCTCTTGCCCAGCGCCGCCAGATTCTCCAGGCCCGAGGTCAGCGTGATGAAGTGGTTGCCGGCGAGCTGGCCCATCTTGCTCGCGAAGTGCACGCCACCATAGGCCAGCAGGATCTCGGTCTCGCTGATGCCGCCGGGATAGAGGATGATCTGGCCGGGGGCGGGATAGCTGGTGTGGTTCTCGTAGCCGACGCCGAAGTCGAGGTCGCCGAGCGGCATCCACACCGCTTCGCCGCTCCAGCGCACATGGATGATGTGGCTTTCGAACGGCAGGGCCTTGCGGAACGCGGCAACGGTCTTGGGCGCGGCTTGCTCCTCGAAACGGGCATCGAAGGTGAAATCGCCGGCGCGGATAACGAGTTTGCTCATCTCATCTCTCTGGATCGGGGGCCAAAGGCCCCACGGGGAACTTCTGGGGCAAAAAGCATTCCATCGGGCTTCGCGCAAGGGGCGCGGCCGCATCACCTGCGGTCGTAGGACCAGCCGAAAATGCCGCTCCGCCGGGTTTCCGGCTCCGGCTCGGCGGCAGGGGCCGGGGCTTCCTTCAGTTCCGCCTGCGGCGGCGGGGGCGGTGCGGGCAGATTCTCGCACTTCATGGAATAGACCAGCTTGCCGTCCGCGGTGCGCCCGATCGGCGCGCAGGGATCGGGATGCGCCGCCGACGTTTTGGGAGCCAATTTGACCTGCGCCGCAGCCGGCGAGGCCATCAGGAGAAGCACCAGCAGATATCTCGACATCGTTGTCGCCTGAGAAAGCAATTCGCGGCATTGAACCGGATTGCAACGGGCAAGTCCATCGGCGTCGCGGGCGAGAGTGCCGAATATTTAGACGCTCGTGCCATACGATTTTCGGGATCGCGGCCGTGATCAGGACGACCTGGACAAGCACCGCTGCTTCAGGCCGTCATTGCGAGGAGCCCTTGCGACGAAGCAATCCAGAGTGCCTCCGCGGAGGGATTCTGGATTGCTTCGCTTCGCTCGCAATGACGGAGTATGAGGCATGGTCTGGTTCGCCGAATGACGATGTCATTCCCCGCGCAGGCGGGGAAACCAGTAATCACCGCCGTCTCGATTCCATCACAACCGCCGCGGCGTACTGATCGCCCGCCTTCGCGGGCGATGACAGTGAGTATGTGGTTAGCAAACACGCCTTCGCACCCTCGCGGCGCATTTCGCCCGAGCTTTGCTTCATCTCTCACCCTCCAAAACCAAGAGGGCGCAGGGAAGGCCGGGTGCCGGCTGGCACCCGCGGTCCGCTGCGCGAATAATGCGCAAAGGAGACCGCACAGCAGCATACAGGTGTAGCCAATCACTCGGCCTTCCCTGCGCGATGGTCGGACGGCTTATGCCGTGCTCTCCCGGGAGCCGAGTTCCTTCTGGCCTCCCTCGCCCCTGCGAAAGTCGCCGACACCGCGCCGGTTGACGCGACTGCCGCATTCGCCAGGGCTTGACCGTAGCAACGACGGCCAGGACCACACGGTTTTGCCGTACGCGCGACCCGCCATTTCGCCGCAGTTTTCCCGACCCTGTCGACAGAGCCGGAAACTTACAGACGAGACGAACCTGACAGCGCCGCTCATCCGCACGAAGCCTCGGGCTCACGGAGAGCAATCCGCCCTGCCCTTAGCCTCTCGCGCCCGACACTGCCGCGTCCACCGCAAGCCCGGCTCGCGAAAATGACGACCACAAGATCGCCCCTCAAGGATGAGCCGGGATGGGCGACACATACGCCATTTCCGAATTTCGGTAAAGTGGAATATTTTCGAACGGGCGGATTGACACCCTTCGAGGTGTTTTGCCCGTCGGGCAGTCACACCTGTAGCCCGGATGGAGCGAAGCGCAATCCGGGGACTTACCGCAAGCTACGGCGGTCCCGGATTTCGTTTCGCTCCATCCGGGCTACGACACGCCAGTTATCAATAGCGCGGATCGCCCCAGACGCGCGGATCCTGGCGATAGGCCGGGGTCCAGCCGCCGGCATAAGGCTGCCGGTAGCCGCCGCCGTAATACGCGTTGCCGCCATAATACGGGCCGCCGCGATCGTAGTAGTATTGGTTCTCGTAGTAGTCGCGGCGCCGGCTTTCGGCGATGGCTCCGATGGCGAGACCTGTCGCCGCGCCCATGATGGCGAGGGCTGCACCGTTCGGTCCGCGGCGATAGTAGCGGCGCTTGGCGGCGCTGAAGTCGGTGACGCCGGGTACGGCCTGCCCCGCGACGGCCGCCTTCGGGATCGGCGTGGCCGAAGCGGCAGCCGACGGCGATGCGGAGGCCGCGACCAGGGCGAGGCTTGCGAATGCGGCCACCAACGTGGTGCGGCCGGATGCGGAATTCATGGGTCTAACACTCATCTTGACCATCCTCTGTTCTCGCCCAAAAGGACATAAGCAAACGCTCAATAACGCGCAAACCACTGAAAAGGTTTCATGATCGCGGCGATCTGCCACGCTTTGAACGATTGTAAACCGAACGACCTGATCCACCTTGCGCCACTCAACCTGAGCGGTTAATGAACAGCCGCGCCGTTTTTCGGTCGCGTAAGCGTTTGACGTGAACCAACGCATCAACCGACGTCGTCGGGATCGATGCCATTTTAGGGTTCACCGTGATCGACGCGTCCTTTTCCTCGAAAGAAATCAGATGATTGCGGTTCGCAAACTGCCGGCGCGCTACGCGCCGATCGTGATGCCATTCGTGCTGTCCATCCTCATGACGGCCGTGGTGTCGGTCATTTCGACGCTGCGAAGCCTCGGCGCAACGCCGGCGTTTCTGGCGACATGGCCGGGCGCCTGGGCGCTGTCATGGCCGGTCGCGTTTCCAACGCTGCTGATGGTGCTGCCACTGGTCCGCCGGATCGTGGCCTGCCTCGTCGCTTCTCCAGCTCAACCAGGCCGATAGCCGGTGCGGACGGCGGCGCACGGAGCCGCCGCCGTCATGGCTGATCTTACGACAACGCGCCGAGCACGCCGCGCGTCGCCTTGTCGATCTCCTCGACATAGCGGCGGCGGGCGAAGGTCTCGGTGAGGAAGCCGACCACCTTGCGGCTGTCGGTGGAATCGACCACCGCCAGCATCTCGGCTTCCGCCTCGTCGAACACCGCCATCGCCGACTTCACGTTCATTTCCGGGATCAGCACGATGTCGATCAGGCGGGCGAGCTCGATCACCTGGATGTCGTCGGCGATGGTGTCGAGATCGCTGGAGAACAAATCGGGCAGCAGGACGAGGCCTATATATTCGTCCGCATTGTTGACGATGACGATTCCCGGCCGCGATCCCAGCGCGAATTCGCTGCGGACCGCGGCGATCGTCGTGGTCGACGGCACCTTGCCGACGTCGGAGCGCATCAGCCGCTCGACGGTGAGGTTGCGCAGCCAGCCGACGTCGTTGGCGCTGCGGATGGTCTCGCCGCGCAGATGCAGGCGCCAGGTCGAGAAGGAGTGGCCGAACATGAAGCGGACGCAGATCGAGGTGACGATGCAGCCGGCCAGCACCACGGCGGTGACGTCGACATTGCGGGTCATCTCGAGCACGAGGAACGACATCGTCAGGGGGCCGCCGACGATGGCGACGCCGAGCGTCGCCATGCCCGTCAGCATCGACACCAGCGGATCGATCGCGAAGTTCGGGCTGATGAGCAACAGCACCGCGGCAAAGAACTTTCCGATCAGGCTGCCGACGAACAGCGAGGCGAAGAACAGTCCGCCGCGGAAACCCGAGGCGAGCGAGATCAGGCACGCCGTCACCTTCAAGGCGATGATCAGCGCGATCAGGCCGATCGTCATGTCGTGGAAGAGATCGAGCACCATGGCGCCGTGGCCGGCGGCCAGCACCTGCGGCGTGAGAATCGCAAAACCGCCGACGATGAGGCCGCCAAACACCGGGCGGAGCCAGATCGGCAGCCAGGCGAACAGGCGCTCGAACATCGGCGACGACCGCATCACGGCGATGCCGACGCCGCTGGTGACGAGAGCGAGCCCGATCAGGGCCAGGTACTGCTCGACGCCGACGGCGCTGACCTTGGGAATTTCCAGCGAATAAGGCGCGCCGCCGAGCCATTGCGCAGTCAGGGCGCCCGCCAGCGAAGCCGCCAGGATCGGCGCGGCGCTGCCGACCGAATAGACGCCGACGATGAGCTCGCAGGCGTAGAAGGCGCCGGTGATCGGCGCACCGAACGCCGCCGCGATCGCCGCGGCAGCGCCGCAGCCGACCATCAGGCGCAGATCGTTGCGGCGCAGGTTGAAGAACTTGCCGAGCAGCGAGGCGATGCCCGAGCCGATCTGGGTATAGCCGGCCTCGAGGCCGACCGAGGCGCCGCAGCCGTTCGAGATCAGCGTCTGGCTCGACACCACCAAGCTGTCGCGCATCGACAGATTGCCGCCGCGCAGCGCGTTGGCCTCGATCGGATCGACCGCGTTCGAGATCTTCATCCGCCGCCGCGACCATTCCATGATGCCGAGCGCCAGTCCGCCGAGCGCGGGCGCGAGCAGCGCCGCCCAGGGACTGACGCGGGCATTGGCCGACAGGCGAACGTCGACGGGGATGCCGTAGATCACCATATGGGCGATCTGCGCGATCTCGGCCATCAGCGTCACGATGGCGCCGGCCAGCGTGCCGATCACCAGAGCCAGCGGGATCAGGTAGAACTCGTTGCTGCGCAGCAGTGCGCGCAGCCGAACCATGGTGCGGTTCGATCCCTTGCGATCGACGAGATGTCTGATCCGCACGAACACCTTCTGCCCGCCCTATCCGTCCGACAGGCCGTAGCCGGCCATGCGCTGGCGGACCCGTTCGATCTCGTCGCTCGGCAGCAGCGGCGGCTGTCCGATCTGGAGGCAGCCGTGATATTGCCGCGCCAGCGTCTCGACCTCGACGGCGAGCCACATCGCCTTGTCCAGCGTCTTGCCGATCGCGATCATGCCGTGATGGTCGAGCAGGCAGGCAAGCCGACCCTCCAGCGCCCGCACCGCATGTTCGGACAATTCCTCCGTTCCGAAGGTGGCATAGGGCGCGCAGCGGATGCTGTCGCCGCCGGCGGCCGCGATCATGTAATGCACGGGCGGAATTGCCATGCCCATGATCGCCAGGATGGTGCAATAGGCCGGATGGGCGTGCACGACGGCGTTGACGTCGGGCCGCGACTTGAGGATGTCGCGGTGGAAGCGCCATTCGCTGGACGGCCTTTGATGCGGCGCATGCGCGCCGTCCATCGCCATGAACACGATCTGGTCGGGCGTCATGGCGTCATAGGGCACGCTGGTCGGCGTGACCAGGAGCCCGTCATTATGACGCAGGCTGATATTGCCCGAGGTGCCCTGGTTGATGCCGAGCGCATTCATGCGGCGGCAGGCGTCGATGATGGCCTGTCTCTTGGCGAGCTCGTCCGCTGTCATCGACATCTCGATATCACCTCGGCCTTCTGGCGATGGGCGTTTGTTAGACCGGGAGTACGTCAAAGCAACATGGCAGTGCAAGCGAAAGCGACCGGATCATGAGCCGTCTTGCCGGCGGCTCCGCCGAGCCACGAAATATGACCTGAAATCAACAAATTAACAGATTGTCGCAGTCCTACGGCAGGCTCGCCCGGACGGCCGTTATGCCGTTGATCACGAACTGCACCGAATAGGCCGCGAGCAGCATGCCGAGCACACGCGAGAGCACGGCATTTCCGGTGCGCCCGAGGGTGCGCGCGATCAGGCTAGCTGAGACGAAGCACAGCATGCAGAGCAGGCAGACGGAGAGGACGACCGCGATGATGATCGCGAGCCTCGCCCCGTAACCGGCATCGCCCGCCAGCAGCAGCGTGGTCGCGATCGCGCCGGGGCCGGCCATCATCGGGATGGCCAGGGGGAACACCGCAACATCGGAGGCGTGCTCCGAGGTCGCCTTGTCGGCCTCGCGAGCCTCGCGATGCGGACGGTCGCCGAAGATCATCTGGTAGGACACGCCGAACAGCAGCAGCCCACCGGCGATCTGGAAGGCGGGGATGCCGATCCCGAGCTGGCGGAGCAGCCAGTTTCCGACCAGCGCGATCACCACCAGGATCGAAGCCGCGATCAGCGGCGCGCGCAGCGCGATCGTTCGCTTGACCTTGTCGGGCATGCCTCCGGTCGCGGCCAGGAAGGCGGGCGCAAGGCCGACCGGATCGACCACCAGCAGCAGCGTCACGAAGGCGGACAGGGCGAAGTCGAGCATGGAGGGCATCTCGGGCAGGCGTGGTTCAGGCGTTCAGCCATAGCGGCTCGCGAGGGCCTTCGCGAGGAACATTTGCCGCCCCCGACTCTTGTCGCGAGAGGATTGAGGAAGGGCATGCCTTCCCGTGTCGCCTCAAGAGGAGGACCAATGGCCAAACGAGCAAAGAAACGTGCGAACAGGAAAAAGACCTCGGCGCGCCGCGCGCGTCAGGCGCCTAAGATGCTGAGCGACCTGTTCCTGGAGACGCTGAAGGACATCTACTTCGCCGAGAACAAGATCATCAAGACACTGCCGAAGATGGCCAAGGCGGCGCATTCGAAGGATCTGGCGGCAGCCTTCAACAAGCACCTGCGCGAGACGCAGGGCCAGGTCAAACGTCTCGACCAGATTTTCAAGATGCTGGGCAAGCCGGCGCGCGGCAAGCCCTGCGAAGCGATCAACGGCATTACCGACGAGGGCGCCGAGATCATGAAGGATTTCAAGAACGCCCCTGCCCTCGACGCCGGCCTGCTCGCCGCGGCGCAGTCCGTCGAGCACTACGAGATTTCCCGCTACGGCACGCTGCGGACCTGGGCCGAGGAGCTCGGCATGCCGGACGCGGCAAGGCTGCTCCAGGAGACGCTGGACGAGGAAGAGGCAACCGATCACGCGCTGACGGAGCTCGCCGTCTCGGTGATCAATCTCGAAGCGGAGGACGAGTACCGCGCCGCAGCCTGATCGGCGCGTCGCGCCCGACGATTGCCGACGCCGCGGAACTTCTTCGCGGCGTCGAAGCGTTTGACCGCAAGGGTCTCCTCGTGTTCGAGGGGACAGGCATGCTCCGGACGCGCGATGCTGGAATTTTGGGGAACCATCCCCATATCCTCGTTTTCCAATCGCAGCGCCTCCCCGAGTTTTTGCCATGCAACCCAAAAATCCCCTCGACTGGATGCTGTCCGAAGCGCTGGACCAGCTGACCCGCGCCGAACGGCTGCGCCAGCAGTTCGGCCGCCAGGACGCCTGCTGGGAGCCGCCGATCGACGTGCTCGAAACCGAGCATGAACTCCTGATCCTGGTCGCGCTTCCCGGCGTCAACCCGGACAACGTCGAGACGGTGATCCATGACGGCGTGCTCGTCGTCTCCGGCCAGCGCACGCTGCCGCCGGAGCTTCGCAACGCCCGCATCCACCGGCTCGAGCTGCCGCAGGGGCGTTTTGAGCGCCGGATTGCATTGCCCCTTGGCCGCTACGCCATCAGCCGCTTCGTGATGGACGGCTGCGTCGCACTGCGCCTCGCCAAATCCTGAGGTCGATCATGGCCACCGAACAGATGAATAACACCGAGACTAATTCTGACGTGAATATCCCCGAAGACGCACTGATCATCATCGCCGTCCGCGACATGGTGCTGTTCCCCGGCGCTATCGGGCCGATCGCGATCGCGCGGCCGAAATCGATCGCGGCGGCGCAACAGGCGCTCCGCGAGCAGCGGCCGATCGGCATCGTCCTGCAGCGCAATCCCGAGGTCGACGATCCCATGCCGGACGACCTCTATCGGGTCGCGACCATCGCCAATATCGTGCGCTACATCACCGCGCCCGACGGCACGCACCACATCGTCTGCCAGGGCGTGCAGCGCGCGCGCATCCTCGACTTCCTGCCGGGGACGCCGTTCCCGGCTGCGCGCATCCAGCAGATTCCCGAGCCGGCCACGACCTCGCCGGAGATCGAGGCGCGCGCACTGAACCTGCAGCGCCAGGCGATCGAGGCGGTCGAGCTGCTGCCGCAGGCCCCGCCCGAGCTGGTCGCAATGTTCCAGGGCACCACGGCGCCCGGCGCGCTGGCGGATCTCGCAACCTCGTTCATGGACATCAAGCCGCAGGACAAGCAGGAGGTGCTGGAGACCATCGACCTCGCCTTGCGCGTGGAGAAGGTGTCGAAGCATCTGGCCGAACGGCTGGAGGTGCTGCGCATCAGCAATGAAATCGGCCAGAAGACCCGCGCCACGTTCGACGAGCGGCAGCGCGAGGCGATCCTGCGCGAGCAGATGGCGACCATCCAGCGCCAGCTCGGCGAAGGCGACGGCAAGGCGGCCGAGGTCGCCGAGCTGACGGCTGCCATCGCCAAGGCCAACATGCCGCCTGAGGCGGACGCGCACGCCAGGAAGGAGCTGCGTCGCTACGAGCGCATGCCGGAAGCGGCCGGCGAAGCCGGCATGGTCCGCACCTACCTGGACTGGCTGATCGAGCTGCCCTGGGCGCTGCCTGCGGAGAAGCCGATCGACATCAAGGAGGCGCGCCGCATCCTCGACGCCGATCACTTTGGCCTAGAGAAGATCAAGAGCCGGATCATCGAATATCTGGCGGTGCGCAAGCTCGCCCCGCAGGGCAAGGCGCCGATCCTGTGCTTCGTCGGCCCGCCCGGCGTCGGCAAGACCTCGCTCGGCCAATCCATCGCACGCGCGATGGATCGCCCCTTCGTGCGCGTCAGTCTGGGCGGCGTGCATGACGAGGCCGAGATCCGCGGTCACCGCCGCACCTATATCGGCGCGCTGCCCGGCAACATCATCCAGGGCATCAAGAAGGCGGGCAGCCGCAACTGCGTCATGATGCTGGACGAGATCGACAAGATGGGTCGCGGCGTGCAGGGCGATCCCTCGGCTGCCATGCTGGAGGTGCTCGACCCCGAGCAGAACGGGACGTTCCGGGACAATTATCTGGGCGTGCCCTTCGACCTGTCGCGCGTGGTGTTCATCGCGACCGCCAACATGCTGGACCAGATTCCGGGTCCGCTCTTGGACCGCATGGAGCTGATCAGCCTGGCCGGGTACACCGAAGAGGAAAAGCTGGAGATCGCGAAGCGCTATCTGGTGCGGCGGCAGCTGGAGGCCAACGGCCTGACGGCCGAGCAGGCCGAGATCGAGCCGGAGGCGCTGAAGCTGGTCGTCAAGGGCTACACCCGCGAGGCCGGCGTGCGTAACCTCGAGCGCGAGATCGGCAAGGTGTTCCGGCATGCGGCGGTGCAGGTCGCCGAAGGCACGGCTACGAAGGTCGTGGTCGGGGTGAAGGACATCGGCATCGTGCTCGGCCAGCCGCGCTTCGAGGGCGAGATCGCACAGCGCACCAGCATTCCGGGCGTGGCCACCGGCCTTGCCTGGACGCCGGTCGGCGGCGACATCCTGTTCATCGAGGCTTCGCGCGTGCCGGGCCGCGGCGGGATGATCCTGACCGGCCAGCTCGGCGACGTCATGCGCGAGAGCGTGCAGGCGGCGATGACGCTGGTGAAGAGCAGAGCCACGCAGCTCGGCATCGATCCCCAGCTGTTCGAGAAGAGCGACATCCACGTCCACGTCCCCGCGGGCGCAACCCCGAAGGACGGACCGAGCGCGGGCGTCGCGATGTTCACGGCGCTGACGTCCCTGCTCACCCATCGCACGGTGCGCAGCGACACCGCGATGACCGGCGAGATCTCGCTGCGCGGCCTGGTGCTGCCGGTCGGCGGCATCAAGGAGAAGGTGGTGGCGGCGGCCGCAGCCGGGTTGAAGCGGGTGATGCTGCCGGCGCGCAACAAGCGGGACTACGACGACATCCCGCAGAGCGCGCGGGACAACCTCGAGTTCATCTGGCTGGAGCACGTCGACGAAGCCATCGCCGCGGCGCTCGAGCCGGTCGCGGCCAAGGTCGAAGCGGCGGAGTGACGACGATGAAGAAACTGCTGGAAAAAGCCAGGAGATCGCGGAAGACGCAGCGGCTGCGCCAGCTGCTCGATCGCGCCATCGACGGTGTCCGCGATGCGCTCGCAGCACCGGGGCCGCGGCTTCAGCCCGTTACGGTCCGGGTGAAGCGCCGCAAGGGTTGAGCCCTCCGTCTCAAGTCCTCGCGGCTGCCCCAAATAAAAGGCCCCCTCCAATCGAGGGGGCCTTTGCGTTGTTAGCCCACGGCGTCCTTGGCCGCCTTGACCGGGCGGGCGCGGACGATCTTGCGGGCCGGCTTGGCCTTGAACATCATCTCTTCACCCGTGAACGGGTTGGTGCCCTTGCGAGCCTTGGTCGCGGGCTTCTTGATGACCACGAACTTGGCGAAGCCCGGCACCAGGAACAGGCCGTTCTTCTTGAGCTCCTTGTGGCCGACGTCGGTCAGCGTCTCCATGACGTTCTTGACGTCGCGCTTGGAAAGCTCGGTGGTGGTCGCAATCTTTTCGATCAGCTGCGATTTCGACATTTGGGTTGCCATCGTGTCTCCTCTGATTCGTTGACGGCTGCATATTAGACCAACCGGCGAAGGCCTATAGCCTTCTGCACAGTTTTGTCGCGGTTTTACGGGCTTTTTGGCCCCCTGTGGCAAAAAACCCTGCTTTTTAGCTACTTCCTGAGCGGGAGAAGCCTCGGGCAGCGGATTTTGCCTTGTTTCAAAGGCCCGCACGCAACCTTGCTAAAGCTGATTCGCCGCTTTCGACAAGCGACGACCGAACGACCGCACGCGATTCACCCTGAAAAATAAGGGTTGGATCGCACCACAGCCGCTTTTTCTCCCCGTTTTTGCGGGGAGAGGTGAAGAGAAGGCAGCTAGACGCGCTCGATGATGACGGCCGGCGCCATGCCGCCGGCGGCACACATGGTGACGAGGCCGCGCCTCAAGTCGCGGCGTTCGAGCTCGTCGAGCACGGTGCCGATCAGGATCGAGCCGGTCGCGCCGATGGGATGGCCGAGCGCGATCGAGCCGCCATTGACGTTGACCTTGGCGCGGTCGAGCTTGAGATCGCGGATGTATCTTTCCGCAACGACCGCAAAGGCCTCGTTGATCTCGAACAGGTCGATGTCGTCGACAGTCAACCCCGCCTTCGCCAGCACCTTGCGCGTCGCCGGCACCGGCGCGTTCAGCATCAGGGTCGGCGAGTCACCCATGTTCGCCATCGCCACCACGCGGGCGCGCGGCTTCAGGCCATGCGCCCTGGCGTAAGCGGGCGAGGCCAGCAGGATCGCGGCGGCACCGTCGACGACGCCGGAGGAATTGCCGGCGTGGTGCATGAAGTCGATATTCAGGTCCGGATATTTTTGCAGGATCAGGCCGCGATAGGTCGTGCCCTTGTCGTCGAGCGCATAGTCGGCGATGGCGGGAAATGCAGGCTTGAGGGCGCTGAGGCCCTCCATCGTGGTCTGCGGCCGCGGATACTCCTCGTGGTCGAGCGCGAGGCTGCCGTCCTCGCGATGGACGGGCACGAGGCTCTTCTTGAAATGGCCGTTCGCGATCGCATGCGCGGCGCGCTTCTGGCTCTCCAGCCCGAGCGCATCGACGTCCCCACGCGTGATGCCTTCCAGCGTCGCGATCGCGTCGGCGCAGACGCCCTGATGCGACTGCGGATGCCGCGCGCGCAGGCGCAGATTGCCGCCGTCCATCATCATCGGACCGCCGCCGCGGCGTCCCTCCATCGACATCATCTCGCAGCCGCCGGCGATGACGAGGTCCTCGGCGCCCGCCATGATCGAGCTCGCCGCCATGTTGACGCTGGTGATGCCGGAGCCGCAGAAGCGGTCGAGCGTCACGGCGCTGGCGCGCACGTCGTAGCCGGCATCGAGCGCCGACATGCGGCCGAGATCGCCGCTTTGCGTCGCGACCTGCGCGCTGCAGCCCCAGACGATGTCGTCGACGTCGGCGGTATTGATGCCGGTGCGATCAGCGAGTGCGCGCAGCACCGTTGCGCCCAGCTGCTGCGGATGGATGCCCGAGAGTGCTCCCTTGCCGGCCTTGCCGACACCCCGCGGGGTCCGGCAGGCATCGATGATCAGCGCGTCAGCCATTGGCGTTGTCCTCTTGTTATGGGTGTTGAGGACGGTTTTGAATCAGGGGGAGAAGGGAGTCAATCGGTGTGCCGAAAAGCGCTTATCAAAAGGCTCATACTGCCGGCAGCATCATTCCGACCAGGCCGTCAAAGTGTCCCTGGCAGCCGTCGAAATTTCCGTCATACGGATAGTTGGCACGACGAATGACACGACCACTCGGATCTGCGCGGACCAGCCCTTAAGGATAAGGACTGATGCTCCAGCTTCACGAGCAGCAAGTCTGAATTGAAGTCTAAATTGTGGAGCTATGGTGCAGTCCAGCACTGTCACCGCAACGCTGTCACCGTAACGCAAGCAAATATGTCGCGCCATTGTATGACCCTGCCGGGGGCCCCAACTCTAACAGTGCGGCGGCGGGTGCCATCCTCAGCTCTGGCGGAAAAAATCCCACCCATTCTCGGTTGGAATTTTGGGACACCGGGGATTATGTATCACCGTACCCGACCATACCCATGAGACGACAATGCGAACCTTTGGCATCTTATATCGAGAGGTCTGCGCAGGAGCGAGATTTCTGGTCCTGTCGATGACCATACTATGGCCGTCCGGGGCAATTGGGGGGGGGAAATGAGTTTGACGTGTGTCTATGAGATTATGACGTCTGCCCGAGAGGCCATGGTTCTTTGTGAAGACACGCTCGATCGCAAGAGTGAGCATACTTATCAGGAATTCCGCGCGACCTTGAAACGATTCATCAACGAAAACACAAAATTGGACAACGAAAAAATCGCCGCCGACTATGATCAAGTTCGGAGCCTGCGTGCACGAGAGGAAGTCGCGAAGGGGTTTTGTAAGCTGCCAGAGTACCTCGTTTTGAAGGGGATGTTGCAGGAACTCCTGCAGAGAGAAGCAACGTTCCGCGAACGGCTTGAAAGATCTGTGGATCCGACGAAGGGAGAATGCCTCTAGTCTTTCTGACGATCCAGTTGGCGCCCCACGCGGCCCCTCACCCGATCCTCTCCCCGTAAGAAACGGGGAGAGGGAGAATTGTCCGATCACGCCCCTGCCGCGTTCTTCGCGATGACGTTGCGGTAGAAGCTGGCGCTGAGCTTTGGCGTGCGGACCTGGGTGTCGAAATTGACGTGGTAGAGCCCAAAGCGCTTGTTGAGCCCGAACACCCATTCGAAATTGTCCATCAGGCTCCAGAGGAAGTAGCCGCGCACCGGCACGCCCTCGGCGGTGGCGCGCTGGAGCTGTGACAGATAGTTGCGCAAATACATGATGCGGTCGGTGTCGTAGATCTTGCCGTCGGGCGTGACGACGTCGTCGCCGGACGTGCCGTTCTCGCTGATATAGATTGCGTCCGTCTTCCAGATCTTCGCAGCGAGCTTCGGCACCCAGTACATCGTCTCGGGACCGATGCGCAGCCAGTCCGAATTCATGTGCGGGAACGATTTCGGGATCGGCAGCGGCATGAAGCCCGCGCCGTGGTCGGAGGCCACCACGTAGTTCTGCGGCGCGTAGATGTTGAGGCCGAGGAAATCGACCGGCGAGGAGATGATCTTCAACTCCGCATCGGTGTATTTCGGCGCCTTGCTCCCCGCAAATTTCAGGAAGGCGTCGGTGTACTGGCCCGTCATGATGACGTTGAGATAGCCGGCATTCATCTCGCGCAGTGCGATCTCGGCGGCACGGACGTTCTCCGGCGTGTCGATCGCGGGCGCGCAGGCATCGATGTTCTCCGCCGGCCCCACCCTGGTGCCGCGGCGGCCATGGGCGCGCACCGCCTGCACCGCGAGCCCGTGCGCGAGCGCGCTGTTGTGCCTGATCTGGTTGACCTCCGCTTGCGGCAGCGTCACGCCCGGCGCGTCGATGCCGATGCCGTAGCCGAAATGGACGAAGCGGCCGCTCTCGTTCAGCGTGAACACGTTCTTGACGCGATCGGTCAGGCGCTCGGCGACATAGGCCGCATAGTCGCCAAAGATCTTACAGGTCTCCGTCGAGCGCCAGCCACCAAAACGGTCCTGGAGCGATTGCGGCAGGTCCCAGTGATAGAGCGTCAGCCACGGCTCGATGCCATTCTTCAGCAGTTCGTCCACGAGGCGGTTGTAGAAGTCGAGCCCCTTCGGGTTCGGCTTGCCGTCACCATCAGGAAACACCCGCGGCCAGGCCACCGAGAAGCGGTACGCCTTGCAGCCGAGCTCCTTGATGAGTCCGATGTCCTCCTTGTAGCGATGATAATGCTCATTGGCGCGGTCGCCATTGGTGCCGTCCTCGATCTTGCCGGGGATGCGCACGAACTTGTCCCAGATCGAGGCCCCTCGCCCGTCCTCGTTGACCGCGCCCTCGACCTGGTAGGACGAGGTCGCCGTGCCCCAGACAAAGCCCGTGGGAAAGCCGCTTCCGCCGCGCGGCGCCGATACCGGCTTGGCCTCGGCTGCATCGAGCGGCCCCGTCAGCCCGGCTGCGGACAGCCCCGCGAGTTTCGCAAACTGGCGACGCGAGACCTTGTCCGACATTGATGCTTCTCCGCTTCCGGCCCTGTTGCGGGCGCACAATGGCGAGTCGCGGGCCGTTTGAAAAGCGGGCGAGCCGAGGGCTGAGGATGCAGAATTGCCGGAGGCGGCAGCTTTGCGATCGAGACCATGCACCGGCTCGGCCGGCCCGGCCGATGGGCGAACTGCCGGTCCGCGTCACCGACAAGGAAGGCGGCAAGGGGCTGTCGATCGTCTCCAGCCATGCGCTCTCCGAGGATTGCCTCGCACACATGGCAAGGCCGACGCCGGCAGCACGCTGAGTGGCTCGCTGACGTGCCGTGACCACGCTTCACGGAGACGATTCTAGTTTTGATCGATGGCGGAGGTTTGCTGGAATTCGGGACAGAGTTTGATCGCGACAAGTTTCGTTGCATCGCGCGGCGAAACTCGTCATTGCGCAGTCGCAATCGCGATGCCGCCCCCCTGCGGACCTGGAAGGTCTCGGGCGCGGGCCAGGTTCGTCGCCGGCAGGATGCCAGCTCGAGACGAGCGGCGGACCGGCGCCGCTTCCGCGATCAGCGCGAGCGCTTCGGCAACTTTGGCAGCTTTTCGGGATTGAACGCCGGCATCTGCTCGGTCTGTTCCGGCCCTGGCGGCTGCTGTTCCGTCAGAATGAGCGTGCCATAGAGGATCATTCCCGGCACTTGTTGGGCCGTCGCCGTGTAGGTCGCGATCTTGCCGGGGCAGTTTCCCTCGATATCCAGCGTCAGCTCGTCATCGACGCCGAACACCGTTGCACGTCCATCGGTATGACGCTTCGTCGAGACGGTGGCGGTGAAGCGGTCTCCATCGACCTTGCAGGAACCGTGATACGTCATCAGGCTGTCACGGCCCCAGATCTGGCCGTCCGCGACATGGACGATCCCGGTACCTTGGTCGAGCGGCGTGTTGTACCACGCCGCATATGTGCCGTCCTTCAGCATGGGAGCAATCTCCCCTGAGAGTCCCTCGCGAATGATTGGCATCAATAGCGCCAAGAAAGGGTTAATCGCGCGGCCCGTGCCAACCCGGTCTTTCCCTGCGCAATTCGGCCTCGAGTTCCTCGATGATGCTGTGAAGCAGACATGCGGCAAGCGGGTCGGTCACTTCCCGCTCCAAATGCCGATAACGCGCGATCCGGAATTCCTGCTCTCTCAACTGGTGCTCTGTCATCGGACTGGCCCTCCGACAAACCGACGCGCAGAGGGCCAAGCAGTTTCGTTAAAATTTTCGGATCATTTGCTATGGTTGCCGGTCGGTTAAGGAAACGCCGCGCCAAGCTTTGCCCGCGCGCGCAAATGCATCCGCTTGCGGCGAGGCACCCCGGTGCCGCCGATCGCCGTCATCCGCAGACAAGCCTTTTACCGCCGCACGCCAACGCGATTGACACCGCCATTCAGATTGGTCCCGCTCGCCGTGCCGGCCCGGACCGCAGCGCGCGCCACGGGACGTGGGCGGAGCACCACGCCGGCCCTGGCCACGCAACTCGGGGGATAGTCGACGTACTGACAATACACCACCGCCTCGGCCGGGGTCGGGCTGAGCGCGACGCTTGCAAATCCCAGCAGGGCGCTGGCCGCAAGCCCTGCAAATGTCACGGACTTGATTGAAAGACGCATGATGATCCTCCCCATGGCGCTTGCGAGCCGAGAGGCAGCGGAAACCGCCCCAGGCCGCCCCGACATGACGTGATCACCAGAGGATGGCGACGTTGACATAGATCAACGGTGGATACGGACCTCGTTCGCTGTCCCCTCTCATCAGGGACGGCATGTCAGCCTCGCCTCTAAGAGGACAGACGAAGCCAGACGTCCTTGCTCGCCAGCGTGCCGTCCGGGGTCGCAATCTCCATGTCCACGACATGCAGGGAACCGGGCTCCTCTCCATAGATGTATCTGAGGTGCCACATCAGACCGAGGTCGGGAGAGATGACAAAATCGTCCAACCCGTCGGTCATCGCCCGAACGGCCTCGCGATGCGTCATGGGCGCGGAAAACATCGCGTCGATCAGGTTGGCGAGACTCATGCCTTCGACCAGCATCAGTCGCGCGACCTCGTCACCGTAGACGTGCCGAAGCGCCGCAACGATAGAAGCGACTGCGTCCGGATTTTTGAATGACACAGTAAAGCGAGCCTCCGGGGCCATCATGCCGGAGGCGGGATACCTTGTGCAAGGTGTCCGGGATATCGGCGACGCGAACCATTTTACCGGATTCCATTCCTCTCGCGGCCCTCTCCGTTCAGTCGCCCGACAACTCGGCGCGCCCCCGTCGTGCGTTTGTGAAACCGCGCGCCTGCCCGGAGCAGGATCGGGCAAAGCAGAGCCGGTTCAGGCAAGACGCTGCGCCATTGCGCCCGCATAGAACCCGCGCCGGCCCGTACAATCACGGGCAACCCATCTGAAGCTTGAGGCGATCAGAAGGAGCCACGCAATGATCGGGAGCACCGCACTCATGCGCAATCCCTCGCACAAGGGCCTGCCACCCGTCCCTGGCGCACAGCCGGACGACAACATCTCGACCGCCGAGCGGCGCGCCGCCGAAGCGGAGATGGCGCGGGTGCTCAGAACCGAACCTACCCGCTTGGCATTGGATTCCTCCGGCGCAGGGATTGCGCACTGGAACCATGACCCATTGCACGATGTCGTCGAGCCCATGAGCCACCACGTGATCATGGCGTATAACGGCGTCATGCAGCGCATGGAGCGCCGCTCGGGAAAATCGGTTGCGATCGGCACGTTTCGTCGCGGAGTCGTGATCATCATTCCGGAAGGATCGAGCTCCCGATGGGACATTCCGAAGCCTGTCGATGTCGTTCAACTCTATCTTCCGAATGCGACGCTCAAACGCGTTGCTGACGAAGCCGGCACAAGCAAACCGAGCGAGCTCCTGGAGCGGACGGCGCATCCCGACCTCATCACGTCCAGACTGCTCCTGAGCGCGGCGGATACGATGGAGGGCAATGGAGCGCTGGATACGCTGTTCCGGCATCAACTGACAGATTTGCTGGCCACGCGCGTGCTGGCTGCGCACACGGGTTCACCGACCATGTTCCAGCCTACCCTGGGCGGGCTGTCGCCGAAGGTCCTGCTCCGTGCGATCGAACGGTTGCGTTCGGACAGCGATGCGGACGTCTCCCTCGACGCGCTGGCGTCCGACGCCGGCCTGTCGCGCTTCCACTTCTGCCGCGCCTTCAAGGAAAGCACCGGGCTTTCGCCGCATGCCTGGCTGCGCCAGCACCGGCTCGAGCAAGCCATGAAGATGCTGCGCGACGACGATGAGTCGGTCATCTCGATCGCCGTGGCGCTCGGCTATTCCTCGCAGACCGCCTTCGCCGCGGCGTTCAGGAAGCTGACGGGCGAAACGCCGAGCGATTGGCGCAGGCGCATGCGTTAGCAGCAATCTCGCGACAGGGACGGCAATCGCTATGGGGCAGTCGACGATCCGGCTCGCTAAACATCGCAGTGTCACCATACGGACGGAGGCAACGATGAACTGGAAACAGCGTGCAATTGCACCGAGGCGGAAAGCCGTCGCGTCGGCGCTCGTGTACGGGCTCTCACTGACGGTGCGCTTCACCTCGCCGACAGCCGAAGAAGCGCCGGCACAAACCGCGCAAAGCGCGCCCCCCATCACATCAATCCTGATCAGACAGGGTTGGCCCAGGCAACCGACGGTGCCGACGGCCCTGCGCGGCTGGCCATTGGGTCAGAGAAGCTGCCAGACAGCATGTGAGGGCCCCGCGCTGTTGTCCTCGCTGCCGAACTGCACCGCGCCATAAGGCATCGACGGTCTCCGCTTCACCTCTTCGACCCATCGCCAAACCGCAACAGGCTCCGCCGACATCGCGCGGCGACGGCGACGCGCGTGCGTCCCGAACGAGCCGAACCCAAAATCGAACACAGGAGTCAACCACATGCGACTGCTCATCATTGGCGCCGGCTTCGCCGGCATGTACGCCGCCCTCTCCGCCGCCCGCCTGCGCGACATCCAGGGCGTTTCGCCGGAAGAGCTCGAGATCGCGCTCATCGCACCCGAGCCGACGCTGGTGGTCCGCCCTCGGCTCTACGAGCCGAAGCCGGAAACGCTGACCGCGTCGCTGCTCGACGTGCTCAAGGCGATCGACGTCGACTACATCCAGGGCAGCGCCGAGACAATCGACAGCAGGATTCAAACGGTGCAGATCGCTGCGGCGAAGGGCACGCGAAAGACCCTGTCCTACGACCGTCTCGTCGTGGCCACCGGCAGCCGCCTGTTCCGCCCCAACATTCCCGGGCTTGCCGAGCACGGCTTCAGCGTCGATACGCTCGGTGACGCGATCGCGCTCGACAAGCACCTGCATGGCCTCGCCAAACGGCCGCCTTCGAACGGGCGCGACACGGTCGTCGTCGCCGGCGGCGGCTTCACCGGCATCGAGGCGGCCACCGAAATGCCGGCGCGCCTTCGCAAAATCCTCGGCGCCAGTGCCAAGACACGGATCATCATCGTCGAGCGCAACAGCGCGGTCGCGCCCGACATGGGCGCGGGTCCCAGGCCCATCATCGAAAGTGCCCTTCAAAAGCTCGGCGTGGAAACCCGCCTCGGCGCCGGCGTCGCTGCGCTCGACGAATCCGGCGTCACCCTGTCCACCGGTGAACACATTGAAGCCGAGACCGTGGTCTGGGCAGCGGGCATTCGTGCGGCTCCCTTGACGACGCAGATACCCGCCGAGCGCGACAATTTCGGCCGATTGCTGGTCGATCGCTGCCTGCGGGTGCCAGGCATTCAGGGTGTCTTCGCGACCGGCGATGCGGCGCGGGCCGCCTGCGACGACGAGGGCAATTACGCGCTGATGTCGTGCCAGCACGCCACGCGCATGGGCGCCTTTGCCGGCAACAATGCCGCCGCCGACCTGCTCGGCATTCCGACCAGGCCCTATCACCAGAAGGCTTACGTCACCTGCCTCGACCTCGGCGAAGCCGGCGCGCTGTTCACGCGCGGCTGGGAACGCAAGGTCGAGATGGTCGGCGAAACCGCCAAGAAGACCAAGCAGGAGATCAACACGGTCTGGATCTACCCGCCCCGCGCGGAGCGTGCCGCGGCGCTCGCCTCGGCCGATCCGGAACGCGTGACCAGCCTCTGACGCACGGAACGACGACGGCCGCGCGCCGGTTGCGCGGCCCGCTCGAACCAGAACGAACCGGGAGCCTCTGACATGAAACAGGAGACGGACATGAACCTGCACAACACCTCATATCCCGCGACATCGAAACCCGAAGAGCTCGTGCCGTCACGCTACGCCGTGAGGATCGGCGACATCGACGTGCTGGTGGTCAGCGACGGCGTGCTGCCGCTGCCGACCACCATGCTGGCGCACAACGCCGACCCGGCCGTCCGGGCGGCCTGGCTGCATGACATGTTCCTGCCGCCGGACGCTTTCGACTGGGCGCTGAATGCGGTCATGGTCCGCAGCGGCGACAAGACCATCCTCATCGACGCTGGCCTGGGGTCCGACCCGAACCTGCACCTGCCGCGGGCCGGGCAGTTGAGCAGGCGACTGGAGGCCGCCGGCATCGATCTTGCGTCCGTGACCGATCTGGTGCTGACCCACCTGCACATGGACCACATCGGCGGGCTGCTCGTCGACGGGGTGAAGGAGCGGTTGCGTAAAGACCTGCGGATCCACGTCGCGGCCGCCGAGGTCAAATTCTGGGAGGCGCCTGATTTCTCCCACACCGCCATGCCGCCGGGATTTCCGGACGCACTTCGATCGGCCGCCAGGCGGTTCGTGAACGAGTACCGCGATCACCTGCGGCAATTCGATCAGGAGCACGAGGTTGCGCCCGGCGTCGTGGTCCGCCGCACCGGCGGTCACACCCCCGGACACAGCGTGGTTCGCGTGGCGTCGGGCGACGACGCGCTGACATTTGCCGGCGACGCCGTGTTTGCGGTCGGGTTCGAGCAGCCCGATTGGCACAACGGTTTCGAGCACGACCCGGAGGAAGCCGCGCGCGTTCGCATCCGTCTTTTGCGGGAGCTTGCCAAGACCGGCGAGATGCTGGTGGCCACACACCTGCCGTTCCCGTCGGTCGGCCGCGTCGCGGTCGACGGCGATGCCTTCCGCTGGGTGCCGGTGTTCTGGGACTATTGAGCCGAGCGCGCGCTACGCTTCCTTCTCCTCTTGTGGGAGAAGGAAGCGTCAGCACTTAGCGCAACTCAAAACGTCACCCGCATGCCTGCATAGAACGCGCGCGGCCTTGCCGGGCTCAGCGAGCGCGGGTCGGTGAACTCCGCGCCGCCGTTGGTGAAGTTCGGCACGGCCTCGCGGTCGAAGAACTGTCCGTAGGTCGCATAGCGCTTGTCGAAAATGTTGTCGACCTTGCCGTAGAGCTGAACGTTCTTGGTCACCTGGTAGGAGGTGTGGAGATTGAACACGGTGTAGGACGGCAGCTTCGCAAACTGGTTGGACTCGTCGCCGACGAGGTATTGGCTGGAGACGAACAGCGCATTGCCGCCGACCTTCCAGACGTCGGTCACGGCATAGTCCACGCCGACCTTGACGCGGTGGCGCGGGATCGCGGGGAGCTGGTTGCCGGGCGAGACCTGGATGTTGCCGTCGGCATCGGCGAACGGGCTGTTCGAGCCGATGGTCAATGCGTCGAGGAAGCGCGCGTCGACGAAGGCGTAGCTCGCCTGGAATTGCAGCGTCGGCGACTTGATATTCACTTCGGCCTCGAGCCCCTGCCGCCTGGTACGCCCGACATTGGAGAAATAGCCGAAGCCGGTGCGCCCGGGGACCGGGATGGCGACGATGTCGTCGTAATTGGTGGCGCGGAAGCCGCCGATCTTCCAGCCGAGCGTGCCGATGTTCAGCTCCTTCGTGCCGCGGAAGCCCGCCTCCACGGTCTTGGACACGACCTGCTTGAGCGGCGGATCGGAGACGAGAAACGCCGCGATGAGACAGGGACGGGCCGGATCGGAGCAGCCGAGCTCGAGCGGCGTCGGCACGCGGTTGGCCTCGGAATAGCCGGCATAGGCGGTCAGCTCGGGCGTGATCTTGTAGGTGCCGCCGATCACCGGATTGAAGCGGGTGAAGGTGTGATCGCCGTTGAGTGCGGTGCCGAGCTGATCCTCCAGCGTGATGCGCGCCACGTTGAAACGGCCGCCGCCAGTGACGGCGAAGGCCTCTGTGACGTTGAACGTATCCATCGCGTACAGGCCGTTATACTGGTTGACAGTCCGCAGCGAGACGGGACCGGCCACGGGGTCCGGTGTGCCGGTTGGGCCCAAGAAGAGACCGCTGCCGCTGACGACGTAATTTTCTCCGATCGAGCCGATTTCAGCGGTGGCGTTGTAGCGCGTCACGCTGGCGTCGTAGCTCGCCCCCACCACGAAGCGGTTGTCGTGTCCGAACAACTGATCGGTGTTGGTGGCCTGCCCCGATACGCCGAAGGTGGTCGAACGTATCGAGCTCCGGTCGATCTCGCCGAGGATGGTCCCCGGAGCAAAAGGATTGGCGAGCTGCACGCCGTTCGTGCCATTCGCCGGCGTCGTATCGTCACCAAAGCACAAGAGCCCGGCAATGGCGCACTCTTGCGTATCGGTCGGATTGCCGTCGACGAGCTTCTGCTCGTACCGGCGCACATGGGCGGTGCCTTCGAGCGTCCAGGTCGGCGTCGCGTCCACCTTTCCGGTCAGGTTGAGATAGCCGACGCGGTTGGAGGTGGTCTGCGGCGTGGTGTAGGTCGCGCCCCAATATTTGTCGAGCAGCTCGGCCGGAACGGTGGCGCTGGCGCCAAAATCGTTCTTGGCGACGCCCATGTTGGCATGGAATTCACTGTCCCCGGCCTTGTAGCCGACGTCGCTGTAGAAGCGCCGCACGGTCGATTGGGAAAAATTGCGGAAACCGTTGTCACGCAGGCCTTCGAGCGCGGCATAGACGCCGTAGTTCTTGTCGACCTGCTTGCCCCATTGCGCCGACCCCTGGACGCGGCCGAACGAGCCGCCCATCATGTCGATCTCGGCGCCCTGATAGGTGAAGCCGTCCTTCATTTGCAGGTTGATGGCGCCGCCGAGTGCGTTGAGGCCGAAGACGGGATTGTTGGTCACCAGCGTCACCGACCTGATCGCGGCGGTCGGGATCAGGTCCCAGTTGACGGCATCCGAGAAGGCTTCGTTGATGCGAACGCCGTTCTGGTACACCGCAAGGCCCTGCGGCGTGCCCGTCACCGGCGAGGCGACAAACCCGCGGAATTCGACATCCGGCTGGAATGGATTGCCGGTGACTTCGCTGATGTTGACGCCGGCAATGTTGTCACGCAGTGCGTCGGTGACGTTCAGCGAGCCGGTGCGCTTGATCTGGCTGGCATCGACCGCGTTGACCGATGAGGGAACCTTGTCGACGTCGAGGCCTCTGCCGATGCCCGGCGCCGTCGGGTAGACGTAAATGCGCGTCTTGGGGCGGGACGAGGGTGCTCCCGCCACGCGCGCGACCGGCCGCGATGGCGCGATGCGCCTCGCCGTCGACGGCGGCGCCGTCACCTCGACCGGCGGCAGGTTCTGGACGTTGGTCTCCTCGTCCTGCGCGGCCCCGGCGGGGGTCGCGAAGACCAGTCCAGACACCAGCCCGGTCGAAACCGAGGCCATCATCAAACGACGCTTGAATAAGAAGCGCTTGCCCAAAAGACCCTTGCCCATCCCCTGCCTTCCCAACCACGACCGCCGGCTGTTTTGATTTTCGCCGTTCGATCGAGACGAGTGTAATCGGCAGAAGCTCGCGCGCCAGCCACAAAAGGTCGGGCAATATCCGCTCCCGTTTTCCCGACGAAATCGGGAATTATTCCCGATCCACCTTCCCGCGATCAGGCCGACGCCGTCGGAACCAACGCCTCCACGGTCACGCCGCCGTCGCCGGAGACCACGTTGAGCGTGCCGCCCAACGCCAATATCCGCTCGCGCATGCCGACGAGGCCGAAGCCGAGCTTCCGGCCCGGCTCCATGCCGCGGCCATTGTCGCTGATCCGCACCCGGGCGCAGAGGCGGCCGTCGCGCGCCGCCTCCCCCGCCGGTTCGATGACGACATTGACCGAGGTCGCACCGGCGTGGCGGAACACGTTGGTGAGCGCCTCCTGCACGATGCGGTAGATGGTGAGGTCGGCGGTCTCGCCTGTGACGCCAAGCGCGGGCGAGATCACGGTTTCGATGGCGACGTCGGGATGCGACTCCCGCCACAGCCGCGACAGCGATTCGAGCGCCTGGCGCAGGCCGAGCTCGGCAAGGCCGACGGGCCGGAGGCGCTCCAGCACGCGGCGATTGAACTGCTGGAGCGCGTTGATCTGCTCGAGCATGGCGCTGCCGTGTTTCCGCACGGCGTCCGCGTTCGGGACGCGCCCATCCGCCTGCTTCGCCAGCGCGCTCGCATGGGCGCGCAGCGAGAACAGATACGGCCCGAACTCGTCATGGAGCTCGCGTGCGATCTCCTTGCGCTCGACGTCCTGGAGCGACACCGCGCGCTCCGCAAGGCGCCGCTTGTCCTCGACCGCCGCACCAAGGGTCGCGGCGAGATGGTTGAGCTTGGTGCAGATCGCGGCAAGCTCCGGCGCGCCGCCCGGCGTGACGCGGGCCTGATAGCGCCCGTCTTCGAGCTCGGCCATCACGTCCGCCAGGGACTGCAGCGGCGCCAGCGCCCGGCCGACCACGTTCATCATCACCAGGAACAGCGCGAGCGCGACCACCGAGCCGACCTCGAGCTGGGTCACGATACCGTCCCAGATCTCGGCGATCTCGTCGTCGGGATGCGAGGTGATCAGGAGCGAGCCGGGCTTGCCGTGGATCGAGACCGGCACGCTGACCGCGGTCTGCTCGGGATGAACCAGGCTGACGAACCAGACCGGCGGCCCGCGCGTGTCGCCATCGGCATCGGCCCTGGGCGGCGTCAGCGGATTGCCGCCGGCGTCCCGAAGCGTAATGCCGACGTGGCGCAGACGGCTGAGATCGCGCACGATCTGGTTCAATCTCGCATCCGGATCGGGCGCCTCGTTGAGATCGGCAACGATCGTCCCGATGAATTCGCGCGCGAGCCGGATCACGCTCTGGTCCTCGGCCTGCACGCGCGGCCCGGCCTCCGCGACCTGGCGGCCGATGTTGACGGCGAGGCCCAGCGCCAGCAGCAGCGCCAGCAGCAGGTTGATGCGCCCGCGCAAGGATAGATTCTGCCACATTGGTGTCGCCTGTGCCCCGCGAAGGTTTTGCCGGTGCCTGTCCCACGACGTTGACAGACCCAAAGCGCCCGATATCTAATCGAAAGCGTACAGCAATCCCGGCCGGGCGCGAAACAGGCCGGCGCTGTCCCGAGGAAACGCCTATGCGCATTCTGATCGTCGACGATCATCCCATCGTGGCTTCCGGCTGCCGTGCCGTGCTGGCCGACGAGGGCGAGATCGAGATTTTGGAGGCCGCCGACGCCGAGGACGGCGAATGCGTCTTCATCGTCGAGCGCCCCGACCTCTCGATCATCGACATCAACCTGCCGACCGTCTCCGGCTTCGAGCTGGCGCGCCGCATCCTCGAGCGCGCGCCCGAGGCCCGTATCATCATGTTCAGCATGAACGACGACCCTGCTTTCGCCGCACGCGCGATCGAATGCGGCGCCAAGGGCTACGTCTCCAAGACCGGCGACCCCGACGACCTCGTCGAGGCGATCCGCACCGTCGGCAGCGGCGGCACCTATCTGCCGAGCGCGATCGCGCGCAGCATCGCCTTCGCCGGGCCGGCGCTGGCGCAAAGCCCGCTGTCGAAGCTGAACGCGCGCGAGATCGAGATCCTGCGGCTGCTCAGCGCCGGCAAGAGCCTGTCCGAGATCGCATGGCTGGTGCAGTCGTCCTACAAGACGGTGGCCAACACCTCCTCGATCATGCGCCAGAAGCTCGGGGTGAAAACCTCGGTCGAGCTGGTGCGGCTGGCGATCGACAGCGGCGTCGCCTGACGCGCGGTCAGCCGCCACGAATTCGGTCACACAAGCGTTGCAATGTTGATGTGGTTAGATGCCACTGGAGCTTAAGGCATGACGATTCAGACTGTCTCGACCAACAAATCCTACGGCGGCGTGCAGGGCGTCTATCGCCATGCGAGCCAGGCGACCGGAACCGACATGGTGTTCTCGGTCTATGTTCCCCCGCATGCGGATGGCGCGAAGCTGCCCGTGGTCTGGTACCTCTCCGGGCTGACCTGCACCCATGCCAACGTCACCGAGAAGGGCGAATTCCGCAAAGCCTGCGCCGAGCTCGGCCTGATCTTCGTCGCACCCGACACCTCACCGCGCGGGCCCGACGTGCCCGGCGATGCCAACAACGCCTATGATTTCGGCCTCGGCGCCGGCTTCTATGTCGACGCGACGCAAGAGCCGTTCGCGCGCAACTACCGCATGTGGAGCTATGTCACCGACGAGCTGCCCAAGCTCGTGGCGGGAAATTTTCCCGTCGATGCAAAGCGGCAATCGGTGATGGGCCATTCGATGGGCGGCCACGGTGCGCTGACCGTAGCGCTACGCAACCCGCACCGCTATCGCGCGGCCAGTGCCTTCGCGCCGATCGTGGCGCCGTCTCAGGTGCCCTGGGGCACCAAGGCGCTGACCGGCTATCTCGGCCCGAACAAGGATGCGTGGCGCAGCCACGACACCGTGGCGCTGATCGAGGACGGTGCGAAGTATTCAGGCTTCCTGGTCGACGTCGGCGAGGCCGATAATTTCCTGAAGGAGCAGCTCAAGCCGGAGCTGCTGCAAGCCGCCTGCACCAAGGCCAACATCCCGCTGACCCTGCGGCGGCAACCGGGCTACGACCACAGCTATTATTTCATCTCGACCTTCATGGGCGATCATCTGCACTGGCATGCGGAGAGATTGAAGGGGTGATCTTTCTTCCTTCTCCCCTTGTGGGAGAAGGTGGCGCGAAGCGCCGGATGAGGGGTATCTCACAGCGAGATCAAGTGAGAGTTGGACGCGCGGAGAGAGACCCCTCACCCGTCTCGCCGCTACGCGGCGAGCCACCCTCTCCCACAAGGGGCCTGTTGCGTAATCCGCCAGTTGTGATTCCCTAGGGCAAAGCCTTGGGGGAATGACGATGGCGGTGAAGCGGACAGGACAGCCGAGCTTTGTGGAAGCGCTGATGCCGAAGGGCGCCGGCGCCA
>NZ_JAVAYM010000059.1:0-12398 GCF_054185205.1 Bradyrhizobium sp. 14AA | reverse complement strand
GAGCAATGCCGCACGGGGATATTCTCGGATTCGCCCCACCTCTCGTCGTATCCGAAGCCGAGATCGACGAAATCGTCGATCTCGCCTACCGAGCCACTAAGCAAGTCATGGACGAAATCGCAAAGAAGTCCACACGTGGCTGAATTTTAGCTCTTGTGCGGCGCTGTGGACGTTCGCGATTGAACGAGCGAAGCCCGACGACGGCCGTCACAGAGGTACCGAGGGCGTCCCTTGCGGCTATGACATCGCCAACCGCTGGACTTCCTGATCGGCACCATATTTCTAGCACGCTGTTGGAGAAGTGGCCAATCGGCGGGCGATAACGGGAATGTCATCGCCGCCTTCGAGGCATATCTCACCTTCAAGTGAGCCGTCGGGGAGTTTTTCTACCCAACCACGGCCTCTTGTGGGCTCCATCTCCTCGCTCCCATCCATGTGAACTCGACGGCGTCACCTTCACAACGGCCATGGATTGCTCACGTGAGGCAGTCCAGGGTGAACCCGCCGGCGCCTGCGAACAGGATGTAAGAGCCAAGCCCATCGATCAGCGTGCCGTCCACCGAGAAATGATCATTCGACCACACCGCTTCACTTCCACCTGCGCCAATATCGCCAAAAGGAACTTAACAGCGATCTCACCTTCTAACAGCCCGTCGCGTGCTTGGAGAAGGTCGAGTGATTCCACACCCGATCGTCCACGCCCAGACCGACAAACCAGGGGAACAGTCGAACTCCAGCCGCTCCATGAACGGTCGTTCCGAGCGGATGCCGTAGGAAACTTGCAGCAACATGGCCCGAAGTAGCTTCTCCGGTGCATTCGAGGGCCGCCCGAAGTCCGGGTAAGGCCCCGCAAACGCATTCGACAGATCGCCGAGGTTCAGCGTTCACAATCTCCCGGATTCTCCGTAACGGACCCCCGCTTCAAGGTCCACGTAACTGAACAGCGCTCCAGACCGCTCGTCAGCCCCTCGCGCTCCGGCCCCCGATTCAGTCATCGAGAGAATCACGCTAAACTCCATCCCGCCACAGACTTCTTCAGCAGCCTGCTAGAGCGAGCTCGCGTTTAAAGAAGGTGAAGTTGCGCCTGCAAGTGTCGCACGCAAGCGCTTTTCGAACATGATGTCGCGGATACCTGAAACATCAGGCTGCGCGCCCTTCAGCCTCGGCCAGTCGCTTGCCTTGCATCAACGGCTCCGGTGTGTGGCGTTTTGCGACGTTGGCGTCTTTCGTCGCTCGAAACAAAGTCTTGCTGTTTGCAAAATGACTCATTTGGCTGGCTGAACCGCTCGCGTTCGCTTAAATCATTCAAAAAAAACGACCAAGCGCCTTATTTGAGCGTCAACGTGCCGATTACCGCAGAAACTCGCGTTGAAATACTCGCTAGTGTCTGGACGTCAACGTAAGTCTGTTCTGGCCCTTCCTTAGGGCGAGCAGCAAAGGGGGAAGCACTATGGGCATCGAGCAGGTGCCGGGGCTGCTTAGCCGGCGTTGCTTGGCGACGAATATTGCCGTGCAGGCGTTCCGGTCGGCGCTTACTAAGCGCGTGGCGGTGCCGTTTTTTCCAGACGATTCGGGCTCGCTCCCGAAGCAGCGGTATTATGCCAATTTAAGTTACGAGACGCGGTTCTCCACGGAAGCTCGTTTCGGAATGAAACCAGGAGGGAAGCTATGAGCGATTCAGTCCATGATAGACAGAAACAATCCCAGTTTAACCGTCGCAACGTGTTGCGGGCTGCCGCTGCAGCCATGGCCATTCCGGCAGTCGCTCGAGTCACCGCGGCCTTCGCGCAGGAGAAGCTTGCTGGGAGGGGCCAAGTAGTTGTCTTTTCGTCGGCGGGCCAGTTTGCTCGAGGCATTCGCAAATACGTCTTCGACCCCTTTACCGAAGCAACGGGGATCAAGGTAGTTGACGTGACCGGGGACATTGCCGAGCCTCAGGTTAAAGCGATGAACGAGGCCGGCCGCGTTGATTGGGACACTGCCTTCATACAAGGATCCACACTTCCGGACATGGACGCGGCTGGCATGTTCCTGCCCATTGACTACAGCCTTTGGGACGCCGAGTCGCTGGAAGGCACACCCAGTTCGGTTCGTCTCAAGAACGCGGTCCCGGAAATCGCATCGGCCCAATTGATCGCGTACGACAAGCGGGTGTTTGGAGATAAGGGGCCAAAAACCTGGGCGGATTTCTGGAATGTCAAAGCCTTTCCTGGTCCGCGCGCTCTCCATAGCCTTCCTGCAACCGCAAAAAACAATCTTGTGTTTGCCTTGCAAGCCGATGGAGTGGCTAAATCAGACATCTGGCCGTTAACCGATGACAAGATCGATAGAGCTCTAAAGAAGTTCACCGAAATTAAGCCGCACATAACGAAATGGTGGTTGGGAGGCAGCGAGCCAACTCAGTTGCTCGCCAACCGCGAGGTCGCAATGACCAGTTGTTACGACGGCCGTGCGATCGCTGCGATTCGTCAAGGTCTTCCCGTTGAGATGGTTTGGGATGGTGCATACGTGAATTACACGTATTGGACAGTGCTGAAAGGTGGGCCCAACAGCGAAAACGCGCAGAAGCTGCTTGCTTTCGTAAATCGAGCGAAAATTGCTGCCGACTTTACGGTCGGGACGGGGTATCCGGGCCCAAATGCAAATCAGCTCAAATATTTGCCGGCTGATCTGGCCCCGCTGCTAAGCACAAACCCGGAGAATGCTTCGAAGGTTGTGCACGAGGATTCGGCGTGGCTCGCAGCCAAGCGCCCCGACGGCAAGACAAATCTCGAATACATTGGGGCACGGTGGCTGGCATGGCGGGTACAGTGATTTTGGCGACCGGCAAAGCGGCGTCGGAATCACCCGTGGCTTCGCATTCGGCTGGGCCCACGCAGTGGGCCTGGCTGTTGTTGCCCGGAAGCATCTTTCTTGGGCTGCTCTTCGTCGTGCCGCTCGCGGGGCTTTTGATGCTTTCGCTTGGGATGCCTAACTGGACTCTGGCGAACTTTCTACGCATTGGCCAGACTCCAGCCTATTTGGCGGTGCTGCGCACAACGGTGGAGATTAGCGTATCGGTCACTGCGCTGGCCTTGGTGCTTGGTTACCCGATCGCCTACGCCTTGACCACGCGCGGACCCATCCTGCGCACCTTCCTCCTTATCTCGGTTGTGTTGCCGTATTTCACCAGCGTTCTGGTTCGGACATTTGCATGGATGGTCCTCCTGGGTCGCGGCGGCGTTATCAACGACATCCTGCTCCGCTTCGGCCTGGTCTCGCAGCCGCTTTCGTTGCTTTACAACCGTGCCAGCGTGATCATCGGGATGACGCTAATCGTCATGCCGCTCACGATCCTGCCTATGTTCACGGTCATGTCCAGCATTGACCAAAAACTATTGCGTGCGGCAAGAGCGAACGGCGCAAGTCCGATCGCGGCCTTCCTGACCGTTTTCCTACCGCTCAGCCTGCCTGGCGTTATCGCCGCGGTGCTCCTCGCCTTTGTCAATTGCCTCGGCTTTTACGTTACGCCGGCATTGCTCGGTGGCTTGTCTGATTTCACCATCACAATGCAAATCTATACAGAGATGACGGACCAGCTCAACTGGGGCTCCGCATCCGCGCTATCTATCGTACTTCTCCTGGCAGTTTTGGCGATCCTGTGGATCGGGTCGCGCTTCTTTCCTATCATTCAACTTTTGGGATTGTCAGATGGCAAGAGCGGACCGGATCTCGTTGTCCGCCCTCGCACGCAGAAGCGCTGGCTGATGAATGTTGGCTCCGCTGCCAATGTGCTCGACCGTTGGCTGCCCTCTATGGGGGGGCGTGGTATATCGATTGTTGCGAGCCTACTGGGAGTGCTTCTTTTGCTGCCAATACCCATGGTCGTGTATCTATCGTTCAGTTCGTCGCAGTATATCGAGTTCCCTGCGCCTGGTTATTCGCTCGATAACTACCGATCGTATATCTTCGACTCGAGTTGGACAAATGCTACGTTTGCGAGCATTCGCGTCGCCCTGATGGCGACAATTATGGCGACTCTCCTCGGAGCGATGCTCGCCTTTGGTCTTGCTCGCGGCCGCATACCGGGTCGCGGTGCGCTGGTCGCGCTTGTGCTTTCACCAATCATTTTGCCGACTATTGTGGTGGCGGTCGCGACCTATTTCCTGCTCGTGCGGATAGGGCTTCAGGGTACCGAATTCGGACTGGCACTTGGTGAGGCAGTTTACTCCATCCCGTACGTAGTGGTCCTTTTGGCTGCGAACCTTCGCGACCTCAACCCCGCGTATGAGCGGGCGGCTCGCAGCCTTGGGGCGGGTCATGCGGCCACCTTCCGCACCGTCGTCGTTCCGCTGCTTATGCCGGCCTTGATCGCCGCGGCATTCTTCGCTTTTCTGCACTCGTTCGACGATGTCGTGTACGTGCTGTTCCTTGGCATCGGAGTTATCACGACCTTGCCCATCCTTATGTGGCAAAGCATTACGCAGGGCATTGAGCCCACCATTTTGGCGGTAGCCACGCTGCAGGTGCTATTGGCGGCAACCGTAATTGTTGCCAGTGCCTTGCTCCGGCGCAGAAGAGACGCCTGACGGTTCGGAAACAGCAAGCACTATGTTAGTATTTACTAGGGAGCCGAAATGTTGATGAGAGCCGGGTTGAGCAGCGCTGATATGCAAACCGGAGGAATCGTGTTGCATAAGCTCCATAAGCAATACGGTCGCGCAACAGCTGTTAATGATGTCAGCCTTTCGGTTGCGCCCGGAGAATTCATCTCGTTGCTCGGTCCGAGCGGGTCGGGAAAGACAACGACTCTGATGATGATCGCTGGTTTCGAGATGCCGGATAGCGGTCAAGTGCTGTTGGATGAGAAAGACATCACGCACCTACCGCCTCATCGTCGCGAACTCGGTGTAATATTTCAGAACTATGCTCTCTTTCCGCACATGACCGTTGCGGAGAACGTAGCCTATCCACTTCGGATGCGGCGGTTGGCGAAACCAGAGATCGAAGTGCGGGTGCGTCGCGTGCTTGATCAGGTGCACCTGAGTGCATTGGCCTCACGCTACCCACACCAAATGTCCGGCGGTCAGCAGCAGCGAGTGGCGATAGCCCGAGCCCTGGTTTTCGAGCCCCCCGTGTTGCTTCTCGACGAGCCCTTGGGCGCGCTCGACAGGAAGTTGCGGCAGCATCTCAGAAACGAGATCAAGACCCTGCACAAAGAGGTCGGCAAGACGATGATCTATGTCACGCACGATCAGGATGAGGCGCTAGCCATGTCCGATCGAGTAGCGGTGATGCACGAGGGTCGGATCCGACAGGTCTCTGCGCCACAAGAGATCTATCGCAGGCCGGCCGATCTGTTTGTGGCCGGTTTTGTCGGAGAGGTTAATCTCATACCCGTCCAGCTCAGGTCCGGCGTCGTTCACGGTCCTGCAGGTGAGAGATTGCCTGCTGGGTCGCGATCCGACGCGGATTTGGATGCTACGCTTTGTGTGCGGCCCGAGCATTTGCACCTCGAGAAAGCCGCCACCGGGAGGTCAGCTGGAATTCGGGGGAGCATCGTGGATATGACTTTCGTTGGCGATGCGACAATCTATGAGTTTCGCAGTGAGTCTGGCTTGCTGCTGACGTCCAAGGTTCTGAATCTATCGACTAGCATGATGCTAGGTATCGGAGATGCGTGCGTCGCCTCGTGGGCGGCGAATGATGCGAGCATACTGACTGAGTAATTCGTGGAGATCGTTCGACACTACGGTCTGAGATGCGTAGTGTTGCTCCGGTACGTGATCGGTGTACGACACCAAAAAGTGGCTCTTCAGAGAGGCGCTGCTGGCCGAGGTCACGTGTTTGAACGCACTCATGCGCTTGCAGATCGGCGTCTGCCCCCGTTCCCTGATTCGCTGAATCTGTATGCGGGGGTAGTTACGCCATGGCATTGCGATGCTGCCAACGTCCGCGAGTAGTCAACAAGCGAGATATCGAACTCCGCGGCTCGCTTTAATGCCGGCTCCCACTTGGAGAGAGATCATATGAGAATCTTCTCCACTCGTGCGCTTGTAGGAATATCCACGGCGAGCGCGGTCGCATACTCGGTGCGACGTCCTCCCTGGGAGTCAGCCCGCGGCGCCGTAAGGTCGATCAGGTACAAGCACGCCGGCTAGGCGCGTCTCTTCTGGCGATTTGTTGTTCTTCCAATAAGATCATCGCAACAAAAGCCATCACGGGCCTCGAAGGAAGTGAGAATATGCACAGCGCCGCCCCGCTCTCGCGAGAACTTATCGAGAGCTTCTGCAGAATCGTCGGCGACAAATATGCGGTGACCGATCAGAGCGACATCGCGCCCTATGTCACCGAGGAACGCAATTTGTTCCAGGGCCACACCCGGCTGGTGCTGCGCCCCGGCTCGACCGCGGAAGTCGCCGACATCTGCAAGCTCGCGACCGCGCACAGAGTAGCGTTGGTGCCGCAGGGCGGCAACACGGGCCTGGTCGGCGGCCAGACGCCGCACCATGGCGAGGTGGTGATTTCGCTCAAGCGCATGGACAGGATCCGCGAGGTCGACCCGGCCTCCAACACAATGACCTGCGAGGCCGGCGTGGTGCTGCAGGTGGCGCAGCAGCGCGCCGCAGAAGCGGACCGGCTGTTCCCGCTCTCGCTTGGCGCCGAAGGCAGCTGCACCATCGGCGGCAATCTCTCCACCAATGCCGGCGGCACCACGGCGCTGGCTTATGGTGTGGCGCGCGACATGGCGCTTGGGCTGGAAGTGGTGCTGGCCGACGGTCGCGTGCTCAACCTTTTGTCCAAGCTGAAAAAGGACAACACGGGCTACGATCTGAAGAATCTCTTCATCGGCGCCGAAGGCACGCTCGGCATCATCACCGCGGCTACCTTGAAGTTGTTTCCCAGGCCGCCCGCCATCGAGACCGCGTATGTCGGGCTGAAATCGCCGGCGCTGGCATTGAAGTTGCTCTCGCTGTCGCAGAGCGAGGCGGCGGGCACGCTGACGAGCTTCGAGCTATTGAGCGAGATCGCGGTCGATTTGTCCATCCGCCACGGCATCGACGTGCGCGACCCTCTCGCGGAGAAGCACCCCTGGTATGTCCTGATGGAGTTGTCCTCCCCGCGCGAGGACGCCCGCGCCACGCTGGAGGCGATCCTTGCCAAGGCGCTCGAGGAGGAGGTCATCGACGATGCCGTGATAGCGGCAAGTCTGAGCCAACGGCTCGTCTTCTGGAAACTACGCGACGAGATATCGGCGGCGCAGAAGCCGGAGGGCGGCTCGATCAAGCACGACATCTCAGTCCCAGTCGCCGCGGTGCCGGCGTTCATCGACCAGGCCAATGCGGCGGTGGTGAAGCTCATCCCCGGCGCGCGCCCGGTGCCGTTCGGCCATCTCGGCGACGGCAACATCCACTACAATGTCAGCCAGCCCGTGGGCGCCAAATCCGACGAGTTCCTGGCGCGTTGGCATGAGGTCAATTCCGTCGTCTTCGAGATCCTGCTGAAACTGGGCGGCTCGATCTCAGCCGAGCACGGCATCGGAGTGCTCAAGCGCGACGAACTACCCGACGTGAAGGACAAGGTCGCGATCGACCTGATGCGCGCGATCAAGGCCATGCTCGACCCCCTCGGCATCATGAATCCCGGAAAAGTGCTCTAAGCCCGCCGAGTAGGCTGAAGCCTCGTTCGGTTTCTTGGGATGAAGACGCGCTAACAGAAGCGCTACTTTGATTCGAGGAACAGAAGCTGCATTGGTCAGATGTAGAATTTCTGCCGCGAGTTGCTGAAACGTATGCAGCTGCGACAAGATGATTTCAGACGCGTATGCCCCGACTGACCCGGCAACTTCGCTAAGAGAAGTCGGTCTTTGTCGCGCTACAACTCAATAGATTGCGATTCTAAGGTCGTGGGCGAACATGATCCGGATATGACGTTTCGTGCGCGTTTGTTGAAAATACCCGTGATACCCTGAGCGTGCTCCTTGCTAACACCTTTTGTGCAGGAGCGGATTGAACCGCGCGCGGGCCAGCTTCCTGGTGGGCCAACTTAGTTGCGTAAGCCGTGTTCTAGCGGACTTAAGCGGCCGAGCCTCAACCAACTTGCGCCATTAGATGTCGCGCTGCAGCGAGGACGAGAGGACGAGACTGCGTGCGCACATCCGAAGCTGACAGGTATCCTCATTAACAAGACGAAAATCTGGATGACCAGTGTGAGTCCGAAACAAGCGATGGCTTCCGGGCTTTCTCCCTTGTCGATGTAGAATGCCGAGGCCATAGTGCCGCGCCAGCTTTCGAACGGCAAGCGGCCGCAAACTCGTTGGCTCGAAGGCGTGCTCCGACGGGCAGGGACCTGCTCAGGCCATCCGGTGGACAAGATCCAGAACCGACCCCACGCCATAAAAATGCAGAATGGAGTCAGGCAAGCGCCGACCGAGACTTGCAGGCACCTGCAGGCGCTCCTGGGTCTTGTTCAAACCATAAGCCAAGAAGCCGGCGGCGCCTGCCTCGAATGGCGGAAGATCGGGACGTGGTCCTTGCGGATGTTTTGCGAGCAGTTCCCGAAGACCACTGCATGGATCACCATCGGGTGTCTCGTCATTCCAACTCGCCTGTCCATTCGCAATCAGGTTCCGAACGGATCGCAGGCCAGATAGACTAACGCCCGAGCAAGTCATGCCTTGCTGCGCTATCGAGAATCGTGGGCTGGGCCCGATGCGCGAGACATCGCATCGCGGTAATCGGTTCGATCGACGGCAGTTCGCGTACGTGCGTTACCGACCCCTCGCTCTCCAGACCCGTGCCTGCTTCCCTTTCCAATCCCTGCGGAGCCTCAGCTACCGCACCGAACGCGCGCTCACCTTTGATTTGGCAGCTCATTCGGAACGCGGGAGTCATTCCCGTGTAAGCGCCTCAATTGCCTGTCTATGGACTTGGTGTGATCTCCAAATAACCATTTCCATCCAATCGGGCCTTTGCGGGTAGTAGTGCAATTTGGAGGCCTCACGAACTTTTCGGCCAAGTTCGGAATTAGCTTCTGTCGGCCGATGCATGAACAACCAGTGGTCGTTTCGTAGAACCTCCCGCGCGCAATCGGCATCATAAGTTCCGAACTCAAGGCAAACGTAGGTGTGTCGATCTCCCAAAGCAAGCTGCCAGAGCTCATCCTGTGAACCAGATATTGCCACCGAAGATGAGGTGCCGAGATCTGGCGACGTAACGGAGGGGCCAAAGATGTTGAGCGCTCGCTCATAGCCGCTCAATCCGGACGGCTGTTCGCACTGCAACTCGCCATAGCCATAAGGCCCGAGACCGGTGTGGTAATCGATGATAACGACGCTATCCCGTGCAGCTACATTAAAGTCGCTCACTATTTGGTCAAGGGTTCGCCTGGCTTCAGAAGGCGCAGATCCGCCGTAGAACATGCCGCCTGGCCTTGTGTACTGACCGGACTTCCGTGCTTGCTGAAAGTTCAACTCGCCGTAGCGGGATCGATACGCTGCGATTGCAGCTTCTGCGCGCTGCATTCCTTCCTTCGAATTGTCGGCAGGGACAAGGTGTTCAGCTAGCTCTTCGTATCCAGGATTGGGGGGGACTGCCTTAGAGAAGTCGACAAAATTCCGATTGAGGTCGCAGCCCTCTGCGGTCGCTCGGCGATCCCACGCAAAACCATAGCAATTTAGCGCGTGAACGCAGAGGACGGCAGTGGAGGCCGGAAGTCCCTCGTGGAGTTTTGCCCGCAAAAATGCAAGTTGTGCGGCGGACCCGCAGTAGCCTTCCGGACCGTGTGTGCCGGAAATAAGGACTAGCAGCTTCCTTGCATCTCTACGCCCGAAATAGGCCGCATCCGTGAAGAGAGCTTCACCAGACGGGCCTTTTGTGCTGCAGGGATACGATGTACATGTCGGCGCTGCTGCCAAAAACTGCTGTCTGGCTTCTAGATAGCTGCCTGAAAAGACAATGGAGGCAATTTGCTTTGCGCTGTCAAGATTCATTCTGCTCAACCTCCGTGCGGATTCCCCTGACGCGAAACAGGTCGATGACCACGTCTAATCCGCGACACACCGTTTCGTTCGGAAATCGACCGCTATCACAACCGTTCCCGCCGCAAGTCGACCACGAGCTGGCAGCTGAGAAATTCTTCTCTTTGTTGCGAGAGAGTCATGCGACATATTTCCTGATTTGAATGGCTTTTATGAGCATAGTTTGGGTTAAAGGTGCCGAAAGCCGGCGATAAGTCGGTGAATATCAATGTTTTTGCGCGCGCATTGCGTCGTTCTCGATGTCGGACGCGACGGCTAAACGTTGTGTGAGCCACTGTCGAGTGGGTGTACTGCGTGGGAATTCAGACGATCGCCGGTGATCGACTCGGCTGACCGGCGCCGCGTCTCGTGGGAGCCTTCACAGGGGCGCGCTAGAGCGTTTCCAATTGCCGGCCCCTGCACCCTGAACCAGATCGCCCTTCTCGATGTGTCGTCCAGCCCACGTACCGTGCGGAAGTGCGGTACGTGGTCCGGACACGATGTAAAGGGGTCCCGCCATGTACTCGCTACCGCTCAGGCGCGGAACGTCGCTCGCGCAGGCTTCGCCTACACATTCATCCATCGAACTGTCATTCGGCCTGCAATATTGGCTCTGACTCACTTTTGATGCAGTTTGGGGTCTGCGTAGCGCTTTGATTGGAGGAGAATCAGCGCCATGCAGCAGGCACTCCAGCGCTCCAGTCTGGTGCCGAGTGGGTTTGTTGTAGAGAGTGCGTATTGCGAGGGTGATAAGGCGGTTATTGCGGTCCGGGCGTCCGGAAGCGTTGGCCTGTGTCCATCCTGCGGAACGGTTTCCCGACGTGTTCATAGCCGTTATCGGCGACGCGTAACCGATCTGCCGCTCTCGGGGCGGATCGTACAGTTGCTGGTGATCGCCCGCCGCTTCCGTTGCGATGCCGTCCTGTGCGGGCGCCGAATCTTCACTGAGCGCTTCACCGAAGGGGTCCTGGCTCCTTCGGCACGACGCACAGCGAGGCTGGACTCTATCGTCCATCACCTCGGTCTGGCGCTTGGCGGACGACCGGCAGCAGGCTTCGCAAAACGCCTGATGCTGCCGGTGAGCAAGGATACGCTCCTGCGCGTAGTCCGACGCCGTACTCGCCCGCCGACCGATCCGCTCAGGGTTATTGGCATTGATGATTGGGCTTGGCGGCGCAATCACCGATACGCCAGCATCGTCTGCAACTTGGAAAGACGCCGGGTAGTCACGCTGCTGCCGGACCGTGAGCCCGCGACTGCCCAAGCCTGGCTCGCTGCGCATCCCACGATCGCGATCGTAGCCCGTGACCGTGGTGGAGGATATGGTGAAGCTACGGCAAAGGCCCTGCCGCACGCGGTACAGGTCGCAGATCGCTGGCATCTGATGGAGAACGCCAGTCGGGCCTTCCTCGACGCTGTCCGCAAATCGATGCGCCAGATCCGCAGCGCAGTTGGAGCGACGACAATTAATCCCAAACTGCTGACCGCGGCCGAGCGCCTACAATATGAGGGCTATCTCCGCCGCGAAGAGACCAACGCCAGCATCTTGGAGCTGTCGAAAAGCGGAACGCCGATCAAGCAGATCGTGCGCCAGACCGGCCATAGCAGGAAGCTGGTGCGACAGGTGATCCGGGGCGAACACCACGATGTCTTCCGGACCCGGCAGAGTTCACTCGATCAGCATCTGCCATGGCTCGACAACCAATGGGAGGCCGGTTGCCGAAACGGTGCTGAACTGTGGCGCCGCTTAAAAGCACGTGGCTTTCGAGGCTCCCTTCGCGTTGTCGGTGAATGGACGACACGTAGACGGCGGTCCGAAAAGGTTGATGTCGAAAGTCTTCACCGGGTCCCATCGGCCAGAACAATCGCTCGTCTCATGGCGGTCGAGCGGGATACGCTCTCGAAAGCGGAAACGATCACTGTCGCCGCTGTCGAGGCTGGCGTTCCCGCGCTTGTCGAAGCTCGAGAGATCGTAGCCCAATTCCACCTGATGATCCGGCGTGGAGCGGCCGCCGAGCTGTCCCCATGGATCGATCGCGCTCGTGCCAGTCTCGTTGCCTCATTTGCTCGCGGCGTTACTATTGATGAAGCGGCGGTTCGCGCGGCAATTACATCGCCCTGGTCCAACGGACAGACTGAAGGTCAGATCACCCGCCTCAAACTCGTCAGACGGCAAATGTACGGCCGCGGGAAAATCGATCTGCTTCAGGCCAGACTAATCGGCGCAGAATAGAATAGAGCTGCACCAAAACTGCGTCAGAGCCAAATTTGCAAACGATGACGTAATTGCGGTCAGCGCTCGCGGCCACGAAAGCTCCGTTATCGTCGAGCTCTCGCAATCAAGCGATTCGGAGGAGCTGTCATGAGGCAATACGTCGGTCTGGATGTCTCGCAAAGAGAG
>NZ_JAVAYM010000058.1:0-16552 GCF_054185205.1 Bradyrhizobium sp. 14AA | reverse complement strand
GTGGGCCGCAATCGCCGCGTGAGACGCCCGGAGAGGGCACCAACTACAGTCTCGCCCTGACAATTGGCGCCAACAGTGCCCTCTCTCTCTCGTCTCCTGCCTCAAAAGGCAGTAGCGCAACAGGCCCCTTGTGGGAGAGGGTGGCTCGCCGCGCAGCGGCGAGACGGGTGAGGGGTATCTCTCCGCGAATCCAACGCTCATCTGAGTGCGCGGAGACAACCCCTCGTCCGGCGCTTCGTGCCACCTTCTCCCACAAGGGGAGAAGGGAAGAACGGCGAGGCTGGCGTTTAAGCCGCCACCTCTTCGCCGAGATACGCGACCGCCGCTTCCAGCCCGCCCTTGCCGTGCGGGATCTTCAGCGCGTTCAGGCCGATCTCGATCACGCCAAGCGTGCCGAGCAGCATCGGCGCGTTGACGTGGCCCATATGGGCGATACGGAAGGCTTGTCCCGAGAGGTCGCCGATGCCGGTGCCGAGCACGACGCCGCACTTCTCCTTGCAATAGCGTTGCAGCACTGCGGGATCGTGGCCGTTGCTCATGGTCACCGTGGTCACGGTGTTGGAACGTTCGTTGGCCTCGGCCACGTTGAAGCCGAGCACCTGGCCTTCGGCCCATGCACCGACCGCGCGCCGCGCGGCTTCGCCGAGCAGGCTGTGGCGACGGAAGGCGTTTTCAAGCCCTTCCTCGTGCAGCAGGTCGATCGCCTGGCGCAGAGCGAACAACAGATGCACCGGCGCGGTGCCGGCATATTTGCGATAGTGCTCGGTGCCCTCGCGCTCGCTCCAGCTCCAATAGGGCGTCGCCATGTTGGCCTTCTTGTGCACCTCGAGCGCGCGCGCATTCGCCGCGACGAAACCGAGGCCGGGCGGCGTCATCAGGCCCTTCTGCGAGCCGGACATCGTGACGTCGACGCCCCATTTGTCCATCTCGTACGGCATGCAGCCGAGCGAGGCGACGGTGTCGACCATGTACAGCGCGGGATGGCCGCTCGCCTTGATCGCCTTGCCGATCGCCTCGATATCGTTCTGTACGCCCGAGGCGGTGTCGACCTGGACGACGACGACGGCCTTGATGGTGTGCTCCTTGTCGCGGCGCAGGCGCTCCTCGACCTCGTGCGGCCGCACCGCGCGGCGCCAGTCGCCCTTGAGCACCTCGACCTCGGCGCCCATCAGCGCCGCCGCATTGCCCCAGCCGATCGCGAAGCGGCCGCTCTCGAGCACCAGCACCTTGTCGCCGCGCGACAGCACGTTGCTGAGCGCCGCTTCCCAGGCGCCGTGGCCGTTGGCGATGTAGATGTAGGACTTGCCCTTGGTCGCAAACAGCTTCGAGATGTCCGCGAGCAGGCTCTCGGTCAGATCGGTCATCTGTTTGGAGTAGATGTCGATCGCCGGACGGTGCATCGCCCGCAGCACCTCGTCGGGCATCGTGGTGGGCCCGGGGATGGCCAGAAATTCCCGGCCCGCGCGAACGGTCATTGCTATTGATCCTTGTTGCTTGAGAACATGCTGGTGGGTTGCCTGGTCACAGTTTTACGCGGCGCGAGGGGCTTAGAAAAGCGCGCAAAATGCAGGTCTGGGTTATCGTTTGGTCTCCCGACAGCCGGCGGCTTCCGCCTCCTCCACCGAGCAGAACCAGCGGGTGCCCTTGCTGATCTTCATCTTGATCTGGGTGTACCAGCGGCTGGTGGGCTGGTGATAGATGCATTCGCCGGCGGTGTTGACATTGCCCTTGATGGTGCAGTCCGGTGATGGCGCGACCGGCCCGGAGGCCGAGGCGAGCAGCACCGCATGGGCCCCGTCGGGCGGCTTGGTGGCGCCCAGGATGGCGGTCTTCTTGTTGCGGACGCGCCACTCCCAGGGCGCTATGAAGGCGCCCTGCCACATGCCGGCTTTGGCCTCCCGCGCGGCAGCCTCGTCGGCGTCGTAGTCGTGGGACACGCGGGTGTAGGACAGCGCCCAGCCGCTGCGCACCAGCCATTTCTGGATGTCCTCGCCGCCGACCTCGCAGCGTGCCACGGTGCGGCCGCGCCGGTCGATGGCACGGGTGCGGCAGAGCCAATTCTTGCCCTCGGTGTATTTGGCAAGCTCGTCGCGCGCGGCGACGCCGCAGGTCCAGCGCTCGCCCTTGGTGTTGAGGCAGAGCTGGTCGGACGACGGCGCGTCGATGCCGCCGAGCCGGATCCGCGTGTTGCCGATCACGACGGAATCACCGTCGCGGACTTTTGCCGTGCCGGTGATGTCGGCGGCCTGGGCGAGCGACGGGGCGAGCAAAGACAGCGCAATCAGGAATTTTCGCAACATGCCGGTCCGCGTGTGATGAAAATTTCGATAGACCCCGCAATTGTGGTCGGCTTTTGTCCGCTCGGCCAGCGTATGCCTAACGATTGAGCTTTCAACTTCCCGTCATTGTGGTGGCCTTCTCGTGTCCCGGACGCGGTGCGGCGTGCAACGCCGCTCCGCAGAGCCGGGACCCAGAAAGTTGCGAGCGCCGGTCTTGGCATGGGCCCCGGCTCTGCAGCGCACCGCTGAAGAAGCGCTGCTCTGCGTCCGGGGCACGAGATCCGGGCCTCACCCTCGCCCCGCCATCGCCCTTTTCGCCACCGCCAGCCCCATCAGCACGAACGCCGACGTCACCTCGGGACCGCCGACCAGGATCCGCGTCGGCGTCTTCATCTTGTTCCACTCATAGGCGCGGAACGGTCCGCGACGGCCGCCTTCGCCGAGCCCCGCGACGATCACGTTCAGCGCGGGCGCGAAGGCGCGCGGATCGGCGCCGAGATGGCCGAGCGCGATCAGGGCCAGCGCCGCGTCGAACACGTTCATCTCGGCGGCCATCAGCTCGCCCTTGACGTAGGAGAGCACGCGGTGGCGGATGAAATCGAAATCGCCGTCGGGATCGATCACGGCCTGCGCCGCCAGCGGCAGCGCCAGGAACGCTGCGTAACAACGGCCGAAATAGGCACTGTAGAGTTCCGGCAGATAATAGATGTGCGAGCGCGGGTTGGCGAAGGCGCCGCTCGCCGCCAGCCGCTTCTGGAAGCCGATGATGCGATGCACGGTGGCGAGCCGCGCCGGCGTTTCGAGAATCTTCCAGCGCGCGAGGTTGCGGAAGCTCACCTCGAGAATGTCGAGATTGAGCGTCGGGTCGAGATCGTTGCCGTAGGGCCGCTCGCCCCTGAGATTGTCGATCCAGGTCGCAACGCCGCCCTCATAGTCGATCGTGTCGTTGAGCGGCACGGTCACGCGCGGCTCGTTGACGCCGGCGCGCACCTGGTAGCCGGCATAGAAATCCAGCAGCGGCTGGTCGATGATCTCATCGGTGCAGCCGGCCTGCGTCGCGGCGGAGATCGAGCAGGCCGTGGTGTCGCAATCCGGCACGTAGACGCCGAAACCGAGGTCCTGCTTGATCTGCGCGAAATAGCGGGAAAAGCGCGGATGCGGCGATGGCGCGAGCGCGGTGATGACATTGAACCGCGCCCCGTCGATGCCCTCGACCTCTTCGCGGCTGATGTTGACGCAGAAATCGACCATGTCGGCGATGGCGCGCTCGGCCGCAATCTTGTCGGCCGGCGTGGCCAGCCCGGTCTCGACATAGCTCAGCAGCGCCTCGATGAAGAACGCATCGTAATAGGCCGAGCGGTGGCGGATCTGCATCGGCTCCCACATCGGCTCGGCGATGCCGGTCCAGGGCGGATTGACCACGGCCGCTGCCGGCGAGCGCGCGATGAAGACGCGGGCGAGGTTGAACAGCAGCGAGGAGTTCTTGTAGCCGCGCGCGTTCAACCCGGTGAGAGCCATGATCAGCTCACGGCCACGGACATCGGGATCGCCGATCAGGTTGAAGGCGGCATAGGTCGGCAGAAATCCGTTCCGGCGGTACGAGCGCAGGAGATGCTGCGCGCAGTCGCGGATCACGCCGTCGATCTGTGACGCCTGCGGCATCGTACTGGTGAACATCGCCGGCGGCGGCCTCGGATGGTCGAGCGCGATGCTGTCGACGAGGTCGGCGACGGGCTGGCCGACCGCGGCCCAATCGGGCTCGGCCTCGTCGCGGGCGCGCGCCAGCGCCCCGCGCAACCGGGTCAGCGTGGCCTCGTCGCGCAGCTCGGGCAGCCCGGCGCGGCGGAGCAGCAGGCGCAGTGCGGGATTGCCGAGCGCGGTCTTGTAGAATTTGGCCAGATGCGGATCGCCGCTGGCCGGACCCGACAAGACGGGATCGCAGACGTCGTAAAGCGAGGGGCCGTCCTTCGGCGCCGTCAGCGCCCGGCAGGCGGCGCCGGCAAAATAATGAAAGCTCATGAAATACCTGGTCGCGGGGCCTTGGTCGGGGGTCGGCCGGAGCGCTCCCATCTGCACACCATCCCCTGCAAGTCTTTGAAAAAGCTACCCGGATTCGCGGGAAAAACAAATGTGATGGAGGTCACGGAAATATCAGGCATGAAGCCTGCATGGTGAAGCCCCGGAACCCCAAGGAGAGCGAAAAAAGCAGAAATCTGGCTCTGAGAATTAACCAATACATTCAGTGACTTAGTTCAAATTTTGGGCGATCTATTGCCGGGGAGGCGATATCCGGTTAAGGGTTTGTTTGGTGCGGCGCCGCAAATTGCGCGCAATTCGGGGGCACATCCCCGGCCAATCCCTCAAACCTAAAGACGCTATCGCGCTACTCAAACAGTGTGCGCGCGCTTGGCTGGTCTTTGGCACTGACAGGAATGAAGCGAGATGAATGTAAGGCAGCTCGACATTTCCCGACGCACGATCGCAGTCGCCGCAGCCCTCGTCGGCACGGTCTCGCTCGTGATCGGTGCCCATGCTGCCCTCAACATGCGTGCGATCGACGCCGCCAAGGCCGTCTCGACCGATCAGGTCACGGGCTCGATCGGCCATGCCTCGCGTCTGGCCCTCATCATCGGCAATGGACATTATCCCGACGCCAGCGCGCCGCTGACGCAGTCGATCAACGACGCCCGCGCGCTGTCCTCGGCGCTGCGCAAGAACGGCTTTGACGTCGACATGGTGGAAGACGCGACCAAGGACGACATGGTCCGCGCCGTCAACCGCCTGAAGTCCCGGATCAAGCGCGACACCGTCGTCATGCTGTTCTTCGGCGGCTACGGCGTGCAGGCCGGCCGCGAGAGCTACATGCTGCCGGTCGATGCCGTGATCTGGAAGGAAAGCGACGTCCGCCGCCAGGGCGTCTCCATCGAGGGTGTGCTCGACATGATGAAGGAGCAGGGCGCCAAGGCCAAGCTCGCCGTCGTCGACGCCTCCCGTCGTAATCCCTATGAGCGCCGCTTCCGCTCCTACAGCCACGGCCTCGCGCCGATCAGCGCGCCCGACAATGCGCTGATCCTCTCCTCCGCGTCCCCCGGCAAGGTCGTCGACGACGGCAAGGGCGAGCACAGCGTGCTGGTCAGCGAGTTCCTCAACAATCTGAATGCGCAGGGCAGCGCCGAAAGCGTCTTCAACAAGACCCGCGTCGCCATCTCCCGCGCCTCCGAAGGCGACCAGGTCCCGACCGTCTCGTCCTCGCTGCTCGAAGAAGTTCACTTCGGCGAAGCAGGCGGCTAGTTCTTCGCAGCTATCGTGGGCAAAGGCGCAACGCGCCGTGCCCACCTTCTTTCCAAGATTTCGATAGAAGACGTGGGCACGCTTCCGCTTTGCCCACCCTACGGCATGCGTGCGTGGCGCACGATCGTGGCTGCTACTTCGCCGCTTCCGCAGCCATCACCGGGCGCACCGGATCGCCTTCGCGGAGCAGCGCGCCGGCGCGTGCGACGACGACATCGCCTTCGTTGAGGCCGTCGCGGACCTCGATATTGCCGCCCGACATCAACCCGATCTCGACGCGCTTGGTCTCGACGCGGTTGCGGCGGATCACCTGCACCACGGTGCCGGCGGAGGAATATTGCACAGCGGTCAAGGGCACCGCGACGTTGCAGCTCTGGCCGGTCTTGATCAGTGCCCGTCCGCTCGCCTTCAGCAGCAGGCGCTTCTGCGAGTTGATGCCGATATAGACCATGCCCTGCTGGATGTTCGGCTCGACGGTCGGGCCGATACGGCGCACCTTGCCGTCGATGTCGCCGCTGCCTGCGATACGCACGGTCGCCGGCTGATTGACCGCGAGCTTGCGGATGTCGGTGGTCGCGACCAGGCCGACGAGATCATATTCGCTGCGCGCCACGATCGTGAACAGCGCCTCGCCCTTGGCTGAGGCGAGATTGCCGACCTGCGCGGTCGAGGTCGCGATCACGCCCGCCACCGGCGCGGTGACCTGAAGCGTGCCGCCCTCGGGCAGCGCCAGCCGTGCCAGCACCTGGCCGGCGGTGGCGGTGTCGCCGGCTTCCGCCAGCACTTCCGTGACCTTCAGGCCCGGACGCTCCGGCCGCACCGACGTCTCCTCGCGGGCGATGATCGTGCCGGTGGCCTCGACGATGTCGGAGAAGCAGGATTTTGCGACCTTCAGCACCGTGACCGCCGGCCCCTTGGGGGCGTCGTCATCGGCGGCTCCGGCCGGACAGGGGCCGAAGACGAGCACTCCGGCGATGGCTGCGGGACCCAGGCTTCGAACGACGGCACGGGACAAATGACGCATTGGAAATTCCACGGGGGCTATGCCTCCAATCGATAGCAGATGGCAGCCGCCCGGACCATGGCAGCGTTGTCCCGGAGCGGGATGGTCGCCCACCGTGGGCTGGTGCGGCAAGTTCTTGATTAGTCGCGGGATTGGGCATCAGGTTCGCTGCCCGCCGGATGTGGGTGCCTCACGCCATGACGACGTCACGGCGCAGGTCGCAGCGGGAAAACAGCTCAGCTCCGAAGGCCCCCGGGCAGCTTGCCGGTCGAACGATCGATCAGATGCAGGCGCGTGCAGGCCGGACAGGGCACGGAAATGTGCGTGCGATCAGCCGGCTCGTCGCCGAGCCGGTACTGCACGTTCATGCCGGTCTGGGGGCACTTGAAGACGATCTGACGGTCCATGCCCCATGATATGAAGCCAAGGCGGGTTTTGCGAAATTACGGATTATTACGTAGGCCCGCCGCGGTTGCCCGTCACGGCAGGCTCAGGAACTCCACCCAGTTCGGCTTCTTGCCGGTGGGGTAGGGTTTGAGCTTGCCGAGCGCGCCGCTGCCCTGGTCGATGGCATAGACCGTCATGCTGTCCGAGAGCTCACCGACCGCGGCGAGGTAGCGGCCGGAGGGATCGATGTGGAAGCCGCGCGGCTGCTTTTCGGTCGGCACGCTGCCGACCGTGGTCAGCTTGCCGCTGGCCGCATCGACCTTGTAGGCGGTGAGCGTGTTGGTTGTGCGCTCGGAGGCGTAGAGGAAGCGGCCGTCCGGGGTGATGTGGATGTCGGCCGCCCAGGGCTTTCCGGAAAACCCTTCCGGCAGCGCGGTGGTGCGCTGGATCTCGGTCCATGCGCCACTTTTGGCTTCGTAGCTGAACGCGGCGACGTCGCCGTTCAGCTCGTGGACGAGATAGACGAACTTGCCGTTGGGGTGGAAAACGAAGTGCCGCGGCCCTGATTTCTCCGGCACCTTGTGGGCCGGGGGATCGCTCGGCGTCAGCGTGCCGGCTGTGGCATCGAACGCGAAGCCCAGCACCTGGTCGGAGCCGAGATTGGTCGTGAACACGAAGCGGTTGTCGGGCGACGGCAGGAAGGCGTGCGCGTTCAGCCCGGTCGGGATCACCTGCTTCGGCTCGCCGACGACGCCGTTTGCGAGAAGCGGATTCAGCGCGACCTTGTTGCCGCCATAGGAGGCGCTGAACAGGAATTTGCCGCTGCGGTCGACGGCGATATTGGCCATGCTGTCGGCGAGCGGGCCGTTGCCGATATGGCTGAGCTGGCCCGTCTTGGGATCGATCGCAAAGCTCACTGCCTGGAACGGCTGTGAGCGGATGCCGGCAATCAGCACGCGGTGGTCGGGCGTGATCGCGAGCGGGGTCGAGGAGCCGGGCTTTTCGGCGCCCGGGAAGGCGGCGGTCTGCACGGGCGTCATCCCGCCGTTCTCGTCCAGCTTGAACACGCTGACGTCGTTGCTGTCGGCGTTGCCGACATAGGCGAAGGTCTCGGCCATGCCGGCGCGGACTCCTGAAATGAGGGCGAGGAAGGTGAGGGTGGTGGCGATGGCAGTCCGTGGCGCGCTGCGGCTTATCGATCTCGACATGGATTCCTCCTCAAAGGCCCTGCGGGCATTTTCGTTTTGCCGGCGAGGATAGCCGCAGCCGCCCCATCGCACCAAATTCCAATGGGGATTGATCGATGCCGAAATTGTATCGGTTGCAAGGCGAAGCGGAGGCCGGTTCGCGTCGAGAAAGCGCGTCAAAACAAGATTCTATCGCACCGCCGCCGTGCGGGAGGGCAGATGCGGCCCGGGCGGGCGGTCGGGCGGCCCGAGCACGGTCCACACCGCGACCGCAAGCAGCGCGCAGGTCAGGATTGTCCAGGTGACGAGTCGTTTCCGCATCCTGCGATCGTGCACTGCAAACCGCGGCAATCCTATGAACTCGTTCACAGGCGAAAACAGCGCAATGCCGTGACGAACCAATGCCGCGCGAGCGCATTGACCCGGCATGCCCCGTGAAAACGACCTCGAAGGCAAGCCCGACATGGGCGGCAAGCATGGCGGTCAGGCCGGCCAGCCCAGGCTGCCGCAGCGCCCCCGCGAAGGGCGGCGCGATGAGGACGTCGTGGCAAAGCGCCACACCGGCCAAACCGATCGCACCCCGCCGCCGACCAAACAAAAGTAGCGCCTCGCTTGCGCCGTCATAGCACCGGGAACGACAGCCGCGCCCTGCCGTTACCCCGATCCCGCGGGCTGAGGTCGAAACGGAGGCTGGCACGTGTTTTGGATCTGTTGGAACACCGCCTGGTCGCTCATCATCAGCGGCATCATGTTCACCACCATCGTCACCCATCCCGACGCCGAGTTCGCCGAGATCAGGGCGGCAAAGCAGGCGAAGTGAGCCCGCGCGCCTGAGGCCGGCTCTCCGGAGCTCAGCCCCGTCCGGCGCGTACGCGCCGGGCGGTGTGCACGCGCATGGCGAACCAAATCAGGAACGCATCAGGAGATCAGCCGTTGATCTTGCGCCCCTCTGCCGGGGCCAACTGCCACGCTGGATCCTGTCTACAAACTGCATGGAGCCCGATGAGAAGACCGGAAAACAGCGCCACCCTCGCTCGAGCCGCAGGCTTCCGACCCTCGGAATCACTGCTGAGAGCGATCACGGCATGGATGGCTCGTCAGAATGACAAGCCCAACTTGCCCGAGGCGATAAGCCGCCTGGTCGAACTGGGGCTTACGGTGCATGCCGATCACGATCAGCAGGAGCAGCGCGCACGCAAAATGGCCGGCGATACGATCGACGGCATGGGCGACCCAAGGACGACGGCAGATGATCGGGCAATCCGCAAGCGGGATCTGCTCGATGGGCCCGAGGAGTTCGACCGCGTGCGAGTTGACCGGCCCAAACGAGGTAAGCCGGTCCGGGAAGAAGCCGAGCAACAAGACGCCGCCGACACCGGGCAACTTCGGATCACCGGAGACGAGGAGGAGCAGCGATGAGACCGCATTCCCAATCGCGTGCAGAGCATGAGGCGAACAATCTGTTCAAGCAGACCCCGAAGAAAGCGCCGTCCGACTACCAAAAGGCAGAACAGGCTTTTCACGAAAATCGGGAGCGACTGAAGGCTGAACGGTTGGCGAGGGAGGCCAAGCGACGAAACCAGTCCGACACGACGCCTTAGGTGTCGGTGTCGCATTTCTACTTTGATATCTGGGATGGCGAGTTGTTCGTCGTCGACGAAGAAGGTGTGGACTTGACCAGCCAACGGGCCGCGGAGATCGAGGCGGCGCTTTCTCTTGCCGACATTGCCAGCCAACTCGAACCGTTCGCGAGCAGCGACGGCCTGGCCATCGAAGTTCGGGATGCGAGCGGCCCCGTCTCGAGAGCCGCATTCGTCTGCAAGAAACCTGAACCGATCAATTGAGATCGCCGTAAGCGCTCATGCCGGCCTGATGGGTCCGACTAGAGCATCGAAAGCACGACAATCCCGTCTTCGAGCTCCCCTGAAGCAAGGCGCGCCCGCGCCATACGCTCGAACTCGGTTCGATGCTTCTGCAAGTAGCTGAAGGCCTGCCTCTGCGTGTTGAATGTCGTCGCAAGCCGGCACATCTGTCGATTTGCGCCGAACGCGACAAAGAAGGTGATGGTTCCGTCGTCCGGCTTGGCTCTAGGCACGACCTGCACTCTTCGGCATGGGGCGGCCCTTCAAATCTCGGCGGCGGCGTTGAAGACGGCTATGGCGCCGCTTTTCTTGAACGCTTCTTGACCGCGGGTGTTGGCAACGCGGCTTGAAGGGCGGCGTCAGCCGCTTCCTTGGCCTCGCGCACCTCTCGAAGCCGCGCCATGTTCTTGCGAACGTCGATGGCCTGCCTTTCGACGTCCGCGAGTGCCCGCACGCCCTCTTCGGCGGCGAGGCGCTTACGATCGGTACGCGCGATGCTCTCGGGTGACAGCTCGGCCGATTTTCTGGCGCTCATGCGTCACTCCGTTATGCAACCGGCAAAACCCGCTCAATCCGAGGATCGAGCGGGCAGAGAGCCCGTTTCAGTACATCCGTGAAACGGTGCCACGATATCAAGCCAGCGAGAGATTCTCGGCGCTGACTTTGCCTCGCATCTTGTCGGTCTTGACCTCGAAATTGACCTTTTGGCCCTCTCCGAGACCCGCAAGACCAGCACGTTCGACGGCGCTGATGTGAACGAATACATCATTGCTGCCGTCGTCCGGCTGAATAAATCCAAAGCCCTTTTGGCCGTTGAACCACTTAACGGTACCTGTCGTCATTTTCGTCTCCAAAGCGCACGAGCGCGTGCCGCGCGATAATCACGCGAGCATTTTCAACTTCGTCGATGTCTTTGGAAAAGGAGCCCGCGGGCGCAATCAACAAGGCACAGCGGCTGATCGAACACACTCAATATACATCATCTTCACGTTTTTGCAAGGATGGAGGCCGGTTTGTTTCTGCCAGGCAGCTCTGGCTCTCCGATTGAAAGGCTTCTGTCGACGTGCGGGCAAGCTGATCGAAGGCATTATCGATTGACAGGGCTGCACCGGAGTGGTCACGTCGACGTCACCAAGTTGCATCGCTGTGACGAGCGGATCGGCTTGTCTGAAGCTGGCGACCAATGTCGCAGCGCTATCCTCAAAATCGCAATGAAGCTCCTGCATTGGCTGCCATGCAGGACATGTCGCATTTGCAGCCCCAAGCGAGGAGGATCAAATTGCAGGTACTCGTCAGAGACAACAATATCGAGCAGGCACTCCGTGTTCTCAAGAAGAAGATGCAGCGCGAGGGCGTCTTCCGGGAAATGAAGCAGCGGCGCTCCTACGAAAAGCCCTCGGAGAAAAAGACTCGCGAGAAATCCGAAGCTGTTCGCCGAGCCCGCAAGCTCGCGCGAAAGCAGGCGATCCGGGAAGGATTGCTGCCTGCGCCGCCGAAAAAGAAGCCTTTTGAGCGCAAGGCGCCCTTGCCGGAGGTCAAAGCCCGGGTCCCTACAGCCTGAAGTCGATGCCTCGCAGCACGATGCCGGGCGGTGTGCCTTCGAACTCCGTCGCGCGATATTTGCTCGCCGCGCGGGCTTCGATGCGATCCCGCAGGCGAGTGAACTGGGCTTCGCGCTGCTCGGGTCTGACTTGCGGGCCGCGCTCGAGGTAGTCCATCGCCGAGGTCGAGATGGCGCAAGGAACCTCTTTCACGCCGTCATGCATCGAGAACCGGACGATCATCCGATCGTATTCGTGGCTGATAAAGCGGCCGCTGGTTAATGTCATGGCTTACTCCGTTACGTGGTTGGGTCCTGGCGTGATCGTCCTCACATCATCGCCGCCCGATTCCCGGTCGCGCCGGGCCTGGCGCGCGTTGAGACTGCAGGCGGCCGCCGTGCGCCTCAGTCCTCGCCCGACAGCCGGGCGAAATCGTCGAACAACGCCGCCACCAGCGCGCGGTGGCGCGTATCCTCGGCGGGCAGGCTCGCAGCATAGAGGTTGAGCAGGTGGCGCGCCTTCACCGCCGCCTCCGGCCACGACGTAGCGGGCACCGTCATCATGCGGTTTTCGAGATCGGCCTCGCGCTCGCGCAGCTTCCTGACATTGGCCTCGACCTCGGCAAGCGCGCGGCGCAGATCGGTCGCCTTCTGCGCGGCCATGCCGCGGTGCTTGTCGAGATCGACGGTGTGGTCAGTCATTGGCCATGCTCGCGTCTGCGGCTTGCGCGTTCGCAAGATCGACCGAACCGATCGACAGCGTCTCCACGGCGCCGCACGGGCCTTCGGCGGGCACAGTGATCATCGTGGCAACGCGGCGATAGGCTGGGAAGGTCAGGCCGTCGATCGTCTCCTCGTCAGTGACGACCTCATAGGCACCGGCCGGCAAGACGCGCTCGATGCCGCGGATGCGGAACGGATGCCTGAAGGTGACGGTTTCTCGCCGCGAGCGGGTGGTCATGCACGCCTGCCTTTCGCAAGTGAAGCCCCAACCGGTGCCGGCTGTCACGACCATGCGCGTTTGCCGCGGCAATAGCCAGCGCTATCCTCGCCGCATCGGCGACCTCCGCGCGGCGTAGCATCCCGCAGCGCGCGAGGTTCGTGGGGCGGGTTACCCACCCTGCGCAGTTCTTCGAAACCTCAGGTCATGCTGCCGGGCATGAAGCAGCGGATCATGGCGCGGCCGTTGACGTAATAGGGCCAGACCATGGTGCGGCCGGCGCGATTCGGTTCGGTGATCACGGTGTCGTCGGGCACCACGATCCAGTCGCCCAGCAGTCTCACGCGATAATGTCCGTCCTGCGTGTCCCAGTCGACATCGTCGAGCGCGGTGCCGTCGGCGTCGGCACAGCAGGGGCCGCCGCCCTTGCTGTGCAGGCTCTCGAACCAGCCCTTGAGCGGAGAGTTTGCATAGCGGCCGTCGTCGCGGGCCTGCGCGGCGAGGCCGATCATGGCGATAGCCGCCACCAGTGGAATCATCCTGAAAGCTGCGATCGCCAATGCTGTAATCGCCATGTCGCCTCGCTCGGTCTCGCACGCGCACACGAGAACGCAGACGAAAGCCGCCTGCGATGCGCGTGATGCAATGTTGGCCGACGTCAGCCGGTCGGAAGTTCCCGGCCGGCTCAGTGGGCGATAACCGCGAGCTGCGAGGTTTGATCCTAATTTTCGGGGGCGGGGAAAGGACGGGCGTGGAGATCAGCGTGGCTGCGGGTCTGCCTTTCGCTGCATCGTTAGACCAGAGCGACGTTCAGTCTTCCTCAAGCAAGATTCCCGCCTCGCTCACAGCGTTGAGAATACGTTCGATGTCCTTGGGGTCCAGCAGAGCGCCGTCACAGAGTTGATTCAATTCATCGAAGGTCATCCTGCCGTTCCGTTCGCCGATTTCGATGGCTCGTCGAATGATTTCCGGCGCGCTCATGTTTCTCTCCGTTGAGTCGCCCTCACTATACGTGGAGAGAGTCGGGGTGGTGCTCCAAGGCAGACGAGCTTAAGCGCGGCCCTGATGTCCGCTCCTTGGGGCATGCCCGATATCCGACAAAAAAGGGGTGCGGCGATTAAGCCGCCGCCGCCTGCGCCGACAACAGCTGCTTCAGCTTCGCCGCCGGTACGGCCGGGCTGAACAGCCAGCCCTGCATCTGGCTGCATCCGAGCTGGCGCAGCACTTCGCGCTGGGCTTCGGTCTCGACGCCTTCCGCGGTCGTCGCCATGTGGCGGGCGGCGGCCATGTGCACCACGGCCTGCACGATCGGCGAGGAATCCTCGGGCTCGCCGATGTCGCTGATGAAGCTGCGGTCGATCTTGATCTTGTCGAACGGGAAGCGGTGCAGATAGCTCAGCGACGAATAGCCGGTGCCGAAATCGTCGAGCGCGATGCGCACGCCGAGTTCGCGCAGCTGCTGCAGGATCGTCAGCGCCTCCTCGTCGTCGCGGATGAGGACGGTCTCGGTGATCTCGAGCTCGAGCCGTCCGGGCGCGAGTCCTGACTCCGCGAGTGCGGCCGCGACTTTCAGCGCCAGCGTCCGCGAGCGGAACTGCACCGGCGAGACGTTGACCGCGATGTGAATCTGGCCGGGCCAGGATGCGGCCTCGTTGCAGGCCTGCTTCAGCACCCATTCGCCGATCTCGCCGATCAGCCCGGTGTCCTCGGCGACCGGAATGAAGTCCGCGGGCGAGACCATGCCGCGCTCGGGATGGCGCCAGCGCAGCAGCGCTTCGCAGCCGGTGACGACATTGGCGGCGAGATCGACCAGCGGCTGGTAGTGCACCTCGAACTCGCCGCGGGCGAGGGCCTGGCGCAGATCGAGCTCGAGCTGACGACGCAGCCGCGCCTTGGCGTCGTATTCGGGCGCGAAGATGCGGAAGGTGCGGCGCCCTTCGGACTTCGCCGCATACATCGCCAGATCGGCGCGCTTGAGCAGATCGTCGAGATTGTCGCCATGGTCGGGCGCGATCGCGATGCCGATGCTGGCATCGGTCGGAATCTCCTGGCCCTTGCAGTCCACCGGCGTGCGCAGCGTCGTCAGGATCTGCTCGGCGAGTGCCGTCAGCTCGGCCGGATCGCTTGTGCCGGCCTTGACGATGGCGAATTCGTCGCCGCCGAGCCGCGCGACGAGATCGTTGCCGCTGACGCAGGCGCGCAGGCGCATCGCCACCTGGCGCAGCAGCTCGTCGCCGACCTCGTGTCCCAGTGAATCGTTGACGCCCTTGAACTCGTCGACGTCGATATAGAGGATGGCGAACGGCTTGCCCTGGCTAAGCTCCGCGACGCGGCGCTCCAGATGGCCGCGCATCAGCACGCGGTTGGGCAGGTCGGTCAGCGCGTCGTAATGCGCCATATGCGCGATGCGCTCGTCGGCGCGGATGCGCTCGGTGACGTCGTCGTGGGTCGCGAGCCAGCCGCCGGCGGTGCCGGGATGGTTCTTGATCTCGATCAGGCGGCCGTCGGCGGTCTCCATGATCGTGCTCTGGGTGTGTCCGGCATTGCTCAGGATGTCGTCGCAATAGGCCTCGACGTCGCCGTCGAACGATCCGGTGTCGTGGCGATGCTGGATCACGTCGCGGAAATAGGCGCCGGGCTTCACCACCTCGGCGGAGAGGTGATACATCTCGATGTAGCGGCGGTTGCACACGATCAGCCGCTGGTCCTGGTCGAACATCAGGAGCCCTTGCGTCATGGTGTTCATCGCGGTGTCGAGCCGCTGCTTCTCCACCGAGAGCCGGCTCGTCACCTGGCGGAAGACCAGGAACAGCGTGAGGACCAGGAGGCCGATCGAGACCACCGCGACGGTGACGAAGAATTTCGTCTGCGTGCGCCAGACGGCCAGCGTCGCATCCAGCGATTTGGTCGCGACCACGACCAGCGGTTCGCCGGCCAGCAGGCGCGAGGCGACGATGCGGTCCTTGCCGTCGATCGGGCTTGCCAGCTGCGTGGTGACGAAGGTGCGCTCGAACACCGCCATCTGCTCCGGCGTGCCCTGACGAAAATTCTGCCCGATCATGGCGTCGACATGCGGAATGCGCGCGAGCAACTGGCCGTTCTGGTGGTGCATCGCGATCGAGGATTCCTCGCCGAGCCCGCTCGAGGCGAAGAAGGATTCGAGCTGCTCGGGCGCGATCGCGCGCGAGACGATGCCGAGGAATTCGCCGTGCGGGCCGGAGACGCGCCGTGCGAACACGATCGCCGGTCCGGTGCCGAAGCGTCCGGGCACGACCTCGATCTCTTCCTGCGCGGCCGGATCGTTCCTGAGGCGCCTGAAATAGCCGCGATCGGCCACCGAGATGTCGGCGACCGGCCAGCGCCGCGACGAGTTGATCAGCACGCCCTCGGAATCGAACACGTTGGCGCCGGCGACGTCGGTCCAGCCGCTGGCCTTGGTGCGCAGCACCTCATGCACGGCCAGCGTGCCCATCTCGCTTTGAAAGACGTCGGCGGATTCGATACCATGGCTTTCCAGCTCGGCGATGATGCTCTTCTGGAGCACCGCAAAATCCTCGAACTCGCGGTCGAAGTGCCGGGCCAGCAGGCGGACGGAATTTTCCAGGCTGTCGCGGCCGCTCTCGATCGCGTTCTGCCGGAAGCGGTCGACGGTGAGCGCGGTGCCGATGGCGGTCGCGGCCATCAGCACGAAGCCGCCGACGATCAGCCACGTCAGCGGCGCGCCATGCCAACGGCGAAGCAACGCGCGCGTGCGCGCGTTCCATCGGATCGATGTGCCCATCCAGCCCTCCCGTGGGATGCAAGATGCAGCAAAACCGAAAAGACCCCGTTACCAGCGAAGGTTAGGAAAATATGAATCGGAACGAAATCAGAGGGTTGGTTCCATGGCGGAGTTGTTGGGCACACCAAAGCCTCCGCAGCGTCATGGCCGGGCTCGTCCCACGGCTGTCCGGTTCAAAATTATTGGACAGAGCGCATGGCGTTGATTCTACTCGATCCTGGACGTCTGCAAGCGTTCCGGGACACGAATGGAGATCAGCGCCATGCCGCACCACAATACAGT
>NZ_JAVAYM010000057.1:0-17488 GCF_054185205.1 Bradyrhizobium sp. 14AA | reverse complement strand
CATGGCGCTGATCTCCATTCGTGTCCCGGAACGCTTGCAGACGTCCAGGATCGAGTAGAATCAACGCCATGCGCTCTGTCCAATAATTTTGAACCGGACAGCCGTGGGCTTGTCCCGGGCATCCACGCGCTTAAAGTGGCTGCCCAAGCAAGAAGAACGTGGAAACGCCTGCCATGCTGACCGAAGCCGCAACCTACGACGAACTCTATCGCAACTTCCGCTGGGATATCCCCGCGCGCTTCAACATGGCGGAGGCCTGTTGCGACCGCCATGCCGACGGCACGGGGCGGTTGGCGCTGGTCTATGTCGACGAGAACGGCGCGACCACGCGTACCTCCTTCGACGAGGTCGCGGATATGTCGCGCCGCTTCGCCAATGTGCTGAAGGCCGATGGTCTTGCGCGCGGTGACCGCGTCGCGGTGTTCCTGTCGCAATCGCTGGAATTGCCGATCGCGCATATGGCGGCGTTCCGCTCCGGTCTGATCTCGATTCCGCTGTTCGCGCTGTTCGGTGAGGACGCGCTGGAATTCCGCCTGTCGAATTCGCAAGCGAAGGCCATCATCACCGATGAGGCGGGTTGGGAGAAGCTTACGAAGATCCGCGATCGGTTGCCCTATTTGCAGGACATCTATGTCACGAGCGGCGCCGTCCACGCCGGCGCAAAACCGTTCTGGCCAGCGATCGAAACCGCGTCCGAGGACTTTGCGACCGTCGACACCTCTGCCGACGATCCCGCGCTGATCATCTACACCTCGGGCACGACGGGCAACCCGAAGGGCGCGCTGCATGCGCACCGCGTCGTGCTCGGTCATCTCCCCAACGTCGAGATGTGCCACAACTTCCTGCCGCGCCCCGGTGATCTCATGTGGACGCCGGCGGACTGGGCCTGGATCGGCGGCCTCGTCAACGGCCTGCTCGCATTCTGGTATCACGGCATCCCGCTGGTCGGCCATCGCGCGCGAAAATTCGAGCCGCAGGCGGCCATGCAGATGATGGCCGATCTTTCCGTGCGCAACGTCTTCCTGCCGCCGACCGCGCTGAAGCTGATGCGGCAGGCCGGCGTGAAGCATTCTGGCGTCAAGCTGCGCAGCATCTTTACCGGCGGCGAATCCCTCGGCGGCGAGCTCTTGGGCTGGGTGCGCGAGACCTTCGGCATCGACGCGCATGAAGTGTTCGGCCAGACCGAGTGCAACCTCGTGATCGGCAGCAACTCCAACTTGTTTCCGATCCGCCCCGGCGCGATGGGCAAGGCGACGCCGGGTTTCGACGTCCGCATCGTCGATGACAAGGGCGAGGAGCTGCCCACGGGACAGCGCGGGATCATCGGCGTGCGCCAGCCATGCCCCGTCACCATGCTCGAATATTGGCGCAATCCGGAGGCGACGGCGAAGAAATATGCCGGCGAGTTCCTGCTCACCGGCGATCTCGGCGTGCAGGACGAGGACGGCTATTTCTGGTACGTCAGTCGCGAGGACGACGTCATCACCACGGCCGGCTATCGCGTCGGCCCGTCCGAGATCGAGCACACGCTGATGAAGCATCCGTCGGTGGCGATGGCGGCGGTGGTCGGCATTCCCGATCCGATCCGTACCGAATCGATCAAGGCGTGGATCGTCTTGCGTCCCGGCTTCGCGCCAGGCGATGCGCTGGCGCGCGAGATCCAGGAGTTCGTGAAGGTGCAGCTCGCCGCCCACGAATATCCGCGCTTCGTCGAGTTCGCCGAGACGCTGCCGATGACGGCGACCGGCAAGGTGCTGCGGCGTGAGCTGCGGGCGAGGGGTTAGATTCCGACAATGGCAAAGACGCCTCAAGCCGCCGGGCTTCACCGCGCCTCACTCGACAAACTGCACGATCTCGATGCGGCGCTGGAGCTGATGTATTACGGCTGGCGCGGCATGACGCTGGAGGCCGACGAATATCTTGCGGCGCAGGGGCTGTCGCGTCCGCACCATCGCATCCTCTACGTGGTGGCGCGGCGGCCCGATATTGCGATCGGCGCGCTGATCGAGATCCTCGGCATTTCCAAGCAGGCTGTGAACCGGCCGCTCAATCTGCTGCTGGAGCGCAAGCTCGTGACCTCGAAGCGCTCGCCCGAGCAGCATCGCTCGAAACTGCTGCGCCTGACCGCCGCGGGGCAACGCATCGAGCAAAAGGCCTCGGACCACGAGCGCAAGGTCCTGCGCGAGGCGTTCGATCGCGCCGGGGCGCCGGGTGCGGCGGCATGGATGGCCGTCATGGGAGCGATCGCCGACAACACCTGACGAAACCTCAAGTCAATATGGTTGACATGAGGGGGCGGCTTTGCCACTCTCCCGGCAACGAGCCAGGGGAGGTCGCCGCCATGGGCGGACAGAAGCCATGAGCGCACGGGAAATGGATCGCGCAACCGCCGAACGCTTCGTCGCGGCATGGTGCGCGAACTGGTGCAAGGTCGACATCGACGCGGTCGTCGCGCATTTTGCCGACGACGCGCAGATGCGTAGTCCCTTGGCGCTGACACTGACCGGCTCTCCCGTCGTCACCGGCGCCGACAACATCCGCGCCTATTGGCGGAAGGCCTATGGTCACATCGAAAGCGCCGACCTGAAGATCCTGAACTGGAGCTGGGACGACGTGATCGCGCGGCTGACGGTGTGGTGGCAGCTCGGCGACACGCGCGCCAGCGAGTTCATGGACTTCAACGATGCGGGCCTCGTGGCGCGCAGCGAAGCCTTTTACGGAAAATAGCGATGCATCTTTCGGATATCGTTCTGCTTCTCAACGCGCTCTGGTTCGGCGGCGCCTTCATCCAGTTCAGCGTCGCCCAGGGCAATACGCTGAAGATATTGTTGCCGCGCGAGGAGCGCGGCAATCCGATCGCGCCGACTTTGGCGGCCAGCGTGGCGTTCCTGGGCGGGATGAATCTGCCGATCGGGCTGTTGTCGTTCTACCTCCTGGTCGCGCGTCCGCTTTTCTTCCAGCCGGTCGAGGCGCAGCTGGTGCTGTTCCTGTTCTTTGCGGCCTGCCACTTCAGCCAGTTCGCCTACAACCTGCCGGTCCTGATGCGCGGAGGGCGCGTCGGGGTGGCTTACTGGCCCGTGTTGAAGGGGCCGATGCTCAGAATCTTCGTCATCGACGCAGGCCTGTTCGCAGCCAATCTCGGCGTGGCGCTCCTGCTTGCGGCGCGCTGATTAGCGGGACGATAACGCGGACCGCAACATCGCCGCGAGATCCTGCCGTCGGAACGGCTTTGTCAGAATGCGCGCGTCGATCCCGTCGGGCGTCTTGACGGGATTTTGGCTGTAGCCGGAGGTGAAGAGCACCTTGAGAGCGGGCCGCAGAACCGTGGCTTGTCTCGCAAGCTCCGGTCCGAACATGCCGCCGGGCATCACGACGTCGGTGAACAGCAGGTCGATGTCTCCGGGCTGGCGCAACACGTCCAGCGCTGCGGGCCCGTTCGACGTCGCGATGACGCGATAACCGAGCGTCCTGAGCTCGTTCTCGAGATAGGCGCGGACCATATCGTCGTCCTCGACGACGAGAATGGTCTCGTGACCGTGAGGTGCGACGATCCGCTCCGCGCGTGGGGCGTCCTCGCGCGGCGCCGTTGCGATGCGGGGGAAGAACAGCCTGACGACGCTGCCTTGTCCGGGTTCGGACTGCAATTGCACGAGCCCGCCGGATTGTTGCGCAAACCCGTAGACCATGCTCAGGCCGAGGCCGGTTCCCTTGCCGACCTCCTTGGTGGTGAAGAACGGCTCGAATGCGCGGCTCACGACCTCAGCAGTCATGCCGCTGCCGGTATCCGTTACGGCGATCATGACGTAGTCGCCGGGCCGCGGCTCGCCGTTGACGTCGAGGTCGGATTCACCGAGCGAATTGTTGCGCACCTCGACCGTCAGCTTGCCGCCGTCCGGCATTGCGTCGCGCGAATTGAGCACGAGGTTGAGCAGGGCAGTCGTCAGCTGGCCGGGATCGACGCTGGCCGGCCACAGATCCGGTCCGAACGCGAAGCTGAACTCGATGTGCTCGCCGAGCGACCGGCGCAACAACTGCTCCATGCCGAGAACCTTCTCGGAGATGTCGATCTCTCGCGGCCTCAGCGGCTGTTTGCGCGCGAAGGCGAGCAGGCTCCGTGTCAGGTCGGAGCCGCGCTCGGCGGCGGTCGCGATGTCGCCGGCGATCTGGTGCAATTCCTTGTTGCCCGCCAGCCTGTCGGCAAGATGCTCCGAATTGCCGAGAATGACCGTCAACAGATTGTTGAAATCATGCGCCACGCCGCCGGTGAGCTGGCCCATGGCTTCCATCTTCTGGGATTGGCTGAGCTTGTGACTGAGGTCCGCGATAGCGGCGCGTTGCTGCTCGAGCGACTCGGCGGTGCCGTTGAGCAGGGTCATCAATCCGCCGAGCTCGCCGCCGGGATGGGGCGGCGGAATCCGCGCGCCGAGATCGCCGAGCCCGAGCCTCTTCGCCATCGCGGCAAGCCGTCCGACCTGCCGTCCGACGCTCACGGTCGCGAGGATCCAGACGGCCGCCAGCAGCAGCAGCAAGGCCACCGCCAGGATCGCCATGTCCTCGTAAAGCCGGCGGTTCGCGGCGGCGACCAGTCCGTCCTTGGAGCGTCCGACCATGATGGTGAGGCCGGCCTTGCGGATCGACGGCGAGCGGGCGACGGTCCAGACCTGCGTGCGGCCGTCGCGGTCGGTCACCTCGCGAAATCTCTCGCCATCGGGCGCTGTCGCGAAGCGGAACAGGTCGGATCCCGCGATCGACGCGCCGATCGGCTTGCTCCAGCCGCCGCCCTTCGGAGCAACCAGCACCGTGCCCTTGCCGTCGACGAGCAGGATTTCCTTCTCGGCGAGCAGCCGCTTGTGGTGATATTCGGCGAACTTGTTGAGGTTGAACGAGGCAAGCAGCACGAATTTCAGCGCGCCCGCCTCCGTTCGCACGGGATAGGCGATCTGGAGCACCGATAGCCCGGTCAGGCGGCCGAACACCGGCTCCACCGCGACGACGCCTTGCAGGCCCTTGACCTGCTTGAAATAGCCGCGGTCATTCAGATCGAGCGTGCGGTTGGTCCGTAGCGAGTCGCAAAACAGGCTGCCATCGGGATCGATGGTCAGGATGCCGGTGAACTGGGGGTATTCCTCGCGCACGTCCGACAGGAACGCAGAGCATGCCGCCTTGTCGCGCGTGTCGAGGTCGCGGGCACGGGCCAGGCCATAGTGAAGCTGGGCGGTGCCCTGAATCTTCTCGTCCAGGTCGCTCGCGATGTCGTCGGCGGATGCGGCCAGATTGGCCACGGCCGCGTTGATCTCGCTGCTGCGGTTCTGCACGAAGCGCAAGCCGACGAGGCATGCCGGCACCAGCATGGCCGCGATGACGAGGATCAGTAACCGGGTACGCAGGCTCATCGGTCGGGCGGTCCGTTTTGCTCGTCGCGTGTGCTTGTTCGGAGGTACAATTTGCGGACCATCGTCTGTCCAGTCCATAGGGATTGGCGCGAAAATCGCACGGAAGATTAAAGATTTCGAGCCGCCGGCTTCGCCGCTGGCTTTCCGTTGCGCCTGCGCGCGGCAGCGCTAATATCGCGGTCAATCCGTGCGCGACGAAAGATCGCGCCGATCTGCGGAGGAAGCTCATGTCCATCTCGGGCAAGGTCGATCCGGTGGTGCGGCCCGTTGCGGCGACCGACATCGCCGAGGCGCTGGTCGAGGGCCTGCGCGATTTCCAGGCGCTGCCGTTTTACGGCCTCTGCTTCGGTGGGCTCTATGCCGCCGGCGGCATTGCCATCATGCTGTGCCTCACCGCTTTCGGCATGGTCTATCTGGTCTATCCCCTGGCCGCGGGCTTCGCGTTGATCGGGCCGTTCGTGGCGATCGGTCTCTATGAGGTCAGCCGCCGCCGCGAGCGTGGCGAGCCTGTTTCCTTCGGCGCGATCTGGTCGGCGGTGCGCTCGCGCAGCGAGATCGGCTGGATGGCCTTCGTCACGCTGTTCGTGTTCGTGATCTGGATGTACCAGGTGCGGCTCCTGATTGCGCTGCTGCTCGGCCTGCACGCCTCGTTCTCGAGCCTTCAGGAATTCATGACGGTGGTGCTAACGACCAATGAGGGTTTGCTGTTCCTGGCGATCGGCAACGCGGTCGGTGCGGCGCTGTCGCTGATCCTGTTCTCGCTTACCGTGGTGTCGTTTCCGCTGCTGCTCGACCGCGAGGTCGATTTCGTCACGGCCATGGTGACGAGCGTGCGCGCAGTGGTGACGAGTCCGTTGCCGATGATCGGCTGGGCCGCCGTGATCGTGATGCTGCTGATCGTCTCGGCGCTGCCGTATTTCCTCGGGCTGATCGTGACGCTGCCGGTGCTCGGGCATGCGACCTGGCATCTCTATCGGCGGCTGGTGGTGCCGGTGTAGTTCGGCAGTGCCGTAGGGTGGGCAAAGCGAAGCGTGCCCACGCTTCTGTTGCGATGTCGGCTAGGTGGTGGGCACGGCGCAAGTGCGCCTTTGCCCACCCTACGATACCTGGTGGTGCCGGGACGACAGCGGGGCCTACGGCGTCTTGATTCCCATCGCCTTCAGGGCGTCGAGCATCCGTTGTGGCGGGCCCAGCTTGACGACCAGGGGCTTGCCGGTCTCCAGCACGCTCTTGAGGCTGGAGAGGATCGCGGGCCAGCCCGAGCGGCCACCGGCCAGAATGTCGTCACTGAGCGGCCGGTCGTGGCCTTCGCTCATCGTGAGCCGGACGGCATCGCCGACCTGTTCGATATCGTAGGTGACGAGGGTCGGGCCGAGCTTCTCGATCAGTTCGGGCCAGTTCACGTTGAACGTGACCGCGAGCTTTCGCGGCGGATCGTAGGCGAGCACCTCGCCGCTGATGTGCAGCGCGCCATCGGGCGTATGCACGGTGAAGGCGCCGCCAAGGCGCGGCTCGACCTCCACGGCATTGCCGAAGAAATATTGCCTGCTGAACTCGGCCGAGGTCAGCGCCTCCCACACCTTCTCCGGCGTGGAGGCGATGTAGATGGTGTAGACGGTGAGCGGCTTGAACTGGTCGATGTTCATCACTCAAATCCTTCGATGCCGAGCGCAGCCGGCGGGATCGCGGGTGCCTTGCCGGTCTCCAGCAGGCTCTTGAGCCCGGAGAGGATCGCGGGCCATCCCTTCGAGATGCCGTCGAGCAGCTTGCTGCCGCCGGCGAAGCCCTCGTGCGTCACCGTCAGCTTCACGAGATTGCCGTAGGGCACGATGGTGAAGACGACTTTCGTCGCCGCTTCGTTCCGCATCTCCTCCATCAATTCGTGCTTGAACGTGTAGGAGAGCCGCCGCGGCCGGTCGGCCTCGAGGATCTCACCGGTATCCGTGACCTTGCCGCTCATCACGAGGGCGAAGGGCGAGCCGACCTTCCAATCGGACCTGACTTCGGTGTCGAACCAGTATTGCCTCGTGAACGCGCTATTGGTCAGCGCCTCCCATAGCTGCTCCGGCGTGGTCTCGATGTAGGTGACATAGACGAACTCCGGCTTACTCATCGCGCTTCTCCAACTGGCGTTTCAACTCGCTGAGCGCGGCGAGCTTGCCGCGCTCGAATTTCCTGATCCAGCGCTCGCCGATCTGATGGATCGGCACCGGGTTGAGGTAATGCAGCTTCTCGCGGCCATGCCTGATGGTCGTGACCAGGTTGGCCTCTTCGAGAATGACAAGGTGCTTGGTCACCGCCTGGCGCGTCATCGCGAGGCCTTCGCAAAGTTCGTTCAGCGTCTGGCCGTTCTTGGCGTGAAGCCTGTCGAGCAGCGACCGTCGTGACGCATCGGCGAGCGCTTTGAAGACTTCATCCATGCCAGCGATAATAGGCAACCAAATGGTTGCATGTCAAGACAGTGTTTTTGGCGCGCGCAATCGGCCGCAAGCGGGGAGAGGGGATAAGTGACCTTCCGTTCCGGCGCCCGCCATGCATTAATGCTCCAAACCGTCCTCAGCCGAGTTCCGTCCATGATGTCCATGCAAGCCTATCTCGCCTTCGTCGCCGCCTGCATTGCGCTGGCGTTGCTGCCGGGGCCGATCGTGACCCTCGTCATCGCCAACGGCCTGCGCCATGGCACGCGTGCGGCGCTGACCAATGTGCTGGGCGCCCAGGCCGGCCTGGCCATCGTCATCGGCATCGTCGCAGTCGGCCTGACCTCGCTGATGGCGACCATGGGTTACTGGTTCGACTGGGTGCGCTTTGCCGGCGCCGCCTATCTCGTCTGGCTCGGCATCAGGCTGATCTGGGCGCCGGTCGAGGGCGTCAATGTCGACGAGCCGCCGGCGCCGCCGCGCGGCGGCTTCTTCCTGCAGGGCTTCCTGGTGCTGCTGTCGAACCCGAAGGTGCTGGTGTTCTTCGGCGCCTTCATCCCGCAGTTCATGGACATGAACCGCGACCACTTCCCGCAAGTGGCGCTGCTGGGCATCACCTTCATGGTGACCGCGGCGATGACGGACGCGCTCTATGCGATCGCTGCCGGCCGTGCGCGAAAATTCTTCTCGGCCCGCCGCACCCGCATGATGTCGCGCGTCTCGGGCGGCTTCATGATCGGCGGCGGTATCTGGCTGGCGCTGACCCGCGCGAAATGAGCTGATAGCCCGGTTGAACCTTTGCCGGCGGCGGTGCGTCCAAGGAAGCATTGCTGCTGACCAAGGACTTTGCCGTGCCCAATCTGCCTCCGCTCGTTTACGCGATGCTGCTTGCGCCGCTCGCGCTGATCCTGATCGCCGCACTCGTCAAGACCTGGCAGGCGCGTGAAGCGCGAAGCTGGCCGCAAGCCGCGGGCAAGGTCGTCACTTCGGTCGCCGAGGTGCGCGAGGTCAGGGTATCCGACGACGATCGCGAGGACGGCTATCGCATGGAGAGCCGCAATTTCGCGAACGTGACTTACGAATATTCGGTCGGCGGCCGCAAGCTGAGCTGCAACCGCATCTCGATCGGCGAGGACCTCGGCAATTTCCAGGTCGCCGAGAAGCTGGCGAAATATCCGGCCGGCAGTATCGTCACCGTCTACTACAATCCGCGCCATCCCGATCAGGCGGTGCTCGAGCGCGACCTGCCCAAGGGCCTGTGGGGCTGCCTCGGCATCGGCACGGTGATCGTCCTCGGCATCATCTTCGGCTCGGTGTTCGGCCTCAACCAGAGTTACCAATATCTCGCCCATCACGTCGCGCGGCCGGATCTTGCGGGCCTCGTCGTCGGCTTCGGTGCGTTCGGCCTCGTCATCGCGTTGATGGCGTGGGCGGTGCAGCGGCAGGCCTCGATGGCGACGCGCTGGCCGGTCGTTCCGGGCACGATCAAGCTGTCGGGTATCGAGGAATATCACGAGGCCAGCGAGCCCGGCGAGCGCCGCGGCGTCGAGATGTTCGGCAAGCGGGTGACCTACACCTACCGCTATCAGAACATCAGCTACACCAATGAATGCGCGCGGGTCGCGGCAGAAAGCCCGTCGGCCTCCGACGAGATGCTGAAGAAGCTGATGTCGCGCTACCAGGACGGCGCCGCCGTCGAGGTTCGCGTCAATCCCGACAACCCCGCCGAGGCCACGCTCGACGCGCGAGGCGACGGCCGCATAGCCTACGTGCTGTGGGGCATCGCCGCGATCTTCGCGGCGCTGGCGCTGTTCGTGGCGACGCGCGGCGGCTAATCGACCAGCCGCTCCACCCTCAGCTCCACCTCGATCTCCGCGAAGATCCGCGCCAGCCGGTCGGCCCATTGCTGCTGGCCGGACTGGTCCGCGATCAGGTCCTGGCGGATCTCGATGCCGGTGTTGACGAGGCCGCGCGCTTCGCCGTGGACCGGGATGGTGTAGTCGGTGAGATCGCTCACCGCATAGGGCTCGTTGTCGCCGACGACGAGATTGCTCTCCGCGCGGAGATGTTTCAACAGCAGCTGCGGCAGCACGGTGTCGCGGTTATACAGTGCAGCGATGTGCCAGGGCCGCGCGACGCCGGCATAAACAGGCGTGAAGCTGTGCAGCGACACCAGCACCGTCGGCTGCCCGGCGTGCAGGCGGCGGCCGATCGCGGCATCGATGCGTCGGTGATAGGGCTCGAAAATCTCGCGCCGCCGCGCCTCGCGCTCCCAGTCCGAAATGCCTTCGTTGCGCGGGATCGCGGTTGCTTCGGACATCACGGGAATCGAGCTCATCGCCGCAGGCGGGCGATTGCAGTCGATCACGAGCCGTGAATAGCGCTGCGCGATCAGATGCGCATCCAGCATCCTGGCGAGGCGGTCTGCGACGCCGGCAATGCCGATGTCCCAGCCGATGTGTCGCCTCAGCTCGCTCTCGCTGACGCCGAGATCGCCGAGCGCACGCGGCAGCAACCGCCCGTAGTGATCCGAGGTCAGCAGGAAGGGCGACGTTCCCGCCGCATTCACCTCATGCACTGGTGGTATGTCATGCTCGCCGAGCAGTTGATCGGTCGCGTCGGCTGTGTCTAAAGCCATCCTGATTGCCTATGGAAAAAGCAGTCGCCCCCGAAATTGGGTGGGAATCGGTATAGATTGCTCCGCCTGAAATCACCATGATTGACTGACGATGCCGTTGCTGACGATTCATCACAAGACCGAATATCGCTACAACCGCCCCGTGGCGTTCGGCGAGCACCGCATCATGCTGCGTCCGCGCGACGGGCATGATCTGCGCGTGCTCGACTCCCGGCTGAAGATATCGCCGGAGCCGATGTCGCTGCGCTGGATCCACGACGTGTTCGGCAACTCGGTCGCGATCGCCGATTTCGACGAGCGCGCGGACCATCTGACCTTCGATTGGCACGTCACCGTCGAGCACAATCCGGTGGACGAGTTCGCGCTGACGGCGGACGATGCGGCCTACTTCTATCCCTTCGTCTACGGCAACGAGGAATTCCCCGACCTCGTCCAGTACACCGCGCCGCAATATGCCGATCCCGACGGCGAGATCGGAGAATGGGCGCGCGGCTTCCTCGACGAGGAGGCGCCGACGCCGACCTTCAAGATCCTGAGCGGGATGACGCACGCCATCCGCAAGCAGTTCAAGTATCGCAGGCGACACGAGCCCGGCACGCAGCATCCGCTTCATACATTGCAGTCGGGCACCGGCACCTGCCGCGACTATGCGCTGTTCATGATCGAGGCGCTGCGCCAGCTCGGCATCGCCGCGCGCTTCGTCTCCGGCTACATTTTCGTCCCCGAGGACATCGCGCAGCGTCATGTCGGCGGCGGCTCGACCCATGCATGGGTGCAGGTCTATCTGCCGAGCGCGGGCTGGATCGAGTTCGATCCGACCAACGGCATCGTCGGCACGCGCGACCTCATTCGCGTCGCCGTCGCCCGCGATCCGCGCCAGGCCATCCCGCTGCACGGCATCTATATCGGCTCGCAGGACGCCTTCGATGTCATGGACGTCAGCATCCAGGTGGTCTCGGACGAGCAGGCGAGCGAGGAGGAGCTGGAGGCGGAGGTTTCGTAGAAAGACGGTGCATCCACACTCGCCGCGGTCGTCCTGGCGAAAGCCAGGACCCATTACCCCGACTGTTCGTGTGGCGCGGTGACGTGGCCGACAGAGCGCCCGTTCCAGCGTTCGGTGGCTATGGGTCCTGGCTTTCGCCAGGACGACACCAGAGTTTGAAGCGCTGTTGTTCTCTACAATTGCCCGCTATAGAGCCGCCATGACCTCCGATCGTCTCTTCGTCTACGGCACCCTGATGCGCGGCTTCGACCATCCGATGGCGCGGCTGCTGGCGGGGCATGCGGATTTTCTGGGTGAGGCGACCTGCCGCGGCCGGCTGGTGCTCGTGAAGCATTATCCGGGATTGCTGTTGTCGGATGCGGCTTCCGACATCGTCCATGGCGAGCTGTTTCAGTTACGCGTGCCCGACGAATTGCTGGGCGAGCTCGATATGTATGAAGCCTGCGGCGAAGGCTTTCCGGAGCCGACCGAATATCTGCGTAAGCTGATCGACGTGACGCTGCCTGATGGCTCCGCGGAGAAGGCCTGGACCTACGTTTACAATTGGCCCGTCACCGATCTGCCGCGCATCGGGTCCGGGCGTTTCCTGGAGCATTAAGCCGACAGCACTTCCTTCACCACGCGCACATCCACCTCGTGCTCGACGTAACTCCATTCCTCGGTTTGCCGGAGCATTCCCACCAACTCCTCGAACAGCGAGGCATCCGCGGGCGCGAATTCGAACCAGGTCAGGAAGTCGAAGGGCTCGCCGAGGTCGCGGCAATGATAGAGCTGCCGCGCGATCGCGGGCAGGAAACGAAGGCTGCTCGCGATGTGGTGCGATCTGTCCTCGAAGACCTTGCGCCGCTCTTCCTGTGTCAGCTCCCACCAGGCCTGCGACTTGCGGATCGGGATCAGCGCCGCGCTGGTCGCCTCGGGGCGGCCGAGCCCGGCCTGCACGGCCACGAGCTGCTGCTTCTCGGCGCGCTCGGTGTAGCGCAGCGTGCTGGGGACACCGACCAGCCGCCACGCATTGCGCGAGGGCACCAGCGGCAACGAGACGGCCTCGCTGTCGGTGACCGACAGCGCCGGCATGAAGGGCAGGGGCTCGCCCGTCACTGGCGAAATCGAGGTGACGCGCCAGCCCCCGCTGTGACCGCCTCGAAAGGTCCTGAACATGGGGATATGGAAGCGTGGAACCGGGTCGGGTTCAAGCTTTCTGTCGAATCTTTCGACCTGTGAATAGCCGGGAGAAGCTCCAAGTGCTTCGTATTTCCTGGGGCCGTCCTTATATGCCTATCCGATTGGCTTAACGCCCGACTCACCCCAGAAATCAACCTAATGCGCTTCACGCCCCAATTCCTCGACGAGCTTCGTGCCCGGCTTTCGGTCTCCGAAGTCGTGGGCAAGCGCGTCAAGCTGAAGAAGGCGGGGCGGGAGTGGAAGGGGCTGTCGCCGTTCCAGCAGGAAAAGACGCCGTCCTTCTACGTCAACGACCAGAAGGGTTTTTACCACGACTTCTCCTCCGGCAAGCACGGTGACATCATCAATTTCGTGATGGAGACCGACGGCCTGCCGTTCGCCGAGGCCGTCGAGCGGCTCGCCGGCATGGCGGGCCTGGCGCTGCCGGCGGTGACGCCGGATGCGGCGCGGCAGGAGCAGCGACGCCGCTCGCTGCATGACGTCATGGATCTCGCCGCGAAATACTTTGCGGAGACGCTGGCCTCGCGCGTCGGCGCCAAGGCGCGCGGCTATCTCGCCGACCGCGCCATCTCGCCGGCGACGCAATTGCAGTTCCGCCTCGGCTACGCCTCGCCCGATCGCTTCGCGCTGAAGGAGCATCTCGGCAAGCTCGGCGTCTCCGTCGACGACATGGTCGAGACCGGCCTGCTGGTGGCCGGCAACGATATTCCCGTGCCCTACGATCGCTTCCGCGATCGCGTGATGTTTCCGATCGCGGATTTGCGCGGCCGCGTCATCGCCTTCGGCGGGCGTGCGCTGGAGAAGGACGTTCCGGCAAAATACCTGAATTCGCCGGAGACGCCGCTCTTCCACAAGGGCGACAATCTCTACAACCACCAGACGGCGCGCAAAGCCACCCATGACGGCGGCGCGCTGGTCGTGGTCGAAGGCTATGTCGACGTCATCGCCATGGTGACCGCCGGATTTGCGGGCGCGGTGGCGCCGCTCGGCACCGCGCTCACCGAAAGCCAGCTCGCGCTGCTCTGGAAGATGGCGGACGAGCCGATCCTCTGCTTCGACGGCGATCGCGCCGGCCAGAAGGCGGCTTATCGTGCTGCGGACCTTGCCTTGCCCTTCCTCGCACCGGGCAAGAGCCTGCGTTTTGCGCTGCTGCCGGAAGGGCAGGACCCCGACGATCTCGTGCGCTCCGGTGGTCGCGGCGCGATCGAGGAGGTGATCGCAGCGGCCCGTCCGCTCGCCGACATGATCTGGTCGCGCGAGCTCGAAGGCGGCAATTTCGCCACGCCCGAGCGCCGCGCCGCGCTGGAGGCGCGCATCAAGGAGCTCACCAACGGCATCCGCGACGAGGTGGTGCGGCGCTACTATCGCGACGAATTCGTCGAGCGGCTGCAGCGCGCCTTTGCCCCCGAAGGCGGGCGCGGCAGCTTTGGCGGCCGGGGCAATTTCCGCCAGGGTGGCGGCGGCCGCCAATTCCAGCCCAGGGGCGGGGGCGGCGCGAATCGATTCGGCGGTCAGGGATTTGGCGGGCAGGGATTTGGTGGCGGCCGCCGCGGCCCGCCCGGTCCTGCCCTGCTGCCCTCCGGCCCCTACCAGGCGGCGAGCCCCCAGCTGGCGGCAAGCCCGATCATGCGCGGCCAGCGCAGCGCGATCTCCCGCCGGGAGGCGCTGATCCTGCAATGCCTGATCAATCATCCCTGGCTGCTGCACGACCACCTCGAGGAGGTCGCGGCCCTGGAGCTGGCCCATCCCGAGGCCCACAAGCTCCGGGCCGGCATCATCGCCGCCTTTGCTCACGACCATCACCACTCGCCGGACCCCGGCGAGCAGGCCGAGAAGATGCGCGGCGACCTCGAGAAGGGCGGATTTTCGCAGGTTCTTCAAAGGGTTGAGGGCGGCATCACCACTGCGGCGGTGTGGGGCGCCCGCGAGGGCGCGGCGCGGGACGATGTTCTTGCCACCTGGCATCAGCTGGTTGCCTTGCATCGGCAATGGCATTCACTACTTAGAGAGCTGAAGGACGCCGAGCTGGCCTTGGGGGAGGACCCCAGCGAGGCCAATTTGGCATGGCTGCGTGACGTCAAGGCCCGGATGGCCGAGGTCGACGGCACTGAGGCCCTGATCGAGGGTTTTGGCGAGCTGTCGGGCCGGTTCCAGAAGAGCGTGTGACGAAAGAATCATGCGGACGGCCGGGGCCGGAACCGCTAAAAGACTCGCCAAATCCAAGGTTTGGCGGCAAAAACAGGGTTAATCGAGGCTTAACGGTCTTGTAGCACTTTGGCCACCAGGCGGCCGCAGGCAGAACAGACGCGTCAGGAATGAATCCGCGCAATCGCTGTTGGCACTACACCTGCATCCGCTGCGACAAAGAGGCTGACGAAGCGTTAGGCAATTCCGGCGAGAGAGAGTTGGGGGTGGCGAGAGATATGCGCGCCGCCCTTTCCGTGTCGAGAGCTGCCGAAGCGAGAGCGTCGGGCAACAGGTTCAAGTGAATTCAGGCAGGCGCGGCGAGCAGTCTGCGTTGAAGCGCGTTTAGGAGCAATGGATGGCCACCAAGGCAAAGACGCTGCAGGCGAAGGACAAGGAAAAAGACGACAAGGCAGCGGACGCGCCGGAGAAGGACTCCCAGGACGCGCCCTCGCCCTTGCTCGATCTGTCCGACGCGGCAGTCAAGAAGATGATCAAGCAGGCCAAGAAGCGCGGCTTCGTGACCTTCGATCAGCTCAACGAAGTCTTGCCGTCCGACCAGACCTCCCCCGAGCAGATCGAGGACATCATGTCCATGCTCTCGGACATGGGCATCAACGTCACCGAAGCCGACGATAGCGAAGGCGAAGAGGACAAGGACGAGGGCGGCGAGGACGAGACCGACAACGAGCTCGTCGAGGTCACCCAGAAGGCCGTCACCGAGGTCAAGAAGAGCGAGCCGGGCGAGCGCACCGACGATCCCGTGCGCATGTATCTGCGCGAGATGGGCACGGTCGAGCTGCTCTCCCGCGAAGGCGAAATCGCGATCGCCAAGCGCATCGAGGCCGGCCGCGAGGCGATGATCGCAGGGCTGTGCGAAAGCCCGCTGACCTTCCAGGCCATCATCATCTGGCGCGACGAGCTCAACGAAGGCAAGATCTTCCTCCGCGACATCATCGATCTCGAAGCGACCTATGCCGGCCCCGACGCCAAGGCCGGCATGAACAATGCGATGATCGCAGGTCCCAACGGCGAGAACGGCGAAGCGCCGGCCGAAGGCGGCCAGGCCGCAGCGACCGCAGGTGCGCCCGCGCATGTCGCGCCGCCCGCAGCGCCGCCGTCGCCGACCCCGTTCCGCGCTGGGCAACCCGCCGCCGGCGGCAGCCCGGGTGGCGAGACCAAGGATCCGGGCGAGGCCGCCGCCGAAGCCGACATGGACGAGGACGACGAGTTCGAGAACCAGATGTCGCTTGCGGCGATCGAGGCCGAGCTCAAGCCGAAGGTCGTCGAGATCTTCGACAAGATCGCCGACAGCTACAAGAAGCTGCGCAAGCTGCAAGAGCAGGACATCCAGAACCAGCTCGAGAGCACCTCGCACGGGCCCTCGCTCTCGCCGCACCAGGAGCGCAAATATCGCAAGCTCAAGGACGAGATCATCGTCGAGGTGAAGTCGCTGCGCCTCAACCAGGCGCGTATCGATTCGCTCGTCGAGCAGCTCTACGACATCAACAAGCGCCTCGTCTCGCACGAGGGCCGGCTGATGCGCCTTGCCGACAGCCACGGCGTCGCCCGCGAGGACTTCCTGCGCAACTACACCGGCTCGGAGCTCGATCCGCGCTGGCTCAACCGTGTCTCGAAGCTTTCGGCCAAGGGCTGGAAGAATTTCGTCCATCACGAGAAGGATCGGATCAAGGACCTCCGCCACGAGGTGCATCAGCTCGCGGCGCTGACTGGCCTCGAGATCATCGAGTTCCGCAAGATCGTGCACTCCGTGCAGAAGGGCGAGCGCGAAGCACGCCAGGCCAAGAAGGAGATGGTGGAAGCCAACCTCCGTCTCGTGATCTCGATCGCCAAGAAGTACACCAACCGCGGCCTGCAGTTCCTCGACCTGATCCAGGAAGGCAACATCGGCCTGATGAAGGCCGTTGATAAGTTCGAATACCGCCGCGGCTACAAGTTCTCGACCTACGCCACGTGGTGGATCCGGCAGGCGATCACCCGCAGCATTGCGGACCAGGCCCGCACCATCCGCATCCCCGTGCACATGATCGAGACGATCAACAAGATCGTGCGCACGAGCCGCCAGATGCTCAACGAGATCGGCCGCGAGCCGACCCCGGAAGAGCTCGCCGAAAAGCTCGGCATGCCGCTCGAGAAGGTGCGCAAGGTTCTCAAGATCGCCAAGGAGCCGCTGTCGCTCGAAACCCCCGTCGGTGACGAAGAGGATTCACACCTCGGCGATTTCATCGAGGACAAGAACGCGATCCTGCCGATCGACGCGGCGATCCAGTCCAACCTGCGCGAGACCACCACGCGCGTGCTGGCCTCGCTCACCCCGCGCGAAGAACGCGTGCTCCGCATGCGCTTCGGCATCGGCATGAACACCGACCACACGCTGGAAGAAGTCGGCCAGCAGTTCTCGGTGACGCGCGAACGTATCCGCCAGATCGAAGCGAAGGCGCTGCGCAAGCTGAAGCATCCGTCGAGGTCGCGGAAGCTGCGGAGCTTCCTGGATAATTAATTCGGATCGTCATGTCCGGGTCCGACCCACGGGTGTCCGGTTTAGGTTTGAGCCAGACTTAGGCACATCTGGGGCTGATCTTGGCTGATCGTGGGTGGTTGGAGCAAGCTGTCGATACGGCGGCGCTGCATGAGGTTGGCGCGGACCAGT
>NZ_JAVAYM010000056.1:0-17847 GCF_054185205.1 Bradyrhizobium sp. 14AA | reverse complement strand
ATTTCATCAGGGCCAGCGGTCATAAACCCCGCACCAACAGGCCGGACATATGACCGAAGCAGACCAACTCGTTCGATACTTCAAAAAGCGCTTGCCAATAGGGGCCGTCCACATATGACGAGGAGGAAGCACCTACGTCTTTCCCAACACTTCCTTCGCACGCTGGCCGAACATGATCTTGCGTGATTCCTCGTCGAAAGGCTCTTTCACGAATTTTCCGATCGCAAGCCCCGCCTGCACCTGCGGCCGTGCGCGCACCTCGGCGTACCAGCGCTTCACGTTCGGATAGTCGTCGAGCGTAAAGCCCTGCGCCTTGTGGGTCATGGTCCAGGGGAAGCAGGCAATGTCGGCGATGGAATAATCGCCGGCGACATAGGCGCAGGTCTTGGCCAACTGCCGGTCGAGCACGCCGTAGAGCCGCGCCGCTTCGTCGCGATAGCGTTCGATCGCATAGGGAATCTTCTCGGCCGCATAGAGCGCGAAATGGCCGTGCTGGCCGAGCATCGGCCCAAGTCCCGCCATCTGCCACATCACCCATTGGATCGTCGTGGAGCGCCCGCGCAAATCAGTCGGCAGCAGCCGGCCGGTCTTCTCCGCGAGATAGATCAGGATCGCGCCGGTCTCGAAGGCCGAGAACGGCGCACCGCCATCGGCGGGCGTGTGATCGACGATCGCGGGAATGCGGTTGTTGGGGGAGACCGACAGGAACTCGGGGCTGAACTGCTCGCCGGCGCGGATGTTGACGGGCTTCACCTGATAGGGAAGCCCGAGCTCCTCCAGCATGATCGAGATTTTCCAGCCGTTCGGCGTCGGCGCGTAATAGAGGTCGATCATGACCTTTCCCTTGGCCTTTCCTTGGCCCTTTCTTTGGGCCTTCCCTGTCGCCGCTGCTGGAATAGATAACGACTTTTGTTGTTCTGTACCTTGACGTTAGGACATGGCAGGAAGGGGCGCAACACAACCTGCCGGGAGGGCCGCCATGCTGTTTCCAACCACGATCGCCGGCTCCCTGCCGAAGCCGGAATGGCTCGCCGAGCCCAACATGCTCTGGGCGCCCTGGAAGTCGGAAGGCGACGAGCTGCTCCGCGCCAAGCGCGACGCGACGCTGATCTGGCTGAAGATCCAGGAAGACGCCGGCATCGACATCGTCACCGAGGGCGAGCAGGCCCGCCAGCATTTCGTGCACGGTTTTCTGGAGAAGATCGACGGCATCGATTTCGCCCACAAGGTCGAGATGGGCATCCGCAAGGACCGCTACAAGGCGATGGTGCCGCAGGTGGTCGCCCCGCTCCGGCTCAAGGACCGCGTCCATGCCTTCGAGGCGCGCGTGGCCCGCACGCATACGAAGAAGAAGCTGAAATTCACCCTGCCCGGCCCGATGACCATCATCGACACCATTGCGGATCGCTACTATGGCGACCGCGTCAAGATGGCTTTCGCCTTCGCCGAGCTTTTGAACGAGGAAGCGAGGGCGCTGCAGGCCGACGGTGTCGATCTCGTGCAGTTCGACGAGCCCGCCTTCAACGTCTACATGGACGAGGTCAACGATTGGGGCATCAAGGCGCTGGAGCGCGCCGCGCAGGGCCTGACCTGCACCACCGCCGTGCACATCTGCTACGGCTACGGCATCAAGGCCAACACCGACTGGAAGGAGACGCTGGGCGCGCAGTGGCGGCAGTACGAGCAGATCTTTCCGGCGATCGACGCGAGCCCGATCCAGCAGGTCGCGATCGAGTGCCGCAATTCCAAGGTGCCGCTCGACCTGCTGGCGCTGCTGAAGAACAAGATCGTGCAGGCCGGCGTGATCGACGTCGCCAGCGACACGATCGAGACGGCCGAGGACGTCGTGCAGGTGATCGACGCCGTGTCGAAATTCGTGCCCAAGAGCAACATCATCGCCACCACCAATTGCGGCATGGCGCCGATGCGGCGCGAGATCGCGGAAGCCAAGCTGATGGCGCTCGGCGCAGGTGCCGCGCTGGCGCGCGAAAAGCTGGGATGACGGCGGCAGGCTGCAGTCGCTAATCCAGAGCCGTCGGATGCAGCGTCGGCCGATAGCCGGCGCTCAGCGCGCGCAGCGTGGACGGAGGCGTCAGCAACATCGGGCTCGCCAGTTCGCTCCTCGCGCGGGCATAGCCGGCCGGCGACCATAGAAGCGGCCGGCCCTTCGTCACCAGAAAGCTCTCCTCGTCCTGCTGCACCATGGCTCCGTCGGGCAGCTCCGCGACGGGCACCGGCAGCGCGTGCAAGCGCTTGCGACCATGATCCAAACGCTCCAGGTGGAGTTGGGTATCCATCGCCTTCGCACTCAAATTGCCGACGCCGTTTCCAGCCTGCCATGCATCGCGAAAGCGCTTGGCGTCGTCGCGGCGGCAGAAGAAGCAGGGCCGGTGCCCCGCGGCAAAGGCGGTGGCCTCGTCGAGGAAGAACAGCTCGGTCCAGCTCCGCCGTGCCATCACCGGCCGCCGCCAGCCGCGGAATTCGCATAGACACGTGATCCAGGCCGGCGTCGACCAGCGTTTCTTCAACAGCGTCTTGGTCGCGGGATCATGGATGATGCCGCGATTGCCGGTGAACAGGCCGCGATGCGGCGTGGCGATGATGTCGCCGGTCGGCGTGACGCGGTTCTGCAGGGGCATGTCAAAACGGAGCGCTCTATCGGTTGCATCGATTCAACTGGCGTCGGGCAGATACTGGCAGGCAAGCTGTTGACAGACATAGAACGCGATCAGCCTGGCCGACGTGATTTCCTCGAAGTGCTCCAGGAATGTCGGCAGCTCTATCGAGAGAAAGTAGTCAACATCCCATCGCAGTTGGCTGACCTCATCCAACGGCAGGTTGTGGATCAAATTCAATATCCAACCTGCGCTGACGAAGTGCGCCGCCCTTACTTGGTCAATCACCTCTGGAACACAACGGCCAACAATTTTCCTGGAGCTTGATATCTCGATCGAATTGACATCAACCACGATCTGCTGAAGGCAAGGCAGAACGTGCTCATTAGTGCGGTCGCTCAGCAGGATATTCCTGCAGGAGATTAAGGTTTCGGAAATCGACCGTCTGGTGGTCATCGGAGGTTGTCTGTTGCTCGTCCCTGACTGGCGAAAATCTCTCCAGTCGGTGTGACGCGGTTTTGCGGGGGTATAACTGCCTCCGCCCGTCATTGAGAGGAGCGAAGCGACGAAGCAATCCAGACTATTTCCGCGGATGCATTTCTGGATTGCTTCGCTTCGCTCGCAATGACGGCGATCGTCACGCCGCGCCGTCGCGCAGCGGCGGGTGATAGGACAACGCGGTGTCCCAGGGGAAGAAGATCCAAGTGTCCTGCGAGACTTCCGTGATGAACGTGTCGACCAGCGGGCGTCCCATCGGCTTGGCATAGACGGTGGCGAAATGCGCGTCCGGCAGCATGTCGCGCACCAGCCTGCCGGTCTTGCCGGTGTCGACGAGGTCGTCGACGATCAGGAGCCCCTTGCCGGTGCCGCCGCCGAGCTTCATCGCCGCCTCGGAGATGCCCTTGAGGACCTGGAGCTCGCCCTGCTTGTCGTGGTCGTAGCTGGCGATGCAGACCGTATCGATCACGCGCACGCCAAGCTCGCGCGCCACGATCGCGGCCGGCACCAGGCCGCCACGGGTGATCGCGATCACCGCGTGGAAGGGGCCGACCTCGTTGAGCCGCCAGGTCAGTGCCCGGCAATCCCGGTGGAACTGGTCCCACGACACCGGGAAGGCCCTGCCCGCCCGCTCCTGTGCGCTCAGTTCCGGTGCTTCACCAGCCATTGTCGTCTCCTGCTTCGTCTGCCGGTGCTAGCGGGTGATGTTCAATCCCGCCAGCATTTCCTTCACCGCGGCCATGGCGGATGCGAGCTTGTCCGCATCGCGCGAGCGCACCACGAGGTTCGTGTTCGGCTTCTGCTCTTCGTCCATGAAGGGATAGCTGCCGATGATGGTGTCGGGATGGGCCGCGGCGATCGCCCGCAGCGGGCTGCCGATATCGCCCTCCCGCGCGTTGGCGCGAACCGATTCGGAGAGCATGCGGACGCCCGATTTCAGCTTGGGCGAGACGATGTCCATCATCGCCTGCATGATCGAGGGCACGCCGGCCATCACGATGACATTGCCGATCTTGAAGCCGGGCGCGAGGATGGTCGCGCTCTGGATCAGCTCGGCGCCATCAGGGATGCGGGCCATGCGCAGGCGGGCCTCGTTGAGGTCCTGCTCGCTCCAGCGCTCGCGGAAGCGGGCGACCACCTCCGGGTGATGGTCGATGCCGACGCCGAACGCCTTGGCGACGCTGTCGGCCGTGATGTCGTCATGGGTCGGCCCGATGCCGCCGGTGGTGAAGACATAGGTGTAGCGATGCCGCAGTGCATCCAACGCCGCGATGATGTCGGGCTCGTCGTCCGAGACGACCCGGACCTCCTTCAGGTCGATGCCGATATTGGTCAGGTATTCGGCGATGAAGCCGATATTCTTGTCCTTGGTCCGGCCGGACAGGATTTCGTCCCCAATGACCAGAATGCCCGCCGTGACGATCTCGCTCATAAACCTGTCCCTCACCTGTGGCGCCGACTTTGCCGAGGTAACGCGTTGAAGTCACGCGGTTTTGCTGCCGAAATAAGCAGTCCTCAGCCATTTTTTCAGGCATGTTCGCGGTCATCCCCGCCAAATGCTGTCAGTCCATGCTTATCGCGCTGGCCCGGCCCTTGCTACCACATGAAAGTCATGCACTCTTGCCGCATGGCCAGGACGTTGCGGTCTTCAACAAGGCCTCGCGACCTGCCCAATGGCGCAACGCCTTGCGGAGACAAGTCGGGATCTATGGCAGTCGCGTTTGATGAAATGAATATTCCCGGCGGGGACCTTCGGCCCGCCTATCAGGAGCTGGCGCGCTGGCTCAAGGAGACGCCTCCCGAGGCGCTCGAATATCGCCGCCAGGAGGCGGAGCTCCTGTTCCGCCGGATCGGCATTACCTTTGCGGTCTATGGCGAGGCCGAATCCACCGAGCGCCTGATCCCCTTCGACGTGATCCCGCGGATCATGTCCGGCAAGGAATGGGCGCTGCTGGAGAAGGGGCTGAAGCAGCGCGTGCGCGCGCTCAACATGTTCCTGCGCGATATCTATCACGGCCGCGACATCCTGCGCGCCGAGATCGTGCCTGACGATTTGATCTTCCAGAACCCGGTATTCCGGCCCGAGATGAACGGCCAGCAGGTGCCGCACGATGTCTACGTGCACATCGCCGGCATCGATATCATCAGGGTCGACGCCAACGACTTCATCGTGCTGGAGGATAACGCGCGCACGCCGTCGGGCGTGTCCTACATGCTGGAAAACCGCGAGATCATGATGCGGCTGTTTCCGGATCTGTTCGCCCGCCACAAGGTGGCGCCGGTCGAGCGCTATCCGGACGAGTTGCTCTCGGCACTCCGCTCGGTCGCGCCGCATGGCGCGTCGGGCGAGCCGACGGTCGCGCTGCTCACACCGGGCGTCTACAACTCCGCCTATTATGAGCACTCCTTCCTTGCCGACAAGCTCGGTATCGAGCTGGTCGAGGGCCGCGACCTCATCGTCAAGAACAACGAAGTGTTCATGCGCACGACGGAAGGGGTGAAACGGGTCGACGTGATCTATCGCCGCGTCGACGACGATTTCCTCGATCCGCTCACCTTCCGTCCCGACTCGGCGCTCGGCGTGCCGGGGCTGATGTCGGCCTATGCGGCCGGCAACATCACGCTCGCCAACGCCGTCGGCACCGGCATCGCCGACGACAAGGCGATCTACTCCTACATGCCGGAAATCGTGAAATTCTACCTCGGCGAGGAGCCGATCCTGAAGAACGTGCAGACATGGCGCTGCCGCGAGCCGAAGGATCTGGCTTACGTGCTCGACCACCTCGGCGAGCTCGTCGTCAAGGAAGTCCACGGCTCCGGCGGCTACGGCATGCTGATCGGTCCCGCTGCGACGAAAGCGACGATCGAAGCCTTCCGCGAGAAGCTCAAGCGCGAGCCGGAAGGCTTTATCGCGCAGCCGACGCTGGCGCTCTCGACCTGCCCGACCTGCACGGCGTCGGGCCTTGCCCCGCGCCACGTCGATTTGCGGCCCTTCGTGCTCACCGGCAGCAAGAGCACGACGATCGTGCCCGGCGGGCTCACGCGCGTCGCGCTGAAGGAAGGCTCCCTGGTGGTGAATTCGAGCCAGGGCGGCGGCACCAAAGACACCTGGATCCTGGACGAGTAGAGAGAATGCTGTCGCGTACCGCCGAAAACCTCTACTGGCTCGCCCGCTATGTCGAACGGGCCGAATATCTCGCGCGCACCATCGATGCGACGCTGCGCGTCACCGCGCTTCCCGCCGCCTATGTCGGCAAGACCAACGAATGGGACTCGGCGCTTCTCACCGCCGGCGTCGCCACAAGCTTTTATCAGACCTACGAGGAAGCCAACGAGCGCAACGTCGTCGACTACCTCTCGTTCTCGGCCGACAACCCGTCTTCGATCAGGAACTGCATCGAGGCGGCGCGGCTGAACTCGCGCTCGGTGCGCACCGCGCTCACCAGCGAGATGTGGGACACCATCAACTCGGCCTGGATCGAATTGCAGGAAGTCTGGAGCAAGGGAACCTCGACCCGCGAGGATCTGGCAAAATTCCTGCGCTTCGTGCAGGAGACCTCGCTGCGCTTCGACGGCTCGGCTTACCGGACCATGCTGCGCAACGACGCGTACTGGTTCTCGCGGCTCGGCCTGCACCTGGAGCGCGCCGACAACACCGCACGCATCCTCGATGTGAAATATCACGTGCTGCTGCCCGAAGAAGAACATGTCGGCGGCCCGCTCGACTTCTATCAGTGGAGCTCGATCCTGCGCTCGGTGTCGGCGCTGACGGCCTATCACTGGGTCTATCGCGAGACGCTGAAACCCTGGCTGGTCGCGGATCTCCTGATCCTCAACGGCACGCTGCCGCGCTCACTTGCGAGCTGCTACGACAATCTCACGCGCAACCTCGACCAGATCGGCGTCGCCTATGGCCGCCAGGGCCCCGCCCAGCGCCACGCCCGCGGCATCCGCAACCGGCTCGAACACAGCAATATGAACGATATCTTCCAGCACGGCGTGCATGAATTCATTCAGGAATTCATCGCGGACAATTCCAGGCTGGGCGAAATCATCACGAAGCAGTATTTGATCTAGTCAGGACCGAAACTCTCACCCTTCGTCATTCCGGGGCGATGCGAAGCATCGAACCCGGAATCTCGAGATTCCGGGTCTGGTCCTTCGGACCATCCCGGAATGACCGATCTAGAAACACCATGCGCCTACGAATCCAGCACACCACGACCTATCGCTACGAGCCGGCGGCCACCAGCGTGATCCAGATCCTGCGCATGACGCCGGGCAGTCACGACGGGCAATATGTGGCGGAGTGGCAGATCGACGTCTCCACGGACACCAAGCTCGACACCCATGAGGACGCGTTCGGCAACGTCACCCACGTGCTTTCCTGCGGGCCCGCCGGCGACATCAAGATCACCGCCGAGGGCCTGATCGAGACCCACGATACCGGCGGCGTGCTGCGCGGCGCCGACGAGCGTTTTCCGGCCGGCATGTTCTTGCGTCCCACCGACCTCACCACCGTCAATCCGGCGATGGCGGCGGTTGCGCGCCAGTTGCGCAGCGAGGCCGAGAGCGACACGCTCGGCTTCCTGCACACGCTGATGATGCAGATCGGCGATCACATGACGTTCGACGAGGACCCGACCACCAGCGGCACCTCGGCGGCCGAGGCGTTCACGCTCAAGCGCGGCGTCTGCCAGGACTACGCGCACATCTTCATCGCCTGCGCCCGCACCGGCGGCGTGCCGGCGCGCTTCGTCTCCGGCCATTTCCTGCGCTCCGACGGCACGGTGCACCAGGACGCCGGCCATGCCTGGGCGGAGGCCTACGTGCCCGATCTCGGCTGGGTCGGCTTCGATCCCGCCAACAGCATCTGCGCCACCGACGCCCATGTCCGCGTCGCCATCGGCCTCGACTATCTCGGCGCAGCGCCGGTGCGCGGCACCCGCTATGGCGGGGGCACGGAGACGCTGACGGTTGCGGTCAAGGTCGACCAGGCCGGGCGCGGCGGACAATCGCAGTCGCAGTCCCAGCGGCAGAGCTAGGAGACAGCCGGCCGAACGCACCGGGCGTGCTATCATCGCGAGGGAAAAGTCAGACACGCGAGGTACCGCATGGCGACCGTAAAGCTGCTTTCGGACGACGAACTTTCCCCTGAAGCACGCGCCGTTTTCGACGATATCCGTAAGGTCCGGAAGTCGGACTTCGTCAACAATTTCTGGCGCGCGCTGGCGCATGATCCGAAGACGCTGCGGCGGACCTGGGAGAGCATCAAGGAGGTGATGGCTCCGGGCGCGCTCGATCCCAAGGTCAAGGAAATGCTCTATGTCGCGGTCTCGATCGCGCATGGCTGCAGCTATTGCATCCACTCCCACACCGCCGGCGCGCGGGCCAAGGGCATGACCGAGGCCGAATATGGCGAGCTGCTCGCCATCGTCGGCATGGCCGCCGAGACGAACCGGCTGGTCACGGCGCTCGGCGTACCCGTCGACGCGGCGTTTCTCGTCGATGCCGCCGACTGAGGTCGGCGGTTGCAGTCGCGCCCCGGAATGGCGACCTCGCCCCACGGGAATCGGGGGTTTCATGCCTCCCCGAAATTGGCTAGTAATTCCGCGCAAACGCGTTCGGGGACTGGAAATGACCTATTGTTGCGGAATCCTGGTACGGGACGGTCTGGTGATGATCGCCGATACCCGCACCAATGCCGGGCTCGACAACGTCTCGACCTTCCGCAAGCTGCACATCTTCTCCAAGCCCGGCGACCGCATCATGGCGATCGCCAGCGCCGGCAACCTCGCCATCAGCCAGTCGGTGCTGTCGACGCTGACCGAAGGTCTCGAGGACCCCAACACGGGCGAGATCGAGACGCTGATGAACGCGCCGACCATGTTCCAGGCCGCCCAGCGCATCGGCCGGGCGATCCGCGCGGTGCATGCGACCGAAGGGCCGGCGCTGAAGTCCGAGGACGTCTCGTTCGACGTGTCCTTCCTGTTCGGCGGCCAGATCAAGGGCGCGCGCATGCGCCTGTTCATGGTCTACACCGCCGGCAATTTCATCGAGTGCACCACCGACACGCCCTACCTGCAGATCGGCGAGCACAAATACGGCAAGCCGGTGCTGGACCGCGCCATGCATTACGACGTCGAACTCTACGAGGCGCTGAAGACCGGCCTGATCTCGATGGATTCGACCATGCGCTCCAACCTCGGTGTCGGCCTGCCGATCGACGTGCTGGTGGTGCGCGCCGATGCGTACGATGCCGATCTCAACCACCGCATCGAGGCGGGCGAGCCCTACTTCCACGATCTGCGCTCGCGCTGGTCGGCGGCCTTGCGCGCCGCGCACCAGAACATTCCGCGCCCGCCCTACAAGAACGAAAAAGAACCCAAAACCTGACAGCTTAAGAGAAAAGGCAGGAAACGATGAGCGAAGCAAAGAAGATCGCATTGGTGACAGGCGCCGGCACGGGCGTCGGACGCGCGGCGTCGCTGGCGCTGATGAACGCCGGCTTCACCGTGGTGCTGGTCGGGCGCCGGCTCGACATGCTCGAGGAGACCGCGAAGCTCGGCCCCGCGGGAAAAAGCCTGTGCGTCACCGCGGACATGACCAAGCCGGATTCGATCGCCGCGCTGTTCGACAAGGTGAAGGCGACCTATGGCCGGCTCGACGTGCTGTTCAACAATGCCGGCATGGGCGCGCCGGCGGTGAACTTCGAGGACCTCAGCCTCGAGCAGTGGCAGGCGGTGGTGAACACCAACCTCACCGGCCCGTTCCTGTGCACCCAGCACGCCTTCCGCATCATGAAGGACCAGAGCCCGCGCGGCGGCCGCATCATCAACAACGGCTCGATCTCGGCGCATGCGCCGCGGCCGTTCTCGGCGGCCTACACCTCGACCAAGCACGCCATCACCGGCCTGACCAAGGCCTCGAACCTCGACGGCCGCATGTATGACATCGCGGTCGGCCAGGTCGACATCGGCAATGCCGCGACGCCGATGACCGACCGTATGGTCGCCGGCCCCGGCGTAATGCAGCCGGATGGCACCATGAAGCACGAGCCGCGCATGGACGCGAAGGCGGTCGGCGATGCCGTCGCCTACATGGCCGGCCTGCCGCTCGACGCCAACGTGCTGACCATGACGGTGATGGCAACCAAGATGCCGTTCGTGGGACGCGGCTGAGCAACAATCGTCATTGCGAGCGAAGCGAAGCAATCCAGACTGCCTCCGCGGCACGATCCTGGATTGCTTCGTCGCTTCGCTCCTCGCAATGACGCGGAGGCCTACTCCAAACTCTCCACCCGGCGCAGGCTCGGGAACAGCTTCATCCACAGCACGGCCACCGCGACCGTGCAGACGCCGCCGAACGCGGCGGCCGGCATGGCGCCGAGCAGCGCGGCTGCCACCCCGCTTTCGAACTGCCCGAGCTGGTTGGAGGCATTGATGAAGAGGAAGTTCACCGCGCCGACGCGGCCGCGCATCTCGTCGGGGGTGGCGAGCTGGACCAGCGAGAAGCGGATCACGACGCTGATCGTGTCGGCGGCGCCGAGAACGGCCAGCGCGAGCACCGACAGCCACATCCAGGACGATAGCGCGAACACAATCGTGGCGAGGCCGAACACGATCACGGCCTGGAACATGCGCAGGCCGACATGGCGCGAGATGGCGTGCCGCGCCAGCACCATGGTCATCAGAAGCGCACCGACCGCCGGCGCGGCGCGCAGCACGCCGAGCCCGACGGGGCCGGTCTGGAGAATGTCGCGGGCATAGATCGGCAGGAGCGCGGTGACGCCGCCGAACAGCACGGCGAACAGATCGAGCGAGATGGTGCCGAGGATCGCGGGATTTTTGCGGATGAAGCGAACCCCGACGAAGATATTGTCGGAGCCCGTCCCTTCCTTGAGGGCCGCCTGTGGGCGCGGCCGGATGAAGCCGGTCAGGATCATCCCAAGGATCCAGAACAGCACCATCACTGCATAGGCAAGATGCGGCGCGACTGCGTAGGCAAAGCCGCCGAGCGCCGGGCCGGTGATGGTCGCGACCTGCGCCGCGCCGCTGGAGACGGCGGTGGCACGCTGGAGCGAGCCCTGCGGCGCGATCAGCGGGAGCAGCGCCGCGGTGGTCGGGCTCTCGAAGGCGCCGGCAATGCCGAGCATGAAGGTCGCGATGAAGATCTGCACCTCGCTGACCGCGCCGAGATAGGTGATGACGGCGAGATAGAGCGCGGTCGCGGCTTCCACGAGTTGGCAGAGCTGCACCACGCGCTTGCGTTCATAGCGGTCGGCGGCATGGCCGGCGACGAACACCAGGAGCGCGGTGGGCAGGAACTGCACGAGGCCGACCATGCCGAGGTCGAAGGCCGAGCCGGTGAGATCGTAGATCTGCCAGCCGATCGCGACCGCCGCGATCTGGCTGGAAAAGCGCGACAGGCTGCGCGAGAGCAGGAAGAACAGGAAGGCCCTGTGGGCGAGGAGCGCACGGGCGCTGACCGGCTGATTTCCGGATATTGGCTGCTCTGGCATCGCCGCTTGGATCGCCTCCTGGGTCACCCTGGGACTGCTCGCCCCCTGACGTGGACGGCCTCCGCGTGACTGAGCCGGACCTTGTTGTCAACAGCGGCAGGTTTTGGTGACCTTCCGGCATTGCGTTTGCAACGCCCGCGCGGCCATAATCATTGAGGGTTTGGGGACATCATGCTGCGGCTGCAATCGGCACTCGGCGTTTTCGCATTGCTGTTGATCGCTTTCGCGCTGGCGGAGAATCGGCGCGCGGTCTCGCTGCGTCAGGCCGCGATCGGCCTCGTCGCGACCTTCGTCACCGCGATCGTCCTGTTGAAATTGCCCGTCGTCGCGCACGCCTTCGGCGCCATCAACGACGCCGTCGGCGCGATCTCGGCGGCCTCGCGCGCCGGCTCGGCCTTCGTGTTCGGCTATATCGGCGGCGGCACCCTGCCCTTCGACCTGAAGGTGCCGGGCGCGGATTTCATCCTGGCGTTCCAGGCGCTGCCGATCGTGCTCGTCATGAGCGTGCTGACGACGCTGCTGTTCTATTGGCGGGTGCTGCCGCCGGTCGTGCGCGGCATGGCCTGGCTGCTGGAGCGCACGCTCGGCGTCGGCGGCGCGGTCGGGCTGTCGACCGCCGCCAACATCTTCCTCGGCATGGTCGAGGCGCCGCTGTTCGTGCGGCCGTACCTGGCGCAGATGACCCGGAGCGAATTGTTTCTGGTGATGACCGGCGGCATGGCCGGTATCGCCGGCACGGTGCTGGTGCTCTATGCGACGCTGCTTGCTCCCCTCATTCCCGACGCGGCCGCCCATTTCGTCATCGCCTCGGTGCTGGGCGCGCCGGCCGCGATCCTCGTCAGCCTGATCATGGTTCCTGAAACCTCCGACAAGCGCACCGGCGGCGCGCTGGAGGATCCCGAGATGGAAGTCGCCAGCACGATGGACGCGATCGTGAAAGGCACGAGCGCAGGGCTCGAGCTGCTGCTCAACATCGTCGCCATGCTGCTGGTGCTGGTGGCGCTGGTCTATCTCGTCAACGCCATTCTCGGCTTGCTGCCCGATGTTGGCGGCGCCGCGATCTCGTTGCAGCGCCTGCTTGGCCTCGTCATGGCGCCGGTGTGCTGGCTGATGGGATTGCCCTGGGACCAGGCCGTGACCGCCGGCAGCCTGATGGGCACCAAGACCGTGCTCAACGAATTGATCGCCTATGTCGACTTCTCGAAGCTGCCGGGCGATGCGCTCGATCCGCGCTCGCGCCTGATCATGCTCTACGCGATGTGCGGCTTCGCCAATTTCGCCAGCCTCGGCATCATGATCGGCGGCTTAGGGGTGATGGCGCCGGAGCGGCGCGAGGAGATCAACGCGCTCGGGCTGAAGTCGATCGTATCGGGGACGCTGACGACGTGTCTGATGGGCGCGGTGGTGGGGGTGCTGAGCTAGTTCTCTCCACTCGTCATCGCGAGCGACTTGTCCGCCCTAGCTCGAAGAGCGAAGGCGGAAGCGAAGCAATCCAGTCTGCATCCGCAGAAGCAGTCTGGATTGCTTCGTCGCAAGAGCTCCTCGCAATGACGAAGGAGAGAGCGCCTACGCCTTCAGCTCCACCGTCTTGAACTCCGCCGGCAGGATCACCTCCAGCAGCTCGACGTCGTCGGAATAATCCAGGATCATGTGCTTGATCTTCGGCGGCTGGGTCCAGGCGCTGCCTTCCTTCATCAAAGTCTCGCCCTCGCCGTCCATGTAGGTCTTCACCCAGCCCTTGAGCACGTAGACCATCTGGAATTCGACGTCGTGGAAGTGCAGCTTTGACACCTCTGCCGGATTGCAAGGACCTTGCAGCCGGATCACGTGCGCCTGCGCGAGGCCGTGGCTTGCTTCGGCGATGCCGAGGTCGCGATACTTCGCGTAGGCGCGCAGGCCATCCGCCTTGAAGTCTTCCTCGCGGTGATGGCTGATCGCGATGCGCTGCCTGGGACGTGCAGGCTTCTTCGGTGCGGCCGTGCGGGCCTTTGCCTTCACCGCCTTGCGCGCCGGGGACCGCGTCGCGGCCTTGGCGCCGCTCCGCTTCTTCGCCAAGGTCTTCGTTGCGGGTCTTGATGCCTTTTGCCTGGCCATTGTCTGCTCCCTGATCTGAGCCGCGCCCGCTGGATGGGCGCAACCCGACGGCAGATTAGCCAGTCCTGGACCAGGCAGCAATTGCAGAGCCCGGACCGGCAGACGCGATGACCCCAACCGCCCGTAGCTTGCCCGAAGCTGTCGTCGCGAACGGCCGTCGTCTCGTATTCGTTCCCTCGCCGAATTAGTCTCGCCGGGAGATTCTGGGGGATTGATTCATGAGCAACAGCGTAGGTCAGCGTGCATTTCAGAATGCCCGGCTTCAGAAGCGGCAGAAAGCCGAAGTGCTGCCATTGCTCGGGCTTGCACTCCAGTCGCACAAGCAAGGGCTTCTCCCCGAGGCCCGGGCTGCCTATGGCCAGGTCCTGCAGCTTGCGCCCGATCAGTTCATCGCGCTGCATATGCTCGGCAGTTTGGAGTCTGACACCAAAAACTATCGGCAGGCCGAAATTCTGCTGAGCCGGGCGGTTGCCGTGGATCCGCGATCTGCCGATGCTCACATGAGCCGAGGCATCGCGCTGAACAAGCTGCGACGCCACGATGAGGCCCGCGAGAGCTATCGAAGGGCCCTCGCCTTGCGTCCCAACTACGCCGCAGCCCTGTCCAATCTCGGCAACGCGAGCGTGACCCTCGACCTTCAGCAAGCGCTCGAGTGCTACGACAAGGCGCTCGCAATTGACGGAAACCATGCCGAAGCCCATAACGGCCGGGGTTGGGTGCTCTGCCGTCTGCGCAATTATGACGAGGCCATCGCAAGCTTGAACCGCGCGCTGTCGATCAAGCCCGACTATGCCTCGGCGCTGGCGAACCGCGCCATCGCATTGCAGGAGCTTCTGCGATTTGACGAAGCCATGGCGGATTGCAATCGGGCAATCGCACTGGCGCCCGACGACATGAACGGGTGGCTCGGGCGCGCCAGCGCCTGGCTCCAAATCCAGAAAATGGCCGAAGCATTGCACGATAGCGAGCAAGCTATCGCGGTCGATCCCGAAGCCGTTCAAGCTTACCTGGTGCGGGGCATTTGTCTCGCCGCGCTTGGGCGGGTCGACGAAGCCCTGGCCAGTTACGACAGAGCCCTCGATATCGAGCCTGACTTCCCGGCCGCGATCTCCAACAAGATATTCACGCTCGATTTCGTGGCCGATGCCAGCGTTGAGCAGCATCAGCAAGCGCGCAAAGTCTGGTGGGAGCGGATCGGCGCGAAATTCGCTTCAGAAGCGGCAAGACCGCACGACAACAGCCGCGATCCGGATCGACGTCTGGTGCTTGGCTATGTCTCGGCGGACTTCAACGCGCATTCGGCCGCGTTCATATTCAAGCCGGTCCTGCAATACCGTGACCGAACCCAGTTTGAGGTCGTGTGCTATTCCTGTTCGTCGAAAGTGGATGCGGCGACCGGCGAATTTCAAAAGATCGCCGATCGCTGGCGCGAGGCCTCGCAATGGAGCGACGAGCGCCTCGCCGCCGAGATCCGCGCCGATGGCATCGACATCCTGATCGATCTGTCCGGCCATACCAAAGGAAACCGCCTCAGCGTGTTTGCGCGCAAGCCGGCGCCGGTCCAGGCCCATGGCTGGGGTCACGGCACCGGCACCGGGCTGCCGACGATCGATTATCTGTTCTCGGACCCGGTCGCGATTCCTGTCGAGGTTCGGCATCTGTTTGCGGAAACCGTCGTCGATGTGCCGTGCTTTGTGACGCTGGAGCCGCTGCCGATCGAGCTTGCGCGGGCGTCGACGCCGGCGACCTCGAACGGCTTCGTCACATTCGGTGTCTTCAACCGCATCAGCAAGATTTCGGACCAGGCCGCGGCAGCCTGGTCCAGGATTCTCGAGCGGGTGCCGGGGTCACGACTACTGATCAAGGATGTTGCGCTGGACGATCAACTGATCCGCGACAATCTGCTGGCACGGCTTGCAACTTGCGGAGTGCCGGCCGAACGCGTCGATCTGCTCGGAACCACGTTGCGCGTCGATCATCTGGCAGCGTTCAATCGCGTCGATATTGCCCTCGACCCGTTCCCGCAGAATGGCGGCGTCAGCACATTGGAAGCCTTGCAGATGGGCGTGCCCGTGGTGGCGAAGCTCGGCAACAGTCTGCCCAGCCGTGCCGCCGGCTCCATCCTCACCGCGCTCGGCCTGCCGGACTGGGTTACGGATAGCGAGGAGGCATATGTCGACATCGCGGTGAGCCGCGCGGCCGAGATCGGCGACCTCGACAAGCTGCGCAGCGAGCTGCCCGAACAGGTCAGGGCTGCGGCCGCCTGCAACCCGGTCGCCTACGCGGAAGCGGTGGACGAGGCCTATCGCGCGATGTGGAAGCGCTATTGCAACGGCGGCGTTTGATCGCCCCTCAGGCGATCACTGGGATAACGCGTTCGTAATTCATAGGGTGAGCAAAGCGGCTCGTCCGCCATAGCTCGGAGAGCGAAGGCGGAAGCGTGCCCACCATTGCCAGATGTAATCGCGGAGAGATGGTGGGCACAGCGCGCGAAGAGCGCGCCTTTGCCCACCCTACGAGACCGGTGCTCGCCCTCAATGCAGCCGGAACACGCCGTCCACGGCACGCAACTCGGCCGGCTTGATCAGCTTGGAATGCGCCACGGTGACCGAGTGCAGCGGCCCGTCGAGCTTTTCCTGCCAGAACGCCAGGAAGTCCTTCAGCGCCGGAAATTTCGGAAACATGTCGTAGTCCTGCCAGACGTAAGTCTGGAGCAGCGAGGGATGATCCGGCATCCGATAGAGAATTTGCGCCGTCGTCAGCCCGTAACCCAAAAGCTGCTTCCGAAAGTCATCGGAAACGCCCCCACTCCGCAAGCCCATGCCAACCTCCTTTGCAGGAGCGCATTCAAGGGGGCGGCCTGGTCGGTGTGCGCCTTACGAGCCACCCGGTACTGATGCGCTCACATGAGAGAAATGTGACGCAAACTGACAACCCATCTCAAGCCCAAAAGTTTAACAAGTTGTTGAAATTCAATGCGTTAGCAGCAGATAGGGCTCCGTGCTAATACGGCCCCGGCATCTGGTTAACGATGGTAAAGAGATTCTGGCAGTCAGGCCTTCTGAGTGCGGATTTTTCTGCTAGAAGCCCTTGCTCCCGCAAAATTCCTGTCCTATTTCAGCCTCGCCTGTGCTAGCACTCGCGGGCACAGATTGCTAACAACCGAAAATCATCAACTCGTGCAAATGCTTAGGAGAGCTGCATGAAATTCCGTCCGCTTCACGACCGCGTCGTGGTCAAGCGTATCGACGCAGAAGAGAAGACCGCCGGCGGCATCATCATCCCGGACAGCGCCAAGGAAAAGCCCTCTCAGGGCGAAGTCGTCGCCGTCGGCCCCGGTGGCCGCGACGAGGCTGGCAAGCTGACCCCGATCGACCTGAAGGTCGGCGACCGCGTGCTGTTCGGCAAGTGGTCCGGCACCGAGGTCAAGATCGACGGCGAAGATCTGCTGATCATGAAGGAAAGCGACATCATGGGCGTCCTCGACGTCCCCGCTTCCAAGAAGAAGGCGGCCTAAGAGTCCCTCCTCTCTCCCTCCCGTCAAATCATTCCAAGGAAAATTCCAGATGGCAGCCAAAGAAGTCAAATTCTCGGTTGAAGCGCGCGACAAGATGTTGCGCGGCGTCGACATCCTCGCCAATGCGGTGAAGGTCACGCTCGGTCCGAAGGGCCGTAACGTCGTGCTCGACAAGTCGTTCGGCGCTCCCCGCATCACCAAGGACGGCGTCACCGTCGCCAAGGAGATCGAGCTCGAGGACAAGTTCGAGAACATGGGCGCGCAGATGGTGCGCGAAGTCGCCTCCAAGTCCGCTGACGCGGCCGGCGACGGCACCACCACCGCGACCGTGCTCGCGGCCGCGATCGTGAAGGAAGGCGCCAAGTCGGTCGCCGCCGGCATGAACCCGATGGACCTCAAGCGCGGTATCGACCTCGCGGTCGAAGCCGTGGTTGCGGACCTCCAGAAGAACTCCAAGAAGGTGACCTCGAACGAGGAGATCGCCCAGGTCGGCACCATCTCGGCCAACGGCGATGCCGAAATCGGCAAGTTCCTCTCCGATGCCATGAAGAAGGTCGGCAACGAGGGTGTCATCACCGTCGAGGAAGCCAAGTCGCTCGAGA
>NZ_JAVAYM010000055.1:0-18013 GCF_054185205.1 Bradyrhizobium sp. 14AA | reverse complement strand
CCTTGAAATGGGCGTGAACCACATATGGAGCCGGGGCTTTTGCCGTCCGCGTATGTGGCAACAGTACGGTGACAATTATCGAGGCGTCTGCATGGTCTACGATCGCCAAGCGCTCGATGACGCGATAAACATCTCAAAACCAGCAGATTCACTAATCGGGATAGGAAGGGTCCATTACGGCGACATCCCGCGCGTATTCAAGCTCGGTTACCAATACCACCCGTTCCTGATGGACTGTGATCGAGTGCGCGAGGTGGGATTAAAGCAGGCCATCCAAGAACACATCGTCAGGCACGGCAAACTCCTATTCTTCCAAAAGGCGTCTGATTGGCAGAGTGAGAAAGAGTACAGGTGGCTCATCTGGGACAACATGCACAAGGAACACTTCTTCGAGGTCGGCCGCGCCTTGAAAGGCGTAATCCTTGGATCGAATATTCATCCAAAGCACATGGACAAGATCGAGCGACTTTGCGCTGCTCATAGGATCATCCCGAAGCAACTCACTTGGCGCAACGGTGCGCCCGATATAGGAATGCGCGTGCCGGTTGACATCGGAGAGAATGGTCGTCGCATTCGCAAACGGCGGATCGACCCGAAGAAGTGACGCAGCATTTTTCCGCGTGGTCAACCGGTACGTCGGCAGCTCGCAGCCGATGCTGAGCGCCTTCGACATTTTACCTAATGCAGCCTCCGATGTGGAGGATGAACCTCAATCATCTCCTCCAACCGCTGCTCAAGCCGCTCGTTCAACAGCAACAGCGCTCTGAGCGCATCGCGCAGATCGCCGTCGCAAGCGGCGACGATCTCATCGACCGCTAGCTCGTATTGATCAAGAGCAGAGTTGGTGCGTTGGCGTGGCATACGAACAACATCCAAACAGAAACTTTAGTTGAGCGTGGCATTACACGAGCATTTTCCCCGCAATTCACAAGCAGCACACGTTGTCCCAAAGCCGCAAGCTGCGCGACCATTGTCGGTGCCAAGCAGGTTCGTTGACGTGACCAAGGCGCATTTCATTCTTGCTTCAATTAATAAATCGCGGGGGCAGAAATTGTTTGATGTCTATCGCAACGGGACGCGTGACCTGCTCGTTCTAAGTTTAGGCTCGCCGATACCGGCAGCTTACTCCAGCAAAAGATGGCGCAAGAGTAGAAGACGCATTCTGAAGGTCAGCGATGAGATCAAATCAGCCGTTCAGCGACACGGCTACTACGTTCGCAGATTGCAGGTCATCAAGGAGCGGATGGTCTAGGTCGAGCGCGAGCCTGCGACACTCTTTCATAACGGCATCTCTTCGCAGATCGTGCCCAGCAGCCGTCAAATCGAACCCTACGATTAGACTGAGCCGCCTTAACGTCAGGAGGGCAAGAGGGTCGCACAGCTCAGTGGAAAGTCGTGCTCCCAATACAGCAATGGTGCGCTGTTCATCGCTATCGAGATCAGCCCATGAGATGTCCATCACGCGGCTCCGCGCCAAAGAATTACTCAAAACCCAAATGCGCGCCCAATTTGCCGTAGCATATCCGTGGCCGCGTCGGTGTACCGACCGTTGGTTAGATATTGATCCAGCTGCGCTGTGCTAATCAGCGCCACAACTGCCACCGTGAAGCCCTTAAACATTTGGCCTCTCCTGAAAGAGACCGCCAACCGGGCGTGTCGAAAAATGTACCCGTTCTTAGAATGCGCTGCCGCATATCGCGGCCTAATATGCAAATGGTGACATTGACCTCTCACCAATTCCTTAACGGGCGCGATAACCCGGTTCGTGCGTAGGGGAATGCAGACTTCTAATTGTCTTTAGCTGAAGTGCGGTGGGATTGCCGGAACGTTGACAGGGAGCAACGACAGTGCTCGCCGCCGACACGGCGAGCACCCCAGCACAATCAGCCAGATCCGCAACCGTCTGATTCCAAATTTGGCGCCTATCGCTACTTGTGAGTGCCGTACTGGTTTCCAGTGCTCGGGTTCGAATAGGTGCCGCCCTTGTGAGACGATCCCGATCCGCCCGTGTAGGAGCCCCCGTGGCTAGAAGTGTGCGAGCCTCCTCCATAGGACACGCGGCCACCACTGCCACCCCGAGCTTCAGCAAACGTCGTTGAACACATCATTGCTACGGCGAGTATTACTAGCTTTTTCAAAACACCTCTCCTTGACCGTCTGATTGACGATGGGGTTTCATGCTTAGACAAGAGCCCGATTGACAAGGCGGAACTCATTCGCACGCACACGACTAAGGTCTATAGCCTTCAGTTTATGGCGTTTGTTGAAATCGCGCGCTGGTTGCGCTTTTATTCGTCAGGGCTTGGGAAAGAATGCGATGCGCAAATTGGGCGTTGCGGTGCTTTGCGCCGCGTTGGGCGGCTGTGTGGCGAACAGCGAAACGGTCCAATTTCGACCCTCAAACCCACAACAGCAAGCGCTGACGCGAGACGGGCAAGCAGCTCTTGTCTCTCGTCAGAAGAGTTCGCTTGTACTGGTGCGCCCTGCATCGCGCCAAGTGCGGGCAAATGGACGGCCTGTCTTCGTTGTCGCGATTAACAACCTGAGCAAGGCTCCCGTAGATTTCCGGGTGTCCCAAGTTGAAGCTACTCAGCATGTGGCCGGGTCGGACTACGGCATGCAGGTGGTGACCTACGAGATGTTGGTTCAGGAGGAGAAGAACCGACAAGTCGCTGCGGCCGTTTTTACTGGCTTAGCCGCCGCAGGGAACGCCTATAGCGCGTCTCAGGCTGGTTACGGCCACTACACGACGCCAAGCGGCCGAACGGGCACGTTCTACAGCCCTACTGCTGCTGTTATCGCGCAGAGCAACGCGACTGCGCAGAATGAAGCGATGATCGCCGCTACGGTCGAGGCCGGGCAGAGAAACATGGCCGTCCTTGAGCAATCCGTTATCAAGGACAACACCCTTATGTCCAGCGAGTGGTATGGCGGGCAACTGCATCTCGCGCCACCCGTCGCTAGTGAGAGCGGAGCGCCGAAGACTTACACCATCGTCATCACGGTTGGGACTGATCGGCATGTGATCGACATCGCGCAAGGACCGGCTGGAGCTTGAGATCGATGCTTGGGAGGAAGCAGCCGCCCCCGGGAAAACACAGGGTTGGAAGCTCCAAAGGTGTAGGCCGGCGCGTCCACAGCTTGCGGCTTCACTCAGCCTTCGCTTGAATGCCCATTATGCGGGCCGGGATTTTCATCATTCTTCTGTGCCTCACAGCTTATGGAGCTTACTCCATTGGCCGTCAGGACGGGCGGACGGCTAACACTGCGTCCGCGACCGCAGCACAGCCAGCCAATACCGTTGCAAATCCGTTCGCGCTCTCCTCGGTCCCGAGCAACGTATCACAGCTGCCCCCCAAGATTGTCCCGTCCGACCCCACTGTAGCCACCGCCACACCATCAAAGACGCCGCAAGAGCCAAGGCCACAGCAGCCCGATCCAAAGCGCAAGGTCGAAGTCGCGCTGACGGCCGCAACCATTACCGCGATCCTGATTAAGGCCAGCCGAGATCAATATCATGCAAGGGGGAGGCCGTGCGCCTGTCCGGATGACCTGATGCGCAATGGTCGATCATGCGGCGGGAGAAGCGCGTACTCGCGGCCCGGGGGCGCGGCGCCTTTGTGTTACCCAAGTGACGTCACAGCCGCGATGGTTGAGGACTACCGGAAAACCATCGCGCGGCGCTAACAGACGTCGTGCGCCCAAGGAGAGCTAAGATGAGAATGATCTTGGTTGCGATCGCTTTCATCGTCGGCGCCAGCGCCGTGCGTGTAGAGGCGAATGAAGTCGAAGGTTTTCGTCTCGGAATGTCAATGCAACAGGTGTCACAACTGGCGCTCGAAAAGGGTTACAAATTTAGCAATCCGATCAAAAGCAGTGAAAAATGGATGTCATACCTTCTTATGAAGGACGGTCCAAACCTTTCGTTTTGCGGCGATGTCCTTAGTTCGGTCGGCAAATCATACGAGAGCAATCTGCACGAGTTTGCGAATTTGCTGACACGATGGAAGTCATCTCTGGGCGAGCCAGAGGTGGAGGCGACCCAAGACTACGTAAGCGGCTCTCAGTTAAGCAAGCTGCGATACATATGGTTGGGTGAAGATAACGTCAGGCGCGATATCAGCTTCTGGCAGTACAGCTCACAACCCCCGCAAATTTCGTTCGGCTATTCCTACGTCAAACACCCGTGCAGCGCTGGAGTTAAAAGCCGCTAGGTAGAGCCGTTTAGCCGACCGATGCAAACTCTCGGCGGGTGGGCGCGCTCATACTTGTCCGACTTGGAAGGGACGCATGCGCCCGTAGTGGGGCGCGGTTTATCGCTCCTCATTTCTTGCGCGCGCAATCAGAACACTCCGCCTCTTCTGGTGCTTGCCTGCGCGCTCCGGTTGTGTCATTTTTGGTAAAGATTACGTTAACTTATTAAACCAGGTGCAATTTTTGCGGAAGCCGCCCGATGAGACTACCGGTCACCCCGTGGATTTCCCGTACTGACCAATACGAGCAGGTTCGAACGGTTAGGTTCTCAAACCTGAAATTCTATCGAGCAGTCCGTGGGACATAATCGAGTACAGGAACTGAAATACCGAGTGACGTGTCCGACCAGCATTTGGAACGCGCTGTGTACAGCATACTTTCGAAGAGTTCATTCTTCTTGGCGATATTGGGGATTGTAATTGGGCTGTCTCTTCTTCGCGTCCCGAATAGGAAAGCGACGGCTAAGGCTCTGGTGATCGGCTGTTTCATTCTTGCGCTCGCTTCGTGCGAATACAACAGGATTGCCGCAGATCGCAAAGAGCAGCAGGAAGCTGAGCTACATGGCTACAAGGACATGGGCGAGTGGAAGGCAGCGCAACAGCAACTGGCCCTCATCAAGCGTCAATTGGAGAGTATTGGCGAACGCAAGGCCGCTGAGGAACGTGAGCGACTGCGCCAAGAGCAAAAGAAAGAAGAAGAGGCTCGTAATTTACGGAACGAGCAGCAATGTGCGATCGAGTTGAAGTGCTCCGGCGATAAGCTTTTATCGTTCGCCACTACGCATTGCCCACGCTATATAGAACGACTAGCCAAAAACGACTTTCTATGGACCGATGGCTGGCTCGACAGCAAATTTAGTGAATACAGATGGGTCGACAATTCTCATCGAGCAATCACATTCATTGGCGACAAAATCAAATACCAAAATGGCTTCGGCGCATGGACGTTTCACATTTACGAATGTGATGTTGATTTAGACCGAAAATCCGTAACCGATGTTAGAGCGCATCCGGGAAGACTGGAGCCCTAGTCAGCAGAAAACGCCGTTGAGGATTTCAATATGCCGAAATGCGCATCGTTTGTTGCCGCGGTTATCGTTGCTGCTCTGGCAGCTGTTTCGACAGCCTCGGGTCAATCCGTAACTCCTGATGACTGCCGTGACATGAGCAAAGCGCTATCCAGCTTGCCCCCAGCGCTGGACACAGTGGAAACCAGTATCGCAAAGCTCGATCTGGTGATGAAGGACAAGATGTTGCCGCGAGCATCGGGTGAACTTAAGGCAGCCATCGGTCCAGAACTTGAAGCGCAGCAAAGTTTTCTCTCCGCCGCCAAGAAGTATAAGTTGAGCTTGAACGTACTTATTGAGCAACTGCGACGCTGCGCTGATACAAACGCAGCAGCAGACACAAGGGTCTCTGACGTAGGTGCAAGCTCTTTGCCGCCGGAGATACCGCAAAAAAACGGGGCACTGTCAGCCCCCCAAACTTTGAATGCGCCGGTGACAGCTCGATCCGCCGCTTCAAATGGCGATCAAAAGCCTACCGGGAATTCGGCTCATGATCGTGTAGTCCGCCTGTCAAAGGCCGAACAGGCTGCGCTACTAGGGAGAGCGGTGCCTTGCACTGGGGCTGACGCGTTCTTCATGGGAATGGGGCCAGAAGGAGAAGCCTTTTGGAGTTTGCGGTGCGCAGACGGGAAGAGCTTCGCGGTCTCGCTTGCCGTCAAGATAGCTGATAGCCGGGTAGTTGAGTGCTCTGTCTTGGCCGCTGTGGGAGCTGGACCATGCTTCAGGAAGTTTCCCGGCCAATAATCCTGCGACACAAACATGGGCTGCCGCTGCGTCCCTCAGCACCTCGTATTGGAGATTGCTCACGTGATGATCGGAAAAGTGGCGAGGCAGCCATCTGCAAGCGGCTCAAATTCCTTCCCTGAAGCGAGCTGCATTTAGATCGATCTTGCGCCAGTCAGCCCGGCGCCTCTGCTCGTTCGCCAACGCCTTGCGCGTCACCACGTCAGAAATGATCTCATCGATCTCTCTCGCCGCCCGGCGCAGTGAGCGCCGGACGGCAGCAAACTTCAAACGACTAGCCCTGCCGTCTACTGCGTTCCACTTTTTGGTTCAGGAAACAGTTCGATCTCGCCCGCACTGTAGACAGGCATGCCCTCAGGGTGTTCGTCAACAACCTGAAAAGCAGGATCAAGCGAAATCCACTTGCTGGCCTCGGTTGTGCCCGGATGACCACGATATGCGATGCGAGCGCCATCCATCACCAGATAGAGTTCATCGTGCCCGGTCTCGCTATGGCTGGCGCTAACTGCCTCCATAAACAATTTCGGCGGGCTTGCTTGCGACAGCTTTTCTTGCCCTCGGCGTTTCTGTCCGTTCATTTTGATATGCCTTTAATTTTGGTTTCGGTGACTGGACGCCGAAGTAATAATCTCCATCAAATGAGCGTTCGAGCAAGCCCACTCCGGGGCAAAATGCGACCGCGCGCTGAACTCGCAATTGCACTTCCCCGTTGGATTGCAAGATCGTCTTCTGATCTGTCTGCGATCGCAGCACTTTCGCAATTGCAAGAAAATGTCAGTGTTTTGGAAAATATTCTTTCTCGCGAAGACTGCGCCGCGAATTTCTCGGGATTAATTCGAACCGCCCCATCTCCATCAGATGGCGACGCCGTCGCCGCGACAAATTACCGTTCCCCGAAAAGCGGCGGCTTGCTCAAGAGCGCGCTGCCACTGCTCTCGGCGCCCTTTCTCAATTGCCATCGCCTTGCGGCTCACCACGTCGGAAATAACCTCATCAATCTCTCTTCCATCCAACGTCCGCTTGATACGCAGAACCGTGGACAACACCATCAAAACATCGCCGTAAGGCGCCAATAGATCACGGGCAACAACACCGCAGTGCACGAGAAACGTCTCGATTGCCTCATCGCTAGAGCAGATCAGCAACGCCAGCTCACGGGCCTGCCGAAGATCATCAGTCGGCTCGCAGGGCTCAGCTTCCAGCAACAGGCGCTCGGCGGCGCGACCGGCGACGAACTCGATGCATTTGGCGTAGACGCTGCCGAAGACATCGGCCAGCGGGCGGCGGTCCTCGCCCGCTTTAGGCATGATCGGACTGATCGCAGCCCGAACATCCGATGCATCGCCACGCCCCTCGCTGAAAGCCTCTGAATGACCAACACCCCAGCACAAGCCCTCGGAGCCATGGATCGGGTCCGGGTTCACAGTGACGCCACCAACCTCGTGCCCCAGCAATCGTGCGCAGATTGCATGACCAGCTTCGTGCACGGCGATCCGTTGATCCTGCTCTTCGGTCCGGCCGAGCGCTGCCAGCAGATCATCGTACTCGTCCGGTGGCTCATCAGGGCCGCCGCCAGACGCCGCAACGACCATTCCAGCGTCGGCGGCGGCCCCAGTTCCGGGAGAACAGGTCGCATCCTCAGCAAAACCATCCTCAACCGGGCATCCATCAGACATGACCGATAACCTTCAATTGACGTGCGACCATCCGCGCGCGGATAGCGGCAACGCGAGCGTCGGCAAGTTGGGGCATCGCGCGCGCGATGATCTCGGCAACGCGGGCCGGAACGCCGTTTTTGTTTTGGGGATTATCGACGACCCAGCCATCAATTCGACTGATAATTTTGTGCGGCTGCCAGCCGGGTGGCGCTGATTTCATGTGCGCGACAACTCGATTTGGATGGTGCGCGCTTCAGCGCTACGGTCGATGACCTTGAAGTTCGCTTCGTTGAGCGCCGGATCGCCGGTTGTTGCGCGCACGGGATCATTGACTGCATCAAGGTCGATGACATCCGCCGCTTTCGGATCGAAGTCGCCGCCACGCATGCCGCGAAGGTGGGCGCGACGCGGATCGGTCAACGGAACTGCAATGGCGCGATCCAGTGCGCGCTGAGCAGTCGCCACCAACATCGTAGCGTCCTCCCACTGACCAGCAAAACGCTTGCGACCGTCGCCGTCGCGATGGTGGGCGCTGCGCAGCATAAAGACCGTCATTGTCGGTTCGGTCTCGGTTGCCACCTCGGCGCGCAACGGGATCGGCTCGCCGGGGATGGGCAGACGACCATGCCGGATTGCGTCGGGCATCGTTTTCAGCTCCGCGAGCGCGAAATTTGACGCAACTTCGATCTGGCCCGACGTATTCTGCACGTAACCCGCTATCTGGCTGCTTTCGACGTGCGAGTGAGCGATCTCTGACAGGGCATTGGAAAGAAGGCGGGAATGCTCAAGGTAACCCGGCAATACCGCCTCGATGGCCGCAACCTGCTTAGCCAATTTCTCTGCGGCCGCCGCGCGCATGATGCGCTCGCGTTCGGCGGCGAGCTGGCGTTCAGCTTCAGCCTTCTGACGGATCAGGGCAGCGAGAGCATCATCGATGCCCGCCAATGCCGACGTTGCGGCATCGACGGCCGCCTGCACTTTGTCGAGCGCACGCTGGTCTTCGAGGTCACCCGACAAGAGCGCCTGTTGACGGGTCACAGTCGCGGTGTCCAAAGCGCTTTTAGCGATGATACGCTTTGCTGCGAGCTGCTCGCCGCGCTTCGTGAGCGAGGCGATGGTGATTTCAAATTGCTGCATGGGAGCTTTGCGGAATGGGTTCTTCATCCGGGCAGTCTACGCCAGAGCCGCGCCATTTGCGTATGCAGCATGTGGAGCGCTCCACACTCCGTGCAGATTGTTGTGGTGCGCGCCGTACTAAGGACGCTTATTGAGGGCCTGCGTCGCGCGGTTTAGCTCCTGCATACGCAGCGCCATGTCGATCCACCTTGCAGAGCCAACTTTACTAGCTCAGCGGGCTGGCTCGAAAAAGGGGCGAGACACGGATAGTCCGACGCGAGCGGAGGCGGCTGTATAGGAGTAACGAACCGTGTCCCTACCGAGCGTATCACTTCATCCCGTTTGTCCAGAGCGCCTTGAGCGCTTCGAGGTAAGTCACGCAATTCTCCGCTCGCCATGTCACCGCTGAAGTTCCGAAAAGCGCATGGATCCCGTTGGCGCATTTGAACTGTGAGCGGTCAGCCGAATTGAGATAGTTGTAGGTGCTTACGAAAGTGTCTTCGAAGCTGGTGCCAAATCTGTCGTTTGGCACGTTGTGCAGCATACCCTCGATGAAATATGACGGTGCCACGCCTTCAGCTAGTTTATTCCGTTCAATCATATAGTTGCGCATGTTCTTATAGATGCGCACCGTAGGCTTGAACCACGACTTAGTGTTTTGGTGTTTGGTTGTGCAATTATCCGAATGCTGTTTCGGAAAATTGACAATCTCTGTGCCGTCTTGCAGGTAGAAGCAGATGCCGGAAGCGTAGCTCTGATCCAGAGCATTGTTAAAGCGATAATAGTAGCGGTATTGAATAGCGGGCAACACGTCGCATTCCCGGCGGTTTTGACCAGCCGGTATGTAGATTGCTTTCTTTCCCGCTCGAACACTGGTTCCGTATTTTGATGTCAGCCACCTCAATACGTCATTCTTGTATTGGGAGTACGAGTAAGGTGCTGAGCCGACGTATGTCCTCTCGAAGGCTTGATACTGATCGGCGGAGAGCGTTGCCGCATCGTGCGCAAATGTTGCTGAGATAAGCGCGACAACATCCACATCGCTATCTCGAGCGACATTAGTGTCATTGCCATATGATCCTTGCAGAAAAACCTCTGGGTCTTTCCCAGCATATGGCGCGGCCTTGTCTTCAAGAATGTTTTTTACTGCAGCATAAGTGTCACGCGACGGACCGGGCGCGCCCTGTTTGGACCAAGTATCAAGCTGACCTTCGGTAATGGGCACGTGAAACCTCCTAAGTTAGAAATTGCTTGAGCTGTGCTTCCCGCTCGCGTGCTGCATCGCGTCCTCGGCTCCATAACTTCCCGAGCTTTTCCATGTTCGACTCGAGCATGTCAGTTGCCATTTCAGGATGGGTGTATTTCGTGTTGATACGGATCACCGGCACCTCACGGAACAGCACACGACAGAGTTGGTCCATCGACTGCGTATTGATCTCCAAGAGCTTCTGGGAGAATTTCACGGTTGGCAATTTGCTCAGCCACTTCCGCGGGCTAGTAGCTGGCAGAGTAGGCGGGGGGTACTCGCCAACACCAACACTTACGACACGGAGGGTCTCGCGCGAGTTACCGAGCGCCTCCGTCGCGTCAGCGATGGCGTAGAGCGTGGGATTGTTGGCGACAAAGCCGCCATCCCTGACTTCGACGCGATCACCGCGAGCGGTCGTCACGATCTTCCTGAGGAAGAAAGGGTAGGCCGAGCATGATCCAATAACGGCATCGGCAATTGTGCAACCGAAGCCGGGCTCGAACGATCCCGCACCAGTAAAGGACTGACCGGGGTTCGTCTTGAAGATCATGGGACGATCATCTTCCCAGCGCGTCCCTACGATCCCCATATCAGTCTTGAAGGCGTCGAAACGACGGTCCCCAAAAACTTCTTTTGCAAGGGCAGCGAGCGCCGCGGTCTTCTTGTGCGGCAGGAGTTGACCCATAACCTCCACAACCCGATGCCGATACAGAGTTTCGATCTCGTCTACTGAACTGTTCAGCCCAAGGAGGGCAGCAATAATGGCTCCAGTGCTGGTGCCATAAATGAGATCGAACTTCTCGCAGAGCGGCACGCCTAGCAGGGCCTCTATCTCCTTAAGAACGCCGAGCGTGTAGAAGCCCTTGGCGCCTCCACCATCAAGGCTCAACACCCTATAGGGCTCTTGTGCCGGTACGCCTGTCATTGCTGCTCGCGGTTGCGCGTGACGAATCACGCAACGGATGCTAGCAATTTGGCGGTGCGGCAGGCACTTTCACGTTGGCTGTGCCCGATTTCCACAACGAGATAGTTAATTCCATTCCACTTGCCCCCGGAAGACGGCTTTAACAGTCAGCCGAGAGAGGTATCGTCGCCCCGCCTTTCTCACTTGCCTCACTCCTGCGGCTCCGACCAAATCGGCCACAATTCCTGAAACCGGTTCTTGGCCTTCACGCGGGCGTGCAGTCCACCTTGATACTTTTCGACATAGTCGAGCAGCCGCTCGGTACCGATCAGCCATGTTGCCCGCTTCAAGCCAAGCGGCGCGCCCCGACGTTCGGCATCAGCGAGCCACCGATAGCACGTCTGATCACTGATCTCGCAAACGGCGGCCGCCTGCGGGACGGTCAGAAGTCCCCCGTTGGAAATGCTATCGATCACGTCATCGGCACGCTCAAGTCGGCGCAACCGGTCCGCAAACCGGTCCAGCTCGGCCGCGAGCGCTCTCGGATCATCGGCCATCAGATCGTCACCTCCTCATATTCTACGCAGGCATGCGCCCCGCCAATGGCAACCCCGGTTTTAAATTTCTAGCCGTGGTCAACCCCAGCGGCTTCGCGACCGCCGCATTGGGTGGCGGCTGTGAAGAACCTATTGAACGGCGCGGCCGTCTCCGGAGGCCCGTGTGGGCTTAGGTAGCGACCCCGATCTGTCGCCAATGTCCCTTGCGCACGCGATGCAACAATAGCGAGGCGAGACAGGGGAGAAGAGAAAGACGCGAAATTGTATTTTATGTCTCACACGCGCAAGGGACATTGGTGACAACCCGTTTGGTTCACTGCTGCGCAGTTCGTGACCGCTTTGATAATTGTCACCAATGTCCCTTGCGCGCGCGCGAGATCGCGACGCGTGACGTTCGCTCCGGGGACATCCGTTCGTGCTTCCCGCGTTCACGTTTCAATATCTCCCTTGCCAAGCGCATTGACGATGGTCTGGCGAGCTTCCGCGCGCCGAGCGGCCTCCGCCTTGGCACGCTCAGCAAACTTCTCGTGTACTGTCGGATTGACTAGCCAGCGCGCCGGAGCGCCACGGACCTGAGAAGAACCACGCTCAAGCCAGCCAAAAGCCTCCAAACGCTCGAAGATCGCCAACCCCTCTTCTGGTGCGAGCCGCCGCATGGCCCGATCACCCCGCATAAGGTCACGGTTAGTGATCTTCGTCAGACCATGAGACAGAATGTATCCCGCAACCGCCGTCAGGCGATCATGGTCGTTTGAGTAACCAAGCACCGTCGTGTAGAAGGCCATCGCGTGAGGCAACAGGAAGCCATGCAGGAATGCACCGACGCGCTTGGCCGTTGCCTCCGTAATCACAGGGGGCACATCCCCAAAGCCCACCATATTCTCGATGCAGTGCCAAATGACGCACAACCGCGCGAAGATGCCATCGTACTTGCCGATGTGGGCCGCGAGCTTACGATGAACGCATTCGAGAGACTGCAACTCAAGATGCTTGAGTTCCAGCTCCTGCCGATAACACTGAGCGCCGTCATCGAAGCGCAGGGTCATATTGGCGAGGCAGTTCAAGTGACGAACTAACGTCTCGTATTCTGCCACGACTGGAGACGCCACCTCATCTCGTCCTGCCACAGCGGGCGTGAGCAAAATCGGCAGCAACCGCTGCAATAAACCATCATCGACACTGTCATTGGCAATCTGCCGGATGGGCTCCGGCTGGATGCCACCGATCAGGGAGATCGACAGGTTCTCGATGAACACCGCGCCGCGTCCGACCCGTTGCACCGAATAGTTGCCACCGTTGAACGCCTCCAGCCAAAAGGAACGATCTTTAGCGGAGCCGCGACCGGGGGAGTACTTGTCCATCGCGCCGAACCAGCCCGACAGTTCATCCTGATAGCACAACAGGCCGTCGGGGCTGTCCTTGAGGATGTCCTGCGCGGCTTCAATGGTGGTATCTTGGAGAATGCTCCGAACCTGCTTCGGGGGATTGGTGTTGAGCTTCTCCTCTTTCGGCAGCTTATCATAGACTGCGCGTTGGTCGGCGTAGTCACGCGCTTGATCAGCGTCGATCTTGCGGAGCGGGCGAGCCGCCGTAGCCATGATCGGGCTCTTTTTCGAACTGGGCGAGCCGACGAGAGCCACCCACAGGCGCGCGGGCTCTTTCCAACCTGTGCTGTGGCGCTTGACCTGAAGCTGAACGCTATCGGGAATTGCCGCAGCGCAGACAGCCAACGCCGACATGGCGATCCCCGACATATCGGCACCCATGTCCATGCCTTGGTCATGGGCAAAACGTTCGATGACATCCGGAAGCAAACCGCGCGGCAAAGACGGAGGATTGAAGTTGCCCCACAAGTCAACGGGATCGACCGCAATTTGCTGAGCAGTGCCACACGCGTCACCATTCTCGGCCAGCTTCGGCTCAGGTTTGCCGAAGCTTGTGCGCGTACGATTGATCAGCTCCTGAATATCGCGATCATCGACGCCACCATCACTATAGGGCGCACAAGCCAACTTGATCGCAAGATCGGACCAGCCTTTACCAACGGTACTGCCAATAAACCGCAGCATGGGCTCACGCCAGCCCTTGCCCGCAGTGACGCGGCTCTGCTTCAGCAAGGCCACCAGCTCATCATCGGTCTTGCCGCGCTTGATGCCATCACGCTGGGAGTAGTCCGAATACGGATCAGTTTCGTCACCGGACACATCGCTTCCCGTGTTCGCGCCGGAAGGCTCAAACCGAGCAAGATCATCGCGCAAGTCGATGTAGTCGCCGCCGACGACCTCGGCGCGATGATCAAGCCCCGGCTTGTTCATCACGTAGCCGAAAAAGTAAGCCTGACTGAGGACGAAGCTCTCGCTGGCGGCGACCGTTTGGGAACCGAGCTGCGCCTTCAGGAAACCGTTGAGCCGAGCAACTAGCTTGGCGCGCGCATGCGGCGGGTGCGGTTGGGAGGTCGGAACGACAATCCGCCAGCGTGGTGCCGCCGCACTGTGCGACGGCGACGTATAGACTAGTGCGCAAATGCGGATCGCTTTGATGGCAGCGACCGCGTCGTCAAACGTGATCTTCTCCTCATCATAGTCAACTTCGAGGCCGGTAATGGCGACGACATTAGCGTCATGTCGCAAGCTGCCACGGGCGCTGCGGTGCTTGCCGAATGATGCCAGCTTCAGCCAAGGCAGCTTATCTTTCTCCCGCTTGGCAGCGCTCAAAACGCGCTCGCGCAGATCGGTCAAGGTCAGTGTGTCTGTAGTGAGGCTATCGGCAGCGGCGTTCTTGAAGAACGTCACGTACACTTTTGCACCACCACCAATGTCGGTCTCGGCAGCATTGAGATTGGTCACGCCTGCGGCTCCCGAGAGAGCACGACAGTTGCGATCAGGCGCGCAGCTTCGGGCGAGAGCGCAAAACGCTGGCGCAACTTGCGCGCCTGAATCTCGATGATCTGCGGCAGGATAGGTGTTGCGGTGGCTTGCGCGCACGCGGGCGCGCTGCTATCAGTGAGCATTCTATAAATCCGTGAAATGTGAGAAAGGGAAAGGCGGCTGGCGGGCCGCCTTTTCTGCGATTACGCAGCAGTATTGCCGTTCACGCGAGAACGGCGCCAATCGGCAGCAGCCTCCCGCGAGATCAACACGCGAGTGCCGAGCTTGAACGTGGCGGGCATCAAGCCCTTCGACTTCAGCTTGTAGAAGAGCGTGCGGCTAATGCGGTAACGAGCGCAGAATTCGTCAACGCTGTAAGCGTCGGTGTCGTCCTGCTGGTTGATCATTTCGGTCTTACGGTGAGCCTGAGTAGGATGTGCCATTTTGTGCGCCCCTGTTCGTTTGAACTACGAGACACACTCAGGCACAGCTGCGTGATTTGACAAGCGAGTTACCGACAGTCTCAGAAACCACCGACAGGGTTGTGAGTTGGTCCTGACAGCTAAGAATACAAGTCGAGATTGGTGGCGATATGGTTGCTCGTCTAGTGCGACAGTGCGATCACGTTGTCACCGGCCGACAGCCGAGTGTGCAAAAGCGCTCTGCGCGAAATGTCGTCGCTGTGCTCAGTAATGTACTTCGAGTACGTGCGTTCGATCATCGTGACGCTGGTGTTGTGAAGCGACGCGACCAGTCTGATCGGAACGTTCTTCAACAGCATCCGCACGATGTTGGAATGCCTCAGTGCATAGATTGTGACCTTAGCCGGATCGAGACCGATTGCGGTCACTATGTTGTCCACGTGGCGATGATAGCGCTGGCCCGGATTTTCGCCCCAAGGGCTACCGTCGCTCTGCAAGAGCAGAGCTGCATCCTCCGCGCGGCCTTTCACGGCCTCTTTGAGCTTGGCAGCGAGCGATGGCGTGATCGGTACGCTGTAGCGCTCATGCTTCTTTTGGCTGCGGTTTCTGCCGCCGCCCTTGGCCGACTTCGGCATCATCAGCTTCGGCCGAATGGGGTGATTGTGGAAGTCGCCAACCCGTAACCGTACTACCTGCGACGGTCGCGCGCCGGTAATCGCGAGCACATCCACGAGCAGGCCGAGCTTATTGTCATCGTCATAGGCCGCGCCGACGAACTCGCGCACCTTGTCGTCGGGCAAGATGACGTTGCGCGCCTCGATGGCGTCCGGTAGCCCGGCCAGTCCGACCTCCCACGCCTGCCGGTTCTGAATGCGATCGTCATGCTGTCTCGCCAGCTCTAGCGCGGCGGCGAGACAGCGGCAGAGCCGGTTGATTGTTGCGGCCGCCATCTTGTTGAGCAGACTGTCGCGCCATTTCTTCAACTCATGTGCGGTCAGCAACTGGACTGGCTTCGCCAAAAGCATGGAAGTCAAATGCTTGCGCGGCCATTCGGCGTTGTATGGATTGGCACCGCGAGCCTTCAGATCGGTCCCGTAGGCAGTGAGTGCGGCCTCGATAATGATCGGAGCGGCGCCCGCATCGCCGCGCGCCAACTTCTTGGCGGCATCTTGGGCCTCATAGAACGTCAGCACGCTCTTGCCATCGCTGTCTTCAAAGTCGTCGGCAAGCGCGAAGCCTTTGGTCCAGTAGGCGCCGTGACCATCGCTGGCCTTAAGCACCCATGTGCCATTGGTCTTGTTGCGGCGATACATCAACGAGATGCCGCGAGCGAGCGAGGGGCCGCTGTAGGGCCTGCGGCGGATTTTCAGGCGGACGCGAGCGCTGCGGCTTTCGAGAGCGCTAAAGCTGACCTTGCGAGCCATGATCGTGTCCCCGTTCTCGCGATGTGTCGCGATCGTGTCCGCGCACGCCGATGCACGCGCACGGCATTATGGGGATAGAAGTTTCGAATAATCAATGAGTTGAAGAGTGCACCCGGGTGCGCGCACGTGCGGGGGTATGTTTATTTTTCCCCTGCGCAGGGAAGGCCGGATGTTTGGCCGCACCTGTATGCCGCTGTGCATCTGTTCTTCGCGCATTCGCGCACAGCGGACCGTGGGTGCCCAGCCGGCACCCGGTCTTCCCTGCGCCCTCTGTTTTCCGGAGGGAGCAAGACGGAAGCAAAGCTCGGGCGACATGCGCCGCGAGGATGCTAAGCTGTGTCCGCAAGTTGAATAGGATGAGCAGGATATGGATGTTGCACAGCGTATCGTCACAAACCTTCCGCTTGCTGAACTCTGGACCGACGAGGGCCCGCTTTACGCCCAGCGCGCGGAGAGGGTTGGGGAGGCCGAGATCGTGCAGCTGCTGCAGGACGGAGCGACCTTCGTCATTGCTGACGTAGGAAAGCCGTTGCGGTGGATACTGACCGCCGACCGCTTTGCTTTCTGGAAGGCTGAGTTGAAGTGTCGGCTCGTGGCTTCCGATGTCGATAGTTTTGATCTTGCCGCCTATCCCGGCAGCCATTGCTATCTGGCATCCGTATGGCGAGACGAATCTTCGTCACCGACCATTGTCTTGGAGATGTATCATTGATCGCTGCGGCTAGGAGCGGCAGCCAGACCTGCATCCTTCGAGACGCGTGTTCCGCGCTCCTCAGGATGAGGAATAGGACTTCCGCGCGCCGGCTGCCACCCCACTTGCGCCAACCCGCTGCCCTCTCGCCCGACGGAATATTTCCGCGCTTGCCAACGGGGCCACCGCGGTTCAGAAAAAAGAGCCAAGAAGAAACGCGAGCGGAGACCTGAGTTTGACCATCAAGGGCAAGGCCTACATTGCCGGGATTTTTGAACACCCGACCCGGCATGCGCCGGACAAATCTACCGCCCAGCTCCATGCCGAGGTCGCCAAGGGCGCGATCGAGGATGCCGGGCTCTCCAAGGACGACGTCGACGGCTATTTCTGCGCGGGCGATGCGCCCGGCGGCGCCTGGCCGATGGTCGACTATCTCGGCCTGAACACCAAGAAGCTGCGCCACGTCGATTCCACCGAGACCGGCGGCTGTTCCTACATCATCCATCTCGGCCACGCGGCTGAGGCGATCGCGGCGGGCAAGTGCTCGATCGCGCTGATCACGCTCGCCGGCAAGCCGCGCACCGGGGCGATGCCGCCGCGGGCGGCCGGTGCCGAGGCCGATTTCGAGTCCGCTTACGGCGCGACCACGCACAATGCCTACGGCATGTGTGCCATGCGCCACATGCACGACTATGGCACCACGAGCGAGCAACTGGCCTGGATCAAGGTCGCGGCCTCCCATCACGCGCAATACAATCCGCATGCGATGCTCAAGGACGTCGTCACCGTCGAGGACGTCCTGAACTCGCCGATGATCTCCGATCCCCTGCACCGCATGGATTGCTGCGTCGTCTCCGACGGCGGCGGCGCGCTGATCGTGACGACGCCGGAGATCGCCAAGAGCCTGAAGAAGCCGCTGGTCAAGCTGATCGGACATGGCGAGGCGATGAAGGGGCCGCGCGGCGGCAAGGATCTCGACCTCACGTACTCGGCCGGCGTCTGGTCGGGCCCGCGCGCGTTCGAGGAGGCCGGCATCACGCCGAAGGACATCAAATACGCCT
>NZ_JAVAYM010000054.1:0-18308 GCF_054185205.1 Bradyrhizobium sp. 14AA | reverse complement strand
GACTGGTCCGCGCCAACCTCATGCAGCGCCGCCGTATCGACAGCTTGCTCCAACCACCCACGATCAGCCAAGATCAGCCCCAGATGTGCCTAAGTCTGGCTCAAACCTAAACCGGACACCCGTGGGTCAGGCCCGGGCATGACGACTTTCTCTAACCCTCAGACCGCATCCGCGCGCAGCAGCGTGTCCACGGTAATCGTGCCCCGTGCCCGGGAGACGCAGGCGCAGATCTTCTGGTTGCTTTGCTTCTGGTGGTCGCTGAAGAAGACGTCGCGATGATCGATCTCGCCGTCGACCTCGACCACGTCGATGGCGCACAGGCCGCATTCGCCGCGCTTGCAATCGTACATCACGTCGTGGCCGCTGGCGTTGAGCACATCCAGCATCGAGCGCTCACGCGGGATTTCGAGCTCGACATTCGAGCCCTTCAGGCGCACGCGGAACGTCTCGGTCGGCAGCGAGCCGCTGGAGCCGAACGTCTCATAGCGGAGATCGGGCAGCGGATGGCCGGCACCGATCCAGGCGTGGCGTGCGGCATCCAGCATTCGCATCGGGCCGCAGAACAGCGCCAGTGCATCCTTGGGCATCGACGCAAACAGGGCGTCGAGATCGAGCCGCTTGCCTTCGTCGCTGGCGTGGACGACCAGACGATCGCCGAGCATCGCGGCGAGGTCATCGAGATAGGCGGCGTCGCCGCGCGAGCGCACCGCATAATGCAGCGTCACATTCGCCCCACGCCGCGCCAGCGCCTGCGCCGCACCGAGGATCGGCGTGATGCCGATGCCGCCGGCGATCAGGCAATAATTGTCACGCGCCCAATCCACCGCGAGCAGCGAGGCGGGCTGGGTGATGTCGAGCCGCGCGCCCGGCGCCAGCTGCCACATGTAGCGCGAGCCGCCGCGGGAATCCTCGGCGCGGCGCACCGCGATCCGCAAGCCCTGCGACGAGGCTTCGCCGACCAGCGAATAGGACCGCGTCTCGGGCTGCCCGTCGATGGTCACGCTGACATTGATGTGGCTGCCGACCGGATAGGCCGCGCCGTCGAACTGATCGGGCCGGATCAGGAATTCGCGGATGCCGGGGGCGAGATCGCGGGTCGAGACGAGCGTCGCCGGAATCCAGGTTTCGATGAAGCGCATGGTGACTGCCTCAATCGGCTAGGGTCTTGATCAGCGCGAGCGCCGGCAAGAGGTCGAGATGGGTCCGGTTGCGCAGCGCGAGCCGCAAATTCCGCACCGCGAGCCGTGCGTGCTCGCGCATGATCGCTTCGGCGCGCGTGCCCTCGCGGTTCTCGATCGCATCGATCACGACGCGGTGGTGCTCCTGCCCGATGATCAGGATCTGCTGCGCCTCGGGCAGCGCCGATTGCGCCATCACGAATCCGCTCGGCGAAGCAAACGGCAGCGCGGAGGCGCGGTCGATCTGCCGGATCAGCGGCGGACTGCGCGACAATTCCGTGAGCAATGCGTGGAAGCGCGCGTTCAGCGTGACATAGGACGAGAAAGCCTCGATCGAGATCGGCACCTGGCCCAGCAATTCGTCGATCGCAGCCAGGCATTCCTTCAAAGGCTCGAGCTCGCGCGCGGAAACGCCACGCTCGGCGGCAAAGCGCGCGGCGAGGCCTTCCAGCGTGCCGCGCAGCTCGATGGAATCGGAGATGTCGCGCTCGGAAAACGCCTTCACCATGAAGCCGCCGGACGGGATCGCCTCCAGCAGCCCCTCCTCCTCCAGCCGCACCAGCGCCATGCGCACCGGCGTGCGCGAGGCGCCGGTGGTCTCCACCGCCTGGAGCTCGGAGATGCGCTCGCCCGGCCGCAGAGAGCCGGACAGGATCTGGTCGCGCAGCGCGAGCTGCGCCTTCACGGTCTGCGAGACGGAGCGGTCGACCTCACGTTCGGCCATGTCCTACTCCGCCGCCTGAAGATGTTGCGGCCCGTTTTCCTTGGCCACCATCCGGTCGATCAGCTTGCGCGTCCACATCGCCCCGGCGTCGATGTTGAGATTGTAGAAGATGCGGTCCGGGTTCTCGTCCATCGCGCGCTGCTGCGCTTCCAGGATCAGCTCGTCCTCGTGGAAGATGCCGGAGACGCCCTCGCGGATCTCGGTGGTGATGCGCTGCTCGCCGATCTGATAGTTGCGCACGAAGGCCCAGAAATAATGGCAGGTCTTCTCGGTCTCCGGCGTGATGGTGTTGAGCACGAAGCCGTTGACGCCCTGCGAACGATCGCCTTCCGGCGCGCCGGTGCCTGTCGGCGCCACGCCGACGTCGATCGCGATGGTGCACGGCGCCTCGAAGCGGATGATCTGCCAGCGGTCGACGGGGACGGACTTGCCGAGCTGCCTGGCCCAGAACGGCGGCGGCTCGATGTTCCGCATCCAGCGCGTCACCGTGACCGTCTTCTCGCCGTGGGTGACGTCGAACGGTGCTTCCGCGACGGCGTCATTTCCAATCGAGGAGCCGTGCACAAAGGTCTCGTGGGTGAGGTCCATGAGATTGTCGAGCACGAGACGGTAGTCGCAATTGACGTGGATGGTCTTGCCGTCGCCGGCCCAGGCCGGATCGTGATTCCAGTGCATGTCGGGCACGAGCGCGGGATCGGCGAGCGCAGGGTCGCCCATCCAGAGCCAGATGAAACGATGACGCTCGACCACGGGATAGGCGCGCACGCAGGCCGAGGGGTTGATGGTCTCCTGCGAGGGCATGAAGGTGCAGCGGCCCTGCGCATTGTATTTCAGGCCGTGATAGCCGCAGACGACGGTGTCGCCTTCGAGCCGGCCCTTGGACAACGGCACCAGGCGGTGCCAGCAGGCATCCTCCAGCGCGGCCACCGAACCATCGGCCTTGCGGTACATCACGACATGCTTGCCGCAGATCGTCCGCGGCAACAGCGCAGCTTTCACGTCCGCATCCCAGGCCGCGGCGTACCAGGCGTTCATGGGGAAGGGCTTTGTCACCGGTCTCACTCCCAAGGCTTATGAATACGTTATGTATACAATAGCGAAGGAATAGAATTGTTCAAGGCCGAAATTGGCGTATTTTTATACCTATGGCAGATATGATGTATACATTCATTCCGCGAAGGCGGGGAATCCATTATTCCGAGGCGGACATTGGGTTACACAACGGGCGCCACTGGGTACTGGATCACCCGCCTTCGCGGGTGATGACAGCTGTCGATACGGCGGCTCCTCCCCTGGAGGGCGCCTGAGAACGAAGCGAAGACTCAGGACGCCTTACGCCCCGAACACCTTCGCCAGCCCCGCCTTCGCTTCTTCCTGGATCCGCTTCAGGTGCTCGGTGCTGCGGAAACTTTCCGCGTAGATCTTGTAGACATCTTCCGTTCCCGACGGCCTTGCGGCGAACCAGCCATAGTCAGTCTCCACCTTGATGCCGCCGAAGGGCTGGCCGTTGCCCGGCGCCTTGCTCAGCGTCGAGCGAACCGGATCGCCGGCGAGATCCTTCAGGCCGAGCTGCTCTGGCGTGACGGACTTCAAAATGTTCTTCTGCGGCGTCGTGGCGGCGACGTCGATGCGCGCGTAATGGGGCACGCCGAGCTCGGCGGTGAGATCGCCAAACAGCTGGCTGGGATCGCGGCCGGTCTTGGCCATGATCTCGGCGGCGAGCAGGCCGAGGATGACGCCGTCCTTGTCGGTGGTCCACACCGTGCCGTCGCGGCGCAGGAACGAAGCCCCTGCACTCTCCTCGCCGCCGAAGCCGAAGCCGCCGGTGAGGAGGCCGTCGACGAACCATTTGAAGCCGACCGGCGTCTCGACCAGCTTGCGGCCGAGCTTTTTCGCCACGCGATCGATGATCGAGCTCGACACCACGGTCTTGCCGATCGCGGCGTCCTTGCTCCAGTTCGGGCGGTGCGCGAACAGATAGGCGATCGCGGTCGCCAGATAATGGTTCGGATTCATCAGGCCGCCGGTGCGCGTCACGATGCCGTGGCGGTCGGCGTCGGTGTCGTTGGCGAAGGCGACGTCGAAGCGGTCGCGCATCGCGATCAGGCTCGCCATCGCATAGGGCGATGAGCAATCCATGCGGATCTTGCCGTCCCAGTCCACCGTCATGAAGCGGAAGGTCGGGTCGATCGCCTCGTTCACGACGGTCGCCTTCAGGCCGTAGCGCTCGATGATCGGGTGCCAGTAATGCACCGCGGCGCCGCCGAGCGGATCGATGCCGATCTTGATGCCGGCGGATTTGACGAGGTCGAGATCGACGACGTTGCCGAGATCGGCGACGTAGGGCGTGATGAAGTCGTAGGCGTGCACGGTCGCGGATTTGCGCGCCCTGGCGTAGTCGATGCGCTTCACGCCCTTGAGACCGTCGGCGAGATAGGCGTTGGCGCGCTTCTCGATCACGGAGGTCGCGTCGGTGTCGGCCGGGCCGCCATGCGGCGGATTGTACTTGTAGCCGCCATCCTCCGGCGGATTGTGCGAGGGCGTGACGACGACGCCGTCGGCGAGGCCAGACGTGCGGCCCTTGTTGTAGGTCAGGATCGCATGCGAGATCACGGGCGTCGGCGTGTAGCCGCCGTCCTTGTCGATCATGACGTCGACGCCGTTGGCGGCGAAAACCTCGACGGCGCTGACCAGCGCCGGCTCGGCCAGCGCATGGGTGTCGATGCCGATGAAGAGCGGGCCGGTCAGCCCCTTTTCCAGTCTGTAATCGCAAATCGCCTGCGTCGTCGCGAGGATATGGCCCTCGTTGAAGCTGTTCTTCAGCGAGGTGCCGCGATGGCCGGAGGTGCCGAACGCCACGCGCTGCGCCGGATCAGCCGGATCGGGCTTGTTGGCGAAATAGGCCGTCACCAGCCTTGGAACGTTGGTGAGCGCGCTCGGCGCAACCGGCTTACCCGCCGCGGGATCGACTTCTGCCACTGCAACTCTCCGTGCCTTCAAACGACAGCCTAGAGCTTCTTCCGTTCCGATAGAATCGGAACGGAAGCTCTAGTTTTTTGTTTTGACGCGTTTTCTTCACGCGAACCGGCATCCACTTCGCTGGAAAACGCTCTAGAACACCATACCATCGGCCGGCGCATCGCCAAGCCGATTGGACCGGCGCAAGTGACCCGCCCGACACACTCCGGTCAAAGTTCAACCGACAACGCGCATCCGGCCCAGGATGATCCATGGTGATGACGCATGGCGCTCCTCGTACTTTGGTCCCGGATTTCGGTTGATTCAGGACAAAGACGCCGCCGCGTGGCGTGGGGCACGCTGCTTGCCGTTTGATCAACGAAAGCCGGGATTTGCAGGATCAGCCCGCCGATCCCTTGGCTGATTCCTCGCTGATTACCTTGGGGGAGTAAACTCAAGATGACTGGACGTTTGATCTTCACGCTCGTGCTGGCCCTGGCCACGTCGTCGTTGGCCACACCGTCCGCCTCCGCCGCCGAGGGCGATGCCGCCGCGGGCAAGACCGTCTTCGAGCGAACCTGCGAGAACTGCCACGCGGTGGTGATCGGGGTGAACAAGGTCGGCCCAAGCCTCTGGAATGTCGTCGACCGCAAGCCCGCCGCCGTTCCGGACTTCGCCTATTCTGATGCCATGAAGGCCAACAAGGCGGCATGGACGCCAACGGCGCTGGATGCCTACCTCGCCGACCCGCGCGGCGACGTCCACGGCGTCAAGATGTTCTTCAAGGGGCTGCCGAACCCCACGGATCGGGCCAATGTCATCGTCTATCTTCAGACGCTGAAATGAGCGGTCGCTAAAGCGATGAGATCAGGATGAGTTCGCCGGGCCGTGCGGTTCTGTTATGATCCGCGCGGCCACGGAGAATCATCCACCCATGGACTTAGCGCGCTGGCATCTGCCCGTGCTCATCCTGCTCGCCATCGCGGGGGCAGCAGTTCGCGCCAACGCCGCCGAGTTCTACACCGAGGATCTGCGCATCCCGATGACGGAGGCCGGGCCGCAGGGGCTGGAGGCATTTCTGGTGCGCCCGGCGGGGACGAAGCGCTATCCGCTGGCGCTGCTCAGCCACGGCTCGCCGCGCAGCTTCGACGACCGCGCGACCATGTCCGCGCATAAATATTACGGCATCGCGCTCGAATATGCCCGGCGCGGCTTTGCCGCGCTGATCGTGATGCGGCGCGGCTACGGCACCTCGCCCGGCGGCCGCGTCGACAGCGTCGGCGGTTGCGCGAAGGCCGCCTATCTGCCGGCAGCAGCGGTTGCGGTCGCGGATTTGCGCGCCGCGATCGACGCGATGGCGCACAGGGCCGACGTGACGACGACGGGCATGATCGCGGCCGGCCATTCCGCCGGCGGGCTCGCCACCGTCGCGTTGACCGCGCAGGCACCGAGCGGTCTGGTCGCCGCGATCAGCTTTGCCGGCGGCCGCGGCTCGCGCGATGACGACGACGTCTGCAATCCCGATGGGCTGACGCAGGCCTTCGCGACCTTCGGCAAGACCTCGCGCGTGCCGATGCTCTGGGTCTACGCCACCAACGACTCCTTCTTCGGTCCCGATCTGGCGCGCCGCCTCCATGACGGGTTTCGCACCAGCGGCGGCAACGCGAAATTCGTCGCGGCGCCGCCCTACGGCGACGACGGCCACTATCTCTATTCGGTGGTCGGCCGGCCGCAATGGACGCCGTATCTCGACGCCTTCCTGCGCGAGCGCGGCCTTGGCCATGACATCCTGAGCCCGCCTGATCCGTTGCCGCCGCCAAGCCAGCTCAATGACGCCGCGCGCGCCGAGTTCGCGCGCTATCTCGCCAGCACGATGCCGCACAAGGCCTTTGCGGTGTCGCCGAACGGCGGTTACGGCTGGCGTTCGGGGCGCGTCACGACGGACGAGGCCCAGCGCGATTCACTCGCAGCCTGCATGAAATGGTCGGCGACGTGCACGCTCTATGCGGTTGACGACCGACTGACCGGGACGGAGCGCCAGGTCCCGACCGATCAGAGCGCCCGTGCGCGATAGGCGCGGGGCGATCGGATCCCTCGAGGAATGAAGCTAGAGCCGCTCGCTGAGCGCGAGCTTGTAGCCGACGCCGGTGACGGTGGCGATCACGGGCGTGCCGCTGCCGACGAGCTTGCGGCGCAGCCGCGCCACCAGCGCGTCCACCGTGCGGATGTCGACCTCGGCCTGGCGATTGCTGACGACCTCGATCAGATAGTCGCGGCTCAGCGGCCTGCCGTCGGCGCCGACCAGCGCCGCCAGCAGGTCGAACTCCGCGCGCGTCAACGCCACGGGCTTGCCATCACTGCCGAGCAGCTCGCGCCGCGTCAGGTCGATGATCCAGTCGCCGAAAGCGATCGAATTGTGGTTGCGCGCCGCCTTGCGGTCGATCGAGCGCCGCCGCAGCACGCTGCGTGCGCGCGCCAGCAGGTCGCGCAAATTGATCGGCTTGGTGACGTAATGGTCGCCGGCGATCTCGAGGCCGAGGATGCGATCGACGTCGGTGTCGCGGCGGGTCACGAAGATGATGCCCGCGTTGCTGGTCGCCTGGATCTCCTTGGCGAGCTCGAAGCCGTCGCCATCAGGCAGCTGCACGTCGAGGAAGACGAGATCGGCGCGCGCGCGCAGCGCCTGGCGGCATTCCGCGCAGGAGCCGGCGCCGATCACGTCGAAATTGTTCTCGTTAAAGTAACCGACCAGCATCGTCCGCGTCACCGGATCGTCTTCGACGACGATCAGCCGCTCGCGGCCGGCGGGACGCAAGTCCTGAAGTGCGGAATCAGCCACGATTTTAGATGTCCTGTGTGCCTGCGGCCTGGCCTGAACAGTCAGGTCGTTGCGCAGCACGCCGTCATGTGAACGGACATTCACGACCTGTTCGAGCCCCCGAAATTGCCTGCCGAATACTAGGCGTCTTGCGACGCCTAAACAATATTGGTCATGCTTTTGGAGGATTAAGTATGAATTGGAACACAATTCTCATCCCGCGCATCGTTGCATAGCCATGTTCGGGCGCGAGTGCCCGTCGAGCCAGTCCGCCCCCCGACATCCGGCGGCCGGGCCGGTTAACTTAAAGACGGTCTTCGGCTTCGGAAAAGCGCCGCCCACCTCTATTGTCCCGGCTTGCTGGCGCGAAACCATGGAGCAGGTGCGATGCAGGGGCAGGCCCGGTTGGCTGCCGGTGGAACCGAACGGGGCGCAACGCTCCTCGGTCGCTCGCACACGCTCGACCTCCTGCGGGGTCTTGCCATCGCCGGCGTCATGGCGATCCACGTTTCGCAATCCTTTCCGTCAAATATCCGCGCCGTCGACTACGCCTTCATGTGCGGCTGGACCGGCGTCAACGTGTTCTACTTCGTCAGCGCCATGACGATGTGCCTGATGTGGACGCAGCGCATCGAGACCAATGCGACCCGCAAATTCTACATCCGGCGCTTTCTGCGCATCGCGCCGCTGTTCTGGCTCGCGATCCCGCTCTACCTCGCCGTCAACGGCACGGGGCCGAGCGCCAACGCCCCCGATGGCGTCGGGCCGCTCCAGGTGATCCTGACCGCGACGTTCCTGCACGGCTTCTGGCCGGACGCCGTCAACAGCGTCGTGCCGGGCGACTGGTCGATCGCGGCCGAGATGACGTTCTATCTCGTCTTCCCGCTCCTGATCGCCGCGTTCGGGTCGCGCCGCCATCTCTATCTCGTCCTGGCGATCGTGCTGCATCTCGTCAACGTCTGCATGTTCAAGCCGGGGGCCTTCGCGTTGTTCTCGGCCTATTACGGCCCCGGCCAGGAGGCCTTCGTCTGGACCACGCTGCACATCAGCTTCCTGAACCAGCTTCCGGTCTTCCTCATCGGCTGCGCGCTGTTCTTCGCGCTGCGCGACGGCTTTGCCAGGTCCGACGCCGCGATCTTCGCCGTCTTCATTGCACTGTCCTTCATCGCCGACCGCGCAACCAGCTCGCATGAATTCAACTATCTGATGATCAACCTCGTGCTCGGCGCGCTGGTTGCCGGCTGCATCCGCCTCTCGGTCCGCTGCCGGCCGCTCGAGGCGCTCGGCCGCAACTCCTATTCGATGTACCTGTCGCACTTCGCGGTGATCCACGGCCTGCGCCAGCTCTGGCCGCTGGGGGACGGGCTGGTCTCGCTGTTCGTCGCCTACGCGGTCACCGCCGCGCTCAGCTATCTCGCCGCCCGCGCGACATGGCATCTGGTCGAGCGGCGCGCGCAGGATCTGGCGCATCGCCTGACGTCTGCGGGATCCGGCAAGTCGACCATGCGGCCCGCCATCGCCGCCATTGCGACCGGCACGCGCTGAACGTCCTGCTCGGTCCCTGCGCCGACAGCCTGATGCGGCTTGCCTCGCTGCCGCCTTCGACTCTACTGTGTGCTCCGACAGGATTTTCAGGGCACGATGACCATCAACATGCAGCGCGCAACGCGGCGCGCAATTCTCAGGACTGTCGGCGGAGCCGCCGCCGTGCTCGCCACCCGGGCCGGCGCACAGACCTCGGAGAGGACCACGAAGGTCGTCGTCGGCTTTCCGGCGGGCGGCGGGCTCGATGCGATGAGCCGCATCATCGCCGACAAGCTGCGCGAGCAGACCGGGGCAGCCGTCATCGTCGAGAACAAGCCGGGCGCGGCAGGCCGTATTGCCGCCGAAGCAGTGGTCCGGTCCGAGCCGGATGGCGCGACGCTGCTATCGGCGCCGATCGTCGCAACCGCGTTCTATCCGTTCATCTTCAAATCGTTGCCGTTCGATCCGCTGGTCGATCTCGCGCCGATCAGCAGGTTCTGCACGTTTCAGTTCGCGCTCGCCGTCAGCACCAAGCTGCCCACCGACAATCTCGCGGACTTCCTCGCCTACGCGCGCGCCAACAAGGAGCGAATGAATTTCGGCTCGCTCGGCGCCGGCACGCCGTCCCACTTCCTCGGCGTGATGCTGAACCAGGCGGCCGGCATCGAGATGGCTCACGTCCCCTATCGCGGCTCGGCGCCCGCCATCACGGATCTCCTGGGCGGAACGATCCAGGCGACGTTCGACACGACGGCGAGCCTGATGGAGCAGTACAAGGCCGGCACGATCCGACTGCTTGCGATCACCGGCGCAAGCCGCTCGCCGCGGCTGCCCGACGTGCCGACCTTTGCCGAACTCAGACTCGGGCTCGGCGCCATCGAGGCGGCCGACTTCTGGTATGGGTTCTTCGCGACGGGCAAGACCCCGGAGCCGATCCTCGACAAGCTCAATGGCAATCTGCGCAGCGCGCTGGCCGATCCCGCCGTCCTCCAACTGCTGTCCGCACTCGATGTCGGCGTCGTCGCCGACACGCGCGCGGAGTTTTCTCGCATCATCAGGGACGATTACGACCGCTGGGGCGGCGTGATCAAGTCCACCGGCTTCACACTGGAGTAGGCGCCATGGAGGTCTTACTGCTCGGCACCGGCGGCCCGCGCCCGGATCCGCGCCGGATGGCAACGACGACGCTGATCAGGCTCGGTGAGGAGAACATCCTGTTTGACGCCGGCCGCGGCGTCATGGTGCAGCTCAGCAAGGCCGGCGTGCCGCTCGGCGCCATCAACACGGTCTTTCTCACCCATCATCACTTCGACCACATCGGCGATCTCTACGACGTGATGCTGAATTCATGGATGCATGGGCGCAAGGACGATCTGCGCATCTACGGGCCGCCCGACACCGAACGGCTCGTCAACACGCTGGTCACGCAGGTCTACGACAAGGACATCGCCTGGCGCGATCAGGGTGAGCCGACCTTCGGCGGCTGGAAGCCGGTCGTCGCGACCGACATCGTTCCCGGCCCCGTTCTCGACACCGGGCGCTGGAAGATCAGCGCCGAGCTCGTCTCGCATGGCGACGGGCTCGACATGTCGCCGGCGTTTCTCGCGCGCTGGATGTGCCTTGGCTATCGCTTCGAGGCCGAGGGCAAGGTCATCGCGATCTCCGGCGACACGGTCCCTTGCCCCGGCCTCGAACGGCTGGCTGAGGGCGCCGACCTGCTCGTGCAGGTCTGCTTTCTCGCAACGCCTGAGATCAACAATGAGCACTTCCGCCGCCTTGCGAAATACACGCTGGCCTGCGGCGACACGGTCGGCAAGGTTGCGGCCAAGGCCGGCGTCAAGAAGCTGGCGCTGACCCATCACCGGCCGCGCACCGACGATGCCATGCTGAACGCACTGCTGGAAGATGTGCGGCGAGACTATTCAGGTCCGGTCGTGCTCGGTGAAGATCTGACGCGGATCGAGGTCTGAGAGCGGGACGCCGTCCGGCCTCAGGACGAACCGACCTCGATCCGGAACGACAACTGCTCTTGCGCTCCCGGTGCGATGTGCATCAGGCCCGGTTTGTCGGTGAACTCGCCGTCGAGACCGGCAGGACTGGCATAGCCGCGCCAGGGCTCGATGCAGAGAAACGGCGCGCCTGTCGGCTTCGACCAGACGCCGAGCTCGCGAAAGCCGCGCCATGACATCTTGAGCCAGGGCCCGCCGGATGCGCCCTGCCCCAAGGCATAGCGAACCGACTTGCTCTCGAGCCGGTCGAAGATGATTGCATCATCGACGAACAGGGATTCCGACAAGGGCAGCACCGCGCCTTTGACCGGACTCGGCTCCACTGCTGCGCGCAGCAACCCGCCACTGAGACGCCGGACCGGAGATGACTCTGCGTCCGCAAAGGTCAACGCATAGCTCTCCTTCGCCATTCCCCGTTGCAGCGGCCAGTTGAAAGCGGGATGGCCGCCGAGTGACGCCGGCAACGTCTCCTTGCCGGTGTTGGCGATCGTGAGCGTGAGATCGAGACCGGCATCGCCAAGCGTGTAGGCTGCGGTCAAGCGGAACGCGAACGGATACAGCGCGCGCGTCGCTTCGCTGTCCTCGAGCACCAGCACGCAGCGGCTTTCGTCGCGCGCGGCCCAGGCAAAGCGGCTATCCCGTGCAAAACCGTGCTGGGTCATGCGGTAGGTCTTGCCCCGGTGCAGCAACTCGTCATTGGCGAGACGCCCGACGATCGGAAACAGCAGTGGCGCATGGCGCGGCCAGGCCGGCTCCGCCTGCCAGACGAATTCAGTACCGTCCTTGTGCTTGAGCGAGCACATCTCGGCGCCGTGCGCCTTGATGATCGCGGTGAGCCCGCCGCTGCCGATCGTGTGGGTGTCGTCGGTCATGGCATTCCCTCTTCATCGTAGCACGGGCACGTCACGCGCTATTGCGCAGAACGAATCCAATATCCGCACAAGTGCATACCAGGATATTGATATCGCACGGAAACCACCGTCTCAAGGAAGGTGGCTTGGCGATTGCGGACGCCGATGATGCATTTCTGAATCACATATCCAAATCCGACGATGAAATCGTCGATCATCATCGCGATTCGCGTCGCAATCCAGCCTTGGCACATTACCTTCATCGGACCAAGAGACTGGCCGTGCACACCAGAGGAGCCATCAAGTGAACATGAAGTAGTCGCTGTGAAGGTTAGCGACCGTCATCCCCTTGATCAAGATTGTATCATGGCTGTCCAGCGTGATCATGACATCCGAACCCTGCTGGGCCATGTGAAGATCGTTAAAACTTGCGGCAAGCGAAGAGCTGACCGAGATCTTGTCCGTGCCGGCAGAGGTATCGGTGTTGAAGCTGTAGACCGTGTCATTGCCGCCCTGATAGGTCACCGTGCCGCCATTGGTGGAGCGGAAGTAGAACGTGTCGTTGCCCGTACCGCCGGCAAGCTTCAGATTGTCGGCATAGGCATAGACCTCGTGGGCCCCGCTCGTGTGCGTATATTCGCGCATCGTCAAATTGCCGCCGACATCAATCGTGTCGGTGCGGATATCGCCGGTCCCGTCCTGGCTGTAATAGTCGACAGCGCGGGAGCCATCAGCCTTGATGAGCGTGTGGTTAAGGACCGCTCCGGTGCTCGAGTAGTTGGAGATGTCCTCGCTGCCGTCCGTATTGTGCTTGTCCAGATAATCGTAGCTGCCGTCGGAGTGGAACCGCTCGACGAGCGTCACGCTGCCGCCGGCATCGTACGCCTGGTGGGTCGACGTATAGGACTGGCCGGTGATCTGATAGACATAGGCATCCGACGAGCCGTCCTTGTGAACGATGTTGTCCTTTGTCAGCACGCCGCTCGTGTAAGTCTTGTTCTCCGCGCTGCCGTCGACGTTGGCCGTATACTCGGTCAGCTTGTAGCCGGCCGAGGTGTCGTAGGTCGTGGTAGTGGTGCCGGTCGAGATGACCGAGACCTCCGTGCTCAATTTGCCGGCGCTGTTGTAATAGTCGTAGAGTTTGGTGCCATCCGCGTTGTACGCCGCCTTGTAGTCGTAACTGCCGTCGGCGTGGAAGCGTTCGACGAGGGTCGCGTTGCCGCTGGCGTCGCTGGCCTGATGCGTCGAGGTGTAGGACTGGCCGGCGATATGGTAGACATAGACATCTGACGAGCCGTCCTTGTGAAGGACGTTGTCCTTCGTCAGCACACCGCCCGTGTAAGTCTTGTTCTCCGCGCTTCCGTCCGCATAGGCAATGTAGTCCGTGAGCTTGTAGCCGGTCGCGGTGTCGTAGGTCGTTGTCGTGGTGCTGGCCGACGTGACGGTAACTTCGGAGCTGTGAAGCCCCGTGCTCGTGTAGTAGTCGGAGACCTTCGAGCCGTCCGAGTTGTAGGCCACTTTGTACTGATAGCTGCCGTCGGCGTGGAAGCGCTCGATCAGCGTCACCTTGCCGCTCGCGTCGCCCACCTGATGGGTCGTGGTGTAGGACTGGCCGGTGATGTTATAAATGTAGACCTCGGACGAGCCGTCCTTGTGAAGGATGTTGTCCTTCATCAACACGTTGTTCGTGTAGACCTTGTTGTCGGCGCTGCCGTCCACATTGGCCGTATAGACGTTGAGCTTGTAGCCCGTCGTCGTGTCGTAGGTGGTCGTCGTGGTGGCGGTCGACGTGACGACCACTTCGGAGCTCCGAAGCCCCGTGCTCGTATAATAGTCGGAGACCTTCGAGCCGTCCGAGTTGTAAGTCACCTTGTACTGATAGCTGCCGTCGGCGTGGAAGCGCTCGATCAGCGTCACCTTGCCGCTCGCGTCGCTCACCTGATGGGTCGTGGTGTAGGACTGACCGGTGATGTTGTAGATGTAGACCTCGGACGAGCCGTCCTTGTGAAGGACGTTGTCCTTCATCAACACGTTGTTCGTGTAGACCTTGTTGTCGGCGCTGCCGTCCGCATTGGCCGTATAGACGCTGAGCTTGTAGCCCGTCGTCGTATCGTAGGTGATCGTCGTGGTGCTGGTCGACGTGACGACCACTTCGGCGCTGTGCAGCCCCGTGCTCGTATAGTAGTCGGAGACCTTCGAGCCGTCCGAGTTGTAAGTCACCTTGTACTGATAGCTGCCGTCGGCGTGGAAGCGCTCGATCAGCGTCACCTTGCCGCTCACGTCGGTCACCTGATGCGTCGTCTCGTAGGCCTGGCCGGTGATGTTGTAGATGTAGACCTCGGACGAGCCGTCCTTGTGAAGGACGTTGTCCTTCATCAGCACGTTGTTCGTGTAGAGCTTGTTGTCGGCGCTGCCGTCCGCATTGGCCGTATAGACGCTGAGCTTGTAGCCCGTCGTCGTGTCATAGGTCGTCGTCGTGGTGGCGGTCGCCGTGACGACCACTTCCGAGCTCCGAACCCCCGTGCTCGTGTAGTAGTCGTAGACCTTCGAGCCGTCCGAGTTGTAAGCCGCCTTGTACTGATAGCTGCCGTCGCCATGGAAGCGCTCGATCAGCGTCACCTTGCCGCTCGCGTCGATCACCTGATGCGTCGTCTCGTAGGCCTGTCCGGTGATGTTGTAGACGTAGACCTCGGTCGAGCCGTCCGTGTGAACGACGTTGTCCTTCATCAGCACGCCGTTCGCATAGATCTTGTTGTCGGCGCTACCGTCCGCATTGGCCGTATAGACGCTGAGCTTGTATCCGGTCGCGGCGTCATAGGTGGTCGTGACCGTGCTGGACGAGGTCACGCTGACTTCCGTGGTCAGCGCACCGGTGCTGCTGTAGTAGTCGTAAACCTTGGAACCGTCGCTGTTGTATGCAGCCTTGTACTGATAGCTGCCATCGGCGTGGAAGCGCTCGATCAGCGTGAGGTTGCCGCTCGCGTCGTAGGCAGTGTGCTGTGACGTGTAGGCCTGGCCGGTGATTTCATAGTGGTAATAGTCGAGCCGTCCGTCGGCCAGCGTAATGCTCTTCGAGATAAGGGTGCCGCTGCTGTCGTAGCCCCAAACGGTGGTCTCGGTCAGGGAACCGCTGGCGTCAAAATCCTGCTCCTTGGTCCAGCCGACGCCGCTCCAGGTGTTGGAGAAGGAGTAACCGCCGTCGATCTTCGACAGGAGAGTGCCGTAATGGGAAATGACGTATTGCATGGTCTGGGTCGACGAGACGGCCAGAATATGCGAGTCGGTCAAAGTCACCTTTTCCAGTCCGGTAGCACTCACCAGGGTGTCCATCTGGGCGACGAACTCGGCCGATGTCATCGTGAGAGTGCTGTCCACCGTCGTCGGGGCTTCGGCGGCCGGTTGAGTCGCACCGATCTCGATGACCAGCGGATGATCGCTGAGGCCGATCTGGATCGTGTCCGTGTTGTAGTAGACCGCGATCGGGTCCGTACCCTGCAGCGGGTCATAGACGTAAATGGTGCTTTGCACCTGACCGAGCTTGACGGTGACGGACGTGACCGGCGTCGTGATTTCGGTCTGGCTCGCGCTGTTCCATACGCGCGTATCGGCCCATACAACGAGGTCGCTGACGCTGCCTGACTTGTTCATCAGCATCGTATGCGTGTTGCTGGGCGCGTTGGAAAGCGTGTAGCTCGGATCCGAACCGGTGTGAGCGGTGCCGTTGTCACCGTGGCTCAAGATGGTCGTCAGATTGTGGACTGCGACAGCGGCTTCCTTCGGTGTTCCGTCAACGTTGAAAAGACCGAAATGGGCTTCCTTGTCGCCTCGAGACGCCGAGGATGGCGAGTCGAACAGTTCGTAGATGTAAGTGGCGGAAGATCCGTCTTCATACGCCAGGAGCAGATTCGAGAGGACGAGCTTCGCCTGCGCGTCTTCGTTCGCGCCGATGCCGGTGACGCTCGACAACGTCGTATAGCCGGTCTCCGTCACGATGACCGGATCGTTCGTCGAAATATTCTGCGCCAGACGAAGGTCGTCTTCGATCTGGGCGTCGGCGAGCGCGCCGGTCTGCACATAGACGTGTGCATTGGCCGCGTCCGAATAGGCGCTCATGTCGCCGACTTGAGCGTTCGTCGCGTCGGTCTGGTATCCGATGCTGAAGTTGACGACGGTGACGCCGCTGAGAGCGGCGCTGCCCTTCACCGCGGTATAGAGAGCCTGCTGGAACGCCGCCGCGCCTTCGAGCGAGGTCAGTCCGTTATAGGAGAAGTCGTTCAGATTGGCTTCGTTGATGCCCTCGATCGACAGCAGAGCACCCGGGTGCTCCGCCTTGAACTCGGCAAGAGCGGCGACGTAGGCGGCGAGCCCCGTGCTGCCCGACTCCGGCAGGGTATAGCTGACGCGAAAATCGAACGAGACACCCGCGTTGGCAAGCGCATCGATGACGGCATTCGCATGACCGATTGCGTTGTAGGAGTCGCGAACGTGACTGATGCCGAGATAGTCCAGGCTGTTGATGATCAGGCTGGAGTTTGTGTAGGCGTCGGTATAGGCGCCTGCGTTGGTGTTGATACCGAGAGAACTCACAAAGCTCGATGCAGTGGTAACCGTCTCGTTCGACATTTAGAACGCCCCCATTTCCATGGAGCGCAGACTGGCAGTCACTCCTAAAGAAAACCGACTTCAAGAAAGCTAAAATTGTCAGGCTTTCGCCTAAATTTTCAGCGGTTCGCGCACATCAGTGATGCTCCTTCAATCAAGTTCCACGGCGGAACAAAACCATCACGATTTCACATTCGCTCGCGCGCGCGATCGACCACGCTCGCCGCGCGAAGCGACGGCACGTCGAGCGCACTTCTGCGCAAGCAGCCTGATGATTTCAGCGATGTAGGGAACCAACCTTGCCCGCCGCCACTGGCAACATCCATCGCACGTCACTTTGCGCACAGAGTGATGATCCCGTGACATCGAGATGTCTTTGCGCTGGCGATGGTGAGGCGCGGCGCTCCTCGCGCGGCATGCGCAATCTGAGATTGTAAACTCCGCGCCCGCGACGTCTCGTGCGCAGCGAGAGGCGAGATCATTATACTACCGCAGACTGCGCCGTTGGTTGACGTCAGATGGTCAAGGCTGGTTCCGGAGCAGCACTGAATCGCGCGCGGCAAGGTGCACGGGCGCCGAAGCGGATGGTTGCATTCCCGGCGGAGGCGCTGTTGGCTCGGCGGTCGTCCTCTGGCCTACCGCGGCAAGAGCCGGACCATTGGTTCCGGCAAAGAGCCGTCTCGCCGCTTGCTTCCAAATGCCCTCAAATGCCCGTCGTCCGAATGCGACTGTGCGAACAAACATCCAGGCTGGCCGACAAAGACCTCCTGGGATCGTTCTTCGCCCCATTCGGAAGGCGGACCGTAGCCACGATGGAAGCCGCTTCGGCGGGGCGAAGGCCCGGGCATCCACGTCTTGGACTAGAAAACAGACGTGGATGCCAGGAACCGGCTCCGCGAATGCTTCGCCGGGCTTACAGAATCGGGCCGGCGAAGCCTAGGCGAAGACGGCAAGCCCCGGCCATGACGGAATTATGCGAAGCGGTGGATCGTTAGCCCTGGACTGGCGGCCGGCCGACGCTCTCATAGGTGAAGCCGGCGGCGCGCATGTCGTCGGGGCTGTAGATGTTGCGGAGATCGACGACGACGGGCTGCGTCATGGTCGCCTTCAGCCGGTCGAGATCGAGGCCGCGGAACTGCACCCATTCGGTGACGACGACCAGCGCATCGGCGCCTTGCGCGCAGGAATAGGCGTCCTCGCAATAGGTGATGCTGGGCAGTTCGCCCCTGGCCTGCTCCATACCGACCGGATCGAACGCGCGCACCTTGGCGCCCATGTCGATCAGGCCGGTGACGAGCGGGATCGACGGCGCATCGCGCATGTCGTCGGTATCCGGCTTGAAGGTGAGGCCGAGCACGGCGATGGTCTTGCCGCGCAAGGAGCCGCCGAGCGCCTGGCTCACCTTCCGCGCCATCGCGCGCTTGCGGTTCTCGTTGACCGCCAGCACGGATTCGACGATGCGCAAGGACACGTCATAGTCCTGCGCGATCTTGATCAGCGCCTTGGTGTCCTTCGGGAAGCACGAGCCGCCGAAGCCGGGACCGGCATGCAGGAACTTGGTGCCGATGCGGTTGTCCAGGCCAATGCCGCGCGCGACCTCCTGCACGTTGGCGCCGACTTTTTCGGAGAGGTCCGCGATCTCGT
>NZ_JAVAYM010000053.1:0-21434 GCF_054185205.1 Bradyrhizobium sp. 14AA | reverse complement strand
TCTACCAGCCGCGCTCGCCCCGTCTCCGCAACCCCGACCCGCTTCAACGGGCCGAGCGCTACCGTCTTGCCGTATGGCCTCAAAAAGAGAGTTGACATCAATCCGCAATTAAAGGGCCGATTGACATATTTCAACGGGGGCCGCGTTGAAGCGTCGTGGAGCGTGAGTGGCGCCTTATCCACTCGGGGAATCGAGGGTAAACCGCTCAAGCTGAACGGAAAGGAGCCGACAGGTCGCCTAATGCTTTCTGATGTCAGTCATCCTTCGGATGTAGTAGCCCTGCTTCTGAACAGCCGACCTGATCTCCTGACTGACGCTGATTACCCGTGTTTTCTTTCTTCGCCATTTCCCGAGCGCTCCGACGCGGGCTAACGGAGATCCTTTCGCGATGACCAGCAATTCATGCTTATCGTTTACGTACACGTCAAACATTGTTGGCCTTCAAAGAAGCTCAGTTGAGCGATCCCTCAACCGGACGAAGCGCATAGATGCCATGCTCTCAGTATCACCACGTGACAGTGACAATCGACTGCGTAGGCGTCAATCTCTCCATGCTCGCAAAAACAAAAGTCCGACTTCCGTCGGACCTCGCTTCAATCATTTGGGGTTATGGTCGGCGTATACAGTCGAATCGCCGATCGGATCGGTCCTTGATCGGGTGTGTGCGTATGATGGCCTTGCGGCGGCAGTGCATGTCGTGACGCAATGCCGATCTCGCGATGACAGTCTATGCAGCAGTAGATTCCGGCATAGGGAGCCGGCGCTCCTAGTCGGTGATCCTCGTCGAAAGCCTGAGTGGTAGATAGTTGCAGATAGTTCGCCTTCTTGGAGGTGGCCATACAACGTCTCTCAATCGACTAATTTGTCTTGCCGGATGAGCACTCGGTTTCAGCGGGAAAAACCGGTTTGAGATCAATTTGATCCGCACGATTAGTGTCGTAAAATCCGAATTGGCGCCTTTTAAACGATGCGCTTCGCTCAGTTGCTTATCAACTAATACGCCCCCTCCATCGGAGCACTAAACTTAATCTTGTGTCGCGATTGCATCGTGCGTTTTTGCGCTCATGCCTGCAGGAATTATGCGCCTTCGCGTTGGGGACCAACTCCAGACACCGAGATCTCACCCTCGACGGGTCCCTGCCAGTCGCAAAACGAACGAAAGCAGCGCTCTTGCTAGGTTCATGATCTTGCCTTGTTCTGAATGCGTGGCATCGAGCGCTGCCGCTGCGGTGCGCGTGGCGCGCCAGCGTCGCCAAGGACGGATTCCCGAAATTGGGCGCAACCTGAAAATTCGCGCACCGCGCAGCTAGATGTGCAGGCCTTAGTTGGACCAATGGGAATAATTTGAGCTGAGAACGAAAAAGGTCAGTGGCGTTGACAGCGTCGTTCGGATCGTTGCAGTCGGCGTGACATCCATTGGCGAGTACCCACAGTGCGTCGACCTGCTGAAAGTACAACAAAAAGAGGCATTGCGAGCAGAATTTAAGCGTGGATGCCCCTTTCATCGCACTAACAAGTACCAAAATCTCGCTACCGTGTAGCGTCACGGACGTAGCGCACGAGACGCAAGCGCAAGTGCCATGGGAGTAGAATATGTCTCGCTATTTCTACCGACTCCGAATGTGCAGATATGCAGAGGCACTGGTGCGAGGCAGCAAGCGAGAGACGCTGCAAAGAATACGGTTGCAGTATAACCTCATGCAGCTCGGGAACGAACTGGTGTGTTCGCACCTGGCCTTTGGTGCGGCCGGACAGCCGCTTGAGCGCAGATCGAACGAGATCGAAACCGTCCCGTGCGCTTTGGACTCAATGACGGGGCTCGTCTACAACAGAAGAACTACGTGGCTCGATCATCGTGCCCGTGCGCGCGATCTAGCTGCGAGAGGGCTCGGTAAATGTGCTGCACTCGAGCCTGACAGTGTGGCCGTCTCATCCCACGCAGCCGTGGACCACTGCTTTGATGCTCACCCACTTTCCAAGCCCGCGCGGGGCCGCCCCTTTGTCCGTTCGACGGTGCCAATGGCGGCTTGAGAGCTCAATCCGGGTGCCGACCAACGTTTCGAATACCGGGCTCGCGTCGAACGACCCCGGCGCCGATCGAACAGAGGACCTTGGCGTTCCAAGGTTTGCGCGTTTTGGTAAGACGCCTCTTTGCCGAGCGTGCTTGGACGTTGGAGGTTCAATAGCACTATTGCAGAAGGATCGAGATGAGCCCAGTTCCCGAAAATCTTGCGTGGCGCCGGCTTTTTTGGAATTCGGCTCCATGTAATGAGCCGGCCATCTCACAAGTACTGAGCGGATCGTGAAGTGCGCCTCATCGAAACTACTCGAGAAATGGAGAGACGTTCGGATGCCGTACTACTCGTTTGAGGTCGTAATTGGTCAGGAGCACAAAAATCAAGGCGGCCTTATCCTCGAGAATATTGAGCTTGCCGCCGATCGAGCGGACCAACTTGCGATCGAACTGTCAATTGTACATCCGGAGCTGAAGGCTAAAGGCTGTTCGGTTCGAGTTACCAGCGCCGAAAACACTGAAGTCTATCGCAGGCCGCTCGATCCGATCCCGTCATGGGTGAGGCGACAAGAGTGAGCGTGTCTTTAGCGGCGCACGATTTCGAAGGTGTGCGGTTTGGGAAGGCAACGACGTGCCTTACGAGGTTCCTCGATGTACCCTCAGATAACAGACGTTCAAAGGGGACCAGTGCGTAGCCTCCGCAGAGTGGGCCACGGATCGATTCAACTTCGACGTCGCCGGCAACCGAAGCTGTTTGGCGAGCCGGATGAACTGGCGCTGCGTCACGCACGCTCCTGCAGCTTTTTAGTCGCGTGGAGTGCTCGTCAGAGACACCTGTGCTGAAGACATACCGACGAGTTCGTCGTAGCGGCCGACATCGGTCGCGCCCTCGGCGTTGATCAGGAAGACCCGAGCATCTCGTTCGAGACCCACCTTGTCTCGGAGGGTCTGGTCGGAAGCGACCTTCAGAAGGCCCGCGAGACCAACACCACCACTTTCGCCCGAAACGACAGCAGGGTCGGCGTCTCTGGGATTCGCAAGCCGTCTCATAACGCTGATTGCGTCTTCGTCGTCGACAGTCATAAAGGCATCCGCTGTGCGCGAAAGGATGCGCCAGGCGACGAGCGACGGTTCGTAGCATTCGAGCATCGCCATCACGGTCGACTGCCCATGATCTACCTTCACAGCGCGTCCAGCCGGCGCGCTTTCAAAGAGACACGCTGCGCGCGCCGGGTCGACAACCGTGAAAAAGGGGCGGTTCTTGCCTAGCACAACTGAAAAATACCCCGCGACGGCTGCAGCAATACCCCCCACACCCGCTTGGACGAACAATTGTGTCGGGACTTGGGGCGACTGGCGCAGTGCTTCGCTTACAAGGGCGGTATATCCCTGCATCACCAAGCCCGGGATACGCTCGTAGCCCGGCCAAGATGTATCAGATACTGTGAGCCAGCCGTTTTCCGCGGCAACTCGCGACGCCTCGGCGACGGAGTCGTCATAGTTGCCATTGACCCGGATCATCTGGGCACCAAAGCGAGCGATCGCGGTGATGCGCTCGTCGCTGACTCCTGAATGAACGAAGATGGCGCACTTTGCCCCAACGAGCTGATCTGCCATGATTGCCGTCTGTGGCGCACGATACCGTCAATTCCCGGGCTACCGCTTTCACTTCAGGAGTTTGCAGCTCTGACACATCAACGTCTCGGCCGAGCCACCGCGTTGCTTCCTCCAGCACCAGCCGGATCACGGCGTAGGACCCGCCCAAAGCCTTGAAGCTGCCAAGACCGAGCCGATGACCCTCATCCTTGAGGTGAATCGAACCCACGCCAATCTCACGAGCAAGGCCTGCTAATGAAAGGAGCGGCGTTTCCTTGTAACCTTCGCGATACCTGAGAAAGCGCTCGACTTCGCGAGCGGCCTTGACACTCAAGGTGTCCGCATCGGAGACATCCAGGATGGCTCGGTGATTGGGATGCCTGTTGAGAAGCAACATCGTTCGACTCTCTTCCGCCAACAGTGGCTCAATATCAAACGTTTGTTCTCGAGCATAGGCGTTGCATTGCGAGCGCACGGTGGTCACAAGTCCGGGCTGCAAAGCTCCTGAACGGCTGACCAGCAGCCTCGCTGCTGGCTCTCGACGCCCTGAAGTGAGACTGAGGGACCGACAAAATTACGCAAAAACGATGCTGTCGGCGCCCGCACTTCATCGGAGTGTGAATCGGCGCCATGGAATGACCCCGCCGAGGTCAATGGTGTCAGTGGCTTATCGTGCCGATCGGCGTCGGGACCCCATGCCGATTCACAGCTCTAGCAAACATCGACCACCAAAAAGAGGGAGCGATTCAAGGATGTCTCTCCTTCGGTTGTTCTCCTGCGGATAAACCCGGCATCACCCTTAATTTAGCCTTCGATCGAAGTCTCAGCCTTCCTCGTTTTTTCCTGGGTATCGATATTGGGCTGAACAAGTTCGCCAAATCGCGAGTTCGGAGCAATGTGCAATCCCGATAGATCGAGACTCAGGGTAAGCCGCTTCACGGAAACGGAGATGCTTAGGTCGTTGGGTCCTTCAATTTGCGCAGGGCCAACTCGCAAATCCACGTGTACGTTGCTTTCGTCCGTCATTCTTCCGCGCTAGTGACGCTCATGGTAAGTTCAACTAGTTCGGGAACTGCGTTCCGGTCCAAAATCGACTCCCTTCTCATTCGGGCCAGCACCCGTCCTCCTAATCGAGCTGGTGCTGTGCCGAGATTCTTTCGGAGGTGGCTTTAGCGCTTTCAGTGATCGCTTGCTCGTAAGGAAATATGTCATCGCTCAATTCGAAGCCCTCGGTCCTCGAAGCGTGGGGCGCGCATGTTGCTGTTCCGCCGGTTGTATCGACGAAAGATACACTGATCAGTCTTGAACCGGGCATGCTCCCGCTACCGTTTTCCCCGGCAAAACTCCGCCAGCGTTGGCAAATTGTTGGTATCAACGTCGGTAGAGTTGTGGGGGGAAATCCCAAAATGGCGTGTCTCGTCAATGTGAGACGATGCCGAAATCGAATTGCACTTTGCACTGCCGGGACTTCACGCGCGAGGCGTGGCTTTGGACTTCGGCATCGCGCTTGCGCAACGGCAAGCGCGTCGAGATCAGACATATTCACTCGACCTCATGGTATTCGGCCCGGTCGAAATCCGAGCCGAACAGCGCGGCTGCGGCGTCGTAGAGCGCGACGGTATTGACGGTCGACTGCACGGCGTACCAGGCGCGCAATGTTTCGATCGCCGGCGCATAGGCTCGCAACGGTGCCCGGCAATCGAGCACCTCCAGCTTGGGCATCTCCCACTTCGTGCCGGTCGCGGTGATATTCCGATCGACTGTCATTGTCTCTGCTTCGCCGTCGTAGTTGGTCCGCCAGACCCTATGCGCTCGCTATCAGCCTGCCAGTCCGCGCCGTGGCGACGGATCATTTCGCGATGGGACCGATTGATGAAGGCGCGCTCTACGCAAAAGCCGGCGGTGACTGAAGCGGCTACTGCAAGGCAGCAGGCGAGGTAGTCATCCAGTAAGTTCCAAATTATGTTGCTGCCGGCGCCTACGACAAAAGTGAATACTATGGCGGTATTGCGAAATGCCTTAACCATACTTGTTCCCCCAGCCGATCGGCGAGGGACGTTAACATTGCAACCAGGACGTTTAGCGGCGTTTGACGGGCGTGATACGACGTATTTCTGCTAGAGCACGTTGTTTTTTATCAGAATCGGGATTCCGAATTGGGAGGATTTCTGATTCAAACTCCATGCTGGGGAACGGGGCCAGCATGGATGACGCGACCCTTCTCGGAAGATATTCGCGAACGTGCTCTGGCGCGAGCTGACGCCGGCGAGACAGTTCGTTCGATTGCCGAAGCGCTTCAGATCAGTCCCTCCTGTGTAACGAAGTGGAAGAATCTGAGGCGGGAGTACGCGCTGGAAACGCTTGGTGATGAGGACGCGGTCCTGGTCATCGATGCGACCGGCTTTTTGAAACAGGGCAAGCCCTCGTGCGGGGTCGCACGCCAGTACACCGGCTCGGCGGGCAAGATCACCAATTGCCAGATCGGGGTGTTCGCCGCCTATGTGTCGCGGCATGGCCATGCCTTCATCGACCGGGCGCTCTACCTGCCAAAGGAATGGACGGACGAACCCGCTCGCCTGAAGGCAGCGCCTGTACCGTGCGATATTGGCTTTGCGACGAAGCCCAAGATCGCGCGTCAAATGATCGCTCGCGCGATCGCCGTAAAGGTGCCGTTCTCGTTCGTGGCGGCGGACAGCGTCTATGGCACCGGAGAGATCGAAACCCTACTGCGCAAGGCCGGCAAAGGCTATGTTCTGGGTGTTGCTTCCAATCATGTGTTCCGTTCCTGGGGCAAGCAGCAGCCTTCGCCGGCACCGCCTCCGCGATCGCGCAGAGCCTTCCCAAGAAGGCCTGGCGCCGCCTGTCGTCCGGTGGAGGGACCAAAGGTCCGCGCTGGCACGACTGGGCCTATCTCGAATTGGCCGATCTCGACGCCAGTGAATACAACGACGAGCTTGCCGGGGAATGGACGCGGGGCCTTCTGATCCGCCGCAACATTGCCGACGGCAGCTTGGCCTTCTTCTCCACATGGGGCCCCAAGGGCACGTCCATGCAGAAGCTGGTGTCGGTGGAAGGCCATCGCTGGGCTATCGAGGACAGCTTCGAAACCGCTAAGAACGAACTCGGCCTTGATCACAACGAAACCCGCTCCTGGCATGGCTGGCATCGCCATGTCTCACTCGTCATGCTTGCCTTCGCCATGATGGCCGTCATCCGTCATCGGGCCAACACCGGGCCATTGCCCAAAAAAACGCGACCGCGGCCTCGACCGAAGCCTCGTTCTTGATCCGCTGGTCGATCTAGGAAATCCGCCGCCTCGCCATGAAGCTAAGCCAGCGGCGCATCCCGCACGCCACATCCTCGCATGGTCGTCCTGGCGCAGGGCTCATCAGGCAAACGCGCGCAAAGCCATCTCAGGAAAAAATTGCAACTGTAGTGTTGGGGTCTGTACTTAATTAACGCACTCTGATTCTCTTTAGAGGGCAACGCCAAAGAGCTGCTCGATCGCGCCGCCTGACCCCCGTAATGCCGGAGATGTCCAATCCTTAGCGTCTTCTTCGCCGCAAGGCGGCGAGTGGCCTAGTGATCGTGCTGAAAAAATGCATTTACTCATGGTAACAGCAGGAATAGTGCGCTCGATTCAAATAGTAATCTGCGCGTTGGCCGATCTAGCTACGACGGCAGCGAGTTGCTGCTCTCATTCTGTGATGTAACCAAGGGCGTTATGCATGCCCAATCACGACCTTGTCTCGGGAAGTCTCCTGGCACTGACTGCGGCTGGCATCGCGCTGCTTTACTCGAGCCTCCTGACCTTTGTCTTGATCTAAAGCCAACATACTGGCTGCCTTTTTTGCGCGCCGGAGGAAATGATTGGAGCTGGACCATGCAGCAGAACCCCAAGGGCGCAGGCAGATCATCTGGAGCTGCAGGAGTTGTTCGATGGTCGCCGCACCAGTCGGTTGCTATGAAGAGATACTATTTTGATCTTCGCGATGGCAGCCAATTCATCCGTGACGATGAAGGGGTAGAGCTGCCGGACATCGAGTCTGCACGGCAGGAGGCGACCGCTGCGCTCTCGGAGATAACTGGCGGATGGGGCGGAGGCGGGCCGCAGCATCGCATGGCAGTTGAAGTTCGCGATGATCGTGGCCCAATCTTGGAGGCAAGAGTTAGCTTCGAGATCGAACAGCGCGACGTGATAGGACTTGGTTGAGATCGAAATGCAATTTCGGACGCCGATTGACAGCCGAATTCGCGGATCTATGAGCGCGTTCGTGCAACCAGAACTATGGCAGAGTTTAGCTGACTAGCTTTGAAGGTCAAAGCTCGCGAGCCGCTGCCGAATGGCGGCCCATGTTGTGACGCAGTCGTTTGCCAAGCGTAGGTAGCGAGGGAGGCCCCTTTAGTGGCGGCGGTGGATCGTGCCTGCCAGTGTTCTAGCCCACTTGCAAAGAGCACGGACTGATCACCACCCCTCGGCCATCGCGCAAGTGCTCTGGGTGCTACGCGTCTCTGTGCGGAATACCAAAATCTTCGCAGATCACGACAAAAGCCCTTTTCGCCTCCGCATCCTCTCAGCAAAAATGCGCGCCTTCTCTCGGGCAATGCGCGACGCCTCTTCGCGCAAGTGGTCCAATTGCTTCCCCAAGGCCCGTACAATCACACAATCCGCCATTTCGAAATCTCTAGCTTAGAAATCCAGTTCACGATGTACCCGCGCCACCGGCCCGTTGATGTTGACCAACACGTCTTGCGGTTGCCGTGATACGGCTGATCGCGTCGAGACAAGACCGTTACGAGCCTTGATGCAAGCGACCCGAAAACAGATCCGGACCGATAGCACATGATTGTAAGAGAGGCGGAAATCTCTCCCGGACGCCGCGCCCTATTCCCCAGCGGGAACCGCATCGGCCCCCTGCGTTAAGCTTCCTGAACGGCAAACCTAGGAAACGACGCGTTTTGCGTCTAGGATCGCTTTCACCCGGGGCTGGACTGCATTTTTTCACGATGAGCATTTTGAACCCGGAGGGCCGCCGGCAGTATTGTCGGCGGCTTTTTCAAGGAGAAGCGGATGAGGGTTGGGCTGCCCTATCTGGCGATTGGCGTCTGCGCCATGGTCGCAGCCTGGCTTGTGATGAACCGGCTCATCTAGCGTGGCCGAGTCGTGCGGGGGGTGCGTCAATGCATGATTGGAAGAGCGAACTCGATGCACTCGTCGCTGAAACGATGGCGTTCGCCAAATCGTTGAAGGTGGAGATTGAGCGACCCCGGCCGCAGCCAAAAGAAGTCGACGAGCGGGATGGTCTCAGCGTGCCCGACTATGGCGCCAGCGAACGCGATGAGATCAGGAAGCGGGTCGAGAGCTTCAAAGCGCATCAAGAGCGCTTCATGTGCGAGCGCGAAGAATATGCCGATTCGCTGCTGCGCCGGATCAGGCCGATCACCTAGAAGAGTTCGCTGAACCGTTCATGAGCCCCCGCCAAGTCCCTTAAGTCGTGCAGCCCGAGCATACGTGCTCGACGGCCAACCTAAAGGGCGTGAATTTTCCGCCGTTTCGGTCGTCGATAAACGGTAGACTCGCCGCTGTCCCGAACCGGCTCATTCCGGCGCGCGAGAGTTTTCAAGCTCGATCCACTGTTTGCCCTCGTTTTGCGCCGCACATGCACCTCATCACGCTGGAAAGATGCGTTCGTTTCTACAAACAGCAGGATTGCTGCTTTGAACTCGGGGCTCCGTCACACTCGAGCTTCTTTCGAAGACGATCGGCCGACGGACGGCGACCGACTATTTGCCATTGAATCAAATCCGGATACTCTATCCTTCAGCAAGAATTAACGGAGGCTAGAGATCTCATGCGCAACCTTCTGTTTATCGGTGTGCTTGCACTTCCCATCCTCGTCGGCTTTGGATCGCCTTCGACCGCCGCTCCGCGGGGGCGTTCGTACATGCCCCCGGCTCGGCAGGACGTTTATTGCCTGCAGGGACGTACCTGGGGATATCCAGGCAATTGCCAGTTCTCGACCTATGACCAGTGCATGGCCACCGCATCCGGCACCTACGCCTATTGCGGTATGAATCCGATCTACGCGTTCCAGCGACAAGGAGGACAATTGCGCTGATGTGTGATCGTCAAGCGTGATCGAGACATCAGTCTGAGGATTGCTCCTATAAATCGACCTGCCGTGCAAGGTTGAGAGACGTTGCACTTCTGCCCGATCGGTCGTCCCCAGTTCGAGTACGCTGCGCGATGCAGGTCTTCTGAGGTGCATCGGGACGCGTCGCCCTTCAATTCAAATTCAATTCAAAACAAGGAAACAACGCGCAAGTGTCGAACAGACATCTGCTTGTTGCGTTTTTGTCAGCTTCTTCTTCTATGCTGACTTCACGACTGTTCTATCTTGGGTAGCTGTCCACGTGGCGCTCCTAGTGCGAAATCACGCGACGTTACCCGCTAGAGAATGAGGGAGATCTCCAAATGTTGGATGCCCCCACCGCTGCGCTCCTGCGGGTAGTACTCAACGACGTCTGCAAGAATCTTTCCCGGTACGATACCGGTGCTCGCACCGATGCCGCCTCGAAAATTCTGGAAGCTGCGACCACAGGTGAAATACGACCTGACCGCCTAAAACAGATCGGTCGCGACGCTCTTTCCAAGGCCCCGGTGATGTGGCGCTAGCCTTGCCAAGTATGATCTTGTAACTGAGGTGCCACGGAGCCGGTCCTGCAGAGGTCCGATCGCTAAATGTCATCATCGACCAGCAAAGCGCTGCTATTCGTCTCGCAGTCGTTTACTTCGTGGCTGTCATTTCCGACCTTACTCTTTCAGCTCGTCCGCCGTCTACCAACACTTGGCTCGTTCGGCCATCCGATCAAATTCGTCGGTGGCGACCTCGAGTCGTCTCACTTTCGTTCCCAGGTCCAAGTTGGGATCGGCTTTGCGCGGGTTTCGATGGCGCGCTCGCACCAGTAGTCGTGATCGCGAATAGGGTCCTTCATTTGATCGTAAAACGGAATCAGAATTGATGACCTTAGTGTTGCTCGTCGCGCTGATGAGGAGAGCTTTGTGTAAGCGCGGCAGGACCTGACATCTCCTGTGGGGGCGTCTTCCTATCGGGACCGGGCTGTCGGCTTCGCTGAAACCCCCGGCGGTCTGCCGGGTTTGCACCCTTCGGCTTTCATCCCTGACTGAAGCTGCGGAGGAAGCGAAGGTTCGTTAAGCGATCGGCAATCGACGATGCAGGAGCGGAGCGGAGCGGCGTTGGCCGTGACGGGTAGAGGACCGGAGGAGAGTCTTCCGCTGCCCGTCATGGAGATTGCGTCCATGGGGCGGGGGATTCGGCTAATCAGACCGGTCAACAGCTGGTTCGCCGCAATCTCAACATTCAACCGACTTTGACGATCCGTCCGGGATCTCCGGTCCGCGTGATCGTTAATCGTGACCTGGTGCTCGAGCCCCACAGAGGATGAAGATGATGAATAAGCTCAAGCTCGGTGCGATCGAGGACGATACGCCGGTCAAGGTGACACTCGAACTGCCGGCGAATGTCCGTCAGGATCTTGCGGATTATTCCGAGATTTTGGCACGCGAGACTGGACAGCCAATCAGCGACCCGGTGAAACTCATTGCCCCCATGGTGGCTCGGTTCATGGCGACGGATAAAAGTTTCTTGAAAGCTCGCCGAGCGCGTCATCCCGCGGGAGGAGGCGACGGATACGCTCCAGCGCACTCGTCGACACCTCCAGACACCCTGCCACCGCCATCGTGTTTCCGAGCGGTCGAGGCTTTCCGATCGGGCGAAGGGGCCATCCCGCAGGTCGAAGAGTGCGCTTCATGCGGGCGTCGGTAACGGTCACGATTTCGGTCAATCGAATGGAAAGCCCGAACTCCGCCATGCCCGCGAAAAGCTCGTAAGTGGCGGTCGCAGTCCGCCGCTCGCCTTCGGCGCATCTGGCGGAACGTCGAGAGCAACTGCTTTCCCAGACCTGCTCACTTCGTGGCGCGGGCTGCCCTTCCAGAAGGATTGGGAAGGTGTCTCTCAGCATTGTTGGACCGGTCGACAGCACGCGAACGCAACCCTGGATCAGTCCATCACTTGAGCGATGCAATAGATGCACTGGCCCAAGGATGTCAAATTCGTCGACTTCCATGTCGCCGCTGATCTGGACGCCCCATTGAAGGCGCTGTTTGAAGAAGCGATAGCGCAGCCGGTGCATCTCGGCGAGATCGAGGACGTAATCGCCATAGCGGTCTGGCTTTATGAGCAGCATCATTGCTGTCCCGCTGCTTTGTTTCGCAAATCAAAGCAGAAGTCGCCGCAAGGGCATCCTGTGTAGATGCACAGGTGGTTACAAACGCCAATCCAAGTATTTTCGGTAATTTTGATCGGTGCTCTGCGACCGCTAATGAAGCGAGCCGACGCCGAGTTCCCCTTTCATCCCATTCGGCAGTTCTCGGTTATAAAGAGAATTGAAGATCTTTTCGGAGCTCCCATCGTGATGCAGGAGATCGACCGTCTTCTTCGGGATTTTGCTTGGACCAGCCGTACGACCGCTTGACGAACCGTTCGAACGCCGAGCTTCGCTCTGGCATTATCGCGATGAAAGCCTGGAGATATGCCGAGAATCTTTCCGATTTCCCAAGCAGACTTGCCGCGTGCCGACCATTCGAGGCATTCTAATTCGCGAGGAGACAACGGCACGCCGCCGACCGTGCAGTCGGCTTCCAACATGCCCTTCGCGTGCGCATGAAAAAACATCGCCAGCAGCTGCAGAACCTTGGTGCTCTGCTTCATGGACCGGCCGAGATCAATCCGTGGTTCATCGCTCGCAAAGGTTAGCGCCGCGACGGCACCTTTGTTATCGTGGACAGAAACGTGAGTCCCGATCGAATACCGAATTTGGCGGCCCCTTCAAAGAGCTCGCGCTCGCATTCCGATCGCACGGGTGGTCCAAACCCAAGACCCCCAGCGAAAGGGTTTGTTAGTGCGGATCGCCTGACGCACCACCGGGTCGACGGACTCGTAGTTGCGCCGCAACTATTGGCTGCCCAAGACGTGGGATATGTCGAAATCAGGCTCGGGGGGCTTCCTGGCTTCTGGGCTAGAGCCAGGTAAGCAAAGCAAGGCAGATTTAGCGCGGTCGCGATCTCGGCCATGCTTTGCTGAGCAGCATCTCGGTCAGTGCTTTCGGTTAGCCGATCCGCAAACCTTTGAAAGACTCGATACATCACGGATGAACAAACATTGCTTGGCAGCGGGTCCGTGCCAGATCAGGATTAGGCGCGCTGATAAGGCTCTGCAAGTGGTGTCCGGCAACGATCTGCTCGCGCTGGGCTCGTTCATCGCAGTCGCGGGCATCTGCTCGGCACGTCGGCCCGGACCGCCCTTTTATTCAGCGAGCCTGCGCCGCATGCTCTCTCCTCCGGAATCCTGCGTCTCAGTGAGAAAAATGGGCTAACTTCTGCGCAACTTCCCCAGGTCGGTGCGGGTTTCGTACCGCACTTCCGGTTAGAACAGTCTTGAGGTTAAGGAGATTGCATATGAAGGTCGGTGTTCCAAAGGAAATCAAGACGCACGAATATCGCGTGGGCCTGACACCCAGCGCCGTCCGGGAATATGTGGCCGCCGGTCACACCGTGCTGGTTGAGACGAATGCCGGCGCTGGTATTGGCGCGACAGACGATATTATAGCAACGTCGGCGCCACAATCCTAGGCTCCGCTCGCGAGGTGTTCACCTCACTTATCTACATCTTGCTCCGGACCCGGAGCAGGCCAAGGGCCTCTTGAAGTCTGGCTGCACGGCGATCGCGTACGAAACCGTCACCGATGCGTACGGCGGGCTTCCTCTCCTTGCGCCCATGAGCGAGGTGGCTGGCAGGCTTGCGATCGAAGCAGCAGGCAGCGCCCTGAAGCGATATACTGGAGAACGTGGGTTGTTGATCGGCGGGGTGCCAGGTGTCCAGCCGGCCCGTATCGTGGTGATCGGAGGCGGCGTCGTCGGTGCGCATGCCGCACGGATGGCCGCAGGCTTGGGTGCTGAGGTCACAATCCTCGATCGGTCGATACCCCGGCTTCGGTCGCGTTCGTACCAGGTTCTCGACAATTGACGCGGTTGAGGACGAGGTATTTTCCGCGGGCGTCGTGATTGGTGCAGTACTCGTTCCGGGAGTAAGCGCCCCGAAACTCGTTAGCCGCAGCATGCTAGGCTCTATGCGCAAGGGTTCCGTGATCGTGCATGTGGCTATCGATCAGGGCGGATGCTTCGAGACGTCTCGTCCGACCACACATGCTGATCCGACCTACGAAGTGGACGGCGTCATTCATTACTGCGTCGCCAATATGCCGGGAGCCGTCCCGCTCACCTCAAGTCAAGCATTGAACAATGCCACGCTGCCCTTTGGCTTGGCTCTGGCCAATAAGGGCTTTGGCGCCGTGCTCGAAAATCCTCATTTGCGCGCCGGTCTCAACGTCTATCGAGGGCGGCTCACTTACAAGGCCGTGGCCGAGAGCCTCGGCCTTCCGTTCTCACCGATCGATCAGGCCGCCGCCTGATCCCACAGGTCCCCTCGTGGGGCTTTCCTCCCAGACTTGGCGAGCCACTCCTTCGGGATTGGCCGCTTTTTTGTGTGCCGCGTATGAGCGACAGCTTGGAGGCAGTCGTCTACCCAGCCGGATGATGGTCAGGGGCGGGCGACGAGCTAGGCGCCTAAGGGATTCAGACGCATCGCGACCTGCTTTGAAAAGACCCGATCCCTGCTTTGCCGGTCTCCTCAACCCCGTCGCCGCGTTCCTCGCGATCCTCACCGTAAACAGACCTAATCCACCAGAAAATTCGATCGGTTCATGGAGCCCAAGGAATGGCCGACGGTGCTCTCAGCGGTTGAAGAGGGGGGCTGCTTTTGATGCCCGATAATATCGAGTTCCGCGTTGCCCACGCGGAATTTGTTGCTTACCAACGACACTTCGACCGGCTTTGACGTCATACGCCAACTGGTTTGCGGCGCCGTTCTCAAAAAGTTCGAGGCTGAGCGCTGGCTGGCTATCGCCAAGAGCAGCTTTTTCGATCCAGACAACGACTTTCCTACCCCCACAGCGTCGAGTGCTTGCCATTAGCAGGGATGTGTCCGAACACATCCTGGCACTGAATCCTGCGCAAGGGATGTGCAGTAGATCCCGATCCCATCGCTTTAGCTTCGGGAGTTCTTCGCCTCAGTGACGCGTTCAAGCCGGTCCGGACCCATCCACGGTCGAACGCCCTGGACGTACTCCGTGGTTTTCGATGGTCACGCTTCAGCTATCCGCAAGAAGTTTGCAAGCAGTAGATCTCCTTGTTGGGTGAGTATCGATTCGGGGTGGAACTGCACGCCGTAGGTTGGTTGATAGCGATGTGCGAGAGCCATGATCTCGCCTTCGTTCGACCGCGCCGCGACCATCAGCTGCGGCGCGCACAACTCATCGAGATCAACAACAAGAGAGTGGTAGCGACCAACGCGAAGTGGGGACGGCAGGTCTTTGAACAGTCTTCGACCGTCGTGGTTTACGTAAGACGATTGACCGTGCATGGGGCGACGTCCACGCGCGATGCGTCCGCCAAAAACGCTCCCAATACACTGGTGCCCGAGGCAGATGCCGAGAATTGGGACAAAACCTGAGAGTTCACGAACGACCGCGGTGGATATTCCGGCCTCATTCGGAGTGCAAGGACCGGGGGAGACCACCACTGCCCGCGGCTTTAGGCGGATAATATCACTGACGCTGACCACGTCGTTCCGGACAACCTCCGTTTCTGCTCCAAGCTTGCGGAAGTAGCGAGCAATGTTGAAGACGAAGGAGTCGTAGTTATCGATGATAACAATCAAAATGCACCAGATCCTTCGGTACGAAATGCGGCAAAGATCCGCTGCGCCTTGGCGAGTGTCTCCTCGTGTTCGGCCTCTGGATCGGACATTGCCGTAACGCCGCCGCCTGCATGAAAAACAGCCAGTCCGTCGTTGATCGTCACGGTACGAATCGCAATGTTCGTGTCCATTTGCCCATTGAAGCCAAAGAAGCCGATCGCCCCGCAATAGATATCTCGCGCCACGCGCTCTATTTCAGCAATAACTTCCATCGATCTCACTTTGGGCGCCCCTGTGACGGAGCCTCCCGGAAAGCACGCTAGAAGCAGGCTGACCGCGTCCTGGTCCCGTGCAAGCTTGCCTCTAACAATCGAGACGAGGTGGTGCACGGAGGCATATGTTTCGAGGCCGCACAGGCTTGCAACGTCGACCGAATGCGGCGTGCAAACGCGCGAGAGATCGTTGCGCAGGAGATCGACGATCATGATGTTCTCGGCACGGTCTTTTTCCGACCTAAGAAGCAATTGGGCACGGTGCTGGTCTTCGAGGGAAGACACCGAACGTGCGATCGTGCCCTTTATGGGGCGGGTTTCGACGTGTCGTCCATCAAGCTTTAGGAAACGTTCCGGCGAACTCGACGCAATTGTCAGTTTGCCGTACCGCAGGAGGGCCGCAAAGGGGGCGGGGTTTAATGACCGTAGCTGGGAGTAGAAGGCAAGCGGATCAAATGAGCTCGACAGAGGTGCGCTGAAGCGCTGCGCGATGTTGGCCTGAAAGACGTCTCCAGCCAGAATCAAGTCAATGACCCGCTGTACCGCTGCGATATAGGTCTCACGGCTGAAATTCGAGCGCCATGCGCCAACCGTAGCCGGTGTATCGCTACGCTGCGGCCTCGGGGCGGCAAGCAGGGCTACAAATTCATCGGCGCGACGGCGTGCACGCTCGCTTCTCTGTGGCAGATCTTGCACCGGCCATCCGGTCGAGATGATCCAGCATCTGTTGTCGCGGTGGTCGAAGCTGAGGACGACGTCATAGAAGTGCAGGATTGATTGCGGCAGACCCTGACCGGCAATTGACGGCGCCGGCAATCGCTCCAGTAGCCTGTTCAGATCGTAGGCAAAGAAACCTGCGGCGCCTCCTTGGAACGGCGGGAGGTCGGGACGATGCTCTTGCGGATACTTTTCAAGCAGGCCGCGAAGACCTGCCCAAGGATCGCCATTGAGTGCGGTATCATTGCAGCTTGCCTGTCCGTCCGCGACCGCATAAGTGCAGAACGGGTCGCAGGTCAGATATGAATATCGACCAAGCATGTCTTGCTTTGCGGCGCTATCGAGAAAGGTCAGGTGTCGTCGATGCGCGAGACAGCGCATTGCTGTTAGCGGATCAATCCACTTCAGTTCGCGTACGTGCATCGCGTGCTCAGTTAGCGGCAACTTCCGCGCTTTAATAGCCGCTCTGGATTGTGATCCGGGCGTCACCGAGATCGACGATCGGCTTGGCCTCGCAAGCGCTTGAGATCCATTATCGGGCTAATCCTCGCCACTCTATACAGGGCGCCGACCAGTCTGGCTGACCACTGGGGTGGATACGAACCGCGCATCTGTGGATACAGCGTAGTCGGCTGCGAATCGTAGTTCCCGGAGTGGTCGCACCAGTTTGATCGATTCCTGGTATAGATCATGCGCTTTGTAGCGCTGCGAGCTCCGCCTCGCTGTCAAACTCACCATAGACTACCACATCAATGTCGTTGCCGATCTGGTCGGTCTTGCGATTGCGCGCAATCTCCAGCCGGCGTGCACATGGGATTGTAGTGAGAACCGATAGGTCCTCGATGATTTGGTCGATACGCGCCCTATCTTTGGCGCTGAATAGGACGATGTGGCGGATCATGACGCTTCTTAGAAGTGTTGTCGCAAGCACATTGCATAAATATCTTGGAAACGAGTTAATCGCAATGGCTGCCGTGGCACGCCGCGTCGCGTGGGAGGACGGTCGGCAAATTTGACTATTTGGAATCGCGAGCGGTTTGCAATTGAGCTCGCAAGGTTTCCTTCGTGGTCAGGATGCTGGAAGGGCGAGACACTCAATGGTCTGAATGTGGCGCCCGAGAAAGGTTGCAGGCTTGGTCGAGGTTGCGCGCTCGCAGTGCTTGCAGAATCAGGCGGTGATCCTAATTCGATCGTGGTTGCCAGCCGCTGCTGCGTCCCATCGCGAACACCAATCGGGAATTTGCAAGCCGCAGTCCGTCGAGGCTATCGGAGCTAACTAGTCCATGTGCACGATCTCGATAGGTTCGCCCCCGTGCCTCTGCCGCGCTTTTTTTAACCATGCTCGCATCGATAAATCCGACTACAACGCCGGTCACGCACAGAAATGTTCATTCAGGCAGAACTTCATTCGCTGCGCGGTCTGGCACGTCCTCCTTCCAGCGCACCGATCCGAACGGGCGCTCCAACATGCGGCGAACGCGCACGGGCCCAGGACCGATGTGGAAATCACTGGCGTGCCTATCCAGTGCGCGCTCCGACCGCGTCGAACGATTGCGTTGGCGCAAGTAATCCAGCCATGTGGGGCAGTGATACCGTTCGGTCCACAATTCGGGATCCGCGATATCGCGGGCGATAGACCAGCCGTATGCTCCATTGCGTTGCCGAAATAGCTGCACGTCCTGCATCAAGCTATGGAATGCCCGCGCATCTTCCTGGGCAACGCGATATTCGATCTCGACGACTAGAGGGCCGCTGCGATGAGTGAGCGGAAGCCGCACCTCGGGATCGGCCAACATTTCGGCATCTTCGCCCCGCGCGTTGATCCGCGGCATGCGCATCCATAGCCCGAGCAGCGCCGAGAGCAGCATCAGAGTGGCCGATATAAGTAGTGCAGTTTGGACGCCAGCCTGATCGGTGATGCGCCCCCAACCCCAGCTGCCAAGCGCAATTCCGCCAGAAAACGCGGTCTGCCAGGCCGCAACGGCTCGGCCCGCGACCCAGCGCGGCGCGGAGAGCTGCACGCCGATGTTGAACAACGTCCAGATTATGGTCCATACGGCACCTGCTAGGACCAACGCGGCGGCGGTCAGGGTCGCCTCTCGACTGAGCGCGACCGCGACCGTAGCGCAGCCCAGCGAAAGGGTGCAGGCGCGCACCGCAGCCTCACCGGTCATGCGCTTGCGCACCTCGCCGATGTTGAGCGCCCCGATGACCGACCCAATTCCGAGAGCTCCCAGCATGATGCCATAAGTTTGCGCCCCGCCATGTAGGAGATCGCGAGCGACCAGGGGCATCAGCGCCGGGATCGAGCCACCGATCAGGCCGGTTATCATCGTACGTGTCACTACGATCCTAATGGCGGGCGAATTCGCGATGTAGCGCACGCCAGAGATGATCGCTCGGCTTAGCTGTTCAGGCGGCAACCGCGATGGTTCGGCCAAACGTTTCCAAAGGAATAGCGCTATCATTAGCGGCAGATAGAGAATCGCATTGAGCGCAAAAGCCGCCATGGCACCTATGGTAGCAACTACGATGCCGCCGATCGCAGGCCCGAAACTGCGCGCGATGTTGTAGCTGATGCCGTTTAGCGCAACTGCTGCCGGCAGCTCCTCGGCCGGCACCTGCTCGCTGACGGAGGATTGCCAGGCCGGTCCCATTAGCGCCATGCCGCTGCCTACCACAAAGCAAAACACGAGCAACAGCATCGGCGTGGTAATGCCAAACCAGTCGAGCGCAGTCAGCGCCGTCGCACCGCAAAACGAAACTGATAGCGCAACGAGCGCGACCGTGCGGCGATCATACATGTCGGCAATCGCGCCGGCCGGGATCGCAATGAACATCACCGGCAGCAACAACGCCGTCTGCACCAAGGCGACTTTATCAGCCGATGACGTCATCTCCGTCATCGCCCAAGCCGCGCCGACACCCTGGATCAGGATGCCCAGATTCGAAAATAAGCTCGTCAGCCAGATACGCCGGAAAAAAGGATAGCGCAGGGGCCCTGTGACGCCCTCGAGTTTGAAGCTTCGGGCGGAAGGCGTATGAGTCATCTTGGCTCCTGTCTCACCTCCAATAGCTTAGTTCTAGCAGTTTGCTGAAAAACCTTGAACTGGAGAGTTTTCTTGTTCTGGGCAGTGATTGTTAGGGCAGCGCGGTGGGGTTGGATGTAATTTTCTGGCCTGTTGTTGGGTGACCCTGACGCGGGGTGGCTAAGCGGCAAGCAGTTTAGGAATGCGGATCAGGTTATAGGCAATCAGATTGAGCAGGAAGTCGGCGGCGACGCGCGCGATGCCCCGATGCTTGGTCTTGCGCATGGTGCCGTGCCGCTTGCCCCATCCGAAGATGCACTCGACCATCGCCCGGCGTGATTGCGACATGCCATATCCCGGATGCCGGGTCGTTCGTTCGTCGATGGCACTGTTGCGGGTCTTGCCGGTTTTGGTGATGGCCTGGTTCTGCGTCACATGCGGCGTCACGCCGATGGCGCGAAGATTGGCGACATGGTCGGCGGTATCGTACGCCTTGTCCTCACCGGCCGTGATGCGGCGGCCGACAGCTTTGCGTCTCGCCTTCAGCATGGTCTCCGAAGCCCGGCGTTCGGCGGTGCCATTGGCATGCGTGACCCTGCCGGCCACCGCCAGCCCATGCCGGTTCTCCATGGTGGCGTGGCCCATATAGCAAAGCTTGGCCTCTCGTCTGGCCGCCTTGCGACAAAGCCTGCTGTCCGGGTCGCTGGTACTCGCATGGGTATCGTTCTTGCGCTTCTGGCCGTGGAAGTTGGCGCCGTCATCATCGTCGCCGCTGCCGTCCTTGGGGCGGAAGCTCTTTTGTGAAGCCCAGGCTTCGATCAGCGTTCCATCCACCGAGAAGTGCTCGTCCGACAGCAGCGGCTTGACCTGCGGATGGTTCAGAAGCCGGGTCATGAACTTCGTGAACACCTCGCCGTTCTGCAGCCGCTCCCGGTTCTTGGTGAAGGTAGTCGGGTCCCAGACCAGATCGTCCGGCGACAGTCCCACGAACCAACGATACAAGAGATTGTAGTCCAGTTGCTCCATCAACTGGCGTTCCGAGCGGATGCCGTAGAACACCTGCAGCAGCAAGGCGCTCAACAATTGCTCCGGAGTGATCGAAGGGCGTCCCTCGCTGGCGTAAAACATCCCGGACAAGTTCCCGCACCTTCCGCAGCGGATGGTTCGCTGGAACGCGCTTATCCGGCGCAATATACGAAAACAGGCCGCCCTGATCGGTAAACCTGCCGCGCATGATCGCCTCCACCGAATCGAGATGATAAAGTGAATCATCAAGCCCACTCCGTGGCGAGGGGGTTCTTCAGCAGACTGCTAGACCAGATCAGTGACGGCTCGGAAGGATCGGCCATTTGCAAGTGTGCCAGCGAATTGCGTCATCGCCTCTGCGCGATTGACCCGGGACAACCTCATAAGGTCGGCTCATGCCCTAATAGAGTCCTGATAGGATGTCCTTGCGATAAGAGACAAATCTCGCTGATCAGGGAGAAGAAGCGCCGACCGTACGGCCTCGCGAATATCATCGTGCGCGAACCGCTCGGCACGGCCACTTGCTTAGCAAGTCTCCGCGCATCTCCGAAGATTGAGGACAAAGTCAATCGATCACGATACTTTGTCACTTGATCTTCTTGATCAGGAGTGTAGGTGCAGCCCCACATGCGACGGCGGGTCCTTAAGCTGCAGGATCAATTCCGCAGAGCGATGCGGCTTCTGCTCCATTGGACAGGTAGCTCCTGCCTCGAATATCTTGACGATAAAGGAGAGCCCGCGCGGGTTTTTCGCGTTCTAAGCGCGGGAGCGATGAAAAAGAGCGAGAGGAGGCTAATGCGCGACGTAAGGCTTCAGTGTCTCGTCAAGCTTCGTCTGGAGTCTCGATCGGAATGGCAAATCCAGCCTTTACGCGGTCCATCACGACCATGGTCTTGAAGCCCTTGATGTCGGAATTTTCATAGAAGAAGCGCCGGGTGAACTG
>NZ_JAVAYM010000052.1:0-22780 GCF_054185205.1 Bradyrhizobium sp. 14AA | reverse complement strand
GCGCCATGGTCGAATACGTCACCGCGATGATCGGCGGCCAGCTGTTCGGCCTGCCGATCTCCCGCGTCCAGGACGTGTTCATGCCCGAGCGCGTCACCCGCGTGCCGCTGGCCTCGCGCGAGATCGCGGGCGTGCTGAACCTGCGCGGCCGCATCGTCACCGTGGTCGACATGCGCGCCCGTCTCGGCCTGCCCGAGCCCGAGGACGGCAAGGTGCCGATGGCGGTCGGCGTCGATTTGCGCGGTGAATCCTATGGCCTGCTGATCGACCAGATCGGCGAGGTGCTGCGGCTTGCCGAGGCCGGCATGGAGGAGAACCCCGTCAACCTCGATCCCCGCATGGCCAAGCTCGCCGGCGGCGTCCACCGCCTCGACGGACAGCTCATGGTCGTCCTCGACGTCGATCGCGTCCTAGATCTCGAAACCAAAGTGCAGATGGCTGCGTGAGCCAACGAAACATCGAAGCCGGAGAACCAAAATGAAGACATGTTTGGTGGTCGATGATTCCAGCGTGGTGCGCAAGATCGCGCGCCGCATCCTGGAGGGCCTGGAATTCGAAGTCACCGAGGCCGAGGACGGCTCGAAGGCGCTCGAGATCTGTCAGCGGCAGCTGCCCGACGCGGTGCTGCTCGACTGGAATATGCCGGTCATGGACGGCTTCGAGTTCATGGGCCACATGCGCCGCCTGCCCGGCGGCGACCAGCCCAAGGTCGTGTTCTGCACCACCGAGAACAACGTGGCGCATATCGCCCAGGCGCTCAGCGGCGGCGCCAACGAATACATCATGAAGCCCTTCGACAAAGACATTATCGCCGACAAGTTCGCTGAAGTTGGCTTGATCCCGGTCGGACAAGCCATGGTCTGAGTGTGTCTGGCCCGAATATTCCGGCCAGAGTGTTCCAGTACAGCTTCGAAGAGGCCATCCGTGACCCCGACCGAGTATGAGTATCTGCGTAAGTTTCTGAAGGACAATTCCGGTCTCGACCTGTCCGCAGACAAGCAATATCTGATCGAAAGTCGCCTGCTGCCGCTCGCCCGCAAGGCCGGGCTCTCCGGCATCCCCGAGCTCGTGCAGAAGCTGCAAGGCGGCTCGCGCACGCTGATCACCGACGTGGTCGAGGCCATGACCACCAACGAGACCTTCTTCTTTCGCGACAAGGTCCCGTTCGATCATTTCCGCGACACCATCATGCCCGAGATCATCAAGGCGCGCGCCGGACGCCGCAGCGTGCGCATCTGGTGTGCCGCCGGCTCGACCGGGCAGGAGCCGTACTCGCTGGCGATGTGCCTGAAGGAGATGGGTGCGGCCCTCACCGGCTGGCGCGTCGAGATCATCGCGACCGACCTGTCGCAGGAGGTGCTGGAGAAGGCCAAGGCCGGCATCTACAGCCAGTTCGAGGTGCAGCGCGGGCTGCCGATCCAGATGCTGATGAAATATTTCAAGCAGACCGGCGAGACCTGGCAGATCAATCCCGAATTGCGGGCGATGATCCAGCATCGGCAGCTCAATCTGCTGCACGATTTCGCCCAGCTCGGCACCTTCGACGTCATCTTCTGCCGCAACGTGCTGATCTATTTCGACCAGGACACCAAGATCAACATCTTCAACCGGCTGGCGCGCCAGATCGAACCCGACGGCTTCCTGGTGCTGGGTGCAGCCGAAACCGTGGTCGGACTGACCGATACATTCAGGCCGATTCCGGAACGGCGCGGCCTCTACAAGCCGAACGACCCGCGTGCGGCAGCCGCCAAGCCGGCCCTCGCCGGCGCAGCGCCGCGCATGGCGCTGGCAGGACGATAGGCATGGCCGAGGATGGCAAAGGCGCGGAACGCGTGACGTTCAGTCGCGGTTATGATGTCTGCATCATGGCCATCGACGGCACCTGGCGCCGCGACTGCAAGCTCAACGCGATCTCCGACACGGACGCCATCCTCACGGTGGAAGGCTCGATTCAGGGGCTGAACCTGAAGGAGTTCTTCCTGCTGCTGTCGTCCACGGGCCTTGCCTACCGCCGCTGCGAGCTGGTGCGCGTCAACGGCGCCGAAATGGACATCCAGTTCCTCCGCGGCAAGAACCGGAAGAAGCGCGGCGCCGCCGGCGGCCGCGACGAGGCCGCCTGACCGGACACGCGCTTTGCGTCAGGTTGCTTTATATTTGCTGAAACATCGGGATGAATTTGCCGTGGCGGCTTTACGTCGCCTAAGCGCGAACCGTGTATCCAATGCCGGTCTCAATCTCAGGATACGGCAATGCCCAGAAGCCCCCTCTCCCCCATCCCGTCGAACCTGCCTGATGTCGCCGAGCGGCGTGCGCTTCAGCTCCTGGTGGTCGATGACGACGCTACGCAGCGCAGCCTCATCACGGTCGCCGCCAAGCAGGCCGGGCACGAAGTCACCGTGGCACCGTCCGTGGCGGAGGCGATCGAAAAGCTCCGCGCCGCGCGCTTCGACTGCGTGACGCTCGATCTCGTGCTGGAGGATGGCGACGGCATCGACGTGCTGCGCGAGATGGCCAAGGCGAAGTTCGCCGGCGCCGTGATCGTCATCAGCGGCATGGACGGCAAGCGCCGCAGTGCTGCCCGCAGCTTCGCCCGTTCCGTCGGAATCGAGCTCCAGAGCCTGCCCAAGCCGCTCGATCTCGCGGCCCTGCGCATCAGCCTCGCCAATCTCGGCAAGACCGCGATGGGCCTGCCGGCGATCCATACCTGGGGTGGTGTCGCCTCCGACGCGATCGTGGAGCGGCACCGCGCCTAGGCTGGGGCTGCCATGCGATCGGGTGCGGCAGCTGCCCGCACTGTTCGCGATCTACGCCGCGCCGCCGGATTCCGACAGGGATCGCAGGGCGTGGCCAAGGCCAGCCCGACAGGCATTGAGGGTGGCGCTCGCCGTGGCGTAACGCGGTGTAACGTCGTCAAGCACGAAAACATCGATGGAACCGGCTTGGTCGCCATAATCCTGCGCCGGGTTTGCTTCCATCATGGCCGCGTCGATCAGGCGCATGCTGCTCTCGATCTGCACGATCAAAGAGCGAAGATCCGCCGCGATCAACTGACGGCTGTCAGTTTCAGCCCTTGCGACAAGCGGGGGTGTGCCAGCGAAATTTAGCATGGATATTCTCCGTACCCCGCAATTAGGCACCCTGCCGCTACTTGTGCGTTAAGTCCATGTCCCGTACAAATACGGGTGGGCCGAATCCGCGCCGAACGCCATAACGATTGGCGCGGACGCGAGTCCTTCATGCCAACCGGATGTGGCACATGGCCGAACAAAGCTCTCGCGGTGAAATCTTCGTGGTCGACGACGACCCTGCCGTTCGCGACACCTTGTCGATGGTGTTGAAGGCGGCGGGCTATGAGGTGATCTGTTTTGCCGACGGTGCAGCGCTGCTCTCCGTCGCGCGAAACCGCACACCCGCTGCGATCCTGCTCGACGTGCATATTCCCGGAAAGTCGGGTCTCGACATTCTCAACGAGCTGCAGGGCGAGGACTATCCGGCGCCGATCTTCATGATCTCCGGACAGGGCGACATCGCCATGGCGGTGGGCGCCATCAAGAGTGGCGCGCTCGACTTCATCGAGAAGCCGTTCCGCGGCAGTGAGATCGTCGGCCGCCTCGACGAGGCGATCGGCGCCTATGCACGCAGGCAGGCAGAGAACGCGTCACCGAAATTCGGCTCGCTGCATTTCCCCGGACGCGAGCCGTTGACGCGCAGGGAGCGCGAGGTGCTCGAGCAGTTCGCCTCCGGTGCGTCCAACAAGGAAGCCGGCCGCACCCTCGGCATCAGCCCGCGCACCATCGAAGACCACCGCGCCAACATCATGAAGAAGCTCGGTGCGCGCAATGCCGCCGATCTGATCCGTATCGTGATGACCGCGGTTCAGCGCGCGTCGTAGAATGGTCTCGTGCCCCGGACGCGGTGCATCATGAAATGATGCGCCGCTGAGCCGGGGCCCATCTCTCCAAATTCGCGGCTGAAAATTCTGGGTCCCGGCTCTGCACAGCAGCGCTTAGGGCGCTGCTGTGCGTCCGGGACATGAGAGCGCGCCTCAGCTGCTCAGCGCCTTGCGGATGATCCGCGCGAGATCCGATTTGCGATAGGGCTTCGCCAGCAGCAGGACGCCTGAATCCAGCCGGCCGTGGTGGATGATCGCGTTCTCGGTATAGCCGGACGTGTAGACCACCTTCAACTCGGTGCGCGTCTTCTGGAGTTCGTCGGCGAGCTGCCGTCCGTTCATCTTGCCGGGCATGATGACGTCGGTGAACAGCAGGTCGAACGGCTTGCCGGCGGCGACGATCGCGAGCGCCTCCGCCGCGTTCGCGGCCTGCAAGGTGACGTAACCCAGCGAATGCAGTTGCGCCAGCACGTAGTCGCGCACCAGCCGGTCGTCCTCGACCACGAGGATCGTCTCGTGTCCGCCCTCGATCGTCGCAGGCGTCACGCCCTCGCCGACCACCGTCGCGGTCTTGCCGGGCGGCAGGTACATCTTGATCGTGGTGCCGTGGCCTTCCTCGCTGTAGATCTTGATGTGGCCCGCCGACTGCTTGATGAAGCCGTAGACCATCGAAAGCCCGAGCCCGGTGCCCTTGCCCGGTCCCTTCGAGGTGAAGAAGGGGTCGAACACCCGGGCCAGCATGTTGGACGGAATGCCGGTGCCGGTGTCGCTCACGGCGATCAGCACGTAATGGCCCGGCCGGACGTCGTTGACGCTGGCATAGACCTCGTCGAGATAGGCCGCGCCCGTCTCCACGATCAGCTTGCCGCCGCCCGGCATGGCGTCGCGGGCATTGAGCGCGAGGTTGAGGATCGCGGTGGTGAGCTGGTTGGGATCGACCGTCGCGATGCAATTCTCGTCCTCGAACACCGATTCGATCTGGATCTGCTCGCCCAGCGTCGGCCGCAGCAATTTCGCGGTGTCCACGATCAGCGAGTTGATGTCGATCTCGCGCGGCTGAAGCGGCTGCTTGCGCGCGAAGGCGAGCAGGTGCTGGGTCAGATCGGCGCCGCGCGCAGCGGCCTCGTCGATCATCTTCGTGATCGCCGCAAGCTGCGGTTCCTTCTCGACCGCCTCCGCGAGGATCTCGATCGTTCCGGTGATGACGGTGAGGATGTTGTTGAAGTCGTGCGCCACGCCGCCGGTGAGCTGGCCGACCGCTTCCATCTTCTCGGCCTGGCGGATGCGCTCCTCAGCCGCGATCTTGTCGGTGAGGTCGCGGTAGAAGACGTTGAACAGCAGGCCCTCGCGGCGCTTCAGCGCGGTCACGCTCAGCTCGGCCCTGAATTCCTTGCCGTCGCGGCGCCGGCACATGAGCTCGCGGCGGCGGTTCAGCGTCCGGCCGTCCTCGGTCTCGAGGAAAAGCTTCAGGCCCGCCCTGACCCTGTCGCGCTCGCTTTCGGCGACGATCAGGTCGATCGTGCTCTTGCCGAGCACCTCGTCCCGGTGCCAGCCGAACAGCTGTTCGGCCTGCGAATTCCAGTTCAGGATGCAACTGGTCTCGTCGGTCTGGACGAAGGCGTCGAGCGATGTCTCGACGATGTTGCGGGCGAGCCGTTCGCTCTCGCGCAGCGATTCCTGCGCGAGCCGCGCTTCCGTCATGTCGCGCCCGACGAAGAAGAAGCGCTGCGCTTGCTCGGACCAGTTGCCGAGCCAGGACAGCCAGACCTCGTGCCCGTTCTTGTGGAAGCAGCGGGTGTCGCTAAGCTTGGGCCGCTCGCCGCGCCGCAGCGCGCGCATGTCCTCGCGCGATTGCGCCAGATGGTCGGGATGAATGAAGTCGGCGCCGCTGCGGCCGATCATCTGCTCCGGCCGGTAGCCGAGAATGGTCTCGCTGCACGGGCTGACCTGTGCGATATGGCCGCGGGCGTCCATCACCATGATCAGATCCTGCGAGGTCTCGAAGATCTGCCGGCGCTCCTCGAGCTGCTGCTGGAGCTGCCGCTCGGCGCGCCGCGCCTCGGTGAGACTGCGCGCGGATCCGGATGCGCCGGTGATCTCGCCCGAGGGGCCCCTGATCGGCGAGAGGCTGAGTGAGATTTCGACCGGCGTGCCGTCCTTGCGCAGGCGCACCGTCTCGAACCGTTCGATCGGCTCGCCCCGGGCGATTCGTCCCAAGATGTTCTTGCCCTGCTCGCGGCGGTCGGACGGGACGATGATCGCGGTGGATTTCCCGATCGCCTCGTCGGCCGAATAGCCATAGAGGCGTTCGGCGGCCGGATTCCAGCCCGTGATGGTGGCATCGAGCGATTGCATCACGATCGCATCGTCGGACGATTCGACGGCGGCGCTGAACAGGCGCTCGCGCTCCGCGTGATGGCTTCGTGCGGCCTCGGTACGGCGATGCTCCCGGACCTCGCGTTCGAGAGCGGCCGTTTTCGCCTGCGTCTCTTCGACCATCCGGGCAAAGGCCCGCGCGAGCACGCCGGTCTCGCCGCTTGCGTCGACGGGAATGTCCGCTGTCCGTCCGCTGCCGATTGCTTCCACCGCCGCGGTCAGGCGTCCGATCGGGCGGGTCAATGAGCGCGCCAGCAGCACCGCGAGCGAAGCCGCGGCGAGGACCGCGAGCACGCCGACGAGCAGGGACGTTTTTTGAATGGCGGCGGGCACGCGGCCGAAGACGGACGGAGGAACAGTCACGACGATCGCGATCCATTCCTTGCCCGCAAGCAGCGCCGGTGCGATCGCCGCGCCGCTCGGCCGCCCCGACCCGTCGGTCATGAGCTGCGTGGACACTCCCGGTACGCCAGCCAGGGCCGAAAAGAATGGAAAATCCTTGCGCCAGTCGGTGGGATGGCCGCGCAATGAGCCGAATTCCCGCGTGCGATCGGGATGCACGAGATAGTCGCCGCGTGAATTCACGACGTAAATCTCGCCTCCCGAACTCGTCGTCGCGCGGACGCGTTCGAGCGCCGGACGCATGTCGATATTGGCGATGACGATACCGAACGGCTTGCCGTCCGGCGTGAACAGCGGCGTCGCGACCCGAAGCGTCGGAACGTGCAGGTCCGTGGTCCCTCCCTGGCGCGTGGCGAGGTCGATGGGCGAAACATAGATCTCGCCGGCGGCCAGCCGCATCGTTTCCTGGAGATAGGTTCGTTCGCTCTTGCGCTCCAGTTCGCTGTCGGGGACGATCCGTGCGGCTCCATTCGGACCGGAGCGATCGACGCGGACCAGCTCGCGCTGGTCGTCGTCGAGGCCGATGATGCGAAACTGCGCGTAGCTCGGCTTGGCCTCGATCTCGGCCGCGAGCCGCGTCGCGATGCGCTCGCGCCAGGTCTGCTCGGAAACGCCGTCAGATGCGTCAATGCCTCCACCGATGTGAGCGCGGATCAGGCCGTTGATGGCCGCGGCGGAGCGATAGCCGATCAAATCGCCGCGAACGCCGGCGACGTAGGATTCAAGATTGGTCGCCAGCAGGCGCGACTGGGCTTCGACCCGCTCCAGGACCCGGGGAATGACGGCTTGCGTGATGTTGCGATAGCCGAGCCAACCGACGGCGGCCACGGTCACCGCCACCAGCAGGATCATTGCGACGGCCAGCCGCGTTGCGAGCGTCGTTGTGAATGTCATGGGGATATTCGCAGGACTTCCCGTATCACCTCGCCTGTTCCGGCCTGGAGCAGAGCGGGCGCCCACATCATCGGTAGCCGGAGCTGACATTGGACCCCTCCGGCTCGCCCGCCTTCAGGCAGCCATCGACTGCGGCGAGCAATGCGTCGGGTCGGAACGGCTTTTGCAGGCTAGCTACCGCGCCGAGCTTGGTCGCCATCTTCAGGAAATCGGGCTCCGCATAGGCGTCCGGCGTGACCGAACGGCCGGAAATGACGATGATCGGAACGGCCGGCGCCAGCGCCCGGATGTGGCGCATCGTCTCCAGCCCGTCCATGCCGGGCATGAAGATGTCGAGAAACAGCAGGTCGAACCGGGCGGCCTCGAACAGCGCAAGTCCCTTGCGGCCATCGCCGGCGACGGTGACGTGATGACCGGCCCTTTCCAGGAGCAGCCGGATCGTGATCTGCACGGCCGCGTCGTCATCCACGATCAGGATGTTGGCCACGTCTGAAATCCTCCGGGTCGGATGGGGCGTCCCCCCAACCGCAAATCAAGCCATCAAACACGAAATTGTTGCGCGCATTCTGCCCAGCCTGCAAGCACTTCGCGACCCATGCGAACGTAGCCCGCCGCCCGCGGGCCGGCGCCCCCATTATGCATGCTTTCGTGCACATGGCTCCTCGGCGCGGGCAGAAAATTGACGGAACTATCTTTCTCGCCGTAGTTGCGCGGGATCCGGTTTTCACCGGGGGTTAAAGTCGGTCTGAGATATTGTTGCAGGTTGTCATTAGTCGATTGTCTGGAAGCGCATCATTTACATTTGGGCCAGCCCGGCCGACCGCGATATCAGCACGAGATCTCCAATGTTCAAATCCATGGCAAACACCGGAATTCGTACCCGGCTGCTCGGCGGCTTCGCACTGATCTGCGTTCTGCTCGCGGCGACAGTGATCTACACCGTCACCGCGATCTCGGACATTTCCTCGCGCATCAAGTCCGTCGTGGACCAGCGGGCTCCGGTCGCGATCGCAAGCACCGAGCTCGTCGGCAATCTCTATTCCACCCTGTCGACGCTGCGCGGCTATCTGCTGACGGGCGATGCGCAGGGCAAGCGTGATCGGGCGGCGGTCTGGGCCGAGCTCGATCGCACAGCGGCCGCGGTCGACCGCATGGCCGAGGGCTTTTCCAGCCCCCAGAACAAGTCCAGCTGGAGCGAGGCTAGGTCGCTGATCGCGGAATTCCGCCAGGCCCAGGACAAGGCCGAGCTGGCCGCCTTCACGCCGTCGGCCTATCCGGCGAGCGAGCTCCTGGCAAAGGAGGCCGCGCCGCTGATCGCGACGATGTTCGCCGAGATCACCGCGATGATCGACGAGGAGGAGGCGCTGGAGGCGACGCCGCAGCGCAAGCGCCTGCTCAAGACCTTTGCCGATGTGCGCGGCAATCTTGCCGCCGCGGGATCGCAATTGCGGCTCTATGTCGCCTCGGGCGAGGCCGCCGATCGCGACAAGTTCGAAAAGCCGCTGGCGACCTTCAGGGCCGCGCTCGCATCGGTCGGCACCCAGGCGGATCTGCTCACCGAAAGGCAGGCGGCCGCGTACCGGGCCATCGCCAAGGCGAACGAGGCGTTCACCCCATTGCCGCAGAGGATCTTCGCGATCCGGCAGACGCCGCGATGGAACGCGCCGGTCTTCATCCTGTCCACCGAGGCCGCACCGCGCGCGGCCCGGATCCTCGATTTGCTCGACGGCAGCAAGGACGCAGACGGCAAGCGCTCCGGCGGTCTCAAGAGCGACCAGCAATCGAAGCTCGCCGAAGACGCCCGCAGGGTGGCCGAGGAGGTCGAGAAGCTGCTGCTGTTGCAGTGGATCCTGCTCGCCGCGGGACTGGCGTTGGGAACGGTGATCGCCATCCTGGTGGCGCGTTCGATCACCCGTCCGATCGTCGAGCTGGTGGCGGACTCGGCGCGGCTGTCCGGTGGCGACACCAGTGTCGAATTCAGGACGGCCGAGCGCGGTGACGAGATCGGTGTCGTCTCGCAGGCGGTGGCAAAATTCCGCGACAACGTGATCGCCCAGCAGCAGGCCGCGACGGGCCTTGCACGCGAGGCGGAGGTGCGCGAGGCCAGCAATCGCAACATGGAGAACGCTGTCGAGGAATTTCGCGTGACCTCGGGCGATCTGCTCGCACTTGTCGGCGAGAATGCCGGCACCATGCGGCAGACCGCGCAGAGCCTCGGCGGCATCGCGCATTATGCGACGAACCAGGCCGCGTCCGCGGCGGCCGCCTCCGAGCAGACCGCGGTCAATGTCCAGACCGTCGCTGCCGCGGCAGAGCAGCTTGCGGGGTCCATCGTCGAGATCGGCCGCCAGATCGAATTGTCGAACAAGACGGTGCGGTCGGCGGGCGACGTCACCGCGCGCTCCGAGGCCGAGATCGAGGGCCTCGCACACGCCGCCCAGAGCATCAGCTCGGTGGTCGATCTGATCCAGGCGATCGCGGCCCAGACCAACCTCCTGGCGCTCAACGCCACCATCGAGGCCGCGCGTGCCGGCGAAGCCGGCCGCGGCTTTGCGGTGGTGGCCTCCGAGGTCAAGGCGCTGGCCGACCAGACCCGCAATGCGACGCAGGACATCGCCCAGCACATTGCCGCGATCCAGAGCTCGACCGGCAGCGCGGTCGCCTCCGTCAAGGAGGTCGCCACCGCCATGCGCCGGATCGACGAGGTCACGGCGGCGATCGCAGGCGCCGTGGAGGAGCAGGGCGCGGCGACGCGGGAGATCTCGCAGAACGTCCAGATGGCGGCGTCGGGGACGCAGACGCTCGCCTCCAGCATCGGGACCGTCTCCGGCGCGATCGCGGAAACCAGCCGCTCGGCCGACAACGTGATGGGAGCGGCGAACCAGGTGTCGGGGGCATCCGAGCGGCTTGCGGCCGAGGTCCAGGCCTTCTTCGTCAAGCTGCGCAGCGGTCCGATGGACCGCCGCAAGAGCGACGAGTCCGACTACGGCGGACCGGAGCGGCGAAATTGCCGGAACGTCGCCTAATCAATCGGTCAGGTACTCGGGATAGTGGCTTCGGATCTTGTCGAGCTCGCTGAGCGTGCCCGACAGATGCGTGCGCAGATGCTGTTGCGCGGCATCGGCGTCTCCAGCCTCGATTGCGCGCGTGATCAGCTTGTGGTGGCGCACGATGTTCTGGGCCTTGCCCGGTGAGGGCAGGTGCAGCCGGCGCAGCCGGTCGATATGTCCGCTGCGGCTGCGCACCAGCGTCCAGAGCTCCTGCTTGCCGGCCGCTGTATAGAGCTGCGCGTGAAAATCATTGTCGCCGGCGATGAAGCTCTCGAAGTCGCCGGCCTTGGCGAATTGCTGCTGGAGCGCGATCGCGTGGTCGAGGCGGATGACCAGGGCCGCGTCATGCTTCTCCGCGAGCAGCCGCACGATTTCGAGCTCCAGCGCCTGGCGCAGGAAATGGGCCTGCTCGGCGCGGCCGACGTCGACCCGGCTGACCACGGTTGCGTGCTGCGGAAACACGTCCACCAGCCCGTCTTCTTCCAGCCGCATCAGGGCGTCGCGGATCGGCGTCGAGCTGACGCCGAATTGCGCGGCGAGATCGGTGCGCGACAGCGGCGAGCCCGGCGGCAGTTCGAGGGCGAGAATGGCGTTGCGCAGCCGCTCGAACACCTGCGGCGCGGCCTGTCGCGCCCGGTCGAGCCGTGCGCCGGGGCGGGCGGCCGCGCGGAGCGCGGGTTGGGCTGATTCCATGGCGATGGTTCCGGCGGGCTTGCCTTTGATGTACTAATGCATTAGTGCATCAGCCGGATCGCTCGTCAATGGCGGCCGGAGGAAACGAACAACAATGATGAAGCAATTGCAGAATGGCCTTGCCGCCATCGCCCTGATCGCTGCGACGGCCCTGGCGGCCTCCCCGGCGCAAGCCCAGCAGAAATCCGAGATCTCGCTGTCGCGCCAGCCCGGCATTTTCTACATGCCGAGCCACATCATGGAGAAGCAGAAGCTGATCGAGAAGCATGCAGCTTCGCTCGGCGTTTCAGGCGTCACCACCAAATGGGTCACCTTCTCCGGCGGCGGCGCCCAGACCGATGCGCTGCTTGCGGGCGGCGTCGACATCCTCAACACCGGCACCGGCAATCTTCTCCTGCTGTGGGACCGCACCCGCGGCGGCGTGAAGGGCATCGTCGCGACCTCGGCGCAGCCGATGACGCTGATCAGCCGCGATCCCAACATCAAGTCGATCAAGGATTTTGGTCCGAGCGACAAGATCGCGGTGCCGACCGTGAAGGTGTCCACGCAGGCGATCGTGCTGCAGATCGCGGCCGCCGAGGCCTTCGGCGCCGACCAATGGTCGAAGCTCGACGTCAACACCGTGCAGCTCGGTCATCCCGACGCCTATGCGGCGCTCGCCAATCCCAAGCATGAGGTGCACAACCATTTCTCGATCCCGCCCTTCACGTTCCTGGAATTGAAGAACGTGCCGGGCGCGCATGTCGTGCTGAATTCGCCCGACGTGATGGGTGGCCCGCTCAGCCAGGCGCAGTTCTTCACGACGACGAAATTCGCCGACGCCAATCCGAAGATCATCCAGGCCGTGCGCGACGCCACCAAGGAAGCGCAGGACCTGATCCGCAGCGACACCAAGCAGGCGGTCGAGATCTACAAGGAGATCACCGGCGACAAGACCTCGGTGGAGGAACTGCTCGATCTCCTCAAGGAGCCCGGCATGATGGAGTGGAATCTCGAGCCGCAGGGCACGATGAAATTCGCCGCGCATCTCTACAAGACCGGCACGCTGAAGAGCCAGCCCAAGGCCTGGACGGACTATTATCTCCCCGTCGCACACGACCTGAAGGGCAACTGATGGCGCTGCTCGACGTCAACGGGGTGACGCTGCGCTACAAGACCTCCAGCGCCGTCGTCACCGCCACGGAAAGGGTGAGTTTTACGGTCGACAAGTCCGACCGCTTCGTGCTGCTCGGTCCCTCCGGCTGCGGCAAGTCGACCTTGCTCAAGGCCGTCGGCGGATACATGAGCCCGAGCGAAGGCCGCATGACGATCGGCGATCGCGAGATCCATGGTCCGGGCGCGGACCGCATGATGATCTTCCAGGAGTTCGACCAGCTCCTGCCCTGGAAGAGCGTGCTCGCCAACGTCATGTTCCCGCTGCTCACTGCGCGAAAACTGTCGCGCAGGGACGCCGAAGCGAAGGCACGGGCCTATATCGAGAAGGTCGGTCTCACCCGCGTCGTTGATGCCTATCCGCACACGCTCTCCGGCGGCATGAAGCAGCGCGTCGCGATCGCGCGCGGCATGGCGATGGAGCCGGACATTCTCTTGATGGACGAGCCGTTCGCCGCGCTCGACGCGCTGACGCGCCGGACCTGTCAGGACGAGCTGCTCCAGCTCTGGAGCGAGACCAAGTTCACCGTGCTGTTCGTGACCCATTCGATCGCGGAAGCGATCCGTATCGGCAACCGAATCCTGCTGCTGTCGCCGCATCCCGGCCGGGTCAAGGCCGAGGTGATCGACGTCGACAAGGTCAGCAATGACGATGGCAGTGCGGGCCGGCTGGAGAAGGAGATCCACGATCTCCTGTTCGCCGGCGAAGCCACCGCGCACTAGGGGAGCCGCTCATGGGTGAAGCAAGAATTCTGCTGCGCGACGCGCCGGTCGCCGCGACCGGCGGCGCAGGCGAGGTCGAGCGCAAGCTGAACGTGGCCGAGCTGCTGTGGAACGACGGCTTTGTCCGCAAGACCGTCATCATCATGTTCCTGGCCGCGGTGTGGGAGGCCTACGGCGTCTATCTCGACAACCCCCTGCTGTTTCCGACGCTGCACGATACGGCCGTGACGTTGTTCGATCGCGTCAAGGACGGCACGATCCCGATGCGGGCCTGGACGTCGCTCAAAGTGCTGTTCATGGGCTATTCGGCCGGCATCGTGCTGGCCGCGATCTTCACCGTGCTGGCAATCTCCACCCGCATCGGCACCGACTTCCTCGAGACGGTGACGGCGATGTTCAACCCGTTGCCCGCGATTGCGCTGTTGCCGCTCGCCTTGATCTGGTTCGGGCTCGGCAATGGCAGCCTGGTCTTCGTGCTGATCCATTCGGTGTTGTGGCCGGTCGCGCTCAACACCCATTCCGGCTTCAAGAGCGTGTCCAACACGCTGCGCATGGTCGGGCGCAATTACGGTCTGCGCGGGCTGCCTTATGTCGCGAAAATCCTCATTCCCGCGGCGTTCGGCTCGATCCTCACCGGCCTGAAGATCGGCTGGGCGTTTGCATGGCGCACGCTGATCGCGGCCGAGCTGGTGTTCGGTGTATCCTCGGGGCAGGGCGGGCTCGGCTGGTTCATCTTCGAGAACCGCAATTTGCTCGACATACCCGCCGTGTTCGCAGGACTCTTGACCGTGATCATCATCGGGCTCTTTGTCGAGAACCTGATCTTCCGCGCGATCGAGCGGAACACCGTCCAGAAATGGGGCACTCAATCATGACCAAGAAGAAAATCACGCCCGACCAGCTGCGCAGCGCGCGCTGGTTCGCGCCCGACGATCTGCGCTCGTTCGGCCACCGCTCCCGCACCATGCAGATGGGTTACGCGCCGGAGGAGTGGAAGGACCGCCCGATCATCGCGATCCTCAACACCTGGTCGGATGCGCAGCCCTGCCACATGCACTTCAAGTCGCGCGTCGACGACGTCAAGCGCGGTATCCTGATGGCCGGCGGCCTGCCGCTGGAGCTGCCGGCGCTGTCGCTGTCGGAATCGCTGCTCAAGCCGACCACCATGCTCTATCGCAATCTGCTGGCGATGGATGCCGAGGAGCTGCTGCGCAGCCATCCCGTCGACGGCGTGGTGCTGATGGGCGGCTGCGACAAGACCACGCCGGCGCTGCTGCTGGGTGCGACCTCGATGAACATCCCGGCGATCTACCTGCCGGCCGGTCCCATGCTGCGCGGCAACTGGAAGGGCAAGACGCTCGGCTCCGGCTCCGACGGCTGGAAATATTGGGACGAGCGCCGCGCCGGAAAAATCTCCGACAAGGATTGGCTCGACATCGAAGCCGGCATCGCCCGCAGCTACGGCACCTGCATGACCATGGGCACGGCCTCGACCATGACCGCGATTGCGGAGGCGATCGGCATGGCGCTGCCCGGGGCCTCCTCGATTCCAGCGGCCGACGCCAACCACATCCGCATGGCCTCCGAATGCGGCCGCCGCATTGTCGAGATGGTCTGGGAGGATCTGACGCCGAAGACGATCCAGACCCGCAAAGCCTTCGAGAACGCAATTGCGGTCGCGATGGCAATGGGCTGCTCGACCAACGCGATCATCCATCTGATCGCGCAGGCCCGCCGCGCCGGTCTCGACATCGGCCTCGACGATTTCGAGAAGGCGAGCCGCAAGGTGCCCGTCATCGCCAACGTCCGCCCGAGCGGCGATGCCTATCTGATGGAAGACTTCTTCTATGCCGGCGGTCTGCCGGCGCTGATGGGTCAGATCAAGCCGCATCTGCATCTCGATTGCGTCACCGTCACCGGAAAGACGCTGGGCGAGAACATCGAGGGCGCCGAGGTTCACAATGCCGACGTGATCCGGGGAATCGACAATCCCATCTACAAGGAAGGCGCACTCGCGGTGCTCAAGGGCAACCTTGCGCCCGACGGCTGCGTCATCAAGCCCTCCGCCTGCGCGCCGCGCTTCCTCAAGCACACCGGGCCGGCGCTGGTGTTCGACGATTACCCTTCGATGAAGAAGGCGGTCGACGATCCCAACCTCGACGTCACCGAGGACCATATCCTGATCCTGCGCAATGCCGGGCCGCAAGGCGGGCCGGGCATGCCGGAATGGGGCATGCTGCCGATCCCGACCAAACTCGTGAAGCAGGGCGTGCGCGACATGGTGCGCATCTCGGATGCGCGCATGAGCGGCACCAGCTACGGTGCCTGCATCCTGCACGTCTCGCCCGAATCCTATATCGGCGGTCCGCTGGCCCTGGTGCAAAACGGCGACCGCATCACGCTCGACGTCGCCGCCCGCACCATCAATCTCGACGTCCCCGAAGCCGAGCTGGAAAAACGCCGCGCTGCCTGGAAGCAGCCCGAGCGCCGCTTCGAGCGCGGCTATGGCTGGATGTTCACCAAGCACATCAAGCAGGCCAATGACGGCTGCGACTTCGACTTCCTCGAGACCGATTTCGGCGCGCCGATCGGCGAGCCGTCGATTTACTAGAGAGTACGAAATGACAAAACTCAGCGAAGCCACCCGCAACAAGCTCAAATCCGTCTCCACCGCCACCGTCGCCACCGCTTTGTTCAAGCGCGGCCTGCGCATCCAGATGATCCAGGATGTGCATCCGCTCGGCGCGGACCAGCCGACCATGGTCGGCGAGGCCTTTACGCTGCGCTACATGCCGGCGCGCGAGGATCTCAACACCATCGACGTCTTTAGGGATCGCTCTCATCCGCAGCGCAAGGCGGTGGAGGATTGCCCGGCAGGCAGCGTGCTGGTGATGGACAGCCGCAAGGACGCGCGCGCGGCCTCGGCCGGCGCGATCCTGGTGACGCGCCTGATGAAGCGCGGCGTCGCCGGCGTCGTCACGGATGGCGGCTTTCGCGATTCCGCGGAGATCGCCAAGCTCGGTATTCCCGCCTACCACCACCGCCCCTCGGCGCCGACGAACCTCACGCTGCACCAGGCGATCGAGATCAACGTCCCGATCGGCTGCGGCGATGCGCCGGTGTTTCCCGGCGACGTCATCCTCGGCGATGCCGACGGCGTCATCGTGATCCCCGCGCATCTCGCGGACGAGATCGCGAACGAGACCTTCGAGATGACCGCGTTCGAGGACTTCGTCACCGAGGAAGTCGCCAAGGGTCGCGGCATCTTCGGTCTCTATCCCGCCACCGATCCGCAGACGCTCACCGACTTCGCGGAATGGCGGAAGAAGAACGGCCGTTAAGGTCGTTCGCGCCGAACAATCAATTCAAGAAACAGGCCGGCACATCAAGCGCCGGCCTTTTATCAAGCAGGGAGGATTTCTATGAATTTCACGCGACGTAACCTCATGGCCGGCGCTGGCGCGGCGGCGGCGTCCACGCTTCTCGCCCGCGCCGCCGGCGCCCAGTCGTTTCCGTTCGCGCCCAACCAGCGCTATCCCGATCCCGCCGTCCAGATCCTCGATCCGAGCTTTGCAAAATACCGGCTCTATTCCTCGACGGTCGAGCAGGTCGCGACCGGCATGCGCTGGGCCGAAGGCCCCGCCTATTTCCCCGAGGGCGGCTATCTGCTGTTCTCCGACATTCCCAACAACCGGATCATGAAGTTCGACGAGAAGACCGGGCAGACCAGCGTGTTCCGCGCCAACGCGAACTACGCCAACGGCAATGCGCGCGACCGCCAGGGCCGCCTCGTCACCTGCGAGCACTCCGTCACCCGCCGCATCACCCGCACCGAGAAGGACGGCAAAATCACCGTGCTCGCCGACAAGTTCGAGGGCAAGCGGCTGAACGCGCCGAACGACATCGTGGTGAAGTCGGACGACAGCATCTGGTTCACCGATCCGCTGTTCGGCATCAACGGCGAGTGGGAAGGCAAGAAGGAGAAAGCCGAGCAGGCCACCACTAACGTCTATCGCATCGCCAAGGACGGCAAGATCAGCGCCGTCCTCACCGACCTCGTCAACCCAAACGGCCTCGCCTTCTCGCCGGACGAGAAGAAGCTCTACATCGTCGAATGGAAGGGCACGCCCAACCGCAGCATCTGGAGCTACAATGTCGGCGACGACGGCTCGCTGAGCGGCAAGACCAAGCTGATCGACGCCGCCGACCAGGGCTCGCTCGACGGTTTCCGCGTCGACCGCGACGGCAATCTCTGGTGCGGCTGGGGCTCCAACGGCGCGCTGCAGGGCGAGCCGACCGAAATCGGCGGCCGCAAGGTGTTTCAGCTTAGGGGCAAGCCGGAGGATCTCGACGGCGTGATGGTATTCAACCCCGACGGCAAGCCGCTCGCCTTCATCAGGCTGCCGGAACGCTGCGCCAATTTGTGCTTCGGTGGCCCGAAGAACAACCGGCTCTATATGGCGAGCAGCCATTCGGTGTATGCGCTGTATGTCGAGGCGCACGGGGCGGTGTGAGGGAGACGTGTTGGGAGTGTTTGGCGAGGTCTCGCCAAACACTCCATCGTCGTCCTGGCTTTCGACAGGACGACGATGTGGAGGCAGTGGGGGCTACACCCCGGCCTCCACCATCCCGGCCGCCCACAGCGCGAACGCATAGACGATCGCGATTTCATCGAGCCGGTTGAACCGCCCCGATGCGCCGCCGTGGCCGGCGCCCATGTTGGTGCGCAGTAACACCGGGCCGCCGCCGCTCATGGTGGCGCGCAGGCGCGCGATCCATTTGGCGGGCTCCCAGTAAGTGACTCGGGGATCAGTCAATCCGCCCATCGCCAGGATCGCCGGATAGGCCTTTGCCGCGACATTGTCGTAGGGCGAGTACGACAAAATGGTGCGAAAATCCTTCTCGCTCTCGATCGGGTTGCCCCATTCCGGCCATTCCGGCGGCGTCAGCGGCAGCGTGTCGTCGAGCATGGTGTTGAGCACGTCGACGAACGGCACCTCGGCGACGATGCCCGCGAACAATTCGCCGGCGCGATTGGCCACTGCACCCATCAGCATGCCGCCGGCCGAGCCGCCATGGCCGACGATGCGTTTTGCGCTGGTGTATTTCGCGTCGATCAGCGCGCGGGCGCTGGCGGAAAAGTCGTCGAACGAGTTGGTCTTCTTCTCGCGCTTGCCGTCGAGATACCAGCCCCAGCCCTTGTCGGCGCCGCCGCGGATATGGGCGATGGCGTAGACGAAACCGCGATCGACCAGTGACAGGCGGTTGGCGTTGAAGGAAGCCGGCATCGCCATGCCGTAGGAGCCGTAGCCGTAGAGCAAGAGCGGCGCCGCGCCGTCGAGCTTCAGCCCGCGGCGATAGAGGATCGAGACCGGCACCTCGGCGCCATCTAGCGCCTTCGCCATGATGCGCGTGGTGACGTAGTCGGCCGCGTCGTGGCCCGACGGGATCTCCTGGCGCTTGCGCAAGGTTCGCGTGCGCTTGACCATGTCGTAGTCGTAGACTTCCGACGGCGTCGTCATCGACGAATAGGCGAAACGCAAATTCGTCGTCTCGAATTCGTAGGAGCCCATCGTATCAAGCGAATAGGCGGCCTCGTCGAAGGCGATGGCGTGCTCTTCGCGCGAGGCGAGATCGCGGATCACGATCGACGGCAGCGCGTTGGCGCGCTCCAGCCGCACCAGATGGCCGGCATAGAGATCGAGGTCGATGATGTAGATGCCGGGACGATACGGGATCAAATCGCGCCAGTTCTTGCGCTCAGGCGAAGACAGCGGCGCGCTGACGATCTTGAAGTCGATGGCGTTATCGGCGTTGGTGAGAATGAACAGCTCGTCGCCGCGGTCGGCCAGCGAATACTGCACGCCCTCTTCGCGCGCCGCGACGAGGCGCGGCGGCGCCTCGGGATCGGCGAGGTCGATCAGCCGTTGCTCGGAGGTTTCATGATCGCCGCCCGCGATCACGCAGAAGCGGCCGCTGGTGCTCTCGTGCAGATGGGTGAACCAGCCGGAATCCTGCTCCTCGTAGACCAGCGTATCGTCGGCCTGTTTGGTGCCGAGCTTATGCCGCCACACCTGCATCGGCCGGTGATTGTCGTCGAGCTTCACATAGAAGAAGCTCTTGCAGTCCGCGGCCCAGACCACGCCGCCGTCGGTCTCCTCGACCACGTCGTCGAGATCCTTGCCGCTCGCCCAGTCGCGCACGCGAATCGAGAAATATTCCGAGCCCTTGGTATCCGCGCTCCAGGCCTGCAGCTTGTGATCATACGAGTGTCGGCTGCCGCCGAACTTGAAATAGTCGTGGTTCTTGGCCAGAGCGTCGCCGTCGAGCACGATCTCGCCATCGCCGCCGTCGCGCGGCATGCGGCCGAACAGCTCGTGCTGTCCGCCTTCGCGAAACCTGCGGAAATAGGCGAACGGTCCGTCCGGCGACGGCACGCTGGAATCGTCCTCCTTGATCCGGGAGCGCATCTCCCGCACCAGCGTCTTCTGAAGGGCCGCGGTGTGACCGAGCAGGCTCTCGGTGTAGACGTTCTCCTCATCGAGATATTTGCGAATGTCGGGGTCGAGCACAGCAGGGTCGCGCAACACCTCCTGCCATTTCTCATCCTTCAGCCAGGCATAGTCGTCGGTCACGGTGATGCCGTGCCGCGTCAAGGAATGCGGCCGGCGCGGGGCGACGGGGGGCTGGGAGGGTGTCTTGGCCTGGGTCACTCGGTCCTCATCATGTCTCATTCGCGCGGTGCCACGTTCTTACCTGTCCCCGTAAGAACGGGGAGAGGGAGAAGGCGCGTTCCCTTATATCGTCCCGATTCCGCGAATTGCCAGCGCGGTTGGCGCCAAGGACTGCGCCAAGTCGCCGGGTTGTTGATCCGCCCCTTGTATGCTTAGGCTCCGTATCCCGCCGCCGGTCCAGCCTGATGCTGTTCAATTCCTATCCGTTCATCCTGCTGTTCCTGCCGGTCGTGCTGGCCGGCTATTTCTGGCTTGGGCGGCGCAGCAATCTGACACCGGTGATCTGGCTGGCGCTGGCCTCGATCACCTTCTACGCCATTGGCAGCTGGCAGTTCGTCGCCCTGCTGCTGCTCTCGATCGCCTTCAATTACGGCGTCGGCCACCTCCTCATCGTGGCGGAACTCGTCCCCAGGCAACGCAAGGCGGCGCTCGCATTCGGCCTCGCCGGGGATCTCCTCGTGCTCGGCATCTTCAAATATGCGGGCTTTGCCGCCGACAACATCAATGCGGTATTCGGCACGCACCTCGCAGTCCACATCCTGCTGCCGGTCGGCATCTCCTTCTACACCTTCACCCAGATCGCGTTCCTGGTGGACGCCTATCGCGGCCAGGTCGCACGTTACGCCTTGCCGCATTACGCGCTGTTCGTGACCTATTTCCCGCATCTGATCGCGGGGCCGATCCTCCACCACAAGGACATGATCCCGCAATTCGAGCACGAGGAATCAAAGCGCCCCGATGCGCATCTGATCCTGTGCGGGATCATCATCTTCGCCATCGGCCTGTTCAAGAAGACCTGCCTTGCCGACGGCATCCAGCCGCTGGTCGCGCTCGCCTTCGAGGCGCGCTCGCCGAGCTTCGACCAGGCCTGGCTCGGCGCACTCGCCTATACGTTCCAGCTCTATTTCGACTTCTCCGGCTATTCCGACATGGCCATCGGGATATCGCTGATGTTCGGCATCTTCCTGCCGGTGAATTTCAATTCGCCCTACAAGGCTTTCAGCATCGTCGAGTTCTGGCGCCGCTGGCACATGACGCTGTCGCAATTCCTGCGCGACTATCTCTACATCCCGCTTGGCGGCAATCGTCACGGCCGCGTGCTGCGCTATGTCAACCTGATGGTCACGATGCTGCTCGGCGGGCTCTGGCACGGCGCGGCCTGGACGTTTGTCGTCTGGGGCGCACTGCACGGCGCCTATCTCTGCGTCAATCACGCCTTCAACGCGCTGGTGCCGAACATCCCGTTGCCGCTTGCGCGACCGGCTCGCGTCGCGGGCGCGGCGCTGACCTTCCTCGCCGTCGTCGTCGCCTGGGTGTTCTTCCGCGCCGAACGGGTCGATTGGGCGCTGCGGATTCTCCACGCCATGGCCGACCCCGCGAGCATCGTCTTCGGCCGCGAGGAGATCGCCGCGCTGGTGCAGGTCTCCATCTATGCGGTGCTGGTGTGGCTGGCGCCGAACACGCAAGCGGTCGTGGGCTACGATCACGGCAATCGCAGGGTCGGCGAGGACTTGCGGGCAGGGCGCATGCGGCCGCTGGTCCTCTCTGGCGCGTCGCTGGTGCTGGCGTTCGGAATTCTCGGCATTCAGAGCCACAGCGAATTCATCTATTTCCGGTTCTGATGCAGGGCAAATTCACACATCTGAAGTATCTTCTCCTTGCGAGCGCGACATGCGTGCTGGGCGCAGCGATGCTCACCTTCGTCGTCGATCCCCTGCAACTGCTTCGTCCCTCGCGTCTCGTGGCCGCCTTCTATTCCGACGACACGCGCGTGCAGAATGCCGGATTGATCCGCAGTCAGTCGTTCGACACCGCCTTCATGGGCACCTCGCTCGCCATCCATTTCCGTCAGAGCGACATCGACCGCGCGCTCGGTGTTCGCTCGCTCAAGCTGGCGATGACCGGTTCCAATTCGCGCCAGCAGGGCTTTGTGCTGGAGCAGGCGATTGACCGCGGCGCCCGGCGCGTGATCTGGGCGATGGACGACTTTAGCTTTGTCGATGCGGCCGACATCGAGGCCGATCCCTATCTGTCCGTTGATCTCTATCGCGGGACGGCCAAGGGCATGGGGCTCTATCTGTTCAACGCCGCGATGGCGAAGGAATCCCTGTTCGCGCTGACGCGGTCGATTCCGCCGCTCCGGGAGCCGCTGACGCGCGCGGCGCCGTTTCTCCCCGTCAAGTTCGCGCTGTCCGACGTCGACGACATCTATGCGCTGCCGCGGGATTTCGACATCGCGCGCGGCTACAACGCGGAGCGGGCGCTTGCTGCCTTCGCCTATATCACCGACCCCGTGCGCAGCCGTTTTCTGGGCGAAGGCTATGGCTATGACGCCATGGTCCAGCATTTCGAACGCGATGCCGCCAGCCTGATCACGCGCCATCCGGACGTGACCTTCGACATCTACTTCCCGCCCTATTCGATCCTGCAATTCGTCGCGATGCGCGATGCGTCACCGGAGACGCTGAAAGTCGTCGTCGATCTCACGGCACGCATTGCGCAGCGCCTGACGCGGCTTCCCAACGTGCGCCTGCACGACTTCCGCGCGATCAAGGCGGTCACGCATGATCTCGATAATTACAGCGACGTCATCCATCATTCGCCGGTGATTGATGCGCAGGTGCTCAAGTGGCTGGCGAGTGGGGAATATCGAGTCGATCCGAAAGCGCCGCTTGCGTCGCTGGATCAGCTGAAGGCGCAGGTGGAAGCGTATCGCGTCGAGCGCTGATCTTCACCCTCTCCCCTTGTGGGCCTGTTGCGTAATCCGCCAGTTGTGATTCCCTAGGGCAAAGCCTTGGGGGAATGACGATGGCGGTGAAGCGGACAGGACAGCCGAGCTTTGTGGAAGCGCTGATGCCGAAGGG
>NZ_JAVAYM010000051.1:0-24966 GCF_054185205.1 Bradyrhizobium sp. 14AA | reverse complement strand
TGCCCAGATCAATCGCCGCTCTGATAAACTTCGCCATGGACGGCTCCCCTCTTTGTGGCGCTCCGGCGACCACGTTTTGGCACTTGATGCCGTTCAGGTGGGGCCGTCCACAACATCATTGCGAGCGTAGCGAAGCAATCCAGACTCCCTCCACGGATGCATTTCTGGATTGCTTCGCTACGCTCGCAATGACGGGTGTGGCAACACCGTTGCCCCTTCCAGCTTCCTCGGGAAGGCTCTAATCTCCGCCTCATGTCCGCACCTGAAATCAGGCCCACCCTTGAGGCCGACCTACCCGCCATCACCGCCATCTATCAGCAGGCCGTCCGTGAGGGCACCGCGACCTTCGAGCTGGAGCCGCCTGACCTCTCGGAGATAACGCGCCGTTATCGCGCGCTGGTCGATGGCGGCTATCCCTATTTCGTCGCCATGCTCGACGGCCGCGTCGCCGGCTATGCCTATGCCGGCGCCTATCGGCCCCGGCCGGCCTACCGCTTCACGGTCGAGAACTCGATCTATCTCGATCCCTCCTTCCACCGCCGTGGCGTCGGCTCGTTGCTGCTGGAGCGGTTGATCACCGAATGCGAGGCGCGCGGCTTCCGTCAGATGATCGCCGTGATCGGTGATTCCGCCAATGCCGGCTCGATCGGCGTGCACACAAAAGGCGGCTTCAAGATGATAGGCACGCATCCCAATGTCGGGCTGAAATTCGGCCGCTGGCTGGACACGGTGATGATGCAGCGCGACCTCGGCGAGGGCGCGAGCACGGTGCCAACGAAGTAGGTCGATCCCGTAGCCCGGGTGAGCGCAGCGATACCCGGGACCGCCACGAGTGAAGTCCCGGATGTCGCTTCGCTCATCCGGGCTACGAAGCCTCGTCGCATCACTGCTGCCGTAGGGTGGGCAAAGCGAAAGCGTGCCCACCAACTTCAGCGCAATTGCGGAGCGATGGTGGGCACGGCGCGTTGCGCCTTTGCCCACCCTACGGCACCGGTCGTGCCGTCACACCACCGCCAGCTTGCGGTCGATCACCAGCAGCACGCGCTCGAGCTCATGGCCGCGGCGCAGGATCAGGCCGGTCGCCGAGATCACGCTGTACATGCCCTGCTTGCGCGCGAGCCGCGGATCCTTTTCGATGCGATAGATCGGCACTTCCGAGGCGCGGCGATAGACCGAGAACACCGCGCGATCCCGCAGGAAGTCGATGGCATAGTCGCGCCACTCCCCGTCGGCCACCATGCGGCCGTAGAGATTGAGAATACGGTGCAGCTCGAGCCGGTTGAACGTCACCCGGTTCGGCTGCGCGCTCGCAGCGGCGGGGTGCGCCGCCGCGCGCTGCCCGCTCGGCTCGGCATCCTCCGACGTCAGACTCATGGGAAGCGCCTCCTCATCGCACAGCACGATCCGCGCCCGCGAAGACCGTCCCCGGACCGGCGGATCATGACAATTGCATGATTGCGCCAACCGTTCCTCGCCGCAAGGCCTCTCGATGGAACTCTTGCTGGCTCAACCCTTGGAATCAGGAGCGAAGCGGACTACACGCAGGGGTGGAACTCTGTCGCGACGAACCGTCACGGGATCGTGCTCAAGAATCTTAGTCTCGCCGCTTTTCCGCCAAGCGCCTGCCGCCCTGCATTGCGAAAAGACCTGTGTGCGTTGACCCGGTCCTTTCGGTTCCGGATTCCTCAGCCCCCAGCCCCCCGGGGTCGTCAGGATCGGGTCTGTACGCACGGCAAGGAGGGCCAACGCAAGTTGGTCCTTTTTTGTTTGTGTCGGGATGTTTCCGGCGCGACGAGCCTCTCTCCAAACATCGCGCGAGAAACTCTTTCCCCTCATCCTGGAGGAGCGCGCTCTTGCGCGCGTCTCGAAGGATGAAAGGCCGAGCTGCAATCAGCGGGGCCTGCATGGTTCTCGCGGCGATGCGCAGCATCGTGCGCCACGCGCGCTAGCACGCCTCCTCACCACGAGGGTTGAGAGTGTGCTTGAGTCGGAAGATTCGAAGCGCGCTTCAGTGCAGCGACGTGTACGCCGCGCCCAGCATCGCGCCGGGCTTGTCGCGGCTGCCGTCCTGGACATAGACCACCGCGCCGTCGACGCCGTCGCGCGTGAGGTTCTCGATCGGCACGGTCCAGCTTTCCTGATGGCCGTTCCAGTCGCCAACCTTGAGCAGGTTGCGCACCACGTTGTGATAGGTGAGCTGCTGTCCGCGATTCTCGCCGCGGCCGATCGCGATCGGCACGGACTTCGCGATCGAGCAGATCCAGACCTCGCCATGCGAGACCGCGGGTTCCTTGCTCGCGGCCACCGACACGTTGATCTGCTTGCCCGCGACCGACATCGTCACCGGCACGCTCATCACCCCGGTGCCCTTGTCGGTCTTGCCGATTGCGCCCTCGATGCCGGCACGGTCGCTGCCGATGACATGCGCGGAGCCGTTAACGACGACCTGCGGTGTATAGACCTCGCGATCGCCGCGCATGCGCGAATAGGCACGCTGCCGTGCAGAGAACCGCGAATCCGCCAGCGTGTCCTTCCAGCCGAGATAATCCCAATAGTCGATCGGCATGCTCAGCGCGATGATCGAGGGATCGCTGGCGAGATCGCCGATGACCTGGTCGGCGGGCGGGCAGGAGGAGCACCCCTGCGAGGTGAACAGCTCGACCACGGCGCGGGGATCGGCGTGGGCAGGACGAATGACGGCGACGATCGCGCAGATACCGAGGGCCCCCGACCAGAGGGCACCGGACCAGCGCGAAACCAGATGAGAAGCCGTCATTGTTGTCATGTCGAACGCCGCACACCATTGCTCATGGGAAGGGAAATCTTATCGCCTGATGGTCACCGTAGTCTTACGGGGGCGCGACACACCAAACCGTCCAGCGCGGGGTTTTCCGCCGGTCGGGCCCATCTGATGCGTGTCGCAAACGCGCGAAGGCGGCCTTTTGATAGGCCGCCTTCGTTTAACCTTCCACTCACGTCGCAGTGAGCCACCGTTCACAAATTCGCGCTTAGGCCGCGAGCTTGCGCAGCACGTAGTGCAGAATGCCGCCGTTCCGGTAGTAGTCGAGCTCGTCCAGCGTATCGATGCGGCAGAGCAGCGACACACGCTGCAGCGAACCGTCGCCGGAGACGATCTCCGCGGTCAGCTTCTGGCGCGGCTTCAGATCGCCGACGAGGCCGCGCAGCGTGACCTTCTCGTCGCCCTTCAGGCCCAGCGAGGACCAGGAGGTACCGTCCTCGAAGGTCAGCGGCAGTACGCCCATACCGACCAGGTTGGAGCGATGGATACGCTCGAAGCTCTGGCAGATCACGGCGCGCACGCCGAGCAGACGCGTGCCCTTCGCGGCCCAGTCGCGCGAGGAGCCGTTGCCGTATTCGGCACCGGCGAACACCACCAGCGGCACCTGCTCCTGCTGGTACTTCATCGCGGCGTCGTAGATCGACATCTGCTCGCCATCGGGCCAGTGCTTGGTGAGGCCGCCCTCGGGGATGTTGCCGTCCGCACCCTTCAGCATGAAGTTCTTGATGCGGATGTTGGCGAAGGTGCCGCGCATCATCACTTCATGGTTGCCGCGGCGCGTGCCGTACTGGTTGAAGTCGGCCGGACGCACCTGGTGCTCGCTGAGATACTTGCCGGCGGGCGAGGTGAGCTTGATCGAGCCGGCCGGCGAGATGTGGTCGGTGGTGATCTTGTCGCCGAACATGGCGAGGATGCGTGCCTCGATGATGTCGGTGACCGGCTCCGGCTCCTTCTTCATGCCGTCGAAATAGGGCGGGTTCTGCACGTAGGTCGAAGACATGTTCCAGCGATAGGTCTCGCTCTCGACGGTCTTGATCTTGCGCCAGTTGGTGTCGCCCTTGAACACGTCGGCATACTTCTTCTTGAAGATCGACGCGGTCACGAATTTCTTCATGAAGGCGTTGATCTCCTTGGTCGTCGGCCAGATGTCCTTCAGGTACACCGGCTTGCCGTCCTTGCCTTCGCCGAGCGGCTCGACGGCGAGGTTCTTGGTGACGCTGCCGGCGAGCGCGTGGGCGACGACCAGCGGCGGCGAGGCCAGATAGTTCGCCTGCACGTCCGGCGAGACGCGGCCTTCGAAGTTGCGGTTGCCGGACAGCACGGCGGCGGCGACGATGCCGTTGTCGTTGATCGACTTCGAGATCTCCTCCGGCAGCGGACCGGAATTGCCGATGCAGGTGGTGCAGCCGAAGCCGACGAGGTTGAAGCCGACCTTGTCGAGATCGGCCTGCAGGCCGGAATCGGCGAGATAGCCCGCGACCACCTGGCTGCCCGGGGCCAGCGAGGTCTTCACCCATGGCTTGGCCTTGAGGCCCTTCGCGGCGGCGTTACGGGCGAGCAGGCCCGCGCCGATCAGCACGCTCGGGTTGGAGGTGTTGGTGCAGGAGGTGATGGCGGCGATCACGACGTCGCCATGACCGATCTCGAACTTCTTGCCTTCGACGGCAAAGCGCTTCGTCGGCTCCTCGGCCTTCTTGTACTCGGTGCCGAGCGCGAGCGAGAAACCTTCGGCGACCGACGGCAGCGCGATGCGGCCTTCGGGACGCTTCGGACCGGCCATCGAGGGAACGACGTCGGCGAGGTCGAGCGTCAGCGTTTCCGTGAACACCGGATCGGCCGACTTGGCGGTGCGGAACAGCCCTTGCGCCTTCGCGTAAGCCTGCACCAGCGCGACGCGCGCCGGGGCGCGGCCGGAGGTCTTCAAATAATCGATCGCGGCGGCATCGACCGGGAAGAAGCCGCAGGTGGCGCCGTATTCGGGGGCCATGTTGGCAATCGTCGCCTTGTCGGCGACGGAGAGATTGTCGAGGCCGGGGCCGAAGAACTCGACGAACTTGCCGACCACGCCGAGCTTGCGCAGCATCTGCGTCACGGTCAGCACGAGGTCAGTCGCGGTGACGCCTTCCTTCATCGCGCCCTTCAGCTTGAAGCCGACGACGTTGGGCAGCAGCATCGACAGCGGCTGGCCGAGCATGCAGGCTTCCGCCTCGATGCCGCCGACGCCCCAGCCGAGCACGGCGAGACCGTTGACCATGGTGGTGTGCGAGTCGGTGCCGACCAGCGAGTCGGGATAGGCGACCTCGAAGGTGCCGGTCTTCTTGCCGACCGTCATCTTCTCCTTCTTGGTCCAGACCGTCTGGGAGAGATATTCGAGATTGACCTGATGGCAGATGCCGGTGCCGGGCGGCACGACGGAGAAGTTCGAGAACGCCTTCTGGCCCCACTTCAGGAACTCGTAGCGCTCCTGGTTCTGCTTGTATTCCTCGGCGACGTTCTTGCCGAAAGCCTTGTTGTCACCGAAGAAGTTCACGATCACGGAGTGGTCGATGACGAGGTCGACCGGCACCAGCGGATTGATCTTCTCGGCATCGCCGCCGAGCTTCTGCATTGCGTTGCGCATCGCGGCGAGATCGACCACCGCCGGCACGCCGGTGAAATCCTGCATCAGCACGCGGGCCGGACGGAACGCGATCTCATGCTCCAGCGACTTCTTGCGCAGCCACTTCGAGACCGCGACGATGTCCTCTTTCTTGACCGAGCGGCCGTCCTCGTTGCGAAGAAGGTTCTCGAGCAGGACCTTCATCGAATAGGGAAGTTTCGAAATTCCCTTCAGACCATTCTTCTCGGCGGTGGGCAGGCTGTAATAGACATAAGTCTTGGCGCCGACCTTGAGGGTCTTTTTGCATTTGAAGCTGTCGAGCGAGGTCATGAAAGGAAATCCCAATTGTTAGTTATACCCGGCAAGGGGTATTTTAACACCGTCAGCGAATCCGGCTGGGTCGCTTGCAGGGGCAGGTTGAGTTGCTGCATCAAGTAGTTCCGGGCTTATAGAAGCTTTCTAACCGCGCCGCCACAGCCACAATCGTGCCGCAGCAATTCGCGAGCCAAAAATTCCCATGCGCTACCCCAAGTTTTCCTGAGGCCAGGCTTTGAGCGAGTTGATGCGAGGCAAGATGCAGCTGTTCGGACGCGGGGTCACCTGCGTGCGGGGGGGCCGCGAGGTGTTTACCGGGCTCGATTTCGAGGCTGTCTCCGGCGAGGCCGTGGCGGTGGTGGGCCGCAACGGATCGGGCAAAACCTCGCTGCTGCGGCTGATCGCGGGCCTGCTCATTCCGGCAGGCGGGACGATCGCGCTGGATGGGGGCGACGCCGAGCTGACGCTGCCGGAGCAGTGCCACTATCTCGGCCATCGCGATGCCCTGAAGCCGGCGCTCAGCGTGGCGGAAAATCTGGCATTCTGGGCCGATTTTCTGGGCGGCGAGCGCCGTGACGCCACCGAGAGCCTTGCCACCGTCGGGCTCGACCACGCCACCCATCTGCCGGCGGCTTTCCTGTCCGCCGGCCAGCGCCGCCGGCTGTCGCTGGCCAGGCTGCTGACGGTCCGCCGCCCGGTCTGGCTGCTGGACGAGCCGACCACGGCGCTCGACGTGGCGGGACAGGACATGTTCGGCGGCCTGATGTGGGAGCATCTGGCGCGCGGCGGCCTGATCATCGCCGCCACCCACGCCCCGTTGGGGATCGATTCGCGGGAGCTTCGAATCGGGAGCGCGGCATGATTCCGACAGACCCTCAGCTTTTCGAGCGGCGAGGTGCCGGCCTCTCCGTTCCCTCCCCCCTCGTGGGGGAGGGGCAGGGAGGGGGGTGCCACACGGCGCGGCCTCTCGGTTCTAGCATTGGCGAAGCAGGCGCTCTGTTGCTGACGGCTCGCCTTCCAAGTGCATCTCGCCCGGGGCTTCCCCCCTCCCTAGCCCTCCCCCACAAGGGGGGAGGGAACGCACCGCCCTTAGGGCACGATGGGAGCCGCCCATGACCGCCCTGTCCGCCCTCATCCGCCGGGACATAAGGATCGCGCTCCGCGTCGGCGGCGGGGCGCTGATCGGCGTGCTGTTCTTCCTGACCGTGGTGGTGCTGATGCCGTTCGCGGTCGGGCCGGATCTGGCGCTGCTGTCGCGGCTGGGACCGGCGATCCTGTGGCTCGGAGCGTTGCTGGCGAGCCTGCTCACCCTGGACCGACTGTTCATGGCCGACCACGAGGACGGCTCGCTCGACCTGATCACGATGAGCCGGACGCCGCTGGAACTCGCCTGCGCCGCCAAGGCACTGGCGCACTGGCTGGCGGCAGGCCTGCCGCTGATTGTCGCAACCCCCGTGCTCGGCCTCTTGCTCAACCTCGACATGGTCGCAACCGGCGCGGTGGCGTTGACGTTGCTGGCCGGCACACCCGCCCTGACCTTCACTGGCATGATCGGCGCCGCGCTGGCGGTGACGCTGCACCGGGGCGGGCTGTTGATGGCCGTGCTGGTGCTGCCGCTGTCGATCCCGGTGCTGATTTTCGGGGTCGCGGCCTCGCAGGCCGTGATCGTCGGTCCCATGACGTTCGGCGCGCCGTTCTCGATTCTGTGCGCGCTGTCGCTGGTCAGCCTCGTGGTCGGCCCGTTCGCGGCGGCCGCAAGCCTGCGGCATGGACTCGACTGAGATGGACTCGACTGACCTTGACCCCGATCAATTTTCGCAAAGGGCTTTCGTGCTGATTGCCTGAGCGGCCACCGGTGATTATCAGAATACCATGACGCTGATCGACCTCGCTAACCCGACACGGTTCCTCGCGCTGACGGCGCGCCTGTTGCCGTGGCTTGCGGCCGCGACCGTCATCCTGCTGACCGTCGGTCTCTACCAATCGGTCTACGCGCCCGACGACTATCAGCAGGGCGCGACCGTGAAGATCATGTTCATCCACGTGCCCAATGCCTGGCTGTCGATGTTCGTCTGGGGCGTGATGAGCATCGCCTCGCTGGGTACGCTGGTGTGGCGTCATCCGCTCGCCGACGTCGCCGCGAAAGCGGCAGCTCCCATCGGCGCCGCCTTCACCTTCCTCGCGCTGCTGACGGGCTCGCTGTGGGGCCGGCCGATGTGGGGCACCTATTGGGAATGGGACGCGCGGCTGACCTCGGTGCTGATCCTGTTCCTGATGTATCTCGGCCTGATGGCGCTGTGGCGCGCGGTCGACGATCCCTCGCGTGCCGCACGCGCCGCGGCGGTGCTGACGCTGGTCGGCGCGCTCAACCTTCCCATCATCAAGTTCTCCGTCGACTGGTGGAACACGCTGCACCAGCCGGCATCCGTGATGCGCATGGGCGGCTCGGCGCTCGACAAGTCGTTCCTGATTCCGCTGCTGGTGATGGCGATCGCCTTCACGCTGCTGTTCGTCACGTTGCATTTGGCTGCCATGCGCAACGAGATTTTGCGGCGCCGCGTCCGTTCGCTGCAGATGATGCAGGCGAGCCAGAGGGCGGCATGACGATGTCACTTGGTCCTTACGCATCCTTCATCGTGACATCTTACGCGGCAGCCGCCCTCGTCGTCGTCATCCTGATCGGCTGGATCGTGCTCGACTATCGCAGCCAGACGCAGCGCCTGCGCGAGCTCGACCGTAGGGGCATCAGCCGCCGTTCGGGGCGCAGCGCGGTGGACGCATCATGAGCGATCAATCGACCCCCGCGCGGCCGCAGCGTCGCACCTTCCTGATGGTGCTGCCGTTGATCGCCTTCATCGGCCTTGCCCTGCTGTTCTGGTTCAGGCTCGGCAGCGGCGATCCCTCGCGGATTCCCTCCGCGCTGATCGGACGACCGGCGCCGCAGACCGCGCTGCCGCCGCTCGAGGGATTGCAGGCCGACAACGCGCAGGTGCCAGGGCTCGATCCCGCCGCGTTCAAAGGCAAAGTGAGCCTCGTCAACGTCTGGGCGTCATGGTGCGTGCCGTGCCACGACGAGGCGCCGCTTCTGACCGAGCTGGCAAAAGACAAGCGCTTCCAGCTCGTCGGCATCAACTACAAGGATGCCGCCGACAACGCACGGCGCTTCCTCGGCCGCTACGGCAACCCGTTCGGCCGCGTCGGCGTGGATGCCAACGGCCGCGCCTCGATCGAATGGGGTGTCTATGGCGTGCCCGAAACTTTCGTCGTCGGCCGCGAGGGCACCATCGTCTACAAGCTGGTCGGCCCGATCACGCCGGATAATCTTCAGAAGGTGCTAATGCCGCAGATGGAGAAGGCGCTGAAGGCGGCCGGATCTTAGCCAAGCCCGTCATTGCGAGGAGCTCTTGCGACGAAGCAATCCAGAGTCCCTCTGCAGAGGCATTCTGGATTGCTTCGCTTCGCTCGCAATGACGAGCGGAGAGACCCTCACCCCTTCCGCACGTCCCCCGCTTCCGCCTCGCTCGCTTCCAGCGACGCCGGCTCAACACCATAGCGCTTGGTCAGCGGCATCTGGGCGATGGCGAAGATCATCGTGATCGGGGTCACGCCGAACACCTTGAAGTTCACCCAGAAGTCCGTGCTCTGGGTGCGCCAGACGATTTCGTTCAGCACCGCCATGCCCGCGAAGAACAGCGCCCAGCGCAGCGTGAGGATACGCCAGCCCTGCGGGGTCAGATTAAACATCTGGTCGAACATGACGGCGATGAAGGAGCGGCCGAACAGCAGGCCGCCGCCGAGGATCGCGGCGAACAGGCCGTAGATGATGGTCGGCTTGACCTTGATGAAGGTCTCGTCGTGCAGCACCAGCGTCAGCGTGCCGAACACCAGCACGATCACGCCGGTGACGATCGCCATGATCGGGATGTGACGCGTCACCACATAGGAGGCGGCCATCGCCGCGACGATCGCGACCATGAAGGCGCCGGTCGCGGCGAACAGATTGAACTTCGCATTCACGAAGAAGAACACGAGCAGCGGACCGAGCTCGGTCGCAAGCTTGAACAGCGGATGCGGCTGGGTCTTGTCCATTCTCTAGCTTTCGATTCCAGCGATTGCGCGGGCGAAATCGCGCGCGGTGAACGGCGCGAGATCGTCGACGCCTTCGCCGACGCCGATGAAATGCACCGGCAGTTTGAATTTCTCTGCGAGCGCCACCAGAATGCCGCCGCGCGCGGTGCCGTCGAGCTTCGTCATCACGAGGCCGGTGACCCCGGCCGTGCGATGGAAGGCCTCGACCTGCGACAGCGCGTTCTGGCCCACGGTGGCATCCAGCACAAGCAGCACGGCATGCGGCGCAGTGTCATCCACCTTGCGGATCACGCGCACGACCTTTTCGAGCTCGTTCATCAGCTCGGCCTTGTTCTGCAGGCGGCCGGCGGTGTCGACCAGCAGCACGTCGATGGCCTGCTCCTTCGCAGCAGTCAGCGCGTTGAAGGCAAGGCTTGCCGAATCCGAGCCCTGCGCGCCCGCGATAACCGGCGTCTTCGTCCGCTCGCCCCAGACCTTGAGCTGCTCTATGGCGGCGGCGCGAAACGTGTCGCCGGCGGCGAGCATGACCTTGCGGCCTTCGGATGCGAATTTCTGCGAGAGTTTTCCAATCGTCGTGGTCTTGCCGGAGCCGTTGACGCCGACCACGAGAATGACGAACGGCTTCCTGGCCGCATCAACCTCGAGCGGCTTCGCCACCGGCGCCAGCACCTTCTCGACTTCGGTCGCGACGACGTCCTTGACCTCGTCCGCCGAGATCGCCTTGTCGTAGCGGCCCGTGCCAACGGCGTCCGAAATCCGCACCGCGACGGAGGTGCCGAGGTCGGCGCGCAGCAGCACGTCCTCGATGTCGTCGAGCATGGCGCGGTCGAGCTTGCGCTTGGTGACGAGGTCGGCGACCGCGGTCCCGAGCGAGGACGAGGTGCGCTTCAGCCCGTTGGACAGGCGGCGCCACCAGCTCAGCTTGGGGGTCTCGGAGGTATCGTTCATGGTGGCGGTGTGTTAGCCGTTCCCGCTCTTAAACGAAAGTCTTGCAATTGCTCGATGTTCCCGAATTGACCGCCGACGAGATTTTGGCGCGCGTGCTCCATCGCGACGGCTTGATGCTGGTCATCGACAAGCCGGCCGGCCTGCCGGTGCATCGCGGGCCCAAGGGCGGGGCGAACCTCGAAGCGTCCTTCCACGCGCTGTGTTTCGGCCTGCCGCGGCCGCCGGTGCTGGCCCACCGGCTGGACAAGGACACCTCCGGCTGCCTGGTGCTCGGCCGCCATCGGAAAGCGACCGCCTCGCTCGGCCTCCTCTTCAAGCACGGCAAGATCGGCAAGACCTACTGGACCGTGGTCGAGGGCGGCCCTGCCGAGGATGAAGGCACCATCGACATGCCGCTCGGCCGGCTCAACGCCGAACGCGGCTGGTGGCAGAAGCCCGACCCTGAGGGCCAGAAGGCGATCACCAACTGGAAAGTGATGGGCCGAGGTAACGGTTTCACCTGGCTTGCCATGGAACCGGTGACCGGGCGGACCCATCAATTGCGGGTCCATTCGGCTGCGACCGGCTGGCCGATCTTCGGCGACAACATCTACGGCAATGGCCCGCGTTTCGGCGAGCCGAAGCTACACCTGCATTCCCGCGAGATCGTGGTGCCGATCTCCCGGAACAAGGAACCGGTCCGCGTCGTGGCACCGGCCCCGTCCCACATGCACGAAAAACTCCGCGCCTGCGGCTGGAACGGAGAATAGCGGCGGCTTTGCCCGTTTCCGGGGGCATGGTTTACGAAACGTTCAGCGCTCGCCTCTAATGATTGCGGTTGCTTAGAACAAGCTTCCGTAACCGCTCAGGACGAGCAACGCGTCATGCCCCAGGCCGAGCTATCGATCATCGACGAGGTCGAATCCGCGATTCGGCTTGGCTCGGCAGAAAAGGGGCTGGAAACCGCCCGGCGCGTCACCGACCTGTTCCTGTCCTCCGCCGGAAGCTTCAGCGACGAGCAGATCGCACTGTTCGACGACGTGCTCGAGCGCCTGATCGGCACCATTGAGCTGCGCGCGATCGCCGACATGGGCGCGCGCGTGGCGCTGGCCGAGATCAGCGCGCAGCTCGCGCCGATCGCGCAGGCGCCGCCCTCCGTGATCCGCCGCCTCGCCAACAATGACGAGATCCGCATCGCCGGTCCCGTGCTGCAGGAATCCGCGCGCCTCGACGACGGCGAATTGGTGAAGATCGCATCCAGCAAGGGCGAGCCGCACCTGCTCGCGGTCGCCGGCCGCTGGTGGCTGAAGGAGATCGTCACCGACGCGCTGCTGGCACGCCGCTATCCCAGCGTCAGCCGGCGGCTTGCGGCCAATCCAGGCGCGCGCGTTTCCGGCAAGGGATTCGCCGTCATCGTCGGGCAGGCCGAGTCCGACCCCGAACTCGCCGTCAGTGTCGGCGTGCGCGTCGACCTGCCATCGGATCAGCGCCGTCAGTTACTGCGTTCGGCGACGGATGCGGTTCGCGCCCGCCTGTTGTCGCGCGCGCCGCCGCATCTGTTCGAGGAAATCCAGAGCGCGATCGCCGCCGTCACCGTCGGCGTCGAACGCGAGATGTCGGGTGTCCGAGATTTCGAAGGCGCCAAGCGGGCGATTGCAGGCCTCAAGGCGACCGGCCAGCTCAGCGAAGCGACGCTGCTCGGCTTCGCCACACAGCGGCGCTACGAGGAAACCGCGGCGGCGCTGGCAGCGCTGTCCGGATCGACCGTCGAGGTGATTCGCCCGCTGATGCAGAGCCTGCGCGACGACGGCCTGCTGGTGCCGTGCAAGGCGGCGCAGCTCGGCTGGGAAACCACCGCCGCGGTGCTCGAAAGCCGTTTTGCCACCGGCGCGATGAAGCCCGCGGATCTCGCGCGAGCGCAGGGCCACTTTGCGCGCATGACGCCGGAGAATGCGCGGCGGACGCTCAGGTTCTGGCAGGTAAGGGCGTCGTAGGGCGTGCGTTTGGGGCCATGCTGTGCGCCACAGCCCTCCGCTGTCGTCCTGGCGAAAGCCAGGACGATGGGATGAGCAGGCGCCTTAACGGCTAGACCGTCAGCCGCTCGCCATCACTGCCAACAATCCTCAGCGGCACCACACTTCCCACCCGTCCAGCCGCAATCGCCACCGGCAGATAGTGCTCCGTGCGTCCCTGCCCTTCGCTCTCGATCAGCACCTCGCGCGTCGTGCCGATCTCGGCTTGAAGGCGCTTGCGCAACGCCGCTGCGCCGGCCGCACGCAGCCGCTTCGCGCGCGCCTTGATCGCACCGCCCGCGACCTGTGGCATGCGCGCGGCCGGCGTACCCGGCCGCGGGGAATAGGGGAAGACGTGCAGGAAGGTCAGGCCGCAGTCCTCGACGAGATCGAGCGAGCGCGAAAACATCTCGTCCGTCTCGGTCGGGAAACCCGCGATGATGTCGGCGCCGAAGGCGAAGTCCGGACGCAGGCGGCGGACCTGATCGCAGAACGCGATCGCATCGTTCCGCGAGTGCCGCCGCTTCATGCGCTTCAGGATCATGTCGTCGCCGGATTGCAGCGACAGATGCAGATGCGGCATCAGCCGCGAATCGTCGGCGATGGCATCGAGCAGATCGCTGTCGGCCTCGACCGAATCGATCGAGGAGATGCGCAGGCGCTTCAGCTCCGGCACGTGTCGCAAGATCTGCTTCGTCAGCATGCCGAGCTTTGGTGTGCCCGGCAGGTCGGCGCCGTAGCTGGTGAGATCGACGCCGGTCAGCACGATCTCGGCGTGGCCGCGCTCCACCAGCATTCGCACCTGCTCGACCACCGCGCCCATCGGCACCGAGCGAGAATTGCCACGGCCGAACGGGATGATGCAGAAGGTGCAGCGATGGTCGCAGCCGTTCTGCACCTGCACGAACACGCGCGGCAGGCCGGCGGCGAAACCGTCGATCAGATGCGGCGCCATCTCCCGGACCGACATGATGTCGCTGACGGCGATCTTCTCGCTGGCACCAAGATCGAAGGCGTCGCGCGCCTCGCGCCAGGCTTCGCTGCGCATCTTGTCGTCATTGCCGACGACGCGATCGACCTCGGCCATCTCGGCGAACATCGCGCTCTGTGTCTGCGCGGCGCAGCCGGTGACGACGATGCGCGCTTCCGGCCGTTCGCGCTTCAATTTGCGGATCGACTGCCGCGCCTGCGCCACCGCCTCGTTGGTGACGGCGCAGCTGTTGATGACGATGGTGTCGGAAAGGCCCGCGCTTTCGGCCTCACGGCGGATCACCTCGGCCTCGAAGGCGTTGAGGCGGCAGCCGAAGGTGACGATATCGACGGCCATCAGCCGACCGGCGCGAACAGCGCCGGATCGAAGGCGCCCTCATATTCGAAGGTCGCCGTGCCCGTCATCAGCACATGGTCGTCGCGCTCGCGCCATTCGATGCCGAGCTTGCCGCCCGGCAGCGTGATCTCGACATTGCGCTCGGCGCGCTTCAGCCGTGCGGCGGCGACTGCCGTTGCGCAGGCTGCCGAACCGCAGGCCCTGGTAAGACCCGCGCCACGCTCCCAGGTGCGGATCGTGATGTGGTCGCGATCGACGATGTGGGCGAGCGTAATGTTGGCGCGCTCGGGGAAGATCGGATGATTTTCCAGCAGCGGACCGAAACGTCCGAGATCGTAGGCGTTGACGTCGTCGACCCAGAACACCGCATGCGGATTGCCCATGCTCACCACGGAGGGCGAATGCAGGATCGGATTGTCGATCGGGCCGATCTGCAATTCGATGTAGCGCGTGTCGCGAAACTCTTCCGCCAGCGGAATGTCCTGCCAGCCGAACTTCGGCGCGCCCATGTCGACGGTGTAGAGATCGGGCGCCGGGCCCTGCCAGGCATTGAGCAGGCCCGCCGGGGTCTCGAACGTCGCCGTGGTCTGGCCGGTCTTCTCGAAGATGCGCCGCACCACGCAGCGCATGCCGTTGCCGCAGGCGCCGGCTTCGGAGCCGTCATTGTTGTAGATGCTGATGAAGGCTTCGGTGCCGCCGAGCCGCGGCTTCTGCAGCACCATCAGCTGGTCGTAAGGCACGCCGCCCTGCGCGGAGGCCACCGCGCGGGCGTCATCCGGCGTCACCTTTGCCGTGGAATCGCGCATGTCGACAACGACGATCTCGTTGCCGATGCCGTTCATCTTGGCAAATGCGTGGTTGGCCAGCGCGCTCATGAAAATTCCCGAATTTCGCCTGTCTTATATGGCGATCCTTGGCGGCTTGGCCAGCGATTTGCCGCTGATCACCCATGACGCATCTGTCATGGGACGAATTTGGCACTCGCGTGTTAGAACGGCGCAGTTCGCGCGACCCGGGGATGCGCGGCCGGGCGCAAGGACGGATTTAGGCCTTGGGACACAAGGTCTTGATCCGGAAGGTCTTGGGGAGAATAAAATGATCAGGTTTCGTCGTCTCGCTCTGGCCGCGCTGATCCCGGCAGCGGCCATGTCGCTTGGCCTGTCCGAGGTTCTGGCGCAGACACCGAGCCCGGCGCCCGCCGCCTCGGCAAGCCCCTCTTCGACAAACCCCTCTTCGACAAGCCCTGCGCCGGCGCCATCGGCCTCGCCATCCCCTGCCGCGAGCGCCTCGCCCGCACCCGTTACGACGCCGTCGCCGGCGGCCAGTGCCTCCCCCGCACCCGCGGCAACGCCCTCACCTGCAGCCAGCGCCTCACCCAGCCCGGCGGTGCCGCCGCCGGCTGCGGCCGCAACGCCCGCTCCGGTGCAGACCGCCGATCCCTTCGGCCTGGAGACCACGCTCGAACCCAGGAAGGTCGTGATGGTCAAGGGCACTGCCAATTGGGATTCGGCCTTCGACACGCTGATCGACGCCTTCAAGGCGCTGAACACGCTGCTGGACAAGCAGGGCATCAAGCATGCCGGCAATTCGATGATCGTCTACACCTCGACCGACGACACCGGCTTCACCTTCCTCGCCGAGATCCCGGTCGAGCAGGACCCGAAGAATTTGCCCAAGGACATGAGCGTCGGCAAATCGCCGGAGGGCAAGGCGCTGAAATTCGTCCATCGCGGTTCCTACGACAACATGGACAACACCTATGAGGCGATCACCAATCACCTCGACGACAAGAAGCTGGAAGCCAAGGACACCTTCGTCGAGGAGTACCTCACCGATCCCCTGAAGACGGCGGAGGACAAGCTCGTGATCAACGTGTTCGTGCCATTGAAGTGAGAGAGATGAAACAGCCTGCCGTACTCGCCGCCGTCCTTGCCTCCACTTTGCTGAGCGCGCCCGCGCGCGCCGACGATTTTCCGTCTGCCATTACGGTGAGCGGCGAAGCCACCGTGTCGGTAGCGCCTGATCTCGCCCAGATCGATGCCGGCGTCGCCAATGACGCCAAGACGGCGAAGGAAGCTTCCGATGCCAACAACGCCGCGATGGGCAAGGTGCTGCTGGCGCTGAAGGGCGCCGGCATCGCCGAGAACGACTACCAGACCTCGCGGCTGTCGCTGCAGCCGCAATACGGCCAGAACAAATCCACCGGCGCTTCGCCCGTGATCGGCTTTCGCGCCTCCAACCGCGTCACCGTCAAGATTCGCGACGTGACCAAGGTCGCCGGCATCATCGACACACTGGTCGGCGCCGGCGCCAACGACATCGGCAACATCTCGTTCGAAGTCACCCAGGCCTCCAAGCTGCTCGACGGCGCGCGCGAGCAGGCGGTGGCCGACGCCCACCGCAAGGCCGAGATCTACGCCAGGGCCACCGGCGTGACGCTGGGCGCGCCGCTGAGCGTGTCGGAAGGCGGCGCTCCGGTGCCGCTGTTCAAGGCGCGGATGGCGACCGCGCCGATGGCCGCACCCGCTGCGGTGGCGCCGGGCGAGGAAACGCTGTCGGTGACGGTGAATGTGAGCTGGGCGATCAAGCAGGGGCAGTAGCCTCGTTCGTAAGAGGCACGCTACCTCAACACCAACGGTGTCGTCCCTGCGAACGCAGGGACCCATATTGCATGTTCGCTCAATGGGGCGCTGAGACGACGAGTTGTGCTCGCGGCAAGCCTCTCCGTTGATGAGTCGGCCCATCGCCTCGGCTGCATCCAATATGTCGCTGAGCGAGGCGACCAATCATACGTCCGGCGGCAGCGGATAGCATTATTGCCTGATCAGTCATTCGCGCTGATATCCGTAAAAAGGAACCCCGCCGGCGTCCTGGTAAAGACGAAGATGAGCTCGCCGCAGAAGATGAAGTAACTGTCGTTCTTATAATCATCGCGATCGTAGACGGCCTTGCCGCGCTGGATACACGCGCGATTTTTCGCCGTGAACGAGGTCCGATAGGTCTTGGCGCCAAATTGCGCGGCGTCGCGAATTGCGCTGTCGTTCATGAACGGCAATCGTGTCATACCGGCGACGGCGGCGGAATCGTTTGCCTTCAGCGCCGCGCGAAACTTCTCGATGAAGCCATCGAATTCCTTCTGCAAGGCAGGAGAAGCAACGGCATTCTTCGCCTGGGCGACGGCTGGAGCAAGGTTCACGAGAGCGGTTGCGAGCACAATTCTAAGCAAAACTGCCACGGGTCGGCTCCATCCATCGATCAATCAAGGTCTTCCGACCGATCCAAATCCATGGTGTTTTGTTGCGTCGGGGGCTTTCTGGTTCAACGGCGCGGCGCCGCACGAACTTGTCGCCGTAGGAGCAGCGGACATTGCTTTCGTCGCATCAGCCGCCGGGTTTATGGGTAGACGACCTAAATCTCCACCACCTGCCCCGGCCTCATCGCCACGAATCGTTCCTGCGGAATCTTCGCCACGTCCAGCGCCTCGACCAGCGCCTTCGCCGGCGCGTCGATCGCCTCGTCCGTCAGCTGGAACGTGCCGTGATGATGCCCGAGCGCGGCCTCGGCGCCGCAATCTGCCAGCGCCTTCACGGCATCTTCCGGGTTCATGTGCTGGTCGCGCATGAACCAGCGCGGCTCGTAGGCGCCAATGGGCAGGATCGCGAGGCGCAGCTGCCCATGCTTCTCGGCGACGCGGCGAAAGTGCGTGCCATCGCCATAGCCGGAATCGCAGACGACGTAGATTTTCCCCGCCGGCGTCTCCAGCACAAAGCTCGCCCACAGCGCCTTGTTGCGGTCGAACATGCCGCGCGCGGTCCAGTGCCGGGTCGGCACCAGATGCACGGCGATGCCGCCGCCGAGATCGACACGGTCGTGCCAGTCGAAGGCTTCCACCTTGATGGTGGAATCGGAACTGCGCATCGTCACGTCATTGCCGAGCGGGGTGACCACGCGCGGGGCAAAATTCTTGGCGAGCCGCGACAGCGTCGCGATGTCCAGATGGTCGTAGTGACCGTGCGAGACCAGCACGATGTCGATCTTCGGCAGCTTCTCGAAGGCGATGCCGGGATCGTTGTGCCGCTTCGGGCCGGCGAAGCTGACGGGCGAAACCCGCGAGGACCAGACGGGGTCGACCAGGATGTTGAGGCCGCCGGCCTGGATCAGCCAGCTGGCATGCCCGACGAAGGAGAGCCGCACCTTGCCCCCGTCGACCCGCTCGGGCGGGGTATCGGCGTGGGGGCTGGGGGCCCAATCCGGCCAGGCCGCGCGCTGCCGCTTGCCGCTGAACTGCCAGCGCAGCACCTCACGCAGCGATTTTGGCGGCGCGCCGTCGGGATCGAAGAAGTTCAGGCCATTGAAATGATCGGAGGCGGGTCCATCGTAGGTCTTCATGCGGGACATCCAGAGGGAGGGCACGCCGACCAGCGCGCCGGCTCCGGCAAGCAGTCCGAAAAGGCGGCGGCGGGTGATCGGCACGGGGCGGCTTCAGGGATGGTCGGGGTGGTAGGACATCACCGTCTATATGGGCGGGTCCCAGCGAAAAGGAACCCAGCGCCAAAATAGTCCTGTTTTCAGGACCTTGCCCTGGCAAAGCCGCCCCGGCACCCTAACTTTCCTTGACTTTTGGGCGGGAGCGGCGTTTAACCCCGCCACTTTCTCGGAAAGGCTTTCTTTTCGACCCGCCGACTGGCCCTCGAGGCCAGAGGTCAACGCCCGACAGCGCTGTGCGCCCTCGGGCGTAAAGGTGTTTGGAAGATCGCCATTCTGGCGAGCAGGACAAGGGACAACGGCATTGTTCGACAATCTGTCGGAACGGCTTGGTGGCATTCTCGATCGTCTGACGGGGCGCGGCGCGCTGACCGAAAAGGACGTCGATGCCGCGATGCGCGAGGTGCGCCGCGCGCTGCTGGAAGCCGACGTCGCGTTGGAGGTGGTCCGCAGCTTCACCGAGCGCGTGCGCGAGCAGGCGATCGGCGCCACCGTCGTCAAGTCGGTCACACCCGGCCAGATGGTGGTCAAGATCGTCCATGACGAGCTGATCAACACGCTCGGCGCCGAAAGCCAGACCATCGACGTCAATTCCGTGCCGCCGGTGCCGATCATGATGGTCGGTCTGCAGGGCTCGGGCAAGACGACCACCACCGCAAAGCTCGCCCGCCGGCTGGTCCAGCGCGACAAGCGCAAGGTGCTGATGGCCTCGCTCGACGTCTACCGTCCGGCGGCGATGGAGCAGCTGGCCGTGCTCGGCCGCGACCTCGATATTCCGACCCTGCCGATCGTGGCGGGGCAGCAGCCGCCGCAGATTGCGAAACGCGCGCTGGAAGCCGGCAAGCTCGGCGGCTACGACATCGTGCTGCTCGACACCGCCGGCCGCACCACGCTCGACGAAGAGATGATGGCGGAAGCAGCCGCGATCAAAGCGGCCGCGAACCCGCATGAAGTGCTGCTGGTCGCCGACAGCCTCACCGGCCAGGACGCCGTGAATCTCGCGCGCGCCTTCGATCAGCGCGTCGGCCTCACCGGCATCGTGCTGACACGTGTGGACGGCGACGGCCGCGGCGGCGCCGCGCTGTCGATGCGCGCGGTCACCGGCAAGCCGATCAAGCTGATCGGCACCGGTGAAAAGACCGACGCGCTGGAGGATTTCCATCCCGACCGTATCGCCGGCCGCATCCTCGGCATGGGCGACGTGGTGTCGCTGGTCGAACGCGCCGCCGCCAATATCGACGCCGAGAAGGCCGCGCGCACCGCCGAGCGCATGCGCAAGGGTCAGTTCGACCTCAACGACATGCGCGAGCAGCTGCTGCAGATGGCGAACATGGGCGGCATCAGCGGGCTGATGGGCATGATGCCCGGCATCGCCAAGATGAAGAACCAGATCGCGGCCGCAGGCATCGACGACAAGATTCTGAAGCGCCAGGTCGCGGTGATCGATTCCATGACGCGCGACGAGCGCCGTCATCCCGATTTGCTCAAGGCCAGCCGCAAGAAGCGCATCGCCGCCGGCTCGGGCCAGAGCGTCGAGCAGGTCAACAAGCTCTTGAAGATGCACCGGAACATGGCCGACGTGATGAAGGCCATGGGCTCGGGCAAGCGCGGCCCGCTCGCCGGCATCGCGCAGGCCATGGGCTTTGGCGGCGGCATGAAGCCGCCCTCGCCGGAAGAGATGAAGGCGCTTCAGGAAAAGATGCAGAGCGGCGGCGGCCAGGGCCTGCCCAGCCTGCCCAAGGATTTGCCGGCCGGTCTGCGCACCGGCCTGCCCAACGTTCCCGGACTGACGGGGCTGAGCGGCAAACCGATGCTGCCGGGCCTCGGCGGTTTCCCGGGCAAGAAGAAATGAGGAATTCGTCGCACGGGATCGCATCGGTCTCGCGCAACGCGGAATACCAATCACCCGAACAAAACGTACTTTGAAGGAGAACTCTATGTCCGTCGTTATCCGTCTCGCCCGCGCAGGCACCAAGAAGCGTCCCGTCTATCACGTCGTCGTCGCCGACTCGCGCTTCCCGCGCGATGGCCGCTTCATCGAGCGTCTCGGCTACTTCAACCCGCTGCTGCCGAAGGACAACGAGACCCGCCTGAAGCTCGACATGGACAAGGTGAAGGCCTGGCTCGCCAAGGGCGCGCAGCCGTCGGACCGCGTATCCCGCTTCCTCGATGCCGCCGGCGTCAAGAAGCGCGAAGCGCGCAACAACCCCGAGAAGGCCGTGCCGCGCAAGGAGCGCAAGGCGCAGGCCGAAGCCGCCGCGAAGGGCTAAGGCTAGATCATGTCGGCGCTGGTCTGCGTCGCGCGGATCGGCGCCGCGCATGGTGTGCGCGGTGCGGTCAAACTGTGGACCTTCACCGAAGATCCCTTTGCCGTTAAGCGCTACGGTCCGCTGCTGTCCAAGGACGGCAAGCGCCAGTTCGAGGTCGCAACGGCGCGCGAGGCAAAAGATCATCTGGTCGCGACGTTCAAGGGCGTCACGACCCGCGATGAGGCCGAGCGTCTCAACGGCATCGAGCTCTACGTCGCGCGCGAAAAACTGCCCGCGACGGATGAGGACGAATATTACCACACCGACCTGATCGGGCTCGCCGCCGTCACTACCGACGGCGACGCGCTCGGCCGCGTGCTCGCGATCCATAATTTCGGCGCCGGCGACATCATCGAGATCGCGCCGCTCAAGGGCACGACGATGATGCTGCCGTTCTCGAATGCGGTGGTGCCCGAGGTCGATATCGCCGGCGGCCGCGTCGTGATCGCGCTGCCGCAGGAGATCGAGGGGGAGGATAGTGGCGAGGCTCCCTCCGCGAGTCGTCCCGGCGAAAGCCGGGACCCATAACCACAGGCCACCATTTTTAGCTAAGCTGATCGCTCCAGCCGTCGCAAAACTGGCTGCGGTGGTTATGGGTCCCGGCCTCCGCCGGGACGACAGCAACTGAGATCGAATGACCAACCCCACCCCCTGGCGCGCGACGGTGCTGACGCTGTTTCCGGAGATGTTTCCGGGGCCGCTCGGCGTGAGCCTGGCCGGGCGGGCGCTGGCGTCCGGGCTCTGGGAGATCGAGGCCCGGGACATAAGGGCGTCCGCCACTGACCGCCATCGCAGCGTCGACGACACCCCGGCCGGCGGCGGCCCGGGAATGGTGCTGCGGGCGGATGTCCTGGCGGCGGCGATCGATGCTGCGGGCTCGAGCCCGGAGCGACCGCGCCTGCTGATGAGCCCACGGGGTCGGCCATTGACCCAGGCTCGCGTCGCCGAGCTCGCCAAGGGCCCCGGTCCGCTGATCGTCTGCGGGCGGTTCGAGGGGATCGACCAGCGGGTGATCGACGGGCGGGGCCTGGAGGAGGTCTCGATCGGCGATTACGTGCTCTCGGGCGGCGAAATCGCGGCTTTGGCCCTGATCGACGCCTGCGTCCGGCTGCTGCCGGGCGTGATGGGCAAGGAAGCCTCGGGAACCGAGGAGAGCTTTTCGGACGGCCTGCTCGAATACCCCCAATACACCCGGCCGCAGCTGTTCGAGGGGGTTCCGATCCCTGATATCCTGACCTCCGGCGACCACGCCAAGGTTGCAGGCTGGCGGCGGGCGCAATCCGAGGTCCTGACGGCGGCCCGGCGGCCGGATTTATGGGCCCAAATCCCCCCCAAGCCCCCGAATCGGGCCGGACGCCAAAAAACGCCAAAAAACAAGACAGACGGGTGACAAACGCTCCGGCTTGCCTTATAGGAGCGGCCACATCCGCAATAGCTGGATCGACGAATTTCGCGCAGCCCCCGATCTGCGGCCGGGCGCGCCGATGGAGATTTACCCATGAACCTGATCCAACAGCTCGAAAAAGAGCAGTTCGACAAGCTCTCCGCCACCAAGGAGATTCCGGAATTCGGTCCCGGCGACACCGTGATCGTCAACGTGAAGGTCGTCGAAGGCGACCGCACCCGCGTGCAGGCCTATGAAGGCGTCTGCATCGGCCGTACCGGCGGTGGCCTCAACGAGAGCTTCACCGTGCGCAAGATTTCGTACGGCGAGGGTGTCGAGCGTGTGTTCCCGGTGATGTCGCCGATGATCGACTCGATCAAGGTGGTGCGCCGCGGCAAGGTGCGTCGCGCCAAGCTCTATTATCTCCGCAACCTTCGCGGCAAGTCGGCCCGCATCGTCGAGAAGCAGGACCGCGCTGCTGCCGCCAACGAGTAATCTCGGGCGACCAGGCAAGTTTCTCGAAAGCGCGGGGCGAAACCCCGCGCTTTTTTGTTGCGTCAGCCGTGCGCGTCAAAGCGCTCGCGATTCCAATTCGGCCTGCTATATATTCTTGGAATGTTTCCAGATCTGACCAGCTTTGGACCCGTCAAGCGCGTCGTCATCGACGATCGCTCGCGGCTGCCTGGCCGGTTCTTCGGACGCTTCGCGACCTCGGCAACGTCAGAGCTTACGCGCGCAGCCTAAAAGCTGCGCTGACGATTTTGTTGCCCCGCGCGTGACCGCGCTTACCGCTTCACACATTCATTCGGAGCTGACGCTCATGTCCAAGCCCACCACCCTGTACGACAAGATCTGGAACGACCATCTGGTGCACGAAGCCGAGGACGGCACCTGCCTGCTCTATATCGATCGTCACCTGGTGCACGAGGTGACCTCGCCGCAGGCGTTCGAAGGCCTGCGCGCGACGGGACGCAAGGTGCACGCGCCTGAAAAGACGCTCGCCGTCGTCGACCACAACGTGCCGACCACCGATCGCACCAAGCCGAATCCCGACCCCGAGAGCATCGAGCAGATCAAGGCGCTGGCCGAGAACGCCAAGGAATTCGGCATCGAATATTACAACGAGTTCGACAAGCGCCAGGGCGTCGTCCACGTCATCGGCCCCGAGCAGGGCTTCACCCTGCCCGGCACCACCATCGTCTGCGGTGACAGCCACACCTCGACGCATGGCGCGTTCGGCGCACTCGCGCACGGCATCGGCACCTCCGAGGTCGAGCATGTGCTGGCGACGCAGACGCTGATCCAGAAGAAGGCGAAGAACATGCGCGTCACTGTCGACGGCAAATTGCCTGATGGCGTGACCGGCAAGGACATCATCCTGGCCATCATCGGCGAGATCGGCACCGCGGGCGGCACCGGCTACGTGCTGGAATATGCCGGCGATGCGATCAGCGCGCTCAGCATGGAAGGCCGCATGACGGTCTGCAACATGTCGATCGAAGGCGGCGCGCGCGCCGGCCTCGTCGCGCCCGACCAGAAGGCGTTCGACTTCCTGCGCGGCCGTCCGAAGGCGCCGAAGGGCGCGGACTGGGATGCGGCCATGCGCTACTGGGAGAAGCTGCGCTCCGACGAAGGCGCGCATTTCGACCACGAGCTGCGCCTCGATGCCGCCAAGCTGCCGCCGATCGTGACCTGGGGCACCAGCCCTGAGGACGTGATCTCGGTGACCGGCATCGTGCCCGATCCCGACAAGATCGCGGACGAGGCCAAGCGTCTCTCCAAGCATCGCGCACTGAAATACATGGGCCTCACCGCTGGGACGAAGATCACCGACATCAAGCTCGATCGCATCTTCATCGGCTCCTGCACCAACGGCCGGATCGAGGATCTGCGCGCGGCGGCGAAGATCGCGGAAGGCAAGACCGTCTCGGCGCATGTTAACGCCATGGTCGTGCCGGGCTCCGGCCTCGTGAAGGAGCAGGCCGAGGCTGAGGGTCTGGACAAGATCTTCATCAAGGCCGGCTTCGAATGGCGCGAGCCCGGTTGCTCGATGTGCCTCGCGATGAATCCGGACAAGCTGGCCCCGGAAGAGCGCTGCGCCTCGACCTCGAACCGCAATTTCGAGGGCCGCCAGGGTTTTAAAGGCCGCACCCACCTCGTCTCGCCGGCGATGGCCGCTGCCGCCGCGATCGCGGGTCACTTCGTCGACGTCAGGGACTGGCGGTAAGCCGGTTCCTGCAATTGTAGCGATCACGGCAAACCGCCGTTAATCGGCGGCGCCGACAGTGTCCTCGCGACGGTTCGCGAGGACACGCCTCATGGCCAACAAGCCTGAATATGTCGACCTGATCAGTGAGGCGACGCGCCAGCACCGCCGGCGCGCGCCACGCTTGCGCATCGTCGCCAAGCCGGAGGTCGAGGAGACCTCGAAGCTCAGCCGCTGGCCGCCCGCGATGTTCAAGCAGTGGAAGCTCGAGAACCTGACGCGCTGGAAGTCGTCGTCGTGGAAGCTGAAGGATTGGCTTTAGCAAATCTCTCCGTCATGGCCGGGCTTGTCCCGGCCATCCACGGTCTTAAGCGCGCCAGGAAAGCACGTGGATGCCCGGGACAAGCCCACGGCTGTCCGGTTCAAAATTATTGGACAGAGCGCATGGCGTTGATTCTACTCGATCCTGGACGTCTGCAAGCGTTCCGGGACACGAATGGAGATCAGCGCCAT
>NZ_JAVAYM010000050.1:0-28537 GCF_054185205.1 Bradyrhizobium sp. 14AA | reverse complement strand
AATCCGGAGCCTTCAAGAGCGAGATCGTTCCGCTCAAGATCGAAGGGGGAGAGCACATCGTCGATGAAGGAATTCGATTCGACGCTTCGCTGGAGTCGATCGGCTCGGTCAAGCTTCTGAAGGAGAATGGCGTCGTCAGTGCCGCCAACGCGAGCCAAATCTGCGACGGCGCCTCGGCTGCACTGGTCGTCAGCGAAAAGGCCCTCAAGGACTATAATCTGAAGCCGATCGCGCGCATCGTTGGCCTCACGGTGACCGCCGGCGACCCCGTCATCATGCTTGAAGAGCCGATCAACGCAACCCGTCGGGCCCTTGCAAAGGCCGGAATGAAGATCGGCGATATTGACCTCTACGAGGTCAACGAGGCTTTCGCACCGGTGCCGCTGGCCTGGCTTCAGGCGATCGAGGCCGATCCCGCAAAGCTCAATGTCAATGGCGGCGCGATTGCACTCGGTCATCCGCTCGGAGCCTCGGGTACAAAGCTCCTTTCGACTCTGGTCCATGCTCTGAGGGCTCGAGGCAAGCGATACGGGCTTCAGACGATGTGTGAGGGCGGAGGCATCGCCAACGTCACGATTGTCGAGGCTTTGGGATGACCTTCCAAACCCGCTTCACGGAGCTTGTCGGCGTCCGTCACCCGGTCATGCAGGGCGGCATGATGTGGGTCGGGCGCGCAGAGCTCGCCAGCGCAGTTTCCAACGCCGGCGGGTTGGGTGTCATCACGGCCTTGACTCAGCCGACGCCGGATGATCTGCGGCGGGAGATCGAACGCTGCCGGTCGCTGACCGATAAGCCTTTCGGGGTCAACCTTACGATACTGCCCTCGGTGACACCTCCGCCTTACGCCGAGTATCGCAAGGCCATCATCGAAAGCGGGATCAAGGTGGTCGAGACGGCTGGTGCCCGGCCACAAGAGCATGTGGAGGAGTTCAAGTCCCATGGCGTCATCGTCATTCACAAATGCACGTCGGTTCGGCACGCCATATCTGCCGAGAAAATGGGAGTCGACGTCGTATCGATCGACGGCTTTGAGTGTGCCGGGCATCCCGGTGAGGACGACGTACCTGGCCTCGTATTGATCCCCGCTGCGGCAGACAAAATTTCCATTCCGATGCTGGCCAGTGGTGGCTTCGGCGATGGTCGCGGCCTCGCTGCTGCGCTGGCCCTTGGAGCTGACGGAATCAATATGGGCACGCGCTTCTGCGCGACGGTTGAGGCTCCGATACACGAAGCGGTGAAGCAGTTTCTGGTTGAGAACGACGAGCGGGCAACGAACCTCATTTTCCGAAAGTTTCGGAATACGGGGCGCGTCGCCAAGAATAGCGTGTCCGACAATGTCGTTGCGATCTCAAGCGTGCCCGACGCCGCGTTCGACGATGTCCGGCCATTGGTCGCAGGGGCGAAGGGGCGCGTTGCGCTTGAGACGGGGGATCTCGATGCCGGGCTGATCTGGGCCGGGCAGGTGCAGGGGCTGATTCACGACGTACCCACTTGCAAGCACCTGATCGAGCGGATCGTTGCCGATGCCAAAGTTACGATTGGTGGGCGGCTCGCTGGATTGCTGAAGCCTGAAGGTCTCCCGGTTTGAAGAAAGAGCCGGTGGATCGGCGTGTGGGGAAGTGCATGATTCAAGCGAGTCAAATGAAGGATCAAGAGGCGTTACTCTCGGTTCGAGATGTGACGGTGGCCTTCGGCGGCATCGTCGCGCTCAACGGCGTGTCCTTCGACATGCACAAGGGGCAGATCCTCGGATTGATCGGCCCCAACGGCGCCGGCAAGACCACGCTCTTCAACTGCCTCTCGCGCCTCTACCAGCCGTCGTCCGGCGACATCCTGATGGAGGGCGCGAGCATCCTGTCGCGGCCGCCGCACCGGATCGCCGAGATCGGCATCGGCCGCACCTTCCAGAACGTCGCGCTGTTTCCCAACCTGTCGGTGATGGACAACGTCCGCGTCGGCACGCATGCGCGCACCTCCAGCGACATCATCAGCGACTCGCTGCGCCTCGCCTGGATTCGCCGCAGCGAGACCGACGTCAACAAAAAGGTGCACGAGATCCTCGCCTATCTCGACCTCGAGGACGTCGCCCACACCGTGGTGTCCGGCCTGCCCTTCGGCACCCAGAAGCGCGTCGAGCTGGCGCGCGCGCTGGCGGCCGATCCGAAGATCCTGCTGCTCGACGAGCCGGCCGGCGGCCTCAACCACGAGGAAGTCTACGTGCTCGGCGACCTGATCCGCCGCATCCGCGACGACCGCCACATGACCGTGCTGCTGGTCGAGCATCACATGGGCCTCGTGATGTCGATCGCCGACCACGTCGTCGCGCTCAATTTCGGCAAGAAGCTCGCGGAAGGCACGCCCGCCCAGGTGCAGGCGGACCCCGACGTCATCAAGGCCTATCTCGGGAGCAAGGACCAATGACGACGCTGCTCAACGTCAAGGACCTGCGCGCCTATTACGGCCAGGTCCAGGCGCTCCATGGCCTGTCCTTCTCGCTCAGCGAGGGCTCGCTGACGACGCTGCTCGGTGCCAACGGCGCCGGCAAGACCACGACGCTGCGCGCGATCTGCAACATGGTGCGCTCCACCGGCGGCATCGAGTTCGACGGCAAGCCGCTGAACAACCGCTCCACCGAAAGCATCGTCCGGTTCGGCATCGCCCATGTGCCGCAGGGCCGCGGCACCTTCACCACCATGACGGTGGAGGAGAACCTGCAGTTAGGGGCCATCACCCGCAAGGACAATGCCGGCATCGTCTCCGACATCGAGCGCATGTATGCGCATTTCCCGGTGCTGAAGCAGCGGCACACCCAGCAGGCCGGCACGCTCTCCGGCGGCGAGCAGCAGATGCTGGCGGTCGCCCGCGCGCTGATGCTGCGGCCGCGGCTGATGCTGCTGGACGAGCCGTCCTTCGGACTGGCGCCCCTGGTCGTGCGCGACCTGTTCGGCATCCTCGGCAAGATCAACCGCGAGGACAAGGTGTCGATCCTGGTGGTCGAGCAGAACGCCCAGCTCGCGCTGGAGCTCGCCGACCAGGCCTATGTGATCGAGACCGGACGCATCGTGATGTCGGGCAAGGCCAAGGACATCGCGAACAACGAAGAAATCCGCAAATCCTATCTGGGTTACTGAGGAGCCGGCACGATGGAGCTGTTCACCAACCAGGTGCTGGCCGGGATCGCCACGGGCGCGATTTACGCCTGCATGGCGCTCGCCGTGGTCATGATCTACCAGGCCATCGACCATCTCAACTTCGCGCAGGGCGAGATGGCGATGTTCTCGACCTTCATCTCCTGGCAGCTGATGCAGTGGGGCGTGCCCTACTGGGCCGCGTTCGTGATCACGCTGGCATTCTCCTTCGTCGGCGGCATCGCGATCGAGCGCATCCTGTTCAAGCCGCTCGCGAAGGCCCCGGTGCTGACCAACGTCGCCGGCTTCATCGCGCTGTTCGCGATCATCAACTCCTCGGCCGGCCTGATCTGGGACTTCACCATCAAGCAGTATCCGACCCCGTTCGGGTCCTCGCCGTTCCTGGGCAGCCAGCTGATCTCGACCCACCAGGCCGGCATGATCGGCGTCACCGTGCTGCTGCTGCTCGGCCTGTACTTCATCTTCCAGTACACCAGGATCGGGCTCGCCATGCGCGCCGCCGCCTCGGTGCCTGAATCGGCCCGTCTGGTCGGCATCAACACGAGCTGGATGATCGCGCTCGGCTGGGGCATGGCGACCGCGATCGGCGCGATCGCCGGCATGCTGATCGCCCCCGTCGTGTTCCTGGAGCCGAACATGATGGGCGGCGTGCTGATCTACGGCTTTGCCGCCGCGGTGCTCGGCGGTCTCACCAGCCCGTTCGGCGCCGTGGTCGGCGGCTTCCTGGTCGGCATCTTCGAGAACCTCGCCGGCACCTACATCCCCGGCGTCGGCAATGAGCTGAAACTGCCGATCGCGCTCGCGCTGATCATCTCCGTCCTGGTCGTCAAACCCGCTGGCCTGTTCGGCCGGCACATCGTCAAGCGAGTTTGATCATGAGCGCAGCAGAAGAAGTCGTCGAAGGCCACGCGGCGGTCGAAGCCGTTCCGAAGCGGGCCATGACGCTGGGCACCGGCACCTCGGTGGTGGTGCTGTTGCTTCTCATTGCCATTCCCTTGTTCGCGAAGAACTTCGTGATCTTCCAGCTGACCCAGCTGTTGTACCTGGGCCTGGCCGTGCTGGCGCTGAACATCCTGACCGGCGGAAGCGGCCAGTTCTCGCTCGGCCAGAGCGCGTTCTACGCCATCGGCGCCTACGTCACCGCCGTGATGATGGAGCAGTTCAACGTCCCCTACTTCCTCTGTCTGCCGGTTGCGGCCGTGCTCTGCTTCGGCGCGGGCTTCCTGTTCGGCCAGCCGGCGCTGCGGTTCTCCGGCGTCTACCTGGCGCTTGCGACCTTCGCGCTCGCCACCGCGATGCCGCAGCTGCTCAAGCTGAACTTCCTCGAGCACTGGACCGGCGGCGTGCAGGGCCTCGTCGTCACCAAGCCCGATGCGCCGTTCGGCCTGCCGATGTCGCAGGACATGTGGTTGTATTACTTCACGCTCGTCGTCGTGCTCGCGATCTACATCTTCTCGGTCAACCTGCTGCGCTCCCGCTCGGGCCGCGCCTTCATGGCGATCCGCGACAACGAGATCGCGGCCTCGGCCATGGGCATCAACGTCGCGCTGTACAAGACGCTCGCCTTCGGCGTCTCCGCCGCCATCACCGGCGTCGCCGGTGGCCTGAGCGCCATCGCGGTGCAGTTCGTCGCGCCCGACAGCTTCACCATCACGCTGGCGATCCAGCTGTTCCTCGGCATGGTCGTCGGCGGCGTCGGCTGGCTCCCCGGCTCGATCGTCGGCGCCGCCTTCATCATCTTCGTGCCGAACATCGCGGAAGGCATCTCCAAGGGCCTCTCCGGCGCCGTGTTCGGCGTGCTGCTGTTCGCCGTCATCTACCTCGTGCCGCATGGCGCAAGGCAGGTCGCGATCCTGGGCCAAGGCTGGATCGCCAAAACTAAACAGAACTGAAATGCAACAAGGAGACCTCTTATGTTTGGCAGAACTATACAGACGACTGCCCTGGTGACAGCAGTCATTACGCTCGCCTCCGGTGCCGCGCAGGCGCAGAAGAAGTATGATACCGGCGCCACCGACACCGAGATCAAGGTCGGAAATCTCATGCCGTATAGTGGTCCAGGATCTGCTTACGGCGTCATCGGCCAGGTGGAGGCCGCATACTTCAAGATGACCAACGACAAGGGTGGCATCAACGGCAGGAAGGTCAACTTCATCAGCTATGACGACGCGTACTCGCCGCCGAAAGCGGTCGAACAGGCACGCAAGCTGGTGGAAAGCGACGAAGTTCTGCTCATGTTCGATCCGCTGGGCACGGCCAACAACACAGCAATCCAGAAATATCTGAACTCGAAGAAGGTCCCGCAGCTATTCGTCGCCGCGGGCGCAACGAAATTCAACGACCCCCAGAATTTTCCCTGGACCACGGGTTGGCAACCATCTTATCAGAGCGAGGCGCGCGCCTACGCCAAGTACATTCTCAAGGAGAAGCCAAACGCCAAAGTCGCTGTCTTCTTTCAGAATGACGACCTCGGAAAGGATTATCTGAAGGGTCTCAAGGACAAGCTCGGGGCACGGATCATTGCCGAGGAGAGCTACGAGACAACCGAGCCGACGATCGACACTCATATCGTCAAGCTCAAGGCGTCGGGTGCCGATACGCTGGTCAACATCAGCTCCCCCAAATTTGCTGCTCAGGCAATCAAGAAGATCGCTGAAATCGACTGGAAGCCGCTGCATATCCTCAGCAACGTTTCTTCTTCGATCGGTAGCGTCATCAAGCCCGCCGGCTTTGAGAATGCGCAAGGCGTTGTTTCCGCGACTTACCTGAAGGATCCGTCGGATCCGCAGTGGGACAATGACCCTGGCATGAAGGAGTTTCAGAGCTTCCTCACCAAATACTATCCCGAAGGCAACAAGCGGGACATATTGTTGATTACCGGCTACGCGCTTGCTGAGACGCTGGCCCAGACATTGAAGCAGTGCGGGGACGATCTCACCCGCGAGAATGTCATGAAGCAGGCTGCGAACCTGAAGGATTGGCGGACCGAGGCGCTCTTGCCGGGCATCTACGTGAACACCTCGCCGACCGACTTTGCGCCGATCAGTCAATTGCGTCTGATGCGCCTTAGCGGCGAGAAGTGGGAGCTGTTTGGTGACGTGATCAACGGCGACACGGACGATTGATCCGGTCTCGGAGTATTCCGCGCATGCCCTTTGCACAACAGTTCTGATGTCAGGGGCTTTGTTGAAGGGCGTGCGCGGAAGCCCGTAAGCGGTCGCGTCCGATAGGGGGCGATCGGATCGGTATCCAAGTGAACGGGGCAGCTCTGTTTTGCGGATGCAAGGGGCAAATGAACGCAGTTTTGCGTTCGTCTTAACGACGAGTGAAGCGCATGATCAACTTTCAACCCTCTTGGCTCGATTCTGACCTCGAAATGTATCGCGACACTGTGTCACGCTTCATCGAGAAGGAGATGGTGCCGCTGGATGAAGAAGCTCGTGAGCGGGGCAATGTCGGGCACGAACTGTGGCTAAAGGCTGGAGCACTTGGGCTTCTGTGTTCGGACATTCCGACAGAGTATGGCGGCGGCGGCGGCGATTTTCGCCATGAGGCGATCCTCTACGACGCAATGTCACGGCGCGGTTTGACGGGAATGAATCCGTCTGTGCACACGATTGTGGCCCACTACCTGCTCAACCACGGGACCGAGGCGCAAAAGCGCGAATATCTGCCGCGCTTGGCGAGTGGAGAATTGGTCGGCGCCATCGCAATGACCGAGCCGGGGGCGGGCTCGGATCTTCAATCTATTCGAACTCGCGCCGAGAGGCGCGGCGACACCTACGTGATCAACGGTTCCAAGACGTTCATATCTAACGGCCTCCTTGCAGGATTGGTGCTGGTTGTCGCGAAGACCAGCCCGGCTGAGCGAGCGAGCGGAATGTCGATCATTCTAGTTGAGACCGCAAAAGCTCCGGGCTTCAGGGTCGGCCGCGTGCTCGATAAGCTCGGACTGAAGGCGCAAGATACGTCCGAATTGTTCTTTGACGAAGTCGCCGTGCCAGCGTCAAATCTCCTCGGCGGAGTGGAAGGTCATGGCTTCTATCAATTGATGTCCGACCTGCCTTATGAGCGCACCATTATTGGTGTGATGGCGGTGGCGGCAATGGAGGGGGCGCTGGAGGCAACGCTTGCCTTCGTCCGCGAACGCAAGGCGTTCGGAAAACCGATCGCTGAATTCCAGAACACAAAATATAGGCTCGCCGAATTGGCCACTGTCACGAAGGTTGCGCGCAGCTTTGTCGATAAGTGCGTCGAAGCACTGGTTGACGGCACGCTCGACGCAGCGACGGCTTCGATGGCCAAACTCTGGGCCTCAGAACAGCAAGGCAAGGTCATCGACGAGTGTTTGCAGCTGCATGGCGGGTACGGCTTCATGAATGAGTACCTCATCGCACGCATGTATGCTGATGCACGGGTTCAGCGCATCTACGGAGGGACAAGTGAAATGATGAAGGAAGTGATCGCCAGGGCACTTTAGGCCGTCGTAATTGGCTGAATTCCATCGCGTGAACTCGTGGCCGACGGGTCGGCTCGCTCAAGAGGATGTCATGAAAGCAGTCTTGGTTGAGAACTACGACCATATCGACAATATCACCATCAAAGAGGTCGCTAAGCCGGAATTGTCGGCGGGAATGGTCCGCGTCGGGATTCAGGCCGCCGCCGTCGGCTTCGTCGATGGCTTGAAGGTGCAGGGCCTGTACCAGACCAAGGACCCGTTGCCGTTTACGCCCGGCTCGGAGTTTGCGGGCATCGTCGACGAGGCGGCTGCAGATGTTGAGGGCTTCGCTTCGGGTACGCCGGTCATCGGCATGGTCAGAAGTGGCGGCCTTGCCGAATATATTAGCGTGCCGGCCACGGACCTTTTCGTGACGCCAAAAGGCATTGAGCCCGAGGTCGGCGCCTCGTTCTTCGCTAACTACCTGACGGCGCTCTACGCACTCAGCGCTCGGGGAAAGCTACAGAGCGGCGAGATACTCTTGGTTTTGGGGGCCGCCGGCGGCGTAGGAATAGCGGCTGTTCAGATCGGAAAGTTGCTCGGCGGCCGCGTCATTGCGGCGGCTTCGACCGAGGAGAAGAGGCAGTTCGCGATGAAGTTTGGCGCGGATGCAGGTCTGGACTACACGCGTGAAGATTGGCGCGATGCGCTTAAGGAACTAACCGGTGGTCACGGCGCCGACGTGATCTATGATCCAGTCGGTGGTGACGTGAGCCTCCAAGCATTCCGGTCGATCGCCTGGAATGGGCGGCACTTGGTGGTCGGCTTTGCGTCTGGAACGATTCCTGCACTGCGTTTCAACCTGCCTCTTCTGAAGGGAGGGGCACTGCTGGGTGTCGACCTTGCGCAGATCGGTCGTCGCGAACCCGACGTGCGGGATCGAGTGATCGCGCAGCTCTTCACCTGGTTGAGCGAGAAGACGCTCGTTCCCGTCGTAGGGAAGGTCTTCGCATTCGAGGACTTCCACGAAGCGTTCAAAGCGATGACGACGCGCTCGGCACTCGGAAAGATGGTCGTCCGGATCGGCTGACGACATTCCTCGTTTAAGGTATTTGGAGACATTCACATGAACGTGTCGGACGCGCTCAATTCGCGGACCTCGGTCCGGGCGTTCTTGGACTTTCCCGTCCCCGGAGAGATCGTTAAGGAGATCCTGCTTTCTGCCGGCCGTTCGCCGTCTGGCGGAAATCTACAGCCGTGGCACGTGTGGGTGCTCGGTGGCCAAGAACTGTCGCGCTTCAAGGCGCTGATGGCCGAGCGGATCAAGGATAATCCGATGGGAGAGCAGCCGGAATACAATATCTATCCGCCCGACCTGAAGGAGCCGTATAAAACTCGGCGCTTGAAAAACGGCGAGGATCTCTACCGCACGATCGCAATTCCGCGCGAGCACAAGGCGGCACGCCTCAAGCAGCTTGCAAAGAACTTCAGCTTTTTCGGCGCGCCTGTCGGCCTGTTCTTTGCCATCGATCGCCAGATGGAGCCTGGGCAATGGGCTGACCTCGGCATGTACATGCAGTCGGTCATGCTGCTTGCGGTGGAGAAGGGATTGAGTACCTGCCCGCAGGAAGCCTGGGCGCTCTGGCACAAGACAGTGGCGGAGTTCATCGGATTGCCTTCCCATCTGATGCTTTTTTGCGGCATGGCCCTGGGGTACATGGATCCCGCACATCCGATCAACAGTTTGCGTGCTGATCGCGCAGACCTGTCGGAATTTACAACCTTCATCGGATTTTGATGGAGATGGCGTTCGGAATGTGCGCGCATCGCGGAACTGTCGAAACTTTTGAGTTTGGATGGGCCGCCGGGGCAATCGCCGACTATCCGTCTTGCTCAACTTCAAAAGGCTGAACGCTGATGACTTACGAATATGTCAAAGTTTCCCGCGACGGACACTGCACAATCGTTACCATCGACAGGCCTGAAGCACACAACGCCTTGAACTCGGCTTGCCATTGCGAACTTGAAGAGATTTTCGACGAGTTCGCCACGGATGAGCAACAGTGGGTCGCGATCATCACGGGAGCCGGGCAGAAAGCCTTCTGCTCAGGCCACGATCTAAAGCAGCAGGCTGCTGGCGGTGGACTCACAACTCCGCCAAAGGGTTTCGGGGGTATAACGAAGCGCTTTGATCTCGCAAAGCCGGTGATCGCCGCGGTCAACGGAGTAGCAATGGGCGGCGGTTTCGAGATCGCGCTTGCATGCGACATTGTCGTGGCGTCTGAAAACGCCGTGTTTGCTTTACCTGAGCCGCTCGTCGGCCTGGCGGCGCTCGCGGGAGGAATCCAACGGTTGCCCCGCGAGATCGGGCTCAAGCGAGCGATGGGCATGATGCTGACGGGGCGGCGGGTCAACGCCGAAGAGGCGCTCTTGCTCGGTCTCGTCAACGAGGTGGTGAGCGGCGACCTCATGGGCGCCGCTAGGCGTTGGGCCGACGAGATCCTTGCATGCAGCCCCATGTCGGTGCGTGCCACAAAGGAAGCGGTTCTTCGGGGGCTATCCCGACCCGTTTCGGAAGGGTTGTCGGAAGAATGGGATTATCCGGCAATGAAGGCGATGCTTGCCTCCGCGGATGCAGTCGAAGGTCCGCAGGCTTTCGCGGAAAAGCGAAAACCGGTTTGGAAGGGTCGCTAACGGCCACGACACCTTCGACAACGATGAAGGCTTTCTCAAGCTTGTCGTACTCCGACCCGATGGTCGTCAAGCGGATCAAGCGCTTAGCGCACCGATCGGCGCTAGCCCCCGCGCCGATACACCGGGGCGCCTGGGTCGCATTGTGTTGCGGCTAGGGGACGCGCTTAACGACTACGCGCGTCCCAAGTATTCACTCGAGTGTGTCCGAGTATCGCGCCGAAATCGACTGCTCCATTTTCGGTTTCAAACGGTCAGGCGATCGCCTGAATCTTCCCCGCATACATACTCGCCGGCCGCTCGAGCCCGTAATGCTCGCGCAGCGTCGAGCCGGTGAAGTCGTGGCGGAACAAGCCGCGCTTGCGCAGGATCGGTACGACCTGCTCGGCGAACAGATCGAAGCCGCCGGGCAGGAAGGGCGGCATAACGTTGAAACCGTCGGCGGCGCCGTTTTCGAACCAGGCCTGGATACTATCGGCAATCTTCTCCGGCGGACCGGCAATCACCCAGTGGCCACGCGCGCCGGCGAGGCGCTGCACGAGCTGACGTATCGTCGGCTTCTCGCGATCGACGATGTCGACCACGAGCTTGAAACGGCTGGCGACGCCCTGCGTGCCGCTGGTGTCGATCAGATGCCGTGGAAAGGGACCATCGAGGTCGAATCCGGTGAGGTCAAGACCGGTCATCTGGCGAAGCTGGGTCAGCGAGAATTCCGGCTGGATTAGCGCGTTGAACTCCTCTTGCAGGCGGTCAGCCTCAACCTGACTGCTAGCGATGAACGGACTGATTCCGGGCAGGATCTTGATCTGATCGGGACTGCGGTCGAAGGCGCGCGCCTGACGCTTGATGTCGGCATAAAACTCCTGGGCGCTCGCCAATGTCTGGTGCGCGGTGAAGATCGCTTCCGCAAAGCGCGCGGCAAAGGCTCGCCCATCCTCGGACGATCCGGCCTGGACATAGACCGGCCGCCCTTGGGGCGGCCGTGAGACGTTGAGCGGGCCGCGTACGCGAAAATGCTTTCCAATGTGGTCGATTGCGTGGATCTTGCTGGTGTCGGCGAAAATGCCGGAGACAGGGTCGTTGACCAGCGCGTCGTCTTCCCAGCTGTCCCACAGCCGTGTGATGACGTCGAGATATTCCCGCGCCCGCTCATAGCGCTCGTGATGCGGCGGATGCGCGGGCAGGCCGAAGTTCTGGGCCGCCTGCGGCGAACTCGTGGTCACGATGTTCCAGCCGGCGCGACCGCTGCTGAGGTGATCCAACGATGCGAACAGCCGCGCAAGATTGTAGGGCTCGGTGTAAGTCGTCGACGCGGTCGCGATCAGGCCGATATGCTTCGTGGCCGATGCGATCGCCGTGAGCAGGGTGATCGGCTCGAGCCGGAACCGCTGCGCGTAACGGACGTTGTCGGCCAGCGCCGGACCGTCGGCGAAGAACACCGCGTCAAATTTGTGGGCTTCCGCGCGCTGCGCCAGCTCCTGATAGTAGGTGACATCAAGGATGCGGTCCGTCGTTGAGGCCTTGTGACGCCAGGCCGCCTCGTGGTGACCGTCAGGATAGATGAAGAAGTTGAGTGAAAGTTGCCGTTTGCTCATAGCGTTGCTCGTTGGTTGCTGTCGGATATCGGCGTCGCGCTTTAGGTTTCACTCGAATCTATGTCGATGACCGCAAAGCTGTCGATGAAATGAATTTGCGTTGTTGCGGGCGAAGCGAGCATGAAGCGCGTGAGGTCCTCGGCGATCGGAGACGAGTGCGTTCGTCGTCACGAACAAACGCAGCACTTCGAGCTGTTTCGTGGCTGATTTGACTCGCTGTCACGCCGGTGACTCGGCGCAACCGACCATCACTATTGTAAATATTTCCGTGTCCGCTTGGCGTGCGAAGCGATCATTGCTCGCCGCGCAAAACAAAGCTGGTTTCGTTTCATTGACTGGATCGCGATCGCATTTACGATCTGCACCGTCCAAGCGAGGTCGTTCACCATGCGGCAATCCGATCCACCCGTCGTTCGCGAAGCAGCCCGGCTGATCTCGGTTCTGCGTGTGCGGTGCTGCGCTGGCGCGATGGCGGAGAGCTGTACCGCCGGGATCCGTGTGCCGCGAGCCATCCAGCCGCCGACGTGATCCCCTAGGACCACATCCAAGACTTCATCATCATTCGTCATCATCATTCTTCGCCGCTGCTCGTACGACCGGCGCATGGCGGAGCTTTGTCCAGAACATCACAGGAAAGACTACGATCATGAGCATCACGGCCACCACCATCGACAGCGTCATCCCGCGCGCCGACATCGTGAAACGCGCGGCACGGCTCGGCGCCGAGATCAGGAACGTCAAGCTGTCGGGCGACCTACCTGACGACGTCGTTCGCGCCATCAACCAGGTGCTGCTCGAGCACAAGCTCATTTTCTTCAGGGACCAGGGGCATCTCGACGATGCCGAGCAGGAGCGCTTTGCCGTCAGACTCGGAAAACTCGTGCCCCATCCGACGGTCGGTGCGACCAAGGGGACGTCGTCGATTCTGGAGCTTGACTCGGGGCGGGGCGGCGGCCGTGCCGACCAGTGGCACACGGATGTCACTTTCGTCGACGCCTATCCGAAGATTTCGGTTCTGCGGGGCGTGGTGATCCCGCCGTACGGCGGTGACACCGTTTGGTCGAACACGGCGGCGGCCTATCTCGACCTGCCGGCGCCGCTGCGCAAGCTCGCGGATGAGCTCTGGGCGATCCACAGCAACGCCTATGACTACGCCGTGAAGACGCGCGCGAGCGAGGCGGATAGAAAGCACTTCGACGAGGTATTCACCGGAACGATCTATGAAACCGAGCATCCGGTGGTACGGGTCCACCCCGAAACCGGCGAGCGCACGCTCGTGCTGGGTAATTTCGTGCAGCGCTTCGTCGGCCTGCCGAAATATGATGGCCAGAAGCTGTTCGAGCTGTTCCAGTCCCACATCACTGCGCCGGAGAACACCGTGCGCTGGAATTGGCAGGCCGGTGACGTTGCGATCTGGGACAACCGCGCAACCCAGCATTACGCCGTCAACGACTATGGCGACCAGCACCGCGTGGTCCGGCGCGCCACCATCGACGGCGAGGTGCCGCTCAGTGTCGACGGTCGCCGCAGTGTGACGCGCATCAAGGCGTCGAAACCGCAGACGGCCAAGGCCGCTTGATCCCGCTTCACTGACAGGATTTATCAGAATGAATTCGCTATTTCGATTTGTTGGCGCACGGCATCGCGCCGCGCGATTGGCGCTCGCTGGCGCCTTCATGCTGGGCCTCGCGGCTCCGGCCGCTGCCGAGCCGCCGCTCGAAAAGACCGAAATCCGCTATCAAGGCTGGGCCGGGCAGGTGACCTTCATCGAGCTTGCCGACGATCTTGGCTATCTCGCGCCGCTCAAGCTCAAATGGGTCGGCAATACCATCAGCGGCCCGCAGGACATCCAGACCGTCGTGACCGGCGATATCGATATCGGCGGCGCATTCTACGGCGCGATCCTCAAGCTCATCGCCGCAAAGGCGCCGATCAAGGCCGTGGTCGGGTATTATGGCTCCGACGCGAACACCTATAATGGCTATTATGTGAAGGACGACAGTCCGATCAAGGCCGCACGCGACTTGCTCGGCAAGAAGGTCGCGGTCAATACGCTGGGCGCGCATCTGGAGTTCGTGCTTCGAGAATATCTGGCCAGGGGTGGTCTCGGCGCGAGTGAAGCCAAGCAGGTGACGCTGGTGGCGGTCCCGCCGGTGACCGGCGAGCAGGCGCTGCGCCAGGGGCAAGTCGAAGTGAGCGCGCTCGGCGGCGTGCTGCGCGACAAGGCACTGGAGAGGGGTGGTATTCACTCACTGTTCAACGACACAGATCTGTTCGGCCAGTTCACCGGTGGCTCCTATGTACTGCGGGACAAGTTCATCAAGGATAATCCTGATGCCGCCCGCAGGCTGGTCGAGGGCATTTCGCGCGCGATTGACTGGGCGCAGACGACGCCCGCCGAAGAGGTGCGGGCCCGGTTCGACCGGATCATCGCCGAGCGCAAGCGCAACGAGGATGCCTCTTCGATCAAGTATTGGAAGAGCACCGGCGTCGCATCCAAGGGCGGCGTGATCTCGGACCGCGAAATCCAGGTGTGGATCGACTGGCTCGAGAAGGATGGCCTGTTCAAGCCCGGTCAGATCAAGCCCCCCGACACCTACACCAACGCGTTCAACTATTTCCGTCCGGGAAAGACGGCGGAGGTGCAATGACCCCGGTCAAGATCAGCTTCGAGCAGGTCCGCAAGGAATTCATCACGCGAGGTGAGGGCGGCCGCCCTGCAGGCCGCTTCACGGCCCTTGACGACATCACGCTCGACGTTCGCACCGGCGAGTTCCTGGTCTTGGTCGGCCCAAGCGGCTGCGGGAAATCGACCTTGCTCGATTTGCTGGGCGGACTGACGACGCCGACCAGCGGCCGCATCCTGCTCGACGGGCGCCCCATCGCCGGACCCGGACGCGACCGCGGAATCGTATTTCAGCAGTACGCCCTGTTTCCTTGGCGGACCGCCGCGGAGAACGTCGAATTCGGGCTCGAGATCGCCGGATTCAAGGCCAGGCAGCGGCTTGAGATCGCGCGGCATTTCCTCGACCTGGTCGGCTTGTCGGGCTTTGCCAATCGGTATCCGCACGAGCTGTCCGGCGGCATGAAGCAGCGCGTCGCGATCGCCCGAAGCCTCGCCTACGATCCGGAGGTGCTGCTGATGGATGAACCGTTCGCGGCGCTGGACGCTCAGACTCGCGAGACGCTCCAGGGTGAATTACTGCGGATCTGGCGCGCCACCGGCAAGACCATCGTCTTCATCACCCATGGCATCGACGAAGCCGTCGTGCTCGGCCAGCGGGTGGCGGTCATGACGTCCCGTCCGGGCCGGATCAAGCAACTCGTCGACATCCCCGAGGTACTACGCGACGAGGCAGGCGATGTGCGCTCGCTGCCGGAGTTCGGCCATGTACGCCATGAGGTCTGGAGCTTGCTGTGCGACGAGGTGCAGAAGGCCCAGCAGGGCCAGTTGAACGCAGATGTCGGTGCGCGACATGTGGACCACGAGGTGAAGGAGATCGCCCATGTCTAGTCTGGAAACGCTGACACTGCTGGAGCTCGCGCACGGACGCCGAGAGGCGCTCACTGGCGTGCAACTTCCCCCCTCGCCGGCGGTGAGTGGGGCCCGTGCCGCGATCCGCCAGTTGACTGTCCTTGGACACCGCTCCCTGTTACTGATTGCCTTGTTGTTGCTATGGGAGGCGGCGCCCAGGCTCGGCCTGATCGATGCGGTATTCCTGCCGCCGTTCTCGGAAGTGATTGCCGCCGGCTGGCAGCTCGCGCAAACCGGCGAGCTCTATGATGATGCCTCCGCCAGCTTGCTGCGCGCGTTGAGCGGGTTTCTGATATCGGTCGCACTGATCGTGCCCCTTGGCCTGGCAGTCGGCAGGTCAGCCCGGCTCGGCAATCTCCTGAACCAGTTCATCGAGATCTGCCGCAACACCGCGCCGCTCGCGCTGCTGCCGGTGTTCATCCTGCTGCTCGGGATCGGCGAGATGTCGAAGATCACGATGGTGATCTACAGCTGCGCCTGGCCACTCCTGCTGAACACCGTCGCCGCGGTGAAGCAAGTCGATCCGCTCCTGATCAAATCGGCGCGGACCATGGGCGCGACGCCGCAGCAACTGTTCCGCAAGGTGATTCTTCCAGCTTCGCTTCCTACCATCTTTGTCGGTATTCGCCTTGCGAGCGCATCCGCCATGCTCGTGCTGGTCGCGTCCGAGATGGTCGGCGCCAAGGCTGGTCTTGGCTATCTCATCATCAACAGCCAGTACAGCTTCCTGATCCCGCAGATGTACTTCGGCATTCTCGCCATCACGGTCATCGGGCTCGCGTGCAATGCCGTCGTCGAGGCGCTGGAGCGGCGCTTCATGCGATGGAAAGCGCCGGTGACGGCATGAGCGTGCAGATAACGTCGCGACGCGAAGCCCTATCGCAATCATCTGAACTGCGGACGTGAGTATGACATCTCTCTACGAAACAGCGAAGTCTTCGCAGATCGATTCGAATACCTTCTTCACCTTTACATCATCGAAGCAAAAATGCGCCCCTTCGTCGATCCACCACTCGATTTTGCCGTCCCGTGCGATCCGGGATGCCTCACCACCCAAATGATCTAATTGTCTTCCATGCGCCTGTACAATCACACAGAAATCCAGTTCACGAAGTATCGCGTCACCGGCCTTTGATCTCGACCCACGCATCTTGCGGCGTTGTGATGCGGCTGATCGTGTCGAGACAAGACTGTTGCGAGCCTGGCACATGAGAGGAGGAAAGCTCTCCGGGACGCCGCGCCCCGTTCTCGGTGGAACACGATCGGCTTGCGTTAGGCGTCCTGAACGGCAAACCTAGGAAACGACGCTTGTTTGGTCTAGGATTGTTGCCGGGGGGTGGACTGCATTGTTTCACAATGAGCATTTTGAACCCGGAGGGCCACCGGCAATAATTATTGTCGGTGGGCTTTTCAAGGAGAAGCAGATGCTGGTTGGGGTGCCCTATCTGGCGATTGGCGTCTGCGTCATGGTCGCAGCCTGGCTTGTGATGAACTGGCTCATCTAGCGGGCCGTATTGCGTGGGGGGCGTCAATGCATGATTGGAAGAGCGAGCTCGATGCGCTTGTCGCTGAAACCACGGCGTTCGCCAGATCGCTGAAGGTGGATGAGCGGCCTCAGCCGAAAAAAGTCGCCGAGCAGGGTACCCCCAGCGTGCCGGACTATGGCGGTAGCGAACGTGATGAGATCAGGAAGCGGGTCGAGACTTTCCAAGCGCATCAAGAGCGCTTCATGCGCGAACGCGAGGAATATGCCGATTCCTTGCTGCGCCGGATCAAGCCGATCGAGAAGCGCTAGAAGAGCTCTTAAACGTTCAGGAACCCCGCCGCCCTTGAGTCGTGCACCTCACGCAATACGGGCTCTCAAGCCTGAGGAATTTTTCGGCGCATTTCGGACCCTGGTAAGCTCGCCGCATGGCTCGATCCCAGAGCGCGAAAGCTCTCAGGCTCGATTGAACGTCACGCTTGCGAGTTTTCATCGTATATCTACCCCACAACGCAGGAAAAATGCCTTTCTTTCTACAAACAGCAGGAGTTCTGCTCCAAGCTCGGGGCAACGTCCCGCTCGAGCATTCGAGGCGATCGCCGGAGGGAGCTGCGACAGCTATTTGCGATTGACTAAGATCAAATCATCAAATGAGAATCCTATATCCTTCAGCAAGACTAAACGGAGGCTAGAGGTCTCATGCGCATCCTTCTGTTTATCGGTCTGCTCGCACTTGCCATTCTCGTCGGCTTTGAATCGCCTTTGACCGCCAGTCCGCGAGGTCGCTCGTACATACCCCCGGATCGGCAGGACGTTTATTGCCTGCAAGGACGTACCTGGGGATATCCGGGCAATTGCCAGTTCTCCACTTATGACCAGTGCATGGCCACTGCATCCGGTACTTACGCCTATTGCGGTATGAATCCTATCTACGCGTTCCAGCGACAGGGAGGAAAATTGCACTGATGTATGATCGTCAAGGGTGATCGAGGTATCCCTCAGAGCATTGCTCATATCGACGGATCCGGCCATCCAAGTTGAGAGTCGTTGGACGTCTTGATCGGAGGCCCTTCGTGCGAGTACGCTACGCGATGTAGTCTCCTCAGTCGCATCGGACCGAAGCAACAACGATTGGGGCGCAGTGGCTCGTCGGCGTCACGCCCAGTTGCGTGTCGCTCTTGATTCAATTCAAGGAGCGTGCCTTTCCGGCAATGCGCCACCGAAACATGCCCGCTCTCGTCGTGAGCGGCGGGGGCATCCTACGCACCGCGATGTTGACGCTCGCAGTCTCTTCCGAATAGTGGTTTCTGGGCTAGCTTAACTCAGTCGAACCGCCGCGGTACGGACTCGTGTATGCCATGTGGTGTATGAAGGCGGCATCGCGAGACGTCCCCCTATCCCGATCAACCAAAGCACAAATTGCGGGCTAACCAGTTGGGGCTTTTGCGGCAGCGTCGCGCCACGACTATGCGAGCTTCGTAGGGCGGACGCGCTGATTTCCTCAAGGAGCTTTAGTCGGAAGCCACCGAGGGCGCGTCGTCGTGCTTGAGGTGTCGCTTTCGGATGTTGTAACTCACCACCCAGATCACGCCGACCGCGATCGGCACGAAGGCTGCGGTTAGGAACGAGGGCTCTACACGCAGTCCGACATCGTGCGCGCCCTTGGCCAGATAGCTAAACAGGCTGACCACGTAATATCCGATCGCCCCGACCGACAATCCTTCGACCGTGCACTGCATCCGAAGTTGCTGCCTCGCGCGCTCGTTGATAGCGTGCAAGAGGTCACGATGCTGTCGTTCAATTTCGACGTCGACACGGGTTCGCAACAGATCGGCGGCACGCGCAAGCTTGACCGATAGGGTGGCCTGACGATCCTCCACGGTCGCGCAGGTGCGCATCGCAGGCGCCATGCGGCGCGCCAGAAACGACGACCAGGTCGGATAGCCCGCCACATCGTTGCCTTCAATGATTGACAGTCGCGATTGGACCAGCTCGTTGTAAGCCCTGCTGGCGCCGAAGCGAAACAGGCTGCCGGTCGCGCCTCTTTCGAACGACGCGGCCAACGCCGTCAGCTCCGCAAGCAGATGGTTGTTGAATTTTAGCCCCGCACCGCTTTGCATTTTTTCGAGCGCCTCGACAAGACGGCGATCGATGCGATCAACAGACGGTGCAAGCTCAAGGGCCGCCGACAGGCCAAGCAGCGCCAAAGGACGGTAGGTCTCGATTTCCAGGAGCCGTTGCACCAGCGCTCCGAGATCGTGCGACGTCAACCCGAGGTCGCAGACGAGGATTTTCGTGAAGCCTTTTTCATCGACGCGGAAGTCGGAGGCGGCAACGCCTGCACCGCTCTTTGTGGCAACCATGGCCAAGCTATTCTTATCAAAAATCTGTTCGGCGCGCTTGATCGGCGAGGCTTCCTGCTCCACTTCTAACCTGATCGCGACCAGTAATTGTCCGGTCTGCCGCAATGCGCGGATCAGCGATCGGACGGCATTATCAGTTTTGTCGAATTGGTGAGCGGCAGGACCATTTGCGCTAGGCCAGAACCAGGTGAATGTTGTAAATTCCGAATGCTGCTCCCAGCGTAGCGTAGCGGGCCCGATGACAATCTGATGATGTTTCGCCGATTGCCCAGGCGGCGGAAGATTGCGGTCCACGCAGAAATCGATAAAACGGCAGCGATCGCTTGCGGCTGCCTCGCCCTGCGCAAGAAAAGCCAAGTGGATCACGCTGAATGGCGAAGCAAGGCGCGTGAAAGGGCGCGCATGCACCTCGCCGAGCACGGCGTCGCGTTGCGGATGTGGCGTGAAGGTACGCAGATCCAGTTCATTGATCATGTATTGACCCCTCGCTTCAGAGTGAGAAAGCGACCGTCAGCCTTCACGCGGGAGGCATTGGCGGTGCTGGAAAACGGGTGCGCGGCAGGCGCCGATCAAGTCACGTTGGTGATCGATACCAAGGCCGCCTTCAGCTCGAGAAAGAGGTCTTGCGGGAGCAGGATCAGGCCGAGCAGATTGAGCCGGAACAGCCTCATCCGGCTTTCGACTGACGCCGTCAAAGACGTCTGCGGGGCACGGTCCGGCGGCGGGATGGCGGCATTGTGGATCAATGCTTATAGCGGTGCGCCAACAAGCTGTTCCGCTACCTCGGCCGTAGCGTGCGAGACCGTCCGACCAATGCCTAGATCGACGTGGACATGGTTGTCTGTCTCCGAGTCCCACGGACATCGCCCGCCACCGAAGGATTGCCGCGTGCAAGTGAAGATACGCCGGCCGTCTTCTGAAAACAGGTTTCCGGCGGCATGACCGATGGCAAGCAAGGGCGTCTTCGGTTCTCCCAGCGGGGTGCAGACAGTCGACCTCTGTTGCGGCAATTGCTTCGTCGATTGATAGATCGATGCCCAAACCGCGACTCCCACCTTGTTGCTGCCCCAACTTCCTGGCGCGGGGAGCCGGTGCAGGATTTGGGCCAGCACTATAGAAGGGCACGCTCGCGTGTTTCTTGGCGCAATGTGGTCTTCGAAGACGGTAGGAGACGGATTTCAGACATGAAGTGCGCTTGTATTCTGACAGAATGCGCACGGGGGCAGGCCACGGGGATTGCCTGTTTCGGCAAGATGATCGCTCGCCCGGCCGCTGCCATTGTCTGGCGGCTCCGCTGTCGTCGAATTGGTCGATGCAGAGCCTGGAGAGTGACCGCGCCCGGACCGCGGGGCAAGGCTTCGCGATGGGCTCAGAACGTCACATCGAGTGAGGTTGACTGGATCACGCACCCAGACACCTGCTTTCCGAGAGCGACCCTCACTCGCGGTCTTCGGTTTCCGGGATTAGAATCCCGCCTCGCTTGGGGGCAGATGAGGCGGGCGCTTCGATCGTCATTCTTCGCTCGCAGGCAACAAGCCCACCAAGGCCTTCGCTTCTGACTTCAGAGCATCGACTGCGGTCTACCTAAGCGGCCAAGCGTGGGATTGCCGCTTCCGTCAATCGCAAGAATCGGGTGTTGCGTGTCACCGACGCAGCAGCTCGCGAGATGGACCGGGCGCGCGATCGTGTGCTTGCCGCTTTCCGACGGCCGTATCCCTCCTTCAAGGTCGTCCTCGAATGACGTCGCCTCGGCTTTAGCCAAGCTGCCGTGAGGTGCAATCAAGTGGGGCCACATTTTGACCTGCAGCGAAAGACTGCGACGGATACTCGAAGCCGGTGTGTTTGACGGCGAGATTGGCCCGGTGACGGCGCGCGAACTCGTTGAAATGCCGGACGCCGAATGGGGTAGGCTTTGTGCCATTGCGTAGGCGGCCCGTGCCCTCAGGAATAGAGGCCACTACTAGACTTAGTAGGTTTGTTGTTCCCGACTCTTAGCTAACTGAAGAGAGCCGTTAGGCAGATGCGCCTAGTGCAACATAAGGCAGAACCACGACAATCCGGCCTGTCCCGCAACCTTAAACCATCGGCCGCTGAAAGAAAGGTGCGGCCGGACCGGGGAGAAAACTCTATGCTGTTCGATTTAACCGCGCTGCGCCACATTCCTCTCGCGCTGGCCCTACTTGCGTGCACCGTGATGGGGAGCGCCCGCGCCGACGATCCGCCGCCGCGTCCCGACGCCCCGACGCCGGTCGGCCAGAAGGGCGAGCCCGGCGCGCGCAGCGCCAGCGCGCCGACTTCCCCATCGGGGGCCGAGCAGCATCGCCTGCCGCCGGATTCGACCATCAAGCAGACGCTGGAGCTGCCCGGGCGGACGCTTCGTTTCATCGCGACTGCGGGCTCGATCCACGTGTTCGACCACAAGGGCGAGCCGCAGGCCGACATCGCCTACACCTCCTATCAGCTCGACGGCACAGATCGCGCCACGCGTCCGGTGACGTTCCTCTTCAACGGCGGCCCCGGGTCATCCTCTGCTTGGCTGCAGTTCGGCAATGCCGGGCCATGGCGGCTGCCGATCGATGCGGAAACCGTCACAGCGTCGGCCTCGCCCGAGGTCAGGCCCAACGCCGAGACGTGGCTCGATTTCACCGACCTCGTGTTCATCGATCCCGTCGGTACCGGCTATAGCCGTTTCGTGGCGACGGGCGAAAATGTGCGCAGGCGGTTCTATTCGGTCGATGGTGACGCCAGTTCAATCGCGCTTGTGATCCGCCGCTGGCTCGAGAAGCACGAGCGGCTCTCCTCGCCGAAATATGTCGCGGGCGAAAGCTATGGCGGCATTCGCGGACCGAAGGTTGTGCGCAATCTGCAGATGGAGCAGGGCGTCGGCGTGAAGGGCCTGATCCTGCTCTCGCCGCTGTTCGACTACCGAGAGTTCACAAGCACGAGCCTTCTGGGACTTGTCGCATCGCTGCCAACCTATGTCGCGGTGGCCCGCGAAGCCAAGGGCGAGGACAGGGGGGCGGTCAAACGCGCCGATCTCGCCGATGTCGAAGCTTACGCGCGTGGCGAATTTTTGGCCGACCTCATCAAGGGCCAAGCAGACAAGGAGGCCACCAACCGTCTCGCCGACAAGGTCGCCGCATTGACCGGCATTGACAAGGCCGTAAGCCGACGGCTCGCCGGGCGCTTTGACCGCGGCGAATTCCGCCGCGAGTTCGACCGCAAGAGCGGCAAGGTGACCGGCGGTTATGACGCCTCAGTGCGCGGCCTCGATCCCTATCCGGACTCGGATAGCTACCGCTTCGGCGATCCCTCGGGCGATGCGCTCGCGGCGCCGTTGAGCAGTGCCGCCGTCGATGTCCTGACGCGCAAGCTCAACTGGCGGCCGGACGGCTCGTATGAACTGCTCAACCGCGCGGTCACACGGGCCTGGGATTTCGGCCACCAGAGCCTACCGGAGTCGCTTTCAGAGCTGCGCGAGATCCTTGCCACGGACGCGAAGCTGAACGTGATGGTCGGGCACGGACTGTTCGATATTGTTACGCCCTATTTCGGCTCGAAGCTGGCGCTCGATCAGTTGCCGCCCTTTGCGTCGGCGCCGCGGGTCAAACTCGCGGTCTATCCGGGCGGCCACATGTTTTATTCACGCGACGCCTCGCGCCAGGCCTTTCGTGCCGAGGTCGAAGCGATGATGAAGTAGGGCGTGTAAAGGCAGCAGCGCTTGAACATCTGCGCGCTGTTGGTGCCAAAGCCTGAGCCTGGTCACCGCGAATTGGTGCCGGAGATCGTGGGGCCGCAGGGGCTTCCCGACAGGCTGGCGGTCGACCCGTTCGCGGACGACGTCGCCGCGCGCTACGGCGTGAAGCTGAACGGCAATACCCGCGCGGGGAACGGGATCATCGAGGAGAAGCGAGTGCCAAGGCGTCCACGCGCGAGCAAGATGCACAGATAAGTAGGAATGCCGGACCTGCGGCTTGGCGCTGTCCACTGCTGAAAACGAATTGCGGATTAAGCCCTTCTCCAACTCTTAGGCTCAGGAACCGGCGAACGTCCCCGCGGATGCTGTAGTCGATGGTTTTCCAGTCGGCATGCGGGCGCAGCCGCTGATGCAGCTCGTTGAGTACGGGCTGATTTGGGCCAGCCTCTTATCGATGATCTCTACGCTCACGCGTCTGACCGCTCAATTTCGCGAGCGGATGCAAGTGCAGCCTGGGAATGACTTACCGCTTCGGCGAGCTTTTCGATCTCGTCTCGAAGCGCGGCGATTTGGCCCTCAATAGAAGATATCCGGAATACAGACTGAGCGATTTTTGTCCAAGGCACATTGTGCCCCCGCTGTGCCCCTACTTTTTCGGGGCACACTTCAAGGGAACAAGATCTCTAACTTACTGATTAAAGGGGCTAAATGGTGGGCGCACAAGGGATCGAACCTTGGACCTCTCCCGTGTGAAGGGAACGCTCTCCCGCTGAGCTATGCGCCCGGGACCATCATGCAGGCGGCCGGACTTTCGGCCGGCCGGCGCATTGGAGCCCGCGATTTAGAAGTGCGGGCCCAAGGTGTCAAGTTTCGAGGTGCCTTGCGGCCCGAAAACCTTCGGCCAATCAGGTAATCCGGCCGAGAGACCGCGTTTTGGGCCGCCTACGCGCCCTGCTGGCGGGCGCGGGAGGCGTGGGCCTGGAGCGCACGGATGCGCTCGGCGAGCGTTCCACCGCCCTCGGGCAGGCTCGGGGTGCCGTTGGTCGCGGCGTCGTTGGCCGGGCGCGGTGCCGGCTTCGGCGGCTGGCCGGCCTCGGCCGCGAGCAGGGCCTCGATCGGCGAGTTCGGGCCTTCGAGCTGCATCGCAAGCTTTGCCACTTCGGCGGCGATGTCGTTGATGCGCTCGCGCAAGAGCGCGTTCTCCATCCGCTCGGTCGCCCAGGAACTTTCCGCCTGCTGCTGGATCGCGTTGATGTCGCGCTGGAGTTTTGCGCGCTCGTCGCGCGCGGTGCGCAGCTGCTCCTCCAGCGCGGTCTTTTCCGCTCGGATCGCTTCGAACGCGGCCGAGGACTTGCCGCCGCTCAGGGCGGCGATCTCGACGCGCAGCTCCTTGATGGTGCGCTCGTCGCCCTCATGGGCCTGGCGGAGCTGGTTGTTCTCATAGTCGCGCTCGGCGAGCAGCTTGCCTTGCGTCGCAAGGCGGCCTTCGAGGTCGGCGACGCGGCCGGACAGCATCTCGGCCTCCTTCACCTGCACGATCAGCTGGCGATCGAGCTCGTTGACGCGCTGGCTCAGATTCTCGACGCGGCCGCGGGCATCGCCGAGCTCGCGCGAGGCGGTCTCGGACTCGGTTCGCTCCTGCGCCAGCCGCGCCTGCGTCGCGACGAACTCCTTCTCGGCATCGCCGACGCGATTCTTGAGCTCTTCGATCTGCGCGCGTACCACGACCAGTTCGACCTGGCGGCTCTCGGCCATCATCGAGCGGTCGGACAGTTCGGAGTTGATCTTGGCGAGCTCGCCCTGCTTGTCGGTCAGCGCGTTCTCGGCGGCCCGCAAGCTCTCGGTCTTGGCGTTGAATTCCTCTTCGGTGGCGCGGAGCTGCTCCTTCACCGCCTTCTCGCGCGCCTCGAGCGCGAAGATCGTGGCGTTCTTCTCCCCGAGCTCGATCTTCATGCGGTTGATGGCGTCGCTCTTCTTGCCGAGTTCGGCGAGTTGGCTCGTGGTCTTGTTCTTGAGCTGCTCGACGCTCATCTCGAGCCGCCGCGCCGACATGGCGAATTCGGCGCGCAGCTGGTCCTTGTCGGCCTGGATCTCGGCCATCGACAAGGGCGTGGCGGCCTCGAGCCGGCGCGTGGTCAGGCGGACCGCCCGGTTATGCACCAGCGGCACGATGGCAAGCCCGCACAGCATCGAGAGCAGGAAACCGATCGCCAGGTACATGATCGGTTCGACCATGGGCCAGAACTCCCAAAGCTAAGGAAAAATTTACCAACGACAATGCATGCGGGGCCGGCAAAAAGCCAGCCCAGGCCTGTCGTTAACCTTGATCCGTCACAGGATGGGAGAAGGACCCTAGAAAGGGTTCCAGGTCGCGCGCGGGGTGTATTTGAGGTAGCCGATATTGGCTCCCAGCCGTAGCCCAAGGCCCGAGCGGATCGGCACCAGCACGATGTTGTTGGAGGTCAGCGCCGTCATGCCGAAGCCGCCGATGATGTAGGCCGAGCCGTCGATGCCGGCGAAGCGCTGGTAGATCGCGTTGGTGGCGGGCAGGTTATAGACCAGCGTCATGGTGCGCGCGCCGTCGCCGCCCCAGTCGAAGCCGAGCGAGGGGCCCTGCCAGTAGACCCTGAGGTCGCCGGCGTTCTTGGTGTAGAGCGTGCCCTCGCCGTAGCGCAGGCCGGCCACGAAGGCGCCGGAACCTTCCTCACCCAGGATATAGCCGTTGGGCAGGCCCCATTGGCTGATCGCCTTCTCGATGATCGAGGCGAGCCCGCGCGAGACGTTGCCGAAGAAACGGTGCCCGGCGCCGACGAGCTCGTCCGGCCCATAGGTACTTGGTGTCGGGGTCCGCTGCGGCGGCGGCAGATTGGGCGGCGGCGCCTGCTGGGCGGAGGCCGGCACGATCCAGCCGACCATCGCGGCAAGCGCGAGCGCAGCAAGGCGTGATGCGAAAGTCATAAAAGAACCCCTGGTATCGAATCCCGTCGCTTCCTTAACCTGACGCCAACAGGCACGGCTCTAGGTTGCGCCGGATGTCCCCTCGACTCGGATGTTATCCGCAGCAACTATGACGGCACAACGGCAGGAAGATAGCCCTTTGCGCCCCGGAATTGCCTTGATCGCCCTCCGCCTGTGCCTGCTGGCGGGGATTTGGATCGGCTGCCCGGGGTTTCCGGCGCAGGCCGCCACCACCGAGCGGATCGTCGTCAACCGCTTCACCGGCGTCGCCATCGAGGGCTTCGACCCCGTCGGTTATTTCGTCGACGGCACCGCCGAACAGGGGACGGCCGAGTTCGAGGCCAACCTCTGGGGCGCGGTCTGGCGCTTCAGGAACGAGGGCAACCGGGCCTCTTTCCTCGCCCATCCCGAGGTCTACGGGCCGCAGTTCGGCGGCTACGATCCGGCTGATATCGCCCGTGGTGTCACCATCGCCGGCAATCCCCGGTTCTTCGTGATCGCGGCGCAGCGGCTCTATCTGTTCAGCCGGGAAGCCAATCGTGACGCCTTCGCCGCCGATCCCGAGCGCTTCCTCTATGAGGTCGGCAAGCGCTGGCCGGCCCTCCAGGACAAGCTCGGCCAGTAGCAAGCTCAGTCAGTAGCAGCCTACCGCGCCTGCGGGTCGCCCCAGGCGATGAACTCCGGGATGATGAAGTTGCTACCCTGCCGCTCGCCGAAGCGGAGCTCGCCGCCCTGGCCGTCGGTCACCTTGCCGCCGGCCGCCGTCACGACCGCGCAGCCGGCCCCGACGTCCCATTCCGAGGTCGGCCCGAAACGGGGATAGATGTCGGCGCTGCCTTCTGCGATCCGGCCGAATTTCACGGCCGAGCCGCAGGTCTTTCTCATCGCATTGGGCCTGTTATCGATGAACGCCTCGCTCTTGGGATCGCCGTGCGAGCGGCTCACGGCCGCGATCCAGGGCTCTCCCTCGGCCGGCAGCTTGCGGGTGCGGATCGGTTCGGCAGCGCCGAGGGTCGTGCCGTCAAACCTCACCCGCTCGGCGCCGCGGCCAACAATGCCGCGCCAGAGCAGGCCGAGCGCGGGCGCACTGACGATGCCGAGCAGCGGCACGCCCGAGGTCACGAGGGCGAGGTTGACGGTGAACTCATCGCGGCCGGCGACGAACTCCTTGGTGCCGTCGAGCGGATCGATCAGGAAGAAGCTGCCCAGAAACGGCGGGGAGGCGAGCTGGGTCCGCTCTTCCGAGAGCGTCGGGACGTCGCCCGCGAGCCGGGCCAGACCGTCTGCGATGATGCGGTCGGCGGCGAGGTCGGCCTCGGTCACGGGCGAGCCGTCCTGCTTGCCGTCGACCCGCATCGCCGCGCGGTTGACGCTGAGGATCGCTTCGCCCGCCTTCACCACCAGCGCGGTGAGCGGCTCCATCAGGCCGGATGCCTCCGCGGCGTCGATGATCCTCACGTGCATGCCTCATTCATCGGCAATTCTCGCCCCTGTCAGTTGATTCGCCCGCAGCCCTTTATGGCCGCTTCGAACCTATCGCAAGCTAGCTGGCACAGGCTGGCGAATGTTAGAACCCGCAGCATCCGTCAAGCATGCGTGATTCGCGGCGTCCAGCGCCGTGCAATTTCAGGAACCCTCCAGGACCCCTTTATATGTCTGACGCCTCGTCGCCCGCGACCGCCACTGCTCCCGATATGCTCGAACTCGCCGCGCTGCTGTGCTCGCGGGTCTGTCACGATCTCATCAGCCCCGTGGGCGCCATCGTCAACGGGCTCGAAGTGCTCGACGACGATCCCAAGCCCGACGACCGCGAATTCGCGCTCGACCTCATTCGCAAGAGCGCCAAGACCGCATCCGCCCGTTTGCAGTTCTGCCGTCTCGCTTTCGGCGCGGCCGGCTCCTCCGGCGCGCAGATCGACCTCGGCGATGCGCAGACCATGGCGAAGGGGCACATCGAGGACGGCAAGTGCTCGATCACCTGGAATCTGCCGCGGCTGCTGCTGCCGAAGAATCGCGTCAAGCTGCTGCTCAACATGCTGGTCGTGTCCCAGCATACGATCCCGCGCGGCGGCATGCTGACGATCGACCCGATCGGCGAGGGCGAGACGATGAGCTTCCGCATCACCGCGACCGGACATAATGCGCGCCTGCCGCAGAACATCTCCGAGCTGCTCAGCGGCGAACGGGGACCTGCCGCGGATGCGCACGCGATCCAGCCTTATTATACGCGGCTGCTCGCGCAGGCCTGCGGGCTCACCGTGACGCTCAAGCTGGAAGGCGAAGCCATCATCGTTACCGCTTCGTAAACGCGCATCCGCGCGCTCAGAGGTTAAGCCAATCTTTACGAGGCGCTTCGGCTTGTCCGGAGCGCCTTATCTCTTTGTTGGTTCCGTTCTTTTCCACATACTCAACCATTATTAAACGCTTTGCGGTGAAGCTGGCCTCATTCCGAAATGGCGCATCACGCCTCGTGCGCGCCCTCCCTGTATGAAGGCCTGTTTTCATGGATGATCTGTTGCGGGAGTTTTTGACGGAGACCAGCGAGAGCCTGGACACCGTCGACAATCAACTGGTGAAGTTCGAGCAGGAGCCGAACAACGCCAAGATCCTGGATAACATCTTCCGCCT